>NZ_CP176832.1:0-705000 GCF_052279045.1 Novosphingobium aeonii | reverse complement strand
TCCCGATCAGCGCCTCAAAGGCCGGGAATCAGGTTCCATGCCTTCGCAATACTGAAAACGCTGGAGGCAATCAGAACGAGCGAGACTGCGAACAGCAAAGTTCGCGGCGGAACCCGCTTGGCCAACAGCGCGCCGAACGGCGCTGCGATCACGCCCCCTATGATCATCCCGATCGTCACCCCGCTGAAGGCACTGAACCCCAGCGCGCCGATAAAGGAGATGGAGATCGAGAGGGACAAAAGGAACTCCGCCGTGTTCACCGTGCCAATCACCTTGGCCGGATCTCCGCCCTGTATCAGCAGGTTCGAAGTGACGACGGGGCCCCAGCCCCCTCCACCGGCCGCATCGAGGAAGCCGCCGGTGAGCGCCAGCGGGCGGGTCATCCGGGGGTCCTCGAAACGCGGCTTCGACATGCGGATCGCCTTGACCAGCAGATAGAAGCCGATGCCCGTGAGATAGAGCATGATGTAGGGCCTCGCGACCGAGGCATCAATGTTGGACAGGAAGTAGGCTCCGAGTACGCCCCCCGCCACGCCGAAGGGAACCAGCCGCTTGAACAGCCCCCAATCGACGTTGCGGTGAACGATGTGACTCGCGCCGGAAGCACCCGTCGTGAATATCTCCACGAGATGCGTACTGGCCGAAGCCGCCGCCGGCGCGACTCCCAGGACGCTGACCAGCATCGTCTGGGAAATCACACCGAAAGCCATGCCCAAGGCGCCGTCGATGACTTGCGCGGCGAACCCGACGACCACGAAGGGCAGGATATCGCCCAGGCTTAATCCAAGATCGAACATGAGGTTGTCCTCCCTGTTCCGTGAATGACGGAGATCAGAAGCTGTACCGGACGGTCATGCCCCAGGTACGCGGATCACCGGGAAGCCCCGCGATCAGGCCGGTGTTGCCGGGACCGACGAAGAGCTGGTCGAAGTAGTTCTGGTCGAAAGCATTGCGAACCCAGCCGTAGATATCGAAGCCGCTGTCAGCCCGGAAGCCGAGACGGAAGTTCGAAAGGCTGTACCCATCGATCCAGGTGTAGGCCGAAGGAGACGGATTCGACGAGAAGTTCGAACGATAGCTGCCGTCGTAGCCGAAGTAGACTTCGCCCTCCTTCCCAAGCAGGGAGACCGGGTTGTTGATCTCCGCGCCGAACGAGAACGACCACTTCGAAACACCAGGCAGGCGTTGGCCCGAAATGTCGCAGTTCTGGGGGCTGAGCGAGTTCGGCACGCCGGCGGCGCCCGGCGTCTGGCCGGTGATGACAGCCGTACCGCCCGAAAGTTCCGGCGGGCACGGCGCATCAGTGAACTTGCGATAGGTCGCGTCGGTATAGGCGCCGTTGACGTAGGCGTTGAAACGCTCGCTCGGACGGACCGAGAAGTCCCACTCGACGCCCTGCGAGCGAACCTTCTGCGCATTGGCGAGATAGCCACGCAGCACGCCATACTGGCCGTTGGTAACGTTGGCCTGATAATTGCCGATGTCGGTACGGAAGATCGAAAGGTTCAGAGTGGCCCGGCGGTCCCAGAACTGGGTCTTGATGCCGGCCTCGTAGTTATGAACCGATTCCGGCTTCACCGTGGCCGAGGCGAGAATCGGGTTGTTCTGAAGGTCGACCGGCACGCCGTTCTGGTTGATACCGCCCGACTTGAAGCTCTTTGCGTAAGTTGCATAGAACAGCACGTCCGGCGTGATCTTGTAGCTTGCGTTGAAATCGTAGCTGAAGTTCCAGTCGCTGAATTCGGGCGAGATTTCCTGCGGGGTGTAGATCGCCAACTGCGCGGTCTGGCGCGGCGTATAGGACGCCTGACCGAGCAGCAGTTCATTGCCCTGCCCATCGAAGACGCGGCGCTGGTAGTAGCCTTCCTTCTTGTCATAGTTCAGGCGCACGCCGGGCTGGAGCGTCAGTTCCGGCGTGAGATGCCAGCTCAACTGGCCAAACAGCGCAGCGCTGGTGTTCTTGAGATACTGCGTGTTGTAGGCAACCAGGCCGTTCAGCACCGAAGGATCGCAGGCGAGCTGGTTCGACGTCGTGGGGCCGCAGCCCGATGAGCCCGGCGGGACGACGGAGTCGTTGCCCGGATTGATGCTCCAGCGGCTGGCGGCGGCGCCTTGCGCTTCGGTGCCCTGCGTATCGATGCGCTGGTAGAAGCCGAAGGCACCGACGACGAAGTCGATCTTGTCACTGCTGTAGTTGTAGCGCAGTTCCTGCGTATACTGGTCCTGCTGCGAGGGGTTCTGCGACAGGGAGACGATCGGCAGGCCGGTGAAGTCACGGTCGTTGGACGGATCCCAGTCCCAGAAACGCCAGGCGGTGACCGAGGTCAGTTCGCCCGCGCCGAGATTCCACTTCACGCGCAGCGAAGCGCCGCCGATCTTGTTCTTCGCCTTCAGCGGCGTGTCGAGATCGGTAAGACGGTCGAAAGGATCGGTGCTGGGCGGTGCATAGCCCTGCGCTGCGGCAAGCGCGGCGAACTGGCGGTTGAGCGCACGCTGGGTCGTACCGGTGCGGACGTAGACCGAACCGCAGCAGTTCGCATCCTGCGTGCTGAAATCCCCTGCAAGCGTGATCGCCAGCGTGTCGGTCGGCTTCCAGAGCAACTGGCCGCGCAGGCCGAGGTTGTCCTGGCTCTGAATCCACTGGTTGGTCGTCACATTGTAGATCGTGCCGCGACGGTCAGTCGAGGAGATGGCAATGCGTGCCGCCAGCTTGTCTGTCAGCGGGCCGGAAACAGCGGCCTTGGCCTGCTTGAAGTTGTAGTTGCCGATCGAGACTTCGGCCTTGCCTTCGAAGTCGAAGGTGGGCTGGTTCGTCGTGATGTTGATCGCGCCGGCCGTGGTGTTCTTGCCGTAGAGCGTGCCTTGCGGTCCGCGCAGCACTTCGATCTGGGCGACGTCGAGGAAATCGAACGTGGCCGAGGCGACGCGCGAGTTGTAGACGTCGTCGATGTAGATACCGACGCCCTGTTCGATACCGTCATTGGTAAGGCCGAACGGCACTCCGAGACCGCGAATGTTGACCGCCGTGTTGCGCGGGTTCGAGGAATAGAACTGCAGTGTAGGCGTGAGCTGCTGGAGGCGGCCGACGTTGAACGAGCCGGTGGAGTCGATATGCTCGCCGCCCACCACGGAGATCGCCAAAGGCACTTCCTGGCTCGATTCCTGACGGCGACGTGCCGTCACGAGGATCTCACCACCGCGATCGTGGGCGCCCGTGCCCACCGAGGTCGGCGGTCCCTCTTCGGTGCCGTCGGCATTGACCGATGTCGTCGTCGCCACCGGTTCCGCGGCTTCCTCGGCCAATGCGGGCGTCGCGGCCAGCATGAGCGTGAACGATAGGCAAGCGAGTGGAAGCGGGGCCGGAAGCGGCCCGCGAATAAACTTTCTCATGAAGTCCCCCTTATGTTTTTCGAAGGGCCTCACATCCGGCGGTCCGGTCTGCGCGGCAGGCTGTCAGGTTCCGGTGAAGCGCACGCCTACGAGGCGAAGCGCCGCCGTTCAGTGATGTCCAGCTGAACGAGCTTTCCATCGTGGACTGTCAGTTGGATGACGCCGTAGCGCATCTGATCCAGGGCATCGGCGACTACCTGAAGAGGTGCCGCCTTGGGATTTGTGCCCTCTGAATCCCTGGAGAGGTGCAGTCCCGATCGCTGGTTGTCCGATGACGGTTGAGACATTGCGAATCTTCCTCCGAGCGCGGCTTTATCCTGCCGCCGTCCGCACTCGTATTCTCAACTTAATAAGTTGACAATACGCCTACCCGAAAGTTTCTCGTTTTCACGCCAAAGCAAAATCTATTTACGCCGAAGCGATGAATGGCTCCCCCCTTTGAACAGGATGGCAAATAGGGATCGCAGCCATCGACCGCCCGGCTATCCGGACGGCATCGCTTCGCGAAAAATATAAATAAAATGGATACTTACTTGCCGCGCGGGGCGGCGCTTCCGCGCTTAGACGTCTTCGTCGATCTGCGCGGGAACGGGGTCGATCCGGTCAGAAAGACGCACGCCGTCAAGCAGTTCAGCGGTGCGATCACGCACTTCCAGCATCAAGGCACGAGTGCGACATTCACCTTCTTCAAGGCAATTCTTGCACTTTTCGTGCGCGAAACGACTGGCGCAGGGCACGAGTGCGAGCGATCCGCGCATCAGGCGAATGAGATCGCCATAAGTGATGTCGATCGGGGAGACCGCAAGCCGGTAGCCGCCATCCTTGCCTCGCTGGGAATCGACAATGCCGAACCGGGTCAGTTCGGACAGGATCGTCGTCAGGAATTTGGCGGGAATGTTCTGTGCTTCGGCGATCTGCGCGAGTTGAATCGGACCTTGCCCGTAGTTGTCGGCAAGATGCTGCATGGCGCGGATGGCGTATCGGGTTTTCTGCGAAAGCACGTTCCCGTCATGCAGCAGCGCAAGAGCCGATGGCAAGGCCGTTAAGCCGTGATTTCACAGATTGTCAGCCTTTTTGGTTGGCAAGGCAAAATGGCGCCTCCGCCGGAGGCCGGTTCAGGCGGAGGCAGGTGTCGAAACAGGGGTCAGGCGGCTGTCCGGCGGGCGACCGAGAAAGTACGGGTGCCCAGTGCGATCATGGCGGCGAGCGTCGCGAGTTGTGCCGCGAGAAATGGAGTCTCGGTCCCTTGGGGAGCGAGAGCATGAAGCGACGGCACTTTCAGGAAGGCCTGTGTCACGAAGGCCAGCAGGTTGAGGTAAAGCGCCAGGCTCGCGCTCACAGCATAAATAGCCCTCGCGCGGCCCTTCAGCCCGTAACGGTAGACCGCAATGAAGGCGACTGCGAGAACCGGGGTCGAGACGATTCCGGTAATGAGCGCCGGCGTAATCGCGCGGATCGGAAACAGGAAACCGGTGAGCGTCGTCGCCGCCGTAGTGACGAGAAAGAGCCCTGTGAGGAACCGCACTCTCACGCGGCCCGATGCGAAGGCCAGCATGACCACGATCCCGGTCGCGATCGCTACCAAGCTGATCGCGACATGGAGTGCGGTGAACTGGGCGATATCGAGACCAAGGATCATGACACGCTCCCTCAGTTGGCCGCCACCGCGCCGTAGCGCAGCGCGGGTGTTGAAAGCGAAAGGTTGGGACGCATCGCGAGGCGCGCCGCCAGATAGGCTTCATACTGCGCCATGTCGGGCAGCGCCGGGATGGTCACCGCTTCTCCCATGTCGAGACCGGCGAGCGCGGCATCGACCATGTCTTGCGCTTCCATGACCATGTGCGCGGGAAGCGTCGCCATCTTCTCATCGGTCCAGATCGCGGTGCGAGTGATCCCCGGCAGAACCGCCTGGACGCGAACGCCCTTGGGGCCGAGTTCGGCGGCGAGCGCTTCGCTAAATGCCAGCACATAGGCCTTCGTGGCGGGATAGACCGCCGTGAAGGCATCCGGCATCAGCGCCGTGACGGAAGTGATGTTGACGATGGTCCCCTCTCCCGCAGCAGCCAACCGGGGCGCGATCGCCGCCGAAAGGCGGGTTACGGCGCGGATGTTGAGGTCGATCATGCCCGAAAGATAGTCGGGGTCGGCTTCGACGATCGAGCCTTCGTTGGCGATGCCCGCATTATTGACGAGGCCCACGATCGCATCGTCGGCGCGCAGCCGCTGTTCCACGTGCAACAGATCCTCGGCCACCGCGAGATCGGCAGCGATCACTTCCACCGCGACGCCGGTTTCCGCCTCGAGCCGCGCGGCGAGATCGGCCAGCCTGTCCTTGCGGCGAGCGACGAGGATCAGGTCATGCCCGCGACGGGCCAGACGGTCGGCATAGAGCGCGCCGATGCCATCGGAAGCGCCGGTAACGAGGTAGGTGTTCTTGCTCATCGTACTTCTCCTGGGCTTCTATTGCTTTCGGGGTCGGTGTCTTTGCGCCGGGCACGATTGGAGATAGGCTTTGCCGTCCCGTTCGGGGCGCGGCGCTTGCGACATTGAGCAGGCCAAAACCGACAAAGGATGTTCGCGACGATGAAACCGACTTCGCGGCCTGAACTGGAAGTTGGCCTCTTACTCTACCACGGCTGCCAGATGGCGATGATCCATGGAATTACGGACCTCTTCGCCATAGCTTCCCACTTCTCCACCGGGCGCGGCGGGCCGGCCCTTCGCGTCAGTCACTGGATGCGCAGCGAAGAGGGCCAGTTCGCGCGATGCCACGACACCGCGGCGGACCGGCCGGGAGAACCTTCGGTGCTGATAGTCCCCGGCCGCCTTTCCGGACCTGCCGGCCTGGAAGAAGCCGCCCCTTATGCCCGATGGCTGCGCGAGCACCATGCACGCGGCGCCACGCTGGCCTCCAGCTGCGGCGGCGCCTTCATCCTCGCCGCAACCGGGCTTCTCGACGGCCGTCCGGCAACCACGCACTGGCTTTTCGCGCAGGACTTCCGGGAGCGGTTTCCCAAGGTTCTCGTAGAACCTGACAAGATCGTGATCGAGGACGGTGACATCATCACCGGAGGCGGACTCATGGCCTGGACCGATCTGGGCGTGCGGCTGGTTGACCGCCTGCTTGGCCCGACCGTCATGATCGAAACCGCGAAGTTCCTGCTCGTCGATCCCGCCGGGCGCGAACAGCGGCACTATTCCAGCTTCGCGCCGAAACTCACGCATGGCGACGAGGCGATCCTGAAGGTGCAGCACTGGTTGCAGTCACGCGGCGGCCGACCGGCCAGCGTGGCCGAAATGGCGGATATGGCCGGGCTTGAGGAACGCACGCTCCAGCGCCGGTTCAAGAGCGCGACCGGGATGAAGCCCACCGAACACGTCCAGCACTTGCGCATCGGCAAGGCGCGCGAACTGCTGGAATTCACCCGGCGCTCGATCGACCAGATCGCCTGGTCGGTGGGCTATGAGGACGCCACCGCGTTTCGCCGCGTGTTCAGCCGGATACTTGGCCTGACTCCCGGCGACTATCGGGCTCGCTTCCACAGTGGAGCGGAACTGGCGGTGGCAGCCTGATTCACCCCGGAGAAAGCGCCCCGTCGCCCTTCCGCTCTTCGGCCTTGGCGGCGAGCCTTCGGGCGAGAACGGCGCAGACCATGAGCTGGATCTGGTGGAAGAACATCAGCGGCAGGATGATCGCGCCCACCTGCGCGGCGGGAAACAGCACGCCTGCCAGCGGCACGCCGGTCGCCAGGCTCTTTTTCGAGCCGCAGAACAGGATGACGATGCGGTCTTCGTGATTGAAGCCCAGCAGCCTGCCCAGCACATTTCCCAGCACCATCACGAGCGCCAGAATCCCAAGCGAAAGCGCCGCGATGAGCGCCAGTTCGGAAAGCGTCACCTTCTGCCACAGTCCCTCGAGCACGGCGGCCCCGAACGCGGTATAGACCACCAGCAGGATCGAACCGCGATCCGTATAGCCCAGCAGCTTCTTGTGCCGTTGGACGAAGCCCCCGATCCACGGCCGCAGCAGGTGCCCCGCCACGAACGGCAGCAGCAGCTGGAGCGAAATCGTGACGATCGGATCGGTCGAGAAGCCCTGCGCCTTGCCGGTGATGAGCAGCGCGGTGAGCACCGGGGTCAGGAAAATGCCCGCAAGGTTCGAGAACGAGGCGCTGCACACCGCCGCCGCCACATTGCCGCCCGCAATCGCGGTGAAGGCGATCGAACTCTGCACCGTCGAGGGCAGCAGGGTCAGGAACAGCACCCCGGTTGCCAGCGAGGGTTCGAGGCCCGGAATGGCACTCACGCCAAGGCCGATCAGCGGGAACAGCACGAAAGTCAGGCAGGCCACCGTCAGATGCAGCTTCCACGCCCGCGCCCCGTCGAGGATAGCCTCGCGAGAGAGCTTGGCGCCGTGCAGGAAGAACAGCAGCGCGATCCCCGCATCGGCCACCCCGCCCGCCACATCCGCCCAGACCCCGCGCGCCGGAAGCACCGAGGCCAGCCCCACCGTCGAGACCAGCAGGAGAAGATAAGGGTCGATGCTCAGGCGCGAAAGCAGGCGATTCATGGAGAGTCCTGATCGAGGGAAAGAAGGAAATCAGCCGGGAACGGGACCGGAGCCCGAACCGGAATCGCGAATGGCGGCGGCAATTCCGGCCAAGTCCTCATCGCTCAGCACTAGACCGGCCGCGGCCACCCAGCCGTCCACTTGCGCCGGGCTGCGCGCGCCGACGATGGCCCCCGTCACGCCCGGAACAGCCAGCACCCAGGCAACCGCCACCGCAGCCTGCGACACCCCGTGCCGCTCTGCCACCGGCTTCATCGCCGCTGCCACGGCCAGGTTGCGAACAAGATTTTCCCCGGTGAAGTCAGGATGGCGGCTACGCCAGTCATCCGCGGCAAGCGCCGCCGCGCGCTCGGCCGAGAAGGCCCCGGAAAGCAGGCCCGACTGCATCGGGCTATAGACGATCACCCCGGTATCCCGGGCAAGACACCATGGCAGGTCCCGTTCCATCGCACCGCGCTTCAACGCCGAAAGCGGCGGCTGAAGGGTGTCGACATGGCCCATGCCCTCAGCCTCGGCCAGTTGCCCGGCATCATGATTGGACAGGCCGACCGCCCTCACCTTCCCCGCCGCCTTCAGTTCCAGCAAGGCGCCCCAGTATTCGTCCAGCGCCGAGCCGTCCTCTGCCGGCCAATGCATCTGCAGCAGGTCGATCCGCTCCACGCGCAGGCGCCGCAGTGAATCCTCGGCCTCCTGCACGATCGACGCCTTGCGGCCGACGCGAATCTTGGAATTGCGGTCGTTCGGATCCCAGACCTGCCCGCACTTGGTGAAGACATAGGGCCGTTCGTGAACGGGCATCTCCGCAAGGGCGCGCGCGACCACCTCCTCGGAGTGGCCAAGGCCGTAGATCGCCGCCGTGTCGATCCAGTTCACTCCGCGTGACACGGCATGGCGGATGGCACGGATCGAATCTGCATCGTCCTGCGCGCCCCAGCCGACCGCCCAGTCCGGCCCGCCGATGGCCCAGGCGCCAAATCCGACGCGGCTGATCTCCATGCCCGTCAAACCGAGCGGACGGGTGGCGAGCCTTTCTGCGATGCCGGTGGTCATGGCCATGCTTCTCCCTGAGGGGCGGCGTGATCAAAGCCTGCGCCGCCGACCTTCGAACTCATCCCGCCATTGCCATGCCTCCGGCGCCCGGTCTTGTCGCCAGACCACCCGGCAGCTTGACGCAAGACGCCATGCCCCGCCGATTTTGCATTGCAAGAAAGCGGGCTGCGGGAAAACTCCTGTTCGTTAACCCGTACAAGCCTTGGAAAACCGGCGATTCGTACTAACTTCGCCCTCCGTCGCAGGTTTCAACGGTCAAGTACTTATTCGCAAATGCACAAGACCGCGTCCGTTCCCCGCGCCAGATTTTCCGACAAGCGGCCACAAGCACAAGCACGAGCCGCAAAACCGGGAATCGGTCTGACTTTGTTCGGGGAGCTACCATGATCAGCAAGTCACGAATCGCCTACGCGCTCGCCTCGAGCGTTTCTCTCCTCGCGTTCGCATCGGGCAGCGCGCACGCCGAGGAAGCCGCAGCAGCAGCAGCCACCGCTGCCGCCGCGCCGTCCGAAGGCCTTACCGATATCGTCGTCACTGCCGAGCGCCGCGACGTCAGCCTGCAACAGGCGCCGCTTTCGGTCAGCGCCATCACCGCCGAAACGCTCAAGGCCTCGAACATCAACGACATTACCGGCCTCAACGGTACGGTTCCCGGTCTCGTGGTCGCCCGCAGCGGCGGCGGCGAGCGCATCATCTCGATCCGCGGCATCGGTTCGGAAACGCCCGAGAACACCAACACCCAGCCGGGTGTCTCCTATCACATCGACGGCGTCTACATCTTCAACTCGATCGCCGCGAGCGCGGCCTTCATCGACGTGGCGCAAGTCGAGGTACTGCGCGGTCCACAGGGCACCCTGTTCGGACAGGGATCGACCGGCGGCACCATCAACGTCGTATCGATCGAGCCGAGCACCGAGAGCCTGAGCGGCAATCTCAACGCCGGGATCGGCAACTACAACTACATGGAGGGCTCGGGCGCGGTGAACGTGCCCCTGTCCAGCACCCTCGCGGTGCGCGGCGCCTTCCAGTACACCAAGCATGACGGCTACGCCTATGCCACCAAGGTGCCCGGTGTAGAAAAGTACGACCTCGACGATCAGGACGAGACCGGCTGGCGTCTCGGCGCCAAGTGGCAGCCTGCCTCGAACTTCTCGGTCGTGCTGAACACGGTGCAGTTCAACAGCGAGACCAACGGCCCCGCCCAGAAGAACATCCTCGATCCCGAAACCGATCCGCGCGTACTGACGCAGGACTATCCGGGGCGCTCCAAGGTCAAGACGCAGCTCTATACCGGCGTGGTGAAGTGGGAGACGCCGTTCGCCACGATCAAGTCGATCACCGGCTACCAGAAGCTCCATTCCGAACAGGCGTGGGATTCGGACGGCCTCGACACCGAAACGTTCTTCCAGAACACCTACAACCCGATCAGCTTCACCGGCGTGGCCTACGACCATGTGCCGCTGTGGGAATCGGACACCAAGAGCTGGAGCCAGGAGCTCAACCTGACCTCCAACGGCAGCGGCCCGTTCAACTGGGTTCTCGGCGGGGTCTACCTGCACTCCAAGAACAGCCAGTACATCAACGAATACCGCGGTTCGACCGGCGACATCCTTTCCCCGGCGCTGCCCACCAGCACGGCCTGGAACGATCCCGCGATCGAAAACCTGACTTATGCCGAGCTGTCCTCGATCAAGCGCGATCTTTACGCCTTCTTCGCACAGGGCACCTACGATCTCACCAGCCAGCTCAAGCTGACCGCCGGCGTGCGATACAACCACGACAAGGCCACCGGCATGTTCGACAGCATGTCCGGCGGCACTTCCAGCCAGACCTCGGGCGCCTATCTCCAGCCTTCCTCCACGGGAGGCCGCAAGGGCGATGCATGGACCGGCAAGGTCGCGCTGGATTACCAGATCACGCCAAACAACATGGTCTATGCAAGCTGGACGCGCGGCTTCAAGCCGGGGGGCATCAACTCTTCCGCTTCCGCAGGCAACAGCTACTCGATCCTGCCGACCTACAAGCAGGAAACCGTCGACTCGTTCGAGATCGGCACCAAGAACCGGTTCCTGGGCGATACGCTCCAGATCAACGGTTCGGCCTTCCTCTACAACTATCGCAACATGCAGTTCCTGGAGGAAGACCCGATCCTTTACGGCGAGGGCATCAGCAACGCCCCCAAGGCGCGTGTCTACGGCCTCGAACTCGAAGGCTCCTACATTCCCACCGAAGGACTGCGCTTCGACGCCTCGATGTCCTATCTGGAGGGCGAATTCACGTCGCACTACCTCGCGCTCGATCCGACCAACGCCGCCAATGCCCAGAACGCGGCGGGCTATCCCGACTACCTGTTCTGGACCAACTTCGCCGCCGCCGTGGCGGCACGCGATGCCGCGCGGGAGGATATCAAGGGTAACCGCATCCCCAAGCTGCCGCGCTGGCAGGGCAATGTGGCCGCGACCTGGAACGGTCAGGTCGGTCCGGGCGAACTGACCGCCCGTGCCCAGCTGATCTACCGGGGCAAGTACCAGTACCGCCTGTTCAACGAAGGCGATGTCGACATCACGCCCTCGTACACGCAGGTCAACCTGATGCTGAAGTACGAACCCCAGGACACCAACACCAACGTCACCCTGCGCGTCGTCAATCTCTTCGATAAGAACGGCGTGAACTCGCGCTTCTCCGACCCCTACGGCAGCGCCCAGGTGATGGAGACCTTCATTCCGCCGCGTCAGGTGATCCTTTCGGTCGGCTACAAGTTCTGATCCGGCCCGAAAGGGTCGCGGGAACGGCAAAGGGCGCGGAGGCTTCGGTCTCCGCGCCCTTTCCTTTTCGGACAAAGTGCCGCCGATCCTTGTTCCGCAGCCTCGATCAACTATCTAGGCGCAGGTCATCAAGAGTGTGCAGCCGCAGCATGAGAGCCTGCACGGCGTGTCAGTCCGGCGATTCCATCCGGACGGAGCCCGCAGGAGTAGCAATGCCGCGCAGTGCCCTCGTCATGTTCGCCGCCTCGCTGGGGTTCTTCTTCGTGACGGCGACGACCTTCACCTCTCTCGGCTATGTGCTCTATACGATGGTGGCGCAGCTCGGCTGGTCGAAGGCGGCCGCGGGGCTCAGCTTCTCGCTGCTCGGGCTCGCCTGTGGTCTCGCCAGCCCGCTGCCGCCGCTGCTGATGAAATCCATCGGCACCCGGCTGACGATGTTTGCGGGCTGCCTCACCCTTGCCGCCGGGTTCTTCATCGCTTCGCAGATCGAGCACCTGACGCTGTTCTTCGTGGCCACCACGCTGATGGGCATCGGCTTCTCGCTCGTCGCTCCCTCGCCCGCCGTCTACCTGCTGGCGACATGGTTCCCGCGCACCTCCTCGCGGATGATCGGCTTCTACTTCATGACCGGCGCGGCAGGCGGCATCGTCGGCCCCCTGATCGTCGGCGGCATCGTCGGCCTGACCGGCGACTGGCGCCTGCACTGGCTGGTCATGTCCGTAAGCGCCCTCATCCTCGGCCTGATCTGCCTCGCCTGCATCCGCGACGCGGTGAAGGTGGAAAGCGTCGAGCAGGTCAAGGGCGCGGGCCATGAGCAGGCCGCCCCGGCGCAGAACAGCGTGTGGACCGTGAAGCAGGCGCTGATGACCCCGAGCTTCCTGATTCTCGCCCTCATCATGACGGTGGTGCAGACGGCGGTCACTTCGGCGCACTCCATTCTCGTGGCTCACATCGCCAACCTCGGCGAAGGCGCCGCGCCCGGCGCGATCGCCATGAGCCTGCTGGCCTTTGCCGGCACCGGCGCCAAGGGGCTGACCGGCACCCTGTGCGAACGCATCGACCCGCGCCGCATTCTTGTAGCGGGACTCGCCCTGCAGGCCCTGGCCATGGCATTGCTGTGGTCCGCCTCGATGGTGCTTGTCGCCACGGCAGCCGCCACGCTGTTCGGACTGGGCTGGGGCATGGCCTGGCTCTCGGCCCATATCCTCCTCCTGCGCTACTTCGGCGCCGGCATCGCCGGCGATATGACCGCCATGGCCACCACGGCAACGACCCTTGCGGTCCTCGGCCCGATCGGTGCCGGCCGGATCGCCGACGTGACCGGCGGCTATTCGCTGGCCATCCTCGTGTTTGCCCTGCTGCTGGCTGCCGCCACGATCGTTGCGGTGCTGTTCCTGCGTGCGCCGGTCTATCGCCCCGCACCAGCCGCCCCGCAGCCAGCCGCGATCGACGAAGACGGAATGGTCCCGGCCGAATAAGCAGTTCCCGCCGGAAGTGAACGCCACCCGAAGCGCGGTAGTCGCTTCGGGTGGCTTTTGCATTTTTTTGAAGCGGACTTCGCAGAGCGGTGTCCATTCCTGCCAAAAGTCACTGCGCCCAGTGCAAAGCCCTGCCCTGCGGCACCCGCTAGTCTCCCCCTGTTGCGGGAGGACGCACGGCGTTCTCCCCGGTCTCACCGATACGGGGATCAGGCAGGAATGACTCTACTCAACGATCAGTTCTTCGACAGCCTTGGCAGTTCCATCAAGGACACGCTCGAAGCCGACACGCTGCCTCCGGCCTGCTATACCGACGAGGAATTCCACCACTTCGAGAAAGCTGCCCTGTTCGAGCACGAATGGCTCTGCGTCGGCCGTGCCGAGTGGCTGGAAAAGCCCGGTGACTTCTTCACCGTGACCCGCGCGGACGAGCCGATCATCGTCACCAAAACGCGCGACGGCACCGTCAAGGCGCTTTCGGCGGTCTGCCAGCACCGCGCCATGCTGGTGGCGGAGGGTCACGGCAATGCCCGCGCCTTCGTCTGCCCCTATCATCACTGGACCTACGATCTGGACGGCACGCTCGTCGGCGCACCGGCGATGAACCGCACCTGCAATTTCGACAAGAAGGCCGCCAGCCTGCCGGAAATCCGGCACGAGATCTGGCACGGCTTCGTCTTCATCAACCTCGACCCCGAAGCCGAGCCGCTGACCCCGCGCCTTTCCGGGCTGGAGGATGTCGTCGCCAACTATGACTTCGCGAACCTGCGCGGGCCGCGTCCAGAGGAAGCCACCGTGTTCCCCTGGAACTGGAAAGTCATGCTGGAGAACAACAACGACGGCTACCACGCCAGCCGCCTGCACGCAGGGCCGCTGCACGACTTCATCCCGAGCGGGCTCGCCACTTTCCCCGAAGTGCCGGAAGATTCGGCGGGCTATTACCGGCTCAACGGCACGCTTCACAAGAACGCCGCCTTCAACGCCACGCAGAAGTCGGTCTTCCCGGTGTTCCCCAAGCTTACCGAGGAGGAGCAGAACCGGCTCCTCTTCGTGAACCTGCCGCCCAGCCTCTCGCTGGTCGTGCTGAACGACACCGTGCTCTATCTCATCATGGACCCGCGCTCGGCCCAGTCGCACGCCCTGACCATCGGCACGCTGATGGTGCCCGAGGCCATGGACGATCCGCTGTTCGAGCTGAAGATGAAGATGAACGACACAGCGGTCGAGGAGATCGTCAGCCAGGACTTCCACGTCGACGAGCTGGTCCAGCAGGGCCTGCGCTCGAAGTTCGCGCCGCGCGGTCGCTACTCCTGGCAGGAGGGGGCCCAGCGCCTGCTCAACGTCTGGCTGGTGGAGCGCTATCGCCGCGAATGGGACCGCCGCCGCGGGCCCCAGAAACCTTTGGCTGCCCCGGTCACCCGCCTGCGCGCCTGATTTACAGAGTTTTACCGTCACCCATTCCCGACGGTCTGCGGCGTCCGGTCTCGTACCGGGCGCCGCCTTTTTATCCGCGCTTCCGGGCAGGCGCGAGGAATCAACGATTCGTGCGCGGCATGGCGAGCGTCCGCAAACCTACCGGCTAGGCCTGTCTCCATACCAACGGGAGCACGCCTACATGACCAACACCCTCATCTTCGTCGACTTCGCCACCGACGATCCCGCCAAGGCCGGCGAATTCTATGCGGAAGTCTTCGGCTGGGAAAACGACGCGCGCCCGCACGGTATCTACCACCGCATGGTCCCTGGCGGCTTCTTCCAGAACAAGGACGGGTCGGACAGCCAGATCGGCAACCTCCACCTCGGCGTGTTCGACGCGAACAACGCCCGCCCGCACCCGAATCCCGAAGGCGTGGAGCCGCGCACCTTGTCCACCGATGGCCGCAAGGCGCGCATCTGGGTGCTGATCGGCGACGACGACAGCCCCGAACGCATTCTCGCCACCGCCGAAAAGCTGGGCGGCAAGGTGCTCTGGCGCAACCATTACTGGAAGGAATTCAACGGCTACAACCACGCCTTCGCCGATCCCTGGGGCAACGAGATACTGCTGTGGGGCAAGGCCGGCGAGAATCCGCAGATTCCCGAGGACTACACGCGCGAATAGGCAGGGGCTTCCACGGCGGCGCGACAAGTTCTTGTGCGCGCCGCCGCAAGACCGCCCGCCCCGCTTCTCCATAGCCTGCACGCATCGAAGCTATACCCGGAGCCAGACGCACAATGAGCCGCCTTCCCATCGTTTTCTTCGGACATGGCAGCCCGATGGTGGCGCTGGAAAAGAGCGCCGTCACCCGGACCTGGAACCAGATCGCGGAGGGCATCGGCAAGCCGCGCGCAATCCTGTGCATCTCGGCCCACTGGCAGACGCGCGGCACCGCCGTCACCGCCATGGCCCAGCCGCGCACGATCCACGACTTCGGCGCCTTCCCGCAGGCTCTGTTCGACGTGCAGTACCCCGCCCCCGGCGATCCGGAACTGGCGACACGCGTGCGCGAACTGCTCAGCCCGATGCCGGTGAGCATGGACGCCAACTGGGGGCTGGACCACGGCACCTGGTCTGTGCTGGTCCATGCCTATCCCGAAGCGGACGTTCCGGTGATCCAGCTTGGCATGGATCTTGGCAAGAGCGCGGCCGAGCACTGGCTGGTCGGCCGCATGCTGCGCCCGCTGCGCGACGAGGGCGTGCTGATCATGGGAACCGGCAACATCGTCCACAACCTGCCGGCGATGGACTGGGCCAACCCGGCCGCCGATCCCTATCCCTGGGCCGAGCAGTTCAACTCCACGATGTGCAAGGCGATCGCCTCCGACGATCCGCAGACCGTGATCGACTACGAGGCACTGGGCGATGCCGCCCGGCTCTCGGTGCCGAGTTCCGACCATTTCCTGCCGCTGCTCTACGTCCTGGGCGCCCGCCACGAGGACGAGGCGGCAACCTTCGAACCCGATTTCATCCAGCACAAGTCGCTCAGCATGACGAGCGTGCTGATCGGCGCCGAATAAGCGCCCGCACCCCATTTCCTTCCCAACAGGAGTTCCGATGGCACTGATCAGCCTTAAGCCCGAGCCCGCCAGGGAGGCCGCTCTCCAGCCGTCGGCCCTGCACCATCTTCGGGCCACGCCGGAAACGGTGCACTGGGGCTACTTCTCGCCCGAGATCAAGCCGGCGCTCTATGTGAAGAGCGGCGACCTGATCCAGGCGCAAGCCGTCACGCACCATGCCGGCGACGATCCGGACCTGATGTTCGACGATGACATCCGCCGCATCTTCACCGAAATCGATCCCGCCACCCGTGCGCCGGGTTGCCATATCATGACCGGCCCGATCTTCGTGGAGGGCGCCGAACCGGGCGACATGCTGGAAGTGCGCTACATGGCGATGCGCCCGCGCTTCAACTACGGCTCGAACCTCGCCGCCAACTGGGGCCATCTCTACGAGGAGTTCGGCGAGACCGAGCGCGTCACGATCTACAAGATCGATCCCAACGCCAATACTGCCAGCGCGCTCTACGCCTATGACGTGGACGAGAAATATGTCGTGCCCGGCCGCATCACCCATTGCCCGGAATGCGACCGCTCCACCGCGCTACCCGGCATCACAATCCCGGCCCGTCCGCACCTCGGCACCGCCGGCGTCGCGCCGGCCGTCAACGAGGCGGTGAGCACGATTCCCCCCGGCCTTCACGGCGGCAATATCGATAACTGGCGCATCGGCGCGGGCGCGACGATGTATTACCCGGTGCAGGTCAAGGGCGGCCTGTTCTCGATCGGCGACCCCCACATCAGCCAGGGCGATGGCGAGATCAGCGGCACCGCGATCGAATCCTCGCTCGACGTGCTGTTCCAGATCATCTTGCGCAAGGACTTCTCTTTCCCCTCGCCGCTGCTGGAAACGCCGGATTGCTGGATCGTCCACGGCTTCGGAGAGAATCTGGACAAGGCGATGAAGTCCGCCTCGCTGGACATGCTCCACCTCCTCACAGAGCATCAGGGCCTTTCGCGCAACGACGGCTATTCGCTGATGAGCGTCGCTGCCGACTTCGGCGTGACTCAGGTGGTCGACGGCACGCAGGGCATCCACTGCCGCATCGAACGCCGCATCTTTCCCGAGAAGGGCAGCGTTCGCGATCCCGAATGAAACCGAACGCACCGGACGCGAGAGCCCTCACTCCGCGTCCGGTGCGTGCCCAAGAAGACAAGAACCGGAGCCCGACAATGGGTTATGAACTGATCGACGTCCGCCCCCTGACCAAGCGCATCGGCGCGGAAATCTTCGGGGTCGACTTGCGCCAGCCGCTCGGCAACCAGGCCTTCGCCGAGATTCACGACGCGCTGATGAAGCACCAGGTCGTGTTCTTCCGCGATCAGGATATCGATCACGAGGCGCACAAGGCGCTGGGCCGCGCTTTCGGCCGGTTGGCGATTCACTCGGGCGTCGCCGGGCTTCCCGACCATCCCGAAGTCGTCGCGATCCATGCCGACGAGAATTCGAAGTTCGTCGCGGGCGAAAACTGGCATTCGGACCTCTCAGCCGATGCCGAACCGCCGATGGGTTCGATCCTGCACATCCACACCCTGCCCGAAGACGGCGGCGATACGCTCTTTGCCAGCATGTATGCGGCCTATGACGCGCTGTCCCCGGCAATGAAGGCCTTCCTCGATCCGCTGACCGCCGTTCACGACGCCAACCACGTCTACAAGGCGATCTTCCCGGATTCGACCAAGACCTACCCCTGCAATTCGCACCCGGTGATCCGCACCCATCCGGTCACCGGCCGCAAGCTGCTGTTCGTGAACTCGTCCTACACCACGAAGATCAACGAGCTGTCCGGCCCCGAGAGCAAGGCCGTGCTCGATTTCCTGTTCGACCATGTGAAAGACGCCAATTTCCACGTCCGCTTTCGCTGGCAGAAGAATTCGGTGGCCTTCTGGGACAATCGCTGCACCCAGCACTTCGCGGTATGGGACTACTTCCCCGAGGTCCGCTCGGGCTTCCGCGTGACGGTGGCCGGCGACCGGCCTTTCTGAGCCCGTCGATGCAGTTGCACCTGCTGCTTGCGGCGACGGCGCTGTTTTCCGCAGCGCCCTCGCTTGCCGCCGCTCCAGCCGAGACACTGCAACGCGAACTCGACGCGATGGTCGCCTCAGGCGAATTGCCACAGGCGCTGGTGCTGATCGAACAGCACGGCAAGCCGCTAGTGGAGCTTTCGAGCGGCTACGCCGATATCGAAAGCCGGCGTCCGATCGCCCGCGATGCGATTTTCCGGCTCTACTCGATGTCGAAGCCGATCACCTCGGTCGGGATCATGATGCTGGCCGAACGGAGCAAGCTCGCGCTGACCGATCCTGTCGGCAAGTATCTGCCGGAAATGGCGAACTTGCGCGTCTGGGACGGCAGCAAAACGGCTGACACGATTGCCGCTACACGTCCGGTCACTATCGAGGACCTGCTACTCCACCGCTCCGGCCTCACTTACGAATTCATGGGCGATACCCCGGTCCAGCGCTGGTATCGCGAAAAAGGCGTCAGCCGCGCCACCGCCGTCGCCAGCGCCCATGCGCAAGTGCCGCCCGCCGCGACGCTGGATGACCTCGTGGCCCGCCTGGGCCAGGCCCCCCTGCTCCACCAGCCGGGCGAGCGCTTCAGTTATGGTTTCTCCACCACGGTACTCGGCGCGGTGATCGAGCGCGTTTCCGGCGAAAGCCTCGATGCTTTCCTCAAAGGCAACATCCTCGACCCGCTGGAGATGAAGGACACGACTTTCGTCGTCAGCGACACGCAGGCACCACGTCTCGTCACCGGCTACCTGGCGACCGAACAGGGCCTCCGTGCGGTGGACCTGCCGGAAACGTCGGAATATCGAAACTCCGCGCGGCTGCGCGATGGCGGCGGTGCATTGGCCGGAACGCTGGAGGACTATCGCCATTTCGCGGAAATGCTGGCCCGTCGCGGAAAGTGGCACGGCAAGCGGCTGCTCAAACCGGAATCGGTCGATGCCATGTACACCCCTCGCCTGAGGACGGGCGGCGGCGAACATCTCGACAGCCCCTTCGGCTACGGCCTTGCGATAGGCGACCCCGGAACCGAAGCGCGCGGGGGACTGCCGGTGGGCGCCGGCAGCTGGTCAGGCTCGGCCAACACCTATTTCTTCGCCGACCCGGCTCACGATGTCGTCGCGATCCTGATGACCAACGAACTGACGCCCGGCCCATTCGAGGCGCGAACCTGGAAGCTGCGTGAGGCGCTCGACCGTGCGGCACTGGCTGTCACCAAACGCTAGGCGGCGTGGACCCCATCCCGGCGCGATGTTGACGTTTCCCCTCCTCCCCAACCCGGCTACGCTCTCTTCCATGACCCAACTTTACCACCCGCCGATCAAGCGCTCGATCGAGATCGCCGGGCACAAGACTTCGATCAGTCTCGAACCGCTGTTCTGGGACATGCTCAAGGAAATCGCCGTGCGCCAGCGCGTGCCGCTGAACGCGCTGGTCGCGCGGATCGATGCGGACCGCCTGGAAGCAGAAACGCCTCCCGGCCTGGCCAGCGCCATCCGCGTCTGGCTGGTCGATACGCTGCGGACCTGAGCCGGCCTGAAAACGGGAAGGGGCGGAAGCCTTGCGGCCCCGCCCCTCGGGTACACTGCGATGGCTCGCAGGAAACTCAGTAGGTAGAATTCAGTAGCTGGAAGGCGGATCGCTGGCCGGGAAGCTCTCGTCGATCGCCTCGTCCGTCTTCGACCAGCGCGGCGGCTTGGTCGTCATGCTTTCCGGCCCGGCATCGCGGACGTGGCCGAAACCGCCTCCGGCAGCTGCTTCTTCCTTGTCGCGGTTCGCGTACTTGTAAAGTGCGTAGCCGACTGCGCCGGCTGCGGCCAACTTGATCAGGCCCATGGTCGTTGCTCCTCTCGGGTATTCAGTAAGAGCAACGCGCCATGATCGCGAACGGTTGCCTTACTCGCCGCCGACCCGTTCGATCTGTGCGCCGACCAGAGCGAGCTTTTCCTCGAGACGTTCATAACCGCGATCGAGATGGTACAGACGGTGGACCTGCGTTTCGCCCTCGGCCGCCAGACCTGCGATCACGAGGCTCATCGAGGCGCGAAGATCGGTTGCCATGACTTCGGCCCCGGTGAGCCGGGGAACGCCGTGGACGATGGCGGTGCGCCCCTTGGTTTCGATATGCGCGCCCATGCGGTTCAGTTCGGGAACGTGCATGTAGCGGTTCTCGAAGATCGTCTCGGTCAGGACACTCGAACCCTCGGCCCGGCACAGAAGTGCCATGAGCTGGGCCTGCATGTCGGTGGCGAAGCCCGGATAGGGTGCGGTCGAAAGCGTGACGGGCCTGAGCGGACCATCCGCCGCAACGTGAAGCCCCTCGGCCGTCGGTTCGACATGGACGCCCGCATCGCGCAGCGCCTGCACGGTGGCTTCCATATCCTCGATCTTGGCGCCCTTCAGCGTGACTTCGCCGCCGGTGATAGCCGCCGCGCAGGCATAGGAGCCCGCCTCGATACGATCCGGCATGACCATGTAAGTCGCGCCGTGCAGGCGGTTCACCCCGTGAACGGTGATGTCGGACGTGCCGATACCCTCGATCTGCGCGCCCATGGCGACGAGCAGATTGCAAAGGTCAACGATCTCCGGTTCGCGCGCTGCATTGTGCAGGGTGGACTTGCCCTTGCAGAGCACGGCCGCCATCAGCGCGTTCTCGGTCGCGCCGACAGAGACCACCGGGAAGGAATAGCGGCCGCCCGGCAGGCCGCCGTCCGGCGCGATCGCGCGAACGTAGCCCGCCGCCATCTCGATCTGTGCGCCCAGCGCTTCGAGCGCCTTGAGGTGCAGGTCGATCGGGCGATTGCCGATCGCGCAGCCGCCGGGCAGCGAAACGGTCGCCTCGCCCATGCGCGCCAGCATCGGACCGAGCACGAGGATCGAAGCGCGCATCTTGCGCACCAGATCGTAGGGCGCCACCGAACTGGTAATGCGCGGCGCCTGCAAGGTCATCACACGGCCGAAATCTTCAGGACGGCTGCCCGCGATCATCGTCGAGATGCCGAACTGGTTCATCAGATGCTGGAACCCGTCGATGTCCGCCAGACGCGGCAAATTGCGCAACGTCAGCGGCTCTTCGGTGAGCAAGGCGCAAGGCAGCAGCGTCAACGCCGCGTTCTTCGCACCGGAAACGGGAATGGTGCCGGAAAGGCGCTTGCCGCCTTCGATGATGATCTTGTCCATTGCCCGCTCTTTAACGGGATTTGGCCGTGCAGCAAGCACGGCTCGGAGAAACTTGGATAGACTGTTGCGCTGCGTCTGCGAAGCGGCTTTAACTTCATTGTAACCAAACGGAGTCAGACCTTTAACCATGTCTGCACCACAGTACAAAAAGCCCGTCCGTAAAGCGGTGTTCCCGGTCGCCGGCCTTGGAACCCGCTTTCTTCCCGCCACCAAGGCGATTCCGAAGGAGCTTCTACCTGTCGTAGATCGGCCGCTGATTCAGTATGCGGTAGACGAAGCGCGTGAAGCGGGGATCGAGGAATTCGTCTTCGTTACGGGTCGCGGCAAGACGGCAATCGTCGAACACTTCGACACGGCCTACGAACTCGAAGCCACGATGACCGCGCGCGGCAAGTCGCTCGATGCCCTGGAACCGACGCGAATCCAGCCCGGCAATCTCGTTACGGTGCGTCAGCAGGTTCCCCTCGGCCTCGGCCATGCGGTTTGGTGCGCCCGCGCGGTGATCGGCGACGAACCTTTCGCGATCTTCCTTCCCGATGAACTGATGTATGGCTCCCCGGGCTGCATGGCCCAGATGGTGGAGGCTTATAACGAAGTCGGCGGCAACCTCGTCTCGGTGCTGGAAGTGCCGCGTGAGGAAGTTTCCAGCTACGGCGTCATCGCCCCCGGCGCCAGCAATGGCGCACTCACCGAGGTCAAGGGTCTGGTCGAAAAGCCCAAGGTCGATGAGGCGCCTTCCAACAAGATCGTCTCGGGCCGGTACATCCTTCAGCCGGAAATCATGGACCTGCTGGCCAACCAGGGCAAAGGGGCAGGCGGCGAAATCCAGCTCACCGATTCGATGGCCAAGCTGATCGGCCAGCAGCCGTTCCACGCCGTTACTTTCGCCGGCCAGCGGTTCGATTGCGGCTCCAAGGTCGGCTTCGTCGAAGCCACTCTCGCCATCGCGCTCGACCGGGCGGACATGGGTGAGGAAGTGCGCAGCATCGCCCGGAAGCTGCTGGGCTGAACAGGCTGCGGTGCCGGAGACGCTCCGTCTCCGGCCGCTCCTTCGATGGTTTTTTGCGAAAAATTATCGGCGAACGGGATCGGTCAACCGCGCCATGATCGAGGCGACATAGGCCTGGGTTTCGCGAATGCGCGGAATCCCGCCTGCTTTCTGGACCCGGCCCGGCCCGGCGTTATAGGCCGCCAGCGCCTTTTCGATATCGCCGTTGAACGCATCGAGTTGCATGCGCAAATAGCGCGCGCCGCCTTCCAGATTGGCCATCGGATCGCCGGGATTCACGCCCATCTGTGCGGCCGTACCCGGCATGAGCTGCGCCAGACCGCGCGCGCCAACGGGGGACATCGCCAATTCGTTCCAGCGGCTTTCCTGCCAGACCACCGCTTCGAGCAGGGTCGGGCTGATATCATACTTCGCCGCCAGTTCGGCGACACGCGCGCGCCAGCGCATCGGACCGGCAGCGTCGAGAGCTTCCGTGATCGAACGCGGATGCAACAGCGTGGCATCTATCTCGGTCGGCGCGGAGCCCGGCGCGGCGGCAGCAGCATCGTTAGCGAACTCGACCATCGGAGCCTCGCCCGCAGAAGCCGCCAGTGGATCCACCGCAGGTTTGGCGGGGCCGCCCGCCACCCATTGATAGCCGCCGGAACCGATTTCCAGCACGTCCGCCGAAGCGGTACCGGGAATCGCCACGGCCGCCGCAGCCATTGCTGCAGCGGCGGCCGTGCCGTTCATGCGATTCGGAAATCTCACCATCGCGGCCTTGTTACCGCAGCAGCCGCGCAAGTCTCAACACTTACGCGACCAACCGCTCACCCCGTCACTCGATGCCGAGTGCGGTGCGAATCGACTTCCATGAAAGCAACTTGAAGTTCTGTGCTTCCGGCGCATTGTTGCCGTCCTGCGCGACCATGAGGCCTTCGGGGAATGCTGGACCGAAATCGCCCAGCATGACTTCGATGCCATCGGTATCGCTCGTGCCGTCGATCGTGCCGCCATTGATGCGGAACCGGCCCGCGGGCTTGCCGGTGGAAAGGTCGAACAGCGCATAGGCATTGTCGCCCTGGCTCGAGGCGACGAGCCACGCCCGGCCGCCATCCTCGCGCGCGACGGCAAGCCCCTCGACATCGGCGACGAGGCCATCCTGGGCGCCCACGCGGGCGAAGGGCTGGGCCACGAGCGCCTCGCCGGCCAGCGGCACCTTCCAGATGCCGACGTCCTCCTCGGCCACGAACAGCACCTTGCCGGCATCGTCGACCACGCAGCCTTCCGACTGGGTGGCGAATTTCACCAGACGCACATAGTCGGCGGCGATCCGCCCTTCCCGTTCGACCAATCGGCTTTCCGCCACCGACCCGTCCTTGAGCACGACATAGGCCCTCGCCAGTTCGTCGCGCGCCAGGGCATTGCCCATGCAGAAACCGTAAGCCTCGGCCGGAGCATGACCCGCAGGCAGGAACGCCTCCGCCCCCAGCGCCGCGAGCTTGCCGGTCCCGCCGTCAAGCGTGAACAGGGCGATGCGCGGTTCTGCCCGGTCGGTACGATCGCTCGCCCCCACCAGGATACGCTTCGAACCGTCGGCAAAGCGCACTTCGCGAAGGTCGGCATTGTTGAGAGCCCCGGCCGCCGCGAAATCGCGCACCTTGCCATCGAGACCGTAAACGTAGAGCCCGGCCTTCTTGTCCGTTCCCAGAATCAGGCTGGCGGCGGGATCGGCCGCATTGCGCCAGATCGCCGGATCGTCCGCCGCATCGACGTTCGCGGTGCCGACCGGCTGGGTTTCCGCCTGTGCCGGCACGTCGACCGCGGGCAGCATGACCGGAGCCGGGCCGCCCGTGGTCGCGCAACCGGAAAGCAGGCCGGCGGAAAGCACGCCGGAAAGCACCAGGGCCGGGAGCAAAGCTCCCGACCCCTGCTTCACGATACCGGCGATGTTCGTGAAATCGACTTTCATCAGAACGTCACCCGCGCGCCGAACTTCACGGTCGAGCCGTATTCCTCGTACTGGAGCACGCGCTTGGCGCCCGCCAGGTTCTGATAGGCGAAGTACTTGGCGTTGTTCACGTTCACCCAGTCGGCAAAGAGGCGGATGTTGTCAGTCAGCTTGTACTTGGCCGAGAGGTCAAGCTGGAAGTGCTGGTTGACGGTGCGGTCCGTCTCGGCGTCGTCGCCCACTTCGTCGAGGTACTTGTCGCGGAAGGTACCGGCAGCACGCAGGCTGACCGGGCCCTTCTCGTAGCCGAGCACGACGTTGAAGGTGTTCTTCGACGCATTCGGCAGCGAGATGCGGCGCGCCACGTCGTCACCGTCGAACACCGTGCCGCGGGCATAAGTGTAGGTGTAGTTCAACTGGGTGAGCAGGCCGTCGAAGGGCGAAGGCAGCATCGAGAAGACCTGGCTGTAGCTCACTTCGACGCCGGCGATTTCCGCCTTGTCGCCGTTCACCGGCATCAGCACTTCGTCATAGGTCGCGCCGTCGATCGTGTAGTCGTAAAAGCGGCGATCGACCGCGTAGTCCTTGATCGACTTGTAGAACCCGCCAACCGAGAAGGCTCCGTTGTTGGCGAAGTAGTAGTCGAAGCCGGCGTCGAAGTTCCAAGCCTGGTAGGGCTTGAGATTCGGGTTGCCGAATTCGGCCTCGTTGTCCTCATTGACGGTAAAGCGCGGCGCAAGCTGCGAAAGCTTGGGACGCACGATCGTCTTGTAGCCGGCCAGACGGGCCACGAGGTTCTGCTGCGGGCTGTAGCGGATCGTCAGGCTTGGCAGCCAGTTGGTGTAGTTGCGCTTGTAGGTCACCGGATCGATGGTGACGGTGTCGCCGTCGTCGGAGACGAGGCTGCCGTTGAGCTTGTTGTGCGTGCGCTCCATGCGCACGCCGCCGATCACGCGCAGCGTCGAGCTGTCCCAGCGCGCCAGTGCATAGCCGGCCTGGATGTCTTCGCGCACCGAATAGTCGCTCACCGCCGAATTGAGCACGCTGTCGTAGTCGCTGACCACGAAGGCATCGGGGTTGGCCAGCAGGAAGTCGGCCGGGCCGGTCTTGCTGGAGACCGGGCCCATGTCGAGCAGGCGATAGGTCTGCGTGCCCAGCACGTCGGCCAAGGTGTAGTCCGCACCGTCCGCCAGTTCGTAATAGGTCATGTTGAAGTCGTAGGACTTCTTGCGCCACCGCGCCTTGCCGCCGACCTGGACGGTGAAGTCGCCGTTGTCACCCGCGAAAGTCCGGGCGAGATCGGCCTTTACCGCCCATTCCTCGTCCTGGCTGTCCGACAGGGTGGTCAATTCGATCTTGTTGAATTCATACTCGGACGCGTCGTTGAACGTGTCCGCGCCTTCCGTCACCGAATAGGTCGGATAGTATGTGTTCGAGTAATCCATGTCGACGACGGTGCCGGCACGGAAACGGGCGCGGAAGCGGGTCGGATCGATCGAGAAGGTCTCCTTCTCGGACGACTTGGCATAGCTGGCCTGCCAGTTGAACTTCAGCGTGCCGGTGTCGGTATCGCTGCCGATGGCGACCGAGCGGATGCGCTGGCGTTCGAAACGGTCCTTGAGATCGCGTTCCACGGTGATGCGCTCGTCTGCGCCGTCGAAAGTCGCGCCGGTCGCGGTGATCGCGCTGGGCGTGTCGAAATCGCCGAAGTCCAGCGTGGTGCGGCGGCGATATTCGTGATCGTCGAACTGCGCCCAGTTGCCGCGGATATAGGCCTTGGTGGTTTCCGATGCGCGCCAGTCGGCCGAAAGCGCCGCGTTGATGCGCGTGCGTTCAACGTCATAGTCGCGGTATTCGACCGATTCGGCCCAGGCGTTGCCATCGTCGTCAGCATGCCAGCCACCGGTCTCGACGTTATCGGTCTCGAACTTGCGCTTGTAGTAGCTGACCGAGCCGGCGATGCCGAAGTTTTCGCCCAGCTTCTGGGTGAAGTCGAAGGCGCCCTTCGGCGTGACCTTGCCCGAATAATCGTTCCAGCTGCCTTCGGCGCTGAGCGAGTAGCGGTTCTTCTTCGAATCGAAGGCGCTGGTGGTCTTGATCTCCACCGACGCGCCGATGAAGTCGCCGTCCATGTCCGGCGTGAAGGACTTCTTCACTTCGACCGATTCGATCGTGTCTGACGAAACCACGTCCAGAGCGACCGAGCGGGCATCCGATTCCGGCGCGGGCATGCGCACGCCGTTGAGCGAAGTGCCGTTGAGATCCGGATCGAGGCCGCGGACCGACACATAGCGACCTTCGCCCTGGTCGTTGAGAATGTTCACGCCCGGCAGGCGGCGCAGCGATTCGGCAACGTTCTGGTCGGGGAACTGGCCCACCGCGTCGCGCGTGAGCACCGAGACAACGCCATCGGCGGCCTTCTGGCGCGACAGGGCGCTGGTGAGGTTCGCGGTCTGGCCGGTGACGAGGATGTCTCCGCCGCCGATCGCCGGGAGATCGAAGTCACCGGAGATACGGCCGGTCGCCGGGACCGAAACGGTCTGCGTGGTGACTTCGGCGCCGACGTAGCGCGCTTCCAGCGTGTAAGTGCCCGCGGGCACGTCACCGAACACGTAGCTGCCCGTACGGTCGGTTTCGGAAGAACGGTTCAGCTCGACGATGCGGACCGAAGCGGACTGCAACGGGCGAGAACCCGAGGCATCATGGACGCTGCCGACAACTTCGCCGGCATGGGCGATGGTTGCGAAGGAAGCCGATGCGAGCAGTCCCGCGATCAGGCGAATGGAAGTCTTCATTCTGGGCAGGCCCCTGTATTACGACGAATATGACGACGAATTCAGGGGCGCCTCTAGGCATCGTTCATGACAGTTATGTGCCGACAGCGTGGCACTTCCATGACATCGCCGCAGTGCAGCATATTGGCCACAGCCACGCGCCGCAGCCGATCGCGTGCGGCCGCAGCAAACTGCGGGCAACCATTTATCGATGTGAGGGAAATGGTGCTGCTGGGGAGGATTGAACTCCCGACCTCGTCATTACCAATGACGCGCTCTACCACTGAGCTACAGCAGCGCCTTATGTCCGTTTCCGGAGGCGTCCGTCCTGGCGACCCAGGACAGGGGCGGGCTAATGTCCGTGACGGGGGGGATTGTCAAGCGGCTCTTGCGTATTCTTTTTCAGAAAGCCATTTCGCCCGCCATCGAAGGCCCTTCGAAAGACGCCCGGACCATGACGAATGCCCAGCAATCCCGCGAGGAACGGCTTGCAGCCAAGCTCCGCGAAAATCTTCGCCGCCGCAAGCAGCAGGCCCGTGCACTGAACGCGGGAGGGGATTCCGCGCCCTTGTCCGAATCGGAAAGCGAAAACGAATCAGGCAGGCTTTCCAAATCGCCCCCGGAAAGCTAGGGGCTGCGCCCAGACATTCAGTCAGTCTGCCAACGGGCGTTTCCCGAGGGGATCGCCGATGAGACCTGGGAGTACGCCTTGCCTCGCCTGATCCTCGTCCGCCACGGCCAGAGCCAATGGAACCTCGAGAACCGCTTCACCGGCTGGTGGGACGTCGACCTCACCGAAAAGGGTGAGGAAGAAGCCCGCGCCGCAGGTGCGCTGCTGAAGGAAAAGGGCATTATGCCCACCGTCGCCTTCACCTCGCTCCAGACCCGCGCGATCCGCACCCTGCACTTCGCGCTCGAAGCCGCCGGCCTGCTGTGGATTCCCGAGACCAAGGACTGGCGCCTGAACGAGCGCCACTACGGCGGCCTCACCGGCCTCAACAAGGCCGAAACCGCCGCAAAGCACGGCGACGATCAGGTCAAGATCTGGCGCCGCAGCTTCGACACGCCGCCGCCGGTCCTCGAAATCGGCAGCGAGTTCGATCTCTCCACCGACCCGCGCTACGCCGGGATCGACGTGCCGCAGACCGAAAGCCTCAAGGACACTATCGCCCGCGTCCTGCCTTACTATGAAGGCTCGATCGTGCCGCACCTCAAGGCCGGTGCCGACGTGCTGATCTCCGCCCACGGCAACAGCCTGCGCGCGCTGGTGAAGCACCTCTCGGGCATTTCGGACGACGAGATCACCGGTCTGGAAATCCCGACCGGTCAACCGATCGTCTACGAACTGGCAGACGATCTCGCGGTGCTCGACCGCTATTACCTTTCGGAGCGTTGAGATGAGCGGGGTGGGGACTCCTGTAGCCATCGTCATGGGCAGCCAGTCCGACTGGCCGACCATGCAGCGCGCAGCCGACATGCTGGACAAGCTGGGTGTCGCCTATGACGCCCGCATCGTCTCGGCACACCGCACGCCGGATCGCCTGGTCGACTTCGCCAAGGGCGCGGACGGCGAAGGCTTCAAGGTCGTGATCGCAGGAGCCGGGGGCGCCGCCCACCTGCCCGGCATGATCGCCTCGATGACGCATCTTCCCGTGCTGGGCGTGCCGGTGCAGTCCAAGGCGCTTTCGGGGCAGGACAGCCTGCTCTCGATCGTCCAGATGCCTGCCGGCATCCCGGTGGGCACGCTGGCGATCGGCGAGGCGGGCGCGGCCAATGCGGGCCTGCTCGCCGCCGCGATCCTCGCCACGTCGGACCCGGCGCTGGCCGAACGCCTCAAGACCTTCCGCGCGGACCAGACGGCGAGCGTGGCGGAAAAGCCGGTCTGATGACGGCCGCTCGGCTGGGCTGGTACGGCAAGCCCAGCACGGGCGGACCTGGGCTTGAGCCCGCAATATATCGCGGGTTTGGGTTTTGAAGCCCATACCTTACCAAGGTCCGCTCGCCCTGCGCTTGTCGAAGGGCACGGACATAACGCAAGTGATACGAGGCATATGATCCCTCCCGGCGAAACCATCGGCATTCTCGGCGGCGGCCAGCTCGGCCGGATGATCGCGATGGCAGCGGCCCAGCTCGGCTACCGCAGCCACATCTACGCGCCCGAGGCCGATTCGATCGCCGCCGAAGTCAGCGCTGAATTTACTTGCGCCGAATGGGACGATGCCGAAGCCATGGCCCGCTTCGCGGCGGGCTGCGCCGTCGTCACTTACGAGTTCGAGAACGTGCCTGTCGCCCCGCTCGCGGCGCTTTGCGAGGTGCCGCTGCTGGCCCACGCCCGCGCCCTCGAAACCGCGCAGGACCGGCTCAACGAAAAGCGTTTCGTCACCGGGCTGGGTGGCACCCCTGCCCCCTTCGCTCCGGTGGATTCGGCAGAGGACCTTGCCGAGGCCATAGCCGCGATCGGCGCGCCCGGGATCCTCAAGACCCGGCGCGACGGTTACGACGGCAAGGGCCAGTGGCGCATCATGACCCCCGCGGATGCCGAGGGCCTCGACCTTCCCGCCCAGCCCCTGATCTACGAGGGTTTCGTCACCTTCTTCGCGGAATTCTCGGTGATCCTGTGCCGCGGCGCGGACGGCGACATCCGCTACTTCGATTCGGCCCATAACGTGCACGAGAGCGGCATTCTCGCGCTCAGCACCGTGCCCGCGCCGCAGCGCCTGCTCGAACAGGTTCCCGCCGCGCGCGCGCTCGCCGCCAAGGTGGCCGAGGCGCTGGACTATGTCGGCGTGCTCACGCTGGAATTCTTCGCGACAGAAAACGGACCCGTTTTCAACGAGATGGCGCCGCGCGTGCACAATTCCGGGCACTGGACCATCGAGGGCGCGGTCACCAGCCAGTTCGAAAACCATGTTCGCGCGATCTGCGGCCTGCCGCTCGGCGATACCGGCCTTGCCGCCGACGCCGTGGAAATGCGCAACCTGATCGGCGACGAGGCGGATGACTGGGCGGCAATCCTCGCCGACCCGGCCAACCACCTGCACCTCTACGGCAAGGGCGCAGCCCGCCCCGGCCGCAAGATGGGTCATGTCACCCGCCTCACCTTCCGGCGCGACTGACCGGCACTTGGCGCAGGACCTCTTCCTTATCTATGCCCGCGCCGCGAACGGCGTGATCGGCCGTGACGGCGCGCTTCCGTGGCGCCTTCCCGCCGACCTCAGGCGATTCAAGGCCATGACCATGGGCAAGGCCATGATCATGGGCCGCAAGACCTTCGACAGCTTCCCCTCCCCCCTGCCCGGCCGCCGCCACATCGTGCTGACGCGCGACAGGGCGTGGAGCGCCGAGGGCGCGGAAACCGCGCATTCCCTAGACGAAGCCCTGGCCCTTGCGGGCGAGGGAGAAGTGGCGGTTATCGGCGGCGCGGAAATCTACCGGCTGTTCCTGCCGCTCGCCCGGCGCATCGAATTGACCGAGATTCACGCGGATTACCCTGGCGACACAGAGATGGCACAGAACGACACCGAGTGGCAGGAGAGCGCACGCGAGGAACATCCGGCCGCCGGTGAATTTCCCGCACACGCTTTCGTCACCCTGGTCCGGGACCTATAGGCCTGATCTGACATGATTCGTCTCGACAACCGCGAAGCCATTCCCGAATCGATGCGCGGCGCCGTTCTGGCGCTCGGCAATTTCGACGGGTTCCACCAGGGCCATCAGGCCGTGGTCGGCGAAGCGATTCGCTGGGCGCGCGAACTGGGCCGTCCGGCGATCGTCGCCACGTTCGATCCGCACCCCGTCCGCCTGTTCCAGCCCGACGCCCCCGCCTTCCGGCTAACCACGCTGGACCAGCGGCAGGACCTGTTCGAGGCCGCCGGCGCCGACGCCATGCTGGTGCTCCACTTCGACCGCGCCATGGCCTCCATGGAAGCAGCGGACTGGATCGAGCAGGTGCTCGGCCGCCAGCTCGGCTGCGTCGGCGTCGTCACGGGCGAGGACTTCACTTTCGGCAAGGGACGCGGCGGCAACCCGCAGGTCCTGCGCGAGGTCGGCGCACGCTTCGGGCTGATCGGCCGTACCGTCGGCGCGGTGCATGACGACAAGGGCGTGATCTCCTCCAGCCGCATCCGCGACGCGCTGAAGCTGGGCGAGTGCGAAACCGCCGCCCGCCTGCTCACCCGCCCCTTCGCGGCGCGCGGCGTGGTGCAGCACGGCGGCAAGCTGGGCCGGACCATCGGGTTCCCCACCGCCAACATCAACATGAACAACTACCTGCGCCCGCGCTACGGCATCTACGCCGTGACCGGCCGCATGCCGGACGGGCGCGTGCTGCCCGGCGCGGCCAACATGGGCGTGCGCCCGACCTTCGAACCGCCGATCGAACTGCTCGAACCCTATTTCTTCGACTTTTCGGGCGACCTCTACGGTCAGGAGATCGAGGTGGCCTTCCACCACTTCCTCCGTCCCGAGGCCAAGTTCGATTCGCTTGACGCGCTGGTCGTGCAGATGGGCCGTGACTGCGACCGCGCCCGCGAACTGCTTTCGCACATCGGCTGACGCCGACACGCCATCGACGGACTTCCAAGAGCCGCGCATTTGTTCTAGTGCGCAGCGCATATGACCGAACAGCGCGATTACAGAGCGACCGTCTTCCTGCCGAAGACCGATTTCCCCATGAAGGCCGGGCTCCCCCAGAAGGAGCCGGGTATTCTTGCGCGCTGGCAGGAACAGGACATTTACGCCAGGACCCGCGAAGCCCGCGCGGGCCGCGAAAAGTTCGTGCTGCATGACGGCCCGCCCTACGCGAATGGCGACATGCACATCGGCCACGCGCTGAACCACATCCTCAAGGACATGGTCGTGCGCACCCAGACCCTCTTGGGCAAGAACGCACCCTACGTCCCCGGCTGGGACTGCCACGGCCTGCCCATCGAGTGGAAGGTCGAGGAAGAATACCGCAAGAAGAAGAAGAACAAGGACGAGGTTCCCGCAGAGGAATTCCGCGCCGAATGCCGCGCCTATGCCCAGAACTGGGTGAACGTGCAGCGCGAGCAGCTGAAGCGCCTCGGCGTCAACGGTGACTGGGACAAGCCCTACCTCACCATGGACTTCCAGGCCGAAGCCACCATCGTCACCGAGCTGCTGAAGTTCGCCGAGCACGACATGCTCTATCGCGGCGCCAAGCCGGTGATGTGGAGCCCGGTCGAAAAGACGGCGCTGGCCGAAGCCGAAGTCGAGTACGAGGACATCGTCTCGACCCAGATCGACGTGGCTTTCGAGATCACCGAATCGCCGATCGAGGAACTGGTCGGCGCCTATGCGGTGATCTGGACGACCACGCCGTGGACGATCCCGACCAACCAGGCGCTCGCTTATGGGCCTGAGGTTGAGTATCGACTGTATCAGATCGGGGTGTCGGTCGATGCGCAGCCCGGCGTTGACGTCTTCGCTGATCCGACAGTGCTAGCGCTGCAAGGTCGGAAGGTTCTTATCGCGGACAGTAATGTCCTCCGCTCCGAGTTTAACGAACGTCTGCGCAATTTCTGGCCCGGAGCGAGCCTCGTCGACCTCGACGAGTGGCACGGCAAAGGCTCCGAACTCGCAGGCACCCTCGCCCGTCACCCCATGCACGCGCTGGGCGGCTTCTTCGCCGAGCCGCGTCCGCTGCTCGCGGGCGATTTCGTCACCACCGAGAGCGGCACCGGCCTCGTCCACATGGCGCCCGACCATGGCGAGGACGACTTCCTGCTCTGCAAGGCCAACGGCATCGGCCCCAAGTTCGTGGTCGAGGCCGACGGCAAGTATCGCGAGGACTGGGGCTGGCTCGGCGGCCAGGGCTCGGTCATCAACCCCAAGTTCAACGCCCCCGACGGCCCGATCTGCTCGGACCTGCGCGAGGCCGGCGCGCTGCTGGCGGCTTCGGCCGACTACAAGCACTCCTACCCGCATTCGTGGCGTTCCAAGGCCAAGGTGATCTTCCGCTGCACCCCGCAGTGGTTCGTACCGATGGACAAGGTTCTGGGCCACCTGCCCTCCAAGACCCGCGCCGAGCGCCGCTGGGAAGGGGAAGGCGGCGCCATCGATCCTACGGACGAAACCGCCGAAGCCTCGCCGACACTGCGCCAGGCCGCGCTCGAAGCCATCGCCGAAACGCGCTTCGTCCCCGAAAAGGGCCGCAACCGCATCGGCGCCATGGTCGAAGGCCGCCCGGACTGGGTGCTTTCGCGCCAGCGCGCCTGGGGCGTGCCGATCACGCTGTTCGTCGATCGCAAGTCTGGCGAATACCTCGTCGATGCCGAAGTGAACGCCCGCATCATCCACGCCATCCGCGAGATCGGCGTCGATGCCTGGTCGGACGCCCGCGCGCAGGAATACCTCGGCGCCAAGTACAGCGCCGATGACTACGAGCGCGTGGTCGACATTCTCGACGTCTGGTTCGATTCCGGCTCGACCCACGCCTTCGTGCTCGAATCCGGCCGCTGGCCCGAACTGGTGCCGGCCGAGGATCACACCGGCCCCACCGCCGACCTCTATCTTGAAGGCAGCGACCAGCATCGCGGCTGGTTCCAGTCCTCGCTGCTCGAGAGCTGCGCCACGCGCGGCCATGCGCCGTACAAGGCAGTGCTGACCCACGGCTTCACCATGGATGCCAAGGGCTTCAAGATGTCGAAGTCGCTCGGCAACACCATCAGCCCGATCAAGGTGATGGAAACCAACGGCGCCGACATCATCCGCCTCTGGGCGCTCTCGGTCGACTATACCGAGGATCACCGCATCGGCGACGAGATCCTGAAGGGCGTGGCAGACCAGTACCGCAAGCTGCGCAACACCCTGCGCTACCTGCTGGGCGCGCTCGACGGGTTCTCGGACGACGAGAAGCTGCCGGTTGAGGACATGCCCGAGCTGGAGCGCTACGTGCTCTCGCTGCTGGCAGGCGTCGATGCCACGCTGCGCAAGGCGGTCGCGGACTTCGACTTCAACACTTACGTGCGCACCCTGCTGGACTTCTGCAACGAAGACCTTTCGGCCTTCTTCTTCGATATCCGCAAGGACTGCCTCTACTGCGACGCGCCTTCGGATCCGAAGCGCCGCGCCTATCGCACCGTGCTGGACATGCTGTTCCACGCGCTGGTGCGCTATGCCGCGCCGGTCACCGTCTTCACCGCCGAGGAAGTCTGGCAGAGCCGCTTCCCCGGCGCTGAGAGCGTGCACCTGCTCGAATGGCCGGTCGTCCCTGCCGTCGAAGCCGACGCCGCCCGCTGGGCCGAACTGCGCGCCCTGCGCGTGAAGGTGACCGAAGCGATCGAGCCGCTGCGCCGCGAAAAGATCGTCGGCTCCAGCCTCGCCGCCACCGTGACGGTTCCGGCTTCCGCGCCGGAAGGCGATCTTGCCGAACTGTTCATCACTGCGACAGTGACGCGTGGGCAGGGAGATGACGTGACTGTCACCCCCTCCACCGACCACAAGTGCGGCCGCTGCTGGCGCCACCTTCCCGACGTTTCGGAAGATGGCGACCTGTGCGACCGCTGCGACGACGTGGTGGGCGCGCTGGAGGAGCAGGCGTGAGCGGCGCCGTGTCCGGCAGCATGTCCATCTGGCGCAAGCGCCTGATCGGCCTGCTGATCGCGGCGGTGGTCTTCGTGATCGACCAGGGCTTCAAGGCCTGGGTCGTGAACGGGCTCAGGCTGCGCGACGTGCACGTGATCGAGCTGCTGCCGATCTTCGACTTGCGCTGGACCAAGAACCTCGGCGTTTCGCTCGGCCTGTTCACGGCGGATTCGCCCGAAGGCCGCTGGGCGCTGGTGGCGATGACCGCCGCCATCGCCCTGTTCGTGTTCATCTGGATGCTGCGCGAACGCAAGCTTGGCGAAATCGCCGCGCTGGCGCTGGTGCTTGGCGGCGCACTCGGCAACATCCGCGACCGTTTCACCATGGGCTACGTGATCGACTATGCCGACCTCCATTTCGGCAACTTCCGTCCGTTCCTCATTTTCAACATCGCCGACGTCGCCATCACGGTGGGCGTCCTGATTATCCTTGCCCGCTCCCTGCTTTCGCGCGACAAGCCGGAAACGAATGGCGGACATGACACGGCGCCTGGCGCCGCCCCGGAGATTTGAATTGATGCCCATGATGAAGACCGGAGCCCTGATTCTCGTCGCCGCGGGCGCGGCGCTGGTGTCCGGCTGCGGAAGCACCGGCCTGCTGAACCACGCCGGTCCCGACGAGTTCGCCGTGCAGCGCCAGACGCCGCTCGTTGTCCCGCCCGATTTCTCGCTGGCCCCGCCGAAGCAGGGTCAGCCTCGCCCCAGCGACGATTCGCTCCAGCAGCAGACGCTTGATGCGCTGTTCGGCGGTCCGCAGGCCCGCAGCGACATCGAGAAATCGACGCTGAACCTGGCCGGCCCGTCAGACCCGGCGATCCGTTCGACCGTTGGCGATCCCGGCACCTTCGCCGTCGCCAAGGGCCAGGTGACCCGCGCGATCCTCGCCGCCCCCGAAGGCGACGGCCGCGACGCGCAGACCGCCGTCGGCACCTGATCGGTTTTCCCGAACAGCCAAACGAAAAGGGCCGGAGCATCGCTGCTCCGGCCCTTTTCGTATCCGGTATGGACGGATCGGGGCCTCAGCCCTCTCCCGCCACGCCGTCGTCGCCGGAATCGTCGTCCAGGCGGGAGACGAGGATCTTGTCGATCTTCAACCCGTCCATGTCGACGACCTCGAAGCGCCAGCCCCGGTCGATGAAGTATTCCCCCTCGCGCGGGACTTTCTTGAGCACGGCGAGGATATAGCCCGCGGCGGTGGCATATTCGCGGTCGTCCGGCAGGGTCATGTCCAGACGGTCGGCCAGCGAATCCGCCGGCATCGCGCCGGAGACCAGCAGCGAACCGTCCTCGCGCTCGACCACCATGGGCTCGTCGCCCTCGTCCTGGTGGCCCACGAAAGTCCCCGCCAGCGCCGCCAGCATGTCCGACGTGGTGACGAGACCTTCGAGATGGCCATATTCGTCATGAACCATCGCCATCGTCACTTCGGCATGCTGGAGCTTGCGCAGCGCATCCATCGCATCGAGCTGGTCGGGAAGGATCTCGGCCTTCTTCATCATGGCGGTGATCTCGACCGGTCGTCCGGCCAGCATCGCCGCCAGCACCTCACGCACCTTGAGGATGCCGATGATGTTGTCGGGCGAGCCTTCCTGCGCCACCGGCAGCATCGAATGCGGCGAAGCCTCGATCTTGGCGCGCAGGATCTCCTCGCTTGCGCCCGCGTCGATCCAGTCGATCTGGTTGCGCGGGGTCATCAGTTCGCGCACCGGGCGATCGGCAAGGCGCAGCACGCCCGTCATGATCGCGCGCTCCTCTTCCTCGATGACGCCCGAACGGGTCGCCTCGGCGAAGATCATCTGGAGTTCTTCCGCCGTAAGCTGCTCCTCGCCGCCCCGGCGCACCGACAGCAGGCGCAGGATCAGGCCCGAGGACTTGTCCAGCAGCCAGACGAACGGCGCCATCGCCTTGGCCAGCCAAGCCATCGGCCGCGCCATGATGAGCGCCACCGGCTCCGCCGCGCGCAGAGCAAGCTGCTTGGGCACCAGCTCACCGATAACGAGGCTGGCGAAAGTCGTGGCGATGATGACCAGGGTGAAGCCCGCTTCACCTGCAAAACGGATCGGGACGCCCATCGCGGCAAGCCGTTCGCCCACCGGCCCGCCCAGGCTCGCGCCCGAATAGGCGCCGGCGATGATGCCGATGAGGGTGATGCCGATCTGGACGGTGCTGAGGAACTTGCCGGGGTCCGCCGCCAGTTCCAGCGCGGTCCTGGCCGCCCCGCTGCCCTTGTCGGCAGAGACCCTGAGCCTCGCCGCGCGCGCCGAGACTATGGCCAGTTCGGACATGGAGAACAGGCCATTGATCAGGATCAGGCCGGCGATGATGAGGAGGTCGGTCCAGGGAAAAGGTGTCACAGTGATCCTGCGCTAGCAGAATTCGCCGCACCTGCGAAGTGGCCGTTGCAGGATCGGCCGTTTTGTCATGCGCCGGCAAGGCTCCGCGAAATGCGAATAGTCCGTTGTAACCACGGGAACACATTGCCGACACACTCGTTTTGCCCGGATCATCCATATGCTATTCATGTTCACTACCACACAGACCCGTCGTGGAAGAATTTCTCAACAGGAAGGGGAACATCATGATGAAGTCACGCCTGCTGACCTCCGCCGTCGCCGCGCTTTCACTGGTCGCGGTATCGGGCTGTGTCACCGACCCCAACACGGGTGAGAGGAAAGTTTCGCGCACCGCCATCGGCGGCGCGGGCGGCGCGGGCCTGGGCTACCTTCTGGGCAGCGTGATCGGCGGCAAGACCGCGCGCATCGTCGGTGCCGGCATCGGCGGCGTCGCGGGCGGCGTGGTCGGGTACCAGATGGACCAGCAGATCCGCGAGCTGAAGGAACAGACCGCCGGTTCGGGCATCGACGTCAGCCAGGAAGGCGACGGCATCCTCGTCAACCTCCCGGACGTGACCTTCGCCGTCAATTCGACCGAGATCAGCCCCTCGTTCCAGGCCTCGCTCGACAATGTCGCGCAGAGCATGGTCAAGTACCCGAACAGCCTGGTCGACGTGTACGGCCATACCGATTCGACCGGATCGGCAGCCTACAACCTCGACCTGTCCAAGCGCCGCGCCGATTCGGTGGCCCGCTACCTCATCAGCCGCGGCGTGTCCTCGGCCCGCATCCAGACCAAGGGCATGGGCAAGGACTACCCGGTGGCGGACAACACCACCGCCGAGGGCCGTTCGAAGAACCGCCGCGTAGAGATCAAGATCACGCCGGTGACGACCGACGAGGCATCGTCGGCGCGCTGATCGCCAGTTTCCGCGAAAGCGGGATCGGGGAAGGGGTCGGCCGCAAGGTCCGGCCCCTTTTCTCTTGCCCTCTTCGCCGATGCCCCCCTCTCCCAATCTCGACATTCCCGCCGGAACGCGCAAAAGACGCGGCCATGAGCACTTTCGCGATCCCCGGTTTCGACCTTTCCGCCTTCGTCGATGCAACCCTGGCCGAAGACCTCGGCGTCGGCCTGCCAGGGGGCGGGCGCGACGTGACGTCGGAAAGCGTGATCGAAGCCGAAGCCCGGTTCTCCGGCGCGATGGATTCGCGCGATGCCATCACCGTCGCCGGCCTGCCGATCGCGGCGGCGTTCTTCCGCAAGCTCGACCCTGCGATGGAAATCGAGATTCTCGTCGAGGAAGGCGCGCGGGTCGAGCCGGGCTCGCAGCTCATGCGCCTCACCGGCAATGCCCGCGCCATGCTGACTGCAGAGCGGTCCGCCCTCAATACCGTCCAGCACCTGTCCGGCATCGCGACCATGACCCGCGAATACGTCGACGCCATGTGCGGCCATGCAACCCTGCTGGACACGCGCAAGACCATCCCGGGCCTGCGCCACCTCGAAAAGTACGCCACCCGCATGGGCGGCGCCCGCAATCACCGCATGGGCCTGTGGGACGCCGCTATGATAAAGGACAACCACGTCCTCGTGGCGGGCGGCGTCGGCCCGGCCGTGGCACGCGCCAAGGCCGCAGGCGTCACGCAGATCATCTGCGAGGTGGACCACCTGGACCAGATCGAACCGGCCATCGCCGCCGGTGCGCATCACCTGCTGCTCGATAACATGGGCCCGGACATCCTGCGCGAAGCCGTGGCGCTCGTCGCCGGACGCGTGCCCACGGAAGCGTCGGGCGGCGTTAACCTGGCCACCATCGGCGCGATTGCCGCCTCCGGCGTGACTTACGTCTCGGTAGGCCGCCTCACCCAGAGCGCTCCTGCTGCCGATATCGGGCTGGACTTCACGCCGCTTTAGAAGATCTTGCGCAATTAGCCGGACCCTCGCATGTTCCCTCGCGTCCGACAGGCAACCGGGGGGAACTTGCCGTGCGTCCATATTCCATGGTGAAATTCGATCGCTTCTATCTCGGATCTCTGGTTCTGGGCGTGGTCAACGCGCTCCTGGCCGCCCGCGATACCCTGTCCGCCGTCAGCGTCGGATTCGTTCTCGGCGTCCAGGCTTTCAGCATGGCCTTGATGATACTGCTCTGGTTCCTGATTTCGCGCCGCGCCAACAACGCGGCGAAGTGGGTGCTGACCGTGTTGACCGCGATCGGCCTCCTCGTCATGATTCCAACACTGCCGATCCTCGCCGCAGGTTCCGCTCTGGACCTGATCTTTATGGCGGCCGTCACTGCGCTTCAGGTCACCGCAGTCGTCAACCTGTTCCGCGCCGATTCTCGCGCCTGGTTCGCGCGCAAGGGCATCGTCCTGGACAACGAAACCATCTTCAGCTGACGATCAGCGCCGCTGCCGAAAGAATTGCCGCAGCATTTCCGCTGCCGCCGATTCGCCGATTCCCGAATAGACTTCCGGTTTGTGCAGGCACTGGTCGTGCTCGAACACGCGGGCGCCGTGTTCCACCGCACCGCCCTTGGGATCGGATGCCCCGTAATAGAGCCGGGAGATTCGCGCATGGGCGATCGCCCCCGCGCACATGGCGCAAGGCTCCAGCGTGACCCACAGCTCGCAGCCTTCCAGCCGCTCGTTGCCCAGAACCAGCGCCGCGGCGCGAATCGCCTCGATCTCGGCGTGACTCGTGGGATCGTGGCGTTCGCGCGGGCCGTTGCGGCCTGCCGCGATCACCTTTCCATCCTTCACCACCACCGCACCGATCGGCACTTCGCCTGAATCGGCGGCTTCACGGGCTTGCGCGAGAGCGAGTTCCATGTATTCGGGCAGGGGCCAGCGGGTCATGGCAATGCGCTAGACCTTCAAAAAGCTGTGCGCAACTTGACCTTCACCCGGGGAATCGCTAAGGGCGCGCCTTCCCGTATTTACGGCCACAGACTTTTTCGAGCGAGAGTAGACATGTCCCGCATCTGCGAACTGACCGGCAAGGGCCGCCAGGTCGGCTGCAACGTCAGCCACGCCAACAACAAGACCAAGCGCGTCTTCCTTCCCAACCTTCAGAACGTCACGCTGCTGTCGGACGGTCTTGAGCGCAGCTTCAAGTTCCGCGTCTCGACCCACGGCCTGCGTTCGGTCGAGCACAACGGTGGTCTCGACAACTGGCTGCTGAAGACCTCGGACACGAAGCTCAGCCCGCGCGCCGTCAAGGTGAAGCGCGAACTGAAGAAGATCCAGGTCGCCGCCTGATCCTTGCGCTCCCTTCCGGGGGCGTGACGATACGGTTCGCGAAAAGGCGTGCAAGCCCGGCTTGCGCGCCTTTTCGCATGTCCGGATTCCTGAAAAGGCCCGTAGCGGGCCACCCCTGAAAAGGCCCTTAGCGGGCCGCCGGCGATCAGGGCAGATCGGCCGGATCGACGCTCAGCTTCCAGAGCAAGGTACGCTGTAGCGGCGAGAAATTGTCGTCCGAGATCAGCCAGACGGTCAGCCTGCCGTCCTTCCGCGGGGCGATCGCGATTCCTTCGAAGTTGTCGATAGGCAGGTCGGACGAAAGCCGCGCCACTTCGCGGACCTTCCAGACACCGCCGGGGCGAATCGTCCGGGGATCGCCGATCGCGATCCGCCCGGCAAAACGCTGCGGCATCGGCCAGATCAACCGGCGCATCAGTATCAGCAGGCGGCCGTCAGGCATCTGCACCATGTCGGTAGGGCTGAATCCGGTCGGCGCGTCGAGCGTGAATGCCTGCCCCTCGCCAGCCGATTCTCCCCTTGGTCCCTTCGCCGTGGGATCGCCGGCGAACAGGGCCGCCTCGTGCAGGTGGTCGCTCCAGTCGACATAACCTTCGCGCAGCAGGACGAAGCGCCCGTCCTGCAGGCGCGTCATCGCTTCGGGGCCTGAATTCACGCCCCAATCGGCCATGACCGGCGGACGCACCCTCGCCTCTATCCCGTAGTCCGCGCCCATGCGGTAGATCGCGTTTCGGCCCTCCAGCCCCAGCCAGATCGTGCCCTTGTCATCCTGGGTGGCCGATTCGACATCGCGATCGGCCTTCTCGGGCTGGGCGGAGAGGGCAAGCTCGCCGATCCGGCTGTCCGCCTGCGATTCGCCGGGCGCCCGGAATTCGAGGTAATCGCCCGAATCGCTGAGCGCCAACATCATGCCCCCGGGCCGCAGCAGCAGCGAGGAGTAGCTCCCGAAGGAATGCGTGCGGCTGCGAGCCAGCCACACCTGCTCCAGCGCGAACGGCCCCAGCCGGGGGCCGGTCCGTTCGGGGGGCGGCAGGTCCAGCGGGACGAAGGCCAGCTCGAACGTCTTGAATTTGGGATGATGCGGCGAACGGCCCCAGGTCAGGGGCAGCAAGGACAGCAGGGCGAGGAGAGCAATGGTGCGGCGCACAAGGGCGGGATAAGCATTCCGGCGAAGGCCGCAAGCCGCTTTCGCGCCGCCTCCCTCGGAATCGCCGTCACGCAGGCGTCAATTCATGGCGCCGGTGAACAGGATCGGATCAAGGCGGGCATCGTTCCACTTGATCGACCAGTGCAGGTGCGGCCCCGTGGCGCGGCCCGACATGCCGATCCTGCCGATCACCTGCCCTTGCCGGACATGATCGCCCTGCTTCACGAGAATCTCGGAGCAATGCAGGAAAGCGCTGTTCAGCCCCATGCCGTGGTCCAGCATCAGCAGGTTGCCTTCCAGCGTGAACGGCTTTTCGGCGGCAAGGATCACCACCCCGTCGGCGGGGGCGACGAACGGCGTTCCGCTGGTGCCGGTGGCGATGTCGAGGCCGGAGTGATAGGCCCCCGGTTCACCCCGATAGACCCGCTGCGAACCGAACCGGCCGGAAATGCGCCCCTTCGCCGGCCAGACGAATTGCTGGCGCCACCCCTGCGCATCGGTATGCAGCGCGCGGGCGGCATTGATGCGATCAAGCTCGGGCTGGCGGATCGCCATGAAGGCCTCGGTCGCACCGCCGGGCTTGCGGGGAATGTTGATGTTCTCGATCTGCCAGGCCCGGGGCGAGACAGAGACCGGCTGCGTTATCCTGCGGCCATTGGCCAGCGTGGCCGTAAGCGTGGCGATCGTGCCGGCATCACGGTCAAAAGCGGCGAACCATGCGCCGTCCGGCGCCACCTGCACCGGCTGTCCATTGAGCGCGAGGGCCGTGGTGCCCGCAGGCGCCTTGCCGCGCATCCAGCCGCCCTGGGTCAATTCGCCGCCGTAGGTCAGCGCGGCAGCAGGGGCAACGGGAGCAATCGGCTGCGCCGCCAGCCCATTCCACGCGAGCAAAGCCCCCCCGGCCACCACGCCGGCGAGAATCAGCGATGCCCCGAGGGCCTTGCGCGCCGTCATGCCTTTCCGGTGAGGCGCTTGGTCGCGATTTCCGCCGAGGCGTAAGGCTCCTGGAACTCAGCGCTCCAGTAGCGCAGTTCCTCAAGCGGGATCTTCTCGCCGGTGACGGCGCAGAGCACGAAGTGTCCGCCGCTCAGCACCCGGAATCCATTGGGTCCGTAGGCGAGCTTGGCGGGGCGGTCGGCAGAAGACATAAGCATGGGCGAAATCCTAGCAGAGCGCGCCGTTCAAAACAAATCGCCCTGCCTCGAAGTGTCCGCCTTCGGTCGCACCGGGCGCTTTGGCGCCGCCGCCTCGGCAGCAGGTTCCGCAGGTTGTGCCGCTGCGGCGCGGGGTGCGGGCGGCGCCTCGGCCCCCACCGCGACCACAAGCTCGCCATCCCGGAATTCCAGCGTCAGCAGCGATTCGCGCGACGCCGCTTCCCGACTGGTCAGCGCGCGGCCGTCCGGGCCCTTGGCAAGGACGTAGCCCCGCTCCAGCGGCCGCTTCGGATCGAGCTGCGGCAGCACGCGGGAAACCGGCGCCAGACCGTCGCGCGCCATGGTCCAGCGGCGCGTGAGCAGGCGCGGGGTGAGGCCGACGCGCAGCAGCCGCTCCTCGCTGCGTTCCATCCGGTGGCGCAGCAGGGGCAGCGAAAGGCGCGAGGCGGTACGGCCAAGCTGTTCACGTTTGCGGCCCGCTTCGTCACGCAGCCCGCGTCGCAGGCGTTCGGACAGTTCGTCAAGCTTCTGCGCCTTGGCGGCCAGGATCGCCTCGGGCCTGGGCAGGCGCTGGACGCGGGCTTCCAGCCGTTCGCGGCCCAAGGTGACCGGGCGCAGCGCGCAGCGGCGCTTGCGATAGGCCAGTTCGTCGAGTGTCGCGGCCAGTTCCATGCGCACCGGAACCGCCATTTCGGCGGCAGCGGTAGGCGTGGGCGCGCGGCGATCGGCGGCATAGTCGCACAGCGTGGTGTCGGTTTCGTGCCCGACCGCCGAAATCACGGGAATCGACGACTCGGCCACGGCACGAACCACGATTTCCTCGTTGAACGACCACAAGTCCTCAATCGAACCGCCGCCGCGCGCCACGATCACCAGATCGGGGCGCGGAACCGGGCCGCCGGGACGGATCGCCGAAAAACCGCGCACGGCATTGGCAACCTGCTGTGCCGAGCCTTCGCCCTGCACCAGTACCGGCCAGACGAGGACGTGGCTGGGGAAGCGATCGGCAAGGCGGTGAAGGATATCGCGAATCACCGCGCCGGTGGGTGACGTCACGACGCCGATCACGCGGGGCAGGAAAGGCAGTTCCCGCTTGCGCTCTGGCGCGAAGAGGCCTTCCGCGGCAAGCCGCGCGCGCAGCTTTTCGAGCAGCGCCAGCAAGGCGCCCTCGCCCGCGATCTCCATCGATTCGATGACGACCTGGTATTTCGAACGCCCGGGATAAGTCGTGAGCTTGCCGGTGGCGATCACCTCGATGCCGTCTTCGGGCCGGAACGCCAGCCGCTGCGCACCGCCGCGCCACATGACGCCGTCGATCACCGCCTTGTCGTCCTTGAGAGCGCAATAGAGGTGGCCCGAAGCCGCGCGCTTGACGCCCGAAAGCTCTCCGCGCAGGCGCACGAAACCGAAACGATCCTCCACCGTGCGCTTCAGCAGATTCGAAATCTCGCTGATCGAGAGCGGCGCAGCGTTGTCCCCGGCCGCTTGCTTCGCTACCAGCCCCCCGGAACGACCATCATCGAATTCGTCGTCATCGAAAGGCACGGCTAATGAACATCCTTCTTCTGGGCTCTGGCGGCCGCGAACATGCGCTGGCCTGGAAGCTGGCGCAATCCCCGCTTTGCGAGACCCTATGGGCTGCGCCGGGTAACCCGGGCGTCGCCGAAGTCGCAAGCTGCATTTCGCTGGATGTCACCGATCACGCGGCGGTCATCGCCTTTTGCGAGACGAACGTGGTCGGCCTCGTCGTCATCGGCCCCGAAGCGCCGCTGGTCGACGGTCTGGCAGATTCCCTGCGCGCCGAGGGCTTTTCGGTGTTCGGTCCGAGCCAGGCGGCGGCCCAGCTCGAAGGTTCGAAGGGCTTCACCAAGGACCTGTGCGAACGCGCGGGCATTCCCACCGCCGGTTACGACCGCGTCTCCAACGAGGCGGACGCCATGGCCGCGCTGGCGAAGTTCGGCGCCCCGGTCGTCATCAAGGCGGACGGTCTTGCCGCCGGCAAGGGCGTGACCGTTGCCATGACCATGGCCGAGGCCGAGGACGCCGTGCGCGAGATCTTCTCGGGCCGCTTCGGCGAAGCCGGCGCCGAGGCCGTGATCGAGGAGTTCATGGAAGGCGAGGAAGCCAGCTTCTTCGCGCTTACCGACGGTTCCACCATCGTCCCCTTCGCCTCGGCGCAGGACCACAAGCGCGTGGGCGACGGCGACACCGGCCCCAATACCGGCGGCATGGGCGCCTATAGCCCTGCCCCGGTGCTGACGCCCAAGCTCGAGGCCGAAGTGCTCGAACGCATCATCGCGCCGACCGTGCGCACGCTGCAGAACGAAGGCACGCCCTATTCCGGCGTGCTGTTCCTGGGCGTGATGCTGACGCGCGAAGGCCCCAAGCTGATCGAGTACAATTGCCGCTTCGGCGATCCCGAGTGCCAGGTGATGATGCTGCGCCTCGAATCCGATCTGGTGGAACTGCTCCACGCCTGCGCCGACAACCGCCTCGCCGCGATCGAGCCCCCGCGCTTCAGCCGCGATACCGCGCTCACCGTGGTGATGGCCGCGAACGGCTATCCGGGCACCCCTGAAAAGGGCGGCGCGATTGCCGGTATCGCCGCGGCGGAGGCAAACGGCGCCAAGGTGTTCCACGCCGGTACCGAATTGAAGGACGGCGCACTCGTCGCCAGCGGCGGCCGCGTGCTCAACGTGACGGCGCGGGCCGCTTCGGTCTCCGAGGCGCAGGCCAAGGCCTATGCCGCCGTGGATGCGCTCGATTTCCCCACCGGCTTCTGCCGCCGCGACATCGGCTGGCGCGAAGTGGCGCGCGAGAAGGCTCATGGCAAGTAAGGTCGATACGTTTCTGAAGAGCTCACTGGCGGCAGCGGCGCTGCTCGCCGGTGCCGGCGTCGGCTATTACTACGGCGTGTTCCTGCCCGGACAGGCCGCCCGGCAGGAAGCCCGTGTGCTGGCCGAGCAGGAAGCCCGGCAGAAGCAGCAGGACGCGCAGACCAAGGCGCAGGAACGCGAACAGGCCGAACAGTCGCGCCGGCAGGAAGCCGCGCAGCAGGAATATCAGGACTGCCTGAACTTCGCGGAACTGTCCTACAAGCAGCGCTGGACCGCGAGCTGCCGCGCACAGCACGACGCCGACGTGGCCGCGCTGGCGGACTGTGCCGACAATCTCTTCGCCACCGAGGACGGCTGCCGCGCCAAGGTCCCCGTCCGGCCGGAACGCGATTGCGCCCTGCCCGGGCAGACCGCGCAGAGTTATTCGGATGCGCGCGAACAGCGCAAGGCCGAATGCCTTGCCCGCTTCCAGTCCAACCAGCCGCCTGCCCAGTCGCCTGCCCAGTCGATCCCGCCGGCCGGGGCGACCGGCTACGGCCCGCCGGCCGGTCAGCCGACTACCTTCTGATCTCCCGGCAGACGAGCCGCAGCGGGGCGATCTCGATTACCGGCGTTTCCCACGGGTGAATCGCCATGATGCGGTCCACCGCCTGGCGAAACGTCGGGTCGTCGGCGCGGCAGGGCGCGTGGACCTTGACCACCACGGTCGGTGAAAGGCTGATCTTGCCGGATTCTCCGACCGTGGGCGTCGCATCCTGCCCGGGCACGAAGCTCTCCCAGCCCAGGCCCATCTCGACCACGCCCTTGTAGAAGCCGAAATTGCCGAGCTGGTTGTCCTCGCGAATCGTCGCCAGGATCGATGCGAGAACCGGGTCGCGCTCCGCCGCCTCGCCGTCTCCCGCCAGCATGGCGGCAAGAGTCTCCTGCGTAACGGGAACATGGACGCGCAGCATCGTCGCTTCACGGGTGATCATGCCGGTTCATTCTCCATCAGCAGTTTGACGACCATCGCGAGGCGCTTGGCATCCTCGCGGGCAAGGTGTTCCGCCGGCAGGCGAATCCGGGCCTCTTCCAGCGCCGCATCGACCTGTTCGCGCGAAACGCCCTGCCCGACCATCCATTCCCCCAGGAAGCGGATCGGGAACGGCAGGCTTTCTCCGATTCCCTGGCACAGGATTTCCAGCCAGTACTGGTCGAGATCGGCATCGGAATAGACCTGCCGGTCCCCCACGAAGGCGATGAGTTCGGACAGCACCTGCTCCGGCGGAAGCCCCTCCGATTCGAGAGTGGCAAAGCTGATGCCGTGCAGCGCCTCGGCCTCTTCCGACCAGTCCCACGTCCGCCACACCGGAAGGGGTCTTATCAGCCAAGCACGGCTTTGCCCGTCGACCCGCGCCACCGCCACCTCGATGGGATAGGACGGGCCGTATTCCGGCAGGCAGCTTGCCTCGAAGTCGATGAGGGCCGGTTCGCCCTGTGGATCGTGAGCCGGTATGTGCTGGGCCATGAGTGCTCCTGATCGGGAAAAGGCCAGCCTCGCGCGCAAAAGGCGCCGCGTCAACGCCGTGCCGGACGCAAAGAGGGCTCCGTTCTTGCGAACGGAGCCCTCTTTTCCTGCCGCTGCCGGCCCGGCCGGATCAGCCGACGCGTTCGGCGATCAGCGCCTGGAGGTCCGCCTCAGGGCGGGCACCGTAGTGCGAGATGATCTCGCAGGCGCAGATCGCGCCATACTTGAGGCATTCCTCAAGGCTCTTTCCGCGCACATGGCCGAACAGGAAGCCGGCGGCGAAGAGATCGCCCGCGCCGGTGGTGTCCACCACGCGCCCGATCGGCTCGGCGCCGACCCTGGCGCGCTGGCCGTCCGAGAACGCCTCGGCGCCGTCCGCACCGCGCGTGACGACCAGCACCGGAATCTTCGGCGCCAGTTCGGCAACGGCCTTCTCGAAATCGTCATGGCCGACGAGCGCCGCCATCTCGTGTTCGTTGCAGAACAGCACGTCGATCTTGCCGGTCTCGATCAGGTCGAGGAAATCGGCGCGGTGACGGTCGATCACGAAGCATTCCGAAGGGGTGAAGGCGATCTTCCGGCCTGCCGAACGGGCAGCCTCGATCGCCTTGCGCATGGCCGCGCGCGGTTCTTCCGGGTCCCAGAGGTAGCCTTCGAGGTACAGCACGGCCGCGCTGGCGATGGCGCTTTCGTCCAGCGCTTCTGCGGGAAGGTAGTGGGATGCGCCGAGGAAGGTGTTCATCGTGCGCTGGCCGTCGGGCGTGACGAAGATCAGGCAGCGCGCCGTCGGCGGGTTGCCGGGGCGGGCCGGAACGTCGAAGGCGATGCCGCCGGCGCGGATGTCATGCGTGAACACTTCGCCGAGCTGGTCTTCGGCGACCTGGCCGATGAAAGCGCAGCGCGCGCCGAGCGCGGCAAGACCGGCCAGCGTGTTGGCGGCGGAACCGCCCGAAATCTCGCGGGCGGGGCCCATGGCGTCGTAGAGGCTCTTCGCCTGGTCGGCGTCGATCAGCATCATGCCGCCGCGCGACAGGCCGAGTTCCTCGATCAGCGAGTCCTCGCAGTTGGCGATGACGTCGATGATGGCGTTGCCGATGGCAATCACGTCGAGGCTGGGCGGCACGGGGGATTGGGCCATGCGGAAAAGAGTCCTTGGAATTGTCTGGAAGTCAGGTCGCGAGTAGCGTGCAGCCCGCCGCTTCGCAAGCGTGGCGGCAGTTGACAGCTTCGGAACGCCGCGCGATGCCGGGCGTGACCATGATCGACCAGAGCCAGGCCCGGGCCTCCCTTCCCGCTTTTCGCCGTTCCGTTTCTCGCCCCGCCGCGCTTAGGTGGTTCGCGCTTCAGAGGCCCGCGCCCCGGTGGCCGGCAATGCGCGGCCCTCTTGCCGCCGCTGCGATGGCCGCATTGCTGGCCGCCTGTTCGAGCACTTCGGGCGGAGTTTCCAGCACGCCGACCGCCCCGCCCCAGCGCGGCAGCCGGATCCCCGCGGTTCGCCAGCCCTCGCATACCGCGCGCAATCCCAGCATCCAGACCATCCCCGGCGTCGAAGGCGTGATCGGATCGAACGAGGGCCAGCTCGTGCACATGTTCGGCCAGCCCCGTCTCAATGTATGGGAAGGCGATGCCCGCAAACTGCAGTTCACCGGGAATGCCTGCCTGCTGGACATCTTCCTTTACCCCTCGACCAGTTCGAAGGAGCCGGTCGCCACTTATATCGATGCCCGCCGTTCTTCCGACGGGCAGGACGTTGACCGCGCCGCCTGCATCGCCGCGCTGCGCAAGCCCTGACCGGCAGGTTGTCGGGGAATCCGGGATACGCGAAAGCGCACCGCGCACATGCGAAAACGCCCGCGAGCAGCAAGCCTGCTCGCGGGCGTTTTCGTGTTCCAGCGGAAGGGAACGGCGGATCGGGGCGATCCGCTATTCCCTGATCCGGGTGCCGGGTTACTCGCCGGTTTCTCCGGCAGCCTCGGCAGCGCGCTTGGCTTCGAGCCAGGCGGCGACTTCGGCTTCCTGCGCGGCTTCGCTGGCCGCGCGCGAGGCGGCTTCGCGTTCGGCGCGCAGTTCCTCGATCAGGGCGTCGCGATCGTCGGTCAGACGTTCGTCGCTCTGGCCATCGTCCTGGATGCCGGCCTTCTTGGCGGCCTTGAAGACGATGAAGTCGAGTTCACGCTGCGAACAGAGGCCCAGCGTGACCGGGTCCTTCGGCGTGATGTTGGCGATGTTCCAGTGCGAACGGTCGCGGATCGCGGCGATCGTGTTGCGGGTGGTGCCGATCAGCTTGCCGATCTGCGCGTCCGAAACCTCGGGGTGGTTGCGCAGGATCCATGCGATGCCGTCGGGCTTGTCCTGACGCTTGGACACCGGCGTGTAGCGCGGGCCCTTGGTACGGCTGGAGGTGACCGGAACCTTGTGCATACGGAGCTTGTACTCCGGGTTTGCCTGGCCCTTCTCGATCTCTTCCATGGTCAGTTCGCCCGAACGCACGGGATCGCGTCCGGTATACTTGCTGGATGCCAGGTCATCGGCCATCGCCTGAACTTCGAGCATGTGCAGGCCGCAGAACTCTGCGATCTGCTCGAAGGTCAACGCAGTGGTATCGACCAGCCACGAGGCGGTCGCGTGCGGCATCAGCGGAGTGGGCTGGCTCATGTCTCTATCTCCGGCGGAAACAATAAGGGCCGCCCCTTCGCGGAGCGGCCGTACAGAGCCGATTTAGGGAAACTTTGTCCATTCGGCAAGCAAAAGCCTAGCTTTCGGCAACTCTGTTCTGCTTGCCGCTGCTGCGATTCGTCCCGGACCCGATCAGACTTCGAGCACGATCTTTCCAACGTGGTCGCCCGCCTCCATCCGCGCATGGGCCGCAGCGGCCTCGGCGAGCGGGAATCGGGTGTCCATGACCGGGCGCAGCACCCCATCCTCGACCAGCGGCCAGGCATTGGCGCGAATCTCCTGGGCGAGCAGCGCCTTGAACGAATCCGTGCGCGGACGCAGCGTCGATCCGGTCAGCGTGTACCGGCGGCTCATGACGACGGCCATGTTGATTTCCGCCTTCGCGCCGCCCTGCACGGCAATGGTGACATGCCGGCCATCGGGCGCAAGGCACTTCAGATTGCGCGAGACGTAATCTCCCGCGATCATGTCCAGCACGAGGTCCACACCCCTGCCCCCGGTGATCCGGGCGACTTCCTCGACGAAATCGACGCTCCTGTAGTCGATCGCATGGTCGGCGCCGATCTCCAGCGCGCGGGCGCACTTGGCGGGCGAACCGCAGGTCACGATCACGGTAAGGCCGAACTGGCGGCACAGCATGGTTGCCATGGTGCCGATGCCGCTGGTGCCGCCATGGATGAGGATGGTCTCCCCTTCCCGCGCCCAGCCGCGTTCGAACACGTTGTGCCACACGGTAAACAGGGTCTCGGGCAAGGCCGCCGCCTCAGCGAGAGAAAGCGATTCGGGCACCGGGAGGCAGGCGCCCACCTTGGCGATGCAATATTCGGCATAACCGCCGCCCGCCACCAGTGCGCAGACGGCCTGCCCCGGCACGAATTCGCTCACGCCTTCGCCCAGCGCGGCGATCCGGCCCGAGATTTCCAGCCCCGGCAGCGGCGATGCGCCGGGCGGCGGCGGATACTTGCCCTGTCGCTGCACCACGTCCGGACGATTGACGCCGGCAAAGGCAACCCTGACGAGAACCTCGCCGGAACCGGGCGACGGAACGGGCACCGTCACGGGCCGGAGAACCTCGGGACCGCCGGGCGTTTCGAAGCCGATCGCGGTCATCGTACTGGGTAGGTTGGCTAACATGATCATCCTGTTGCCACAGTCCCACTTTGAAGTGGAACATAATTTCTGGCCATTGACAGTGCCGAAGTACAGTCCGATGCTGCATTGCAATGGACGACGACGATCGACCGCGGCGGTGGTCATCCGAGAACAACCCCGGAAGGGCTGAACTTGGTGCCGCCAGCCTTCTCGCCAGCGAAAGCCTAGATCGCTTTTCGCTGGACGAACTCGACGCACGCGTCACGCTTCTCGAAGCAGAAATCGAACGCATCAAGGCTCACCGGCAGAAATCGGCCGCGCACATGCGCGCCGCGGATGCCCTGTTCAGGCCGAAGCAATCATGATCGTCGTCACACTGGGCCCGATCCCGGACCTTACCTTTCACGTCAACCTCGCAACCCTCCTGAGCGACCCTATATATGAGTTGAAACGAAGCCCTATCAAAACTCCCCCGCAAGGAGAGTCTCCCTCCCAAATGAAAGTCTTCTAGATGCCAAGTTTCGCGCAAAGCCTGGAAAAGACACTGCACTCGGCCCTGTCGCACGCTTCCGAGCGCAGCCATGAGTACGCCACGCTAGAGCACCTGCTGCTCGCCCTGATCGACGATCCGGACGCGGCACAGGTCATGCAGGCATGTGGCGTGGACCTTGGCGACCTCGGTGACGTGGTGCGCCAGTACCTCGACCAGGAATACCAGTCGCTCAAGACCGAGGAAAAGGGCGATCCCGCCCCCACGGCAGGCTTCCAGCGCGTGATCCAGCGCGCGATCCTGCACGTCCAGTCCTCTGGCAAGGATACCGTCACCGGCGCCAACGTGCTGGTCGCGCTGTTCTCCGAACGCGATTCCTACGCCGTCTACTTCCTGCAGCAGCAGGACATGAGCCGCCTCGACGCCGTCAGCTACATCAGCCACGGCATCGGCAAGGGCGGCAAGCGCGTGGAAGACCGCAGCTCCAAGGGCAACGAGGAACACGCCCCCACGCCCGAGGAAAAGGCCGAGGCCAAGAACGCCAGCAAGAAGGATTCGGCGCTCGACCAGTTCACCGTCAATCTCAACGAGAAGGCGCTGCTGGGCAAGGTCGACCCGCTGATCGGCCGCGGCCCCGAAGTGGACCGCACGATCCAGATCCTCTGCCGCCGTTCGAAGAACAACCCGCTCTATGTGGGCGATCCCGGCGTCGGCAAGACCGCCATCGCCGAAGGTCTGGCGCGCAAGATCGTCGAAGGCGAAGTGCCCGAAGTCCTGGCCGAAGCGGTGATCTACTCGCTCGACATGGGCAGCCTGCTGGCCGGCACCCGCTATCGCGGCGACTTCGAGGAACGCCTGAAGCAGGTCGTCTCCGAACTGGAGAAGATGCCGCACGCGATCCTGTTCATCGACGAGATCCACACGGTGATCGGCGCCGGCGCCACCAGCGGCGGCGCGATGGATGCCTCGAACCTGCTCAAGCCCGCGCTGTCGGGCGGGACGATCCGCTGCATCGGTTCGACCACCTACAAGGAGTTCCGCAACCACTTCGAGAAGGACCGCGCCCTGCTGCGCCGGTTCCAGAAGATCGACGTGAACGAACCCACCGTGGAAGACACGATCAAGATCCTGCGCGGCCTGCGTACCGCGTTCGAGGAACACCACAAGGTCAAGTACACGCCGGACGCGATCAAGACCGCGGTCGAGCTTTCGGCGCGCTACATCAATGATCGCAAGCTGCCCGACAAGGCGATCGACGTGATCGACGAAGTGGGCGCGATGCAGATGCTGGTGCCCCCCAGCCGCCGCAAGAAGACGATCACCGCCCGCGAGATCGAGCAGGTGATCGCCACGATGGCGCGCATCCCGCCCAAGTCGGTCAGCTCGGACGACAAGAAGGCGCTCGAGAATCTCGAACGCGACCTGAAGCGCGTGGTGTTCGGCCAGGACAAGGCGATCGGGGTGCTTTCCACCGCGATGAAGCTGAGCCGTGCGGGGCTTCGCGATCCGGACAAGCCGATCGGCTCGTTCCTGTTCTCCGGCCCTACCGGCGTCGGCAAGACTGAAGTGGCCAAGCAGCTCGCCGCGGTCATGGGCATTCCGATGCAGCGCTTCGACATGTCCGAATACATGGAGCGTCACTCGGTCAGCCGCCTGATCGGCGCGCCTCCGGGCTATGTCGGGTTCGATCAGGGCGGGTTGCTCACCGATGCCGTCGACCAGCAGCCGCATGCGGTCCTGCTTCTCGACGAAATCGAAAAGGCACACCCCGACCTGTTCAACATCCTGCTGCAGGTGATGGACAACGGCCGCCTGACCGACCACCACGGCAAGACCGTGGACTTCCGCAATATCGTGCTCATCATGACCACGAACGCGGGCGCATCGGACATGGCCAAGTCAGGCATCGGTTTCGGCGACGTTTCCAAGGCGGATGCCGGCGAGGAAGCGGTGAAGCAGCTCTTCACCCCGGAATTCCGCAACCGTCTCGATGCCATCGTGCCCTTCGCCTATCTCGGCAAGGAAACGATCAGCCGGGTCGTGGACAAGTTCATTCTCCAGCTCGAACTCCAGCTGGCCGACCAGAACGTCCACATCCAGTTCGACTCCGATGCGCGCGAATGGCTCGGCCACCGCGGCTATGACAAGCTCTACGGTGCCCGCCCGATGTCGCGCGTCATTCAGGAGAAGGTCAAGCAGCCGCTGGCGGAAGAACTGCTGTTCGGCAAGCTGGCGCAGGGCGGCGAGGTTCACGTCTCCGTCAAGGAAGACGCGCTGAACTTCGAACTGACGCCCGCCGCGCCCAAGGTGGTCAAGGGCAAGAAGGCCCCGGCCGCAAAGAAGTCGGCCAAGAAGCCCGGTCCCCAGTCGGAAGCCAACGCGGACGACTGATCGCACGGCCCCCGCGGGCCAGCAGGATCGACGATCAGGAAATGGGGCGGGAACCACAGGGTTCCTGCCCCATTTTGCTCACATGCCTCGCGATTTCTCCTGGATCCGACCTGAGCCCTGGGGAATCCACGTCGTCCCCGCCGATTGCTGGATCGATCCCGCCCGCCCGGTGGCGCGGGCACTGGTGACTCACGGCCACTCTGACCATGCGCGCGGCGGGCACGGCGAAACGGTCGCCACGCCGGAAACGCTCGCCATCATGAAGTTGCGCTACGCAACTTCCGAGGGCGCCGTGCCGGTCGCCTATCATGAGACGCTGAAGCTCGCCGGCGGCGTATCCGCCACTTACATCCCTGCCGGGCACGTCCTGGGCTCCGCACAGATTCTCCTCGAACATGCCGGCGAGCGCATCATCGTGACCGGCGATTTCAAGCGCCGCGCCGATCCCACCTGCCCGCCCTTCGAAGTGACGCCCTGCGATGTCCTCATCACCGAAGCCACCTTCGGCCTTCCCGTATTCCGCCACCCCCCCGTCGAGCACGAGATCGCCAGACTGCTCTCCGCCCTCGCCGTCAATCCGCAGCGCTGCGTGCTGGTCGGTGCCTATGCCCTCGGCAAGGCGCAGCGCCTGATCGCCGAACTGCGCCGCGCAGGACATCATGACGCCATCTACCTGCATGGCGCGATGGAGCGGATGTGCCGGCTTTACGAGGAACTCGGCGTCGATCTCGGCGAACTGCGGATGGTGAGTGACGTCACGAAGTCGGACCTCGCCGGAAGTGTGGTCATCGCGCCGCCTTCCGCCCTCAACGACCGCTGGAGCCGCCGCCTCCCCGATCCGATCACCGCCATGGCCTCGGGCTGGATGCGGGTGCGCCAGCGCGCCCGGCAGCGGATGGTCGAACTGCCGCTGGTGATTTCCGATCATGCGGATTGGGACGAACTGACTCAAACCGTGATCGACGTGAATCCTGCCGAGACCTGGATCACGCATGGGCGCGAGGAAGCGATGCTGCGCTGGTGCCAGTTGAATCAGCGAACCGCGCGGGCGCTGGCGCTGGTGGGATACGAGGATGAAGATGATTGAGAGGATTCGCGCAAAGACGCACAAACCCGCGGCAACCGGAAAGCGCGCCGTCAGCGTGCAGCCGCGCCCCTGCCGGTCCGGCTTTGCCTGTCCCTGATGGAACGCTTCGCCGCCCTTCTGGACGCTCTGGTCTATACCCGCAGCCGGAACGCCAAGCTCAAGCTCCTGGCCGACTACCTGCATGATACGCCTGACCCCGATCGCGGATGGGCGCTGGCCGCGCTGACGGACGGGCTCGATTTTCCCGCCGTGAAGAGCTCGACGATCCGCAACCTCATGGGCGAGCGGATCGACCCGATCCTCTGGACGCTGAGCCGGGATTACGTCGGCGATTCCGCCGAGACTGCCAGCCTGCTCTGGCCCGGGCCCGAGAGCCCGCCCGATCCGCCGACCGTTACCCAGGCCGTGGACGCCCTCTCCCGCATGACCCGCGCCAATGTCATGGCCGAACTGCCGCGCCTGCTGGACCGGCTCGATGCGGAAGGACGCTATGCACTGCTCAAGCTCGCCACGGGCGCGATGCGGATCGGCATCTCGGCCCGACTGGCCAAGACCGCGTTCGCGCAGGCTTTCGATGTTCCCGTAGACGATGTGGAGGAGCACTGGCACGGCCAGCAGCCTCCTTATGCCGCCCTGTTCGACTGGGCCGCCCACGGCGCCGAGCCCCCCTCATCCGAAGACCTGCCCCTGTTCCGCCCCTTCATGCTGGCGCATCCGCTGGAGGATACCGAGCTCGATCTTGCCGACTATGCGGCCGAGTGGAAGTGGGATGGCATTCGCGTGCAGGTCGTTCGCGTTGCCGGGGAAACGCGGGTCTACTCCCGCTCGGGCGACGATATTTCCGGCACCTTCCCCGAGATTGCCGCAGCACTCCATATCGACGCGGCGCTTGATGGCGAACTGCTGGTGCGCGGCATGCACCAGGGCGGCGAGGAAGGCGGCGCCGCCAGCTTCAACGCGCTTCAGCAGCGGCTCGGCCGCAAGCTGGTGTCCAGGAAGATGCTGGCGGAATATCCGGCATTCGTGAGGCTCTATGATGCTCTCATCATCGAAGGCGAAGACCTGCGCGCGCTTCCCTGGCGAGTGCGGCGGGAGCGCCTGGAGGCGCTCGTTCCCGGGCTCGATCCCGCGCACTTCGATCTCAGCACCGTGATCCCCGCGAGCGACTTCGCCGAACTCGCCGCCATTCGCGAACGTGCACGGGACGACGCGATCGAGGGGCTGATGCTCAAGCGCCGCGACAGTCCCTATGTCGCCGGCCGCAAGACCGGCCTCTGGTACAAGTGGAAGCGCGATCCCCTGCTGATCGACTGCGTGCTGATGTACGCCCAGCGCGGCAGCGGAAAGCGTTCGTCCTTCTATTCCGACTACACCTTCGGCTGCTGGGACGGCGACCCGGACGATATCGCGAATGGCGGCGCGGAACTGCTCCCGGTCGGCAAGGCCTACTTCGGCTTCACGGACGAGGAATTGAAATGGCTGGACCGCCACGTCCGCAACCACACCGTCAATCGCTTCGGCCCGGTGCGCGAGACGGACAAGTCGCTGGTGCTGGAAGTGGCCTTCGATTCGGTTCATCTCAGCAAGCGGCACAAGTCCGGCCTCGCCATGCGCTTCCCCCGCATTCACCGTATCCGCATGGACAAGCCGGCCCATGAGGCGGACCGGATTGAGACCCTGAAGGCCATGATCCGGGATTGACCGGGATCAAGTTCCACGTGGAACAGATCGGCTAGAGCGGGGATGCTCTCCTTTCCGCGCCCGGAGTTTTGCCCGTGACGACCCAGACCGAAGCCCCCGCTACCCCGCACGACATGATCGGCGGCGCGCCCGTATTCGAGGCAATCGCCAATCGTTTCTACGACCTGATGGAGCAGAACCCGGCCTATGCCGAACTTCGGGCGATGCATGCCGAAGACCTCGAACCGATGCGCCGCTCACTGCCCCGCTTCCTCGCCGGTTGGGCGGGCGGCCCGCGTGACTGGTTCGAGGCCAATCCCGGCAAATGCATGATGAGCCTGCACAAGGACTTTCCCATCGATCGCATGACGGCCGAACAATGGGCGGAAGCGATGGCCCGCGCCATTGCCGAGGTCGCACCCGAACCTGCCAACATCGCGCAGGCCATGACCGATGTGCTGACCCGGATGGCCCGGGGAATGGCGCGATAGACTGCCCGGCTTCGCCGCGCGCCACGGCGATCGGCAGGGCCGCCGCCCTGCCTCCGTCAACGTTCCACGTGGAACTGCTTCTCGCGCGAAGTTGCGCCGCGCAACAATTCCAGCCGTGACGGCGCGAGATCCAGGGCAGCGGCCAGCAGTGTGCGCACCGCCTCGTTCGCCTTGCCGTCTTCCGGCTTGGCCCGCACTTTCACCAGAACGCGGCCGTCGACGATCTCCAGCGTTTCCACTTTCGCGCCGGGCGTGACGCGCACTGCCAGCCTTTGTTCGGAATCGATCAGGGCGCGCACGGCCTCTGCCGGCGGCAACATGGCCTTCGGCTTGGCCATCAGCCTTCCAGACCCAGCGCCTCGGCATGGAGACGGCCATTCACGACATAGCCTTTCACACCGGCTTGATTGGCCGCGATGGCATCGTCATCGAGGTCGCGCAGGTACTTCGCCGGTCGCCCCATCCAGAGCTGTCTTGCACCGATGCGCTTGCCGGTAAGCTGCGCACCCGCCGCCAGCATGCCATCGGATTCGATATGGCTGCCGTCCATCACGATCGCGCCGAGGCCGACGAAGGCGCGGTCTTCCAGCGTAGAGCCGTGAATCATCGCCATGTGCCCGATCAGCACGTCTTCCCCGATGAGCGTCGCATAGCCTTCCGGCCGGCTGGGCTTGGGGCTGTCGCAATGAATCACGGTGCCGTCCTGCACATTGGTCCGCGCGCCGATCACGACGCGATTGACGTCGGCGCGGATCACGCAGTTGTACCAGATGCTGACATCCGGCCCGATCTCGACATCGCCGATGATACGGCAGCCGGGGGCGATGAAGGCGCTCGAATGAATCCGGGGCGCCTTGCCGTGGATGGCGGCCACGGTGATATCGGTTCGGTTCTGAATCATCCTGCCCTCTTCCCGCCGCGCCGGTTCAGCGCGGCTGCGCGGCCCATTCCTCGCGCGTGATCGAATAAACGATGGTGTGCCGCAGCGGTGGCTCGAAGCGCAAGTCGTCGTAATCGAGTTCCTGGCGCCGACGCATGCCCAGACGGCGCATGAGCCCCCAGCTCGGCTCGTTCTCGATCACGGTGATGGCGAAGATTTCCTCCGCGCCGAACTGCCCGAAGCCGGCATCGAGCGAGGCGGCGGCGGCTTCCTTCGCATAGCCCTTGCCGTGCGAGTCACTGCGCAGCCGCCAGCCGATCTCGAACGCGCCGAGGAACGAAGCCCCCGGCGCGTCGATCTTCTTGAGACCGCAAAAGCCGAGCATCTCCCCGGACAGGTCACCGCCATCGGCCTTCCGCTCGGCGATCCAGAACGTGTGCCCCCAGCTTTCATGGAAGCCGAGCATCCGGGCTTCCGAAGCCGCCAGCCGCTCCGCATCCATCACCCCGCCCAGCCAGCGCATGACCTGCGGGGTATTGGTGACTTCGGCGAAGCGCGCGATGTCGCCCGGTTGCCAGTTTCGCAGCACCAGACGGTCCGTCTCCAGTCGGAACGCCGTCATGACGTCACTTCTGCAGGAGGCGTGCGGCGTGGACGGCGTGATATGTCAGCACCCCCGAAGCGCCCGCCCGCTTGAAGGCCAGAAGGGTTTCCAGCACCATCGCATCGCGGTCCGCCGCGCCGGCCGCTACCGCCGCCTCGATCATCGCGTACTCGCCCGAAACCTGATAGGCGAAAACGGGAACCTCGAAGGTTTCCTTCACCCGGCGCAGAATATCGAGATAGGGCAGGCCCGGCTTGACCATGACGCTGTCGGCGCCTTCATCGAGATCCATCTCGACCTCGCGCAGCGCTTCCTCGGCATTGGCCGGGTCCATCTGGTAGGTCTTCTTGTCACCCTTGAGCAGGCCGCGCGTGTTCACCGCGTCGCGGAACGGACCGTAGAACGCCGAGGCATATTTCGCGGCGTAGCTCATGATCTGGACGTTGACGAAGCCCTCGTCCTCCAGTGCATCGCGAATGGCGCCGATGCGGCCGTCCATCATGTCGGAGGGGGCGATGATGTCGGCCCCTGCCCGCGCCTGATTCAGCGACTGGCCGACCAGCACTTCCACCGTCTCGTCATTGAGCACGTAGCCGTCGTCGTCCACGAGCCCGTCCTGCCCGTGGCTGGTATAGGGATCGAGTGCGACATCGGTCAGCAGGCCGATCCGGTCGCCAAGTTCATCGCGGATGGCGCGCAGCGCGCGGCACATGAGGTTGTCGGGGTTGAGCGCTTCGGCGCCGTTATCGCTGCGCCGGTCGGGCTGGGTGTCGGGGAACAGCGCAAGGCAGGGAATGCCGAGATCCGCCGCTTCTTTGGCACGCTGGACCATCAGGTCCACCGACCAGCGCGACACGCCCGGCAGCGAGGCGATGGGCTGTTCGACGCCCGTTCCCTCGGTCACGAAGACCGGCCAGATCAGGTCGGCAGGGGTCAGCACCGTCTCACGGTGCATGGCGCGGCTCCAGGCCGTGGCGCGCGCGCGGCGCAGGCGGGTGTGGGGATATGCTCCGGTCATGACAGGGTGATTGCCGGAAAAGCGCAGGCGGTTCAATGAGACGGACTGTCCAAGGCATCAACCGAGGTTGTGCGAAACGGCAGCGCCCTTATTCGGCCGGTTTGGGGGCCAGCCGGTCGATCTCGCGCTGCGCTTCGGTCGGGCCGTCGGCGGGGGCGGCGATATCGCCAAGCGCCTCGCCGGGCTGGACGCCGAGCAGCGCGTTCATTCGCGCCTTGAAGGCATCCTTCTCCTTGCCGTCGATCTGCGGTCGCGAAATGAAACGCAGACCCGACGGATTGATCGTCTGCCCCCCGCGATAGGCTTCGAAGTGAAGATGCGGCCCGGTGGAAAGGCCCGTCGAGCCGACATAGCCGATCACCTGCCCGGCCTTGACCCGCGCGCCTCGGGCCACGGCGATACGGCTCATGTGGCCATAGCCGGTATCGAGTCCGCCTCCGTGGCTCAGGCGCACATAATTGCCGTGCCCGCCATGCCGTCCCGCAAAGTTCACCACGCCGTCGGCCACGGCATAGATCGGCGAGCCATAGGCCGCGCCGTAGTCGATCCCGGCGTGCATGCGAACGTAGCCGAGAATTGGATGACGGCGCTTGCCGTAAGGCGAGGTCATGTGCCCGGCGACCGGCATTCCTCCCGGCGCCCCTCGTGCCTGGGTAAGCGCGGATGCGGCGAACATTTCGCCGTCCTTGCCCCAGCGCAGCAATTGCACGCGCGGTTTCCCGCCGTGATCGAGCCCGGCATAGAGCAGTTCTCCCACCTCGCGCTCGCCCTTGGCGGAGCGCTTGTAGGCAACGACGATGTCGAACTGGTCCTGCGCGGCAATGTCGCTTTCCAGGCTCAGATACTTGTCGATGGCGCGCAGGTAGGACTGGATCGCCCCCACCGGCGCGCCTGCATTGCGGGCGGAACGGTAAAGGCTTGAACCCACCGTGCCGCGAATGCGCAGCGGCGTCTCGTCCACGCGGATCGGATGGCGCACCAGCGCAAGGTTGCCGCCGGGACCACGCTCCACCGAAATATCGAGATCGAAGCGGGCGCGGAAATCCATCGAGTCCATCGCCCGAGGAGCGTTCGGTGCCGGGCGGCGGCCCATGGTAATGTCGAAACGCGTGCCGGAGGAAAGATCGCCCAACGGCACCGCCTGACTCACGAGCCCCGCAATCTGCGAGACGTCCGTCGCCCCCACGCCAACCCGCTCCATCATGCGGGCGAAACTGTCCCCCTGCGCCAGCGTCGAGACTATCTGGATCGAGGGACGCTCCGGCACCCCGGCCAGCGGACGCACCAGCGGGCTCGCACCCATGTGGCGGCCGCTGTCGGCACCCAGCCCCAGCGGTGAAATGGTCTGGCTGCGAAACTCGTCGCGGCTGCGATCGGCGATCGGCATCGCGGTGGCCGCTTCCACCGCGGCGAAATCGGGCCACATGGCAATGGCCGCGGCACTGAGGCCCAGCAGCGTGGCAAGCCCCCGGAACCAGCGGCGACTGCCGATATCGCAGGCCAGGTCCGGCGCGATCTCGGCATCATGGCACCAGCGTTCGATACCCTGCTTCCAGCGGGTCAGGATCGGCGGTTTCCCGGGAATCGAAACGCCGGATTCCGGCGCATGATCGTGCAGCACCTGGTCGTGCGAGAGCGCCGCGACATGCGCCGCGCCATCGCCACCCTGATCCTGTGCCCTGAACAAATTGCCACTTCCCGCGTTCACGCCCGAACTTGCGGCGCGTGCTGCAAACGACCTGTCGGCCCCGGCCCGATCCCGCGAACCGGCGGCTCATGGGGCGACCTTCTGCCCCCTCAAGGTTAATCTCCAGCTAACACTGTGGATTTCCACCCCGGTTTTCGATGAGCCGAGACTTGCGGGGGGCTGGAGGCAGTGCCACATTCGGCCTCGCAATGGTTCACGGCCGGCATGTCTCGTCGCGAAACGACGCCCCCAGCGGGGTGAAGGCCGTGCTCGGTCCCACGAATACCGGCAAGACCCACCTCGCCATAGAGCGTCTCTGCGCCCATTCCAGCGGAGCCATCGGCTTCCCGCTCAGATTGCTTGCGCGTGAGGTCTACGACCGCGTCTGCAAGATCAAGGGCGAGCGGAACGTCGCCCTCATCACCGGCGAGGAACGCATAGAGCCCAAGGATGCGCGCTACCTGCTCTGCACGGTGGAAGCGATGCCGGTGACGGAGCGCAGCCTCGCCTTCGTGGCCATCGACGAAGCCCAGCTCGGCGCCGACCGCGAGCGCGGCCATGTCTTCACCGATCGCCTGCTTCACGCGCGCGGCCGGGAGGAGACCATGATTCTCGGTTCCTCCACGCTGGAACCGATGGTCAAAGCGCTGGTGCCCGGTGTCGAGGTGATAACCAGGCCGCGTTTCTCGACGCTTTCCCATGCGGGGGCCAGAAAGCTCTCCCGCATCCCGCCGCGCAGCGCCATCGTCGCCTTCTCGGCCGAGCAGGTCTACGCGATCGCGGAAATGCTGCGGCGCTTCCGTGGCGGCGCCGCGGTCGTCATGGGCGCTCTGAGCCCCCAGACGCGCAATGCCCAGGTCGAGCTGTACCAGTCCGGCGAGGTCGATTATCTCGTCGCCACCGACGCTATCGGCATGGGGCTCAACCTCGATGTCGAACATGTCGCCTTTGCCGGGCTCTCGAAGTTCGACGGCCAGCGCCACCGGCGGCTCACCACTTCGGAAATGGCCCAGATCGCCGGACGCGCGGGCCGCCACCAGAAGGACGGCACCTTCGGCACGCTCACCGGCTCCGGCGGGCATGATTCGGAATTCGAACCGGACGAAGTCTACGCGATCGAAGAGCACCGCTTCCCTCCGTTGACCAAGCTGTTCTGGCGCGAGCCGGACCCCCGGTTCGACAGCGTGGCAACCCTGATCGCCGATCTCGAAACGCCGCCCCACCGCGATGGGCTCGTCCTCGCGCCCGAGGCGATAGACCTCGCCGTGCTCAAGCGCCTTGCCGACGAAAATCAGGTTGCAGACAGTGTGCGCGGTCACGCCATGGTGCGCCGCTTCTGGGAAGTCTGCCGCCTGCCTGATTTTCGCCAGCAGGGCGTGGAGACCCATTCCCGATTCGTTGCGCGGCTCTGGCAGGACCTGCGCCACGGCGAACTCGGGGCTGACTATATGGCCCAGCAGATCGCCCGGCTCGACATTACCGGCGGCGACATCGACACCCTGCAGGGCCGCATCGCCGCGATCCGCTCCTGGGCCTATATCGCCCAGCGCCCGGACTGGGTTCTCGCCCGTGAGGAAATGGCCGCCCGCGCCCGTGCGGTAGAGGCTCGCCTTTCCGATGCCCTCCATGGCAAACTTACCGAACGATTCATCAACCGCAGGACCGCTGTGCTCATGAAGAAACTCGGCCCCGATGCCGGACTGCTTTCAGTCCGCCTCGAAGACGAGGAAGTGCTGGTCGAAGGCGAGCACATCGGCTCGCTGCACGGCTTTGCCTTCCAGGTCGATCCCGCCGCCCGCCTTTCCGATCGCAAGCTGCTGCTCGCGGCCGCCGAACGGCACCTGCCGGCCCTGCTCCAGTCCCGCGCCGCCGCACTTACCGCCGCGATTCACGAGGGCGTGGCTCCGCTCACCCTCGAAAACGGCAAACTGAGCTGGGAAGGCGAAAAGATCGCCACGCTTTCGGCGGGCCGTTCGCTGCTAGCCCCCCTGCTGGTTCCCGACCGCGTGCTCGACACGATCCCCGCCCCCGCCCGCAAGGAACTGGTGGCCGCGCTGGAAGCCTGGCTGGAAGCGGCGCTCGAACCGCTCGCCCCGTTGCGAAAGCTGGATGAGGCAAGCCGGGCCGAGGATGCCGGGCCGGAACTGCGCGCGCTGCTCATCACATTGGTCGATCGCGGCGGCATGATTCCCCGCGAGGGATCGGGCGTAGACCGGGTCGACAAGGCGCGGCGCACGATGCTGGCAAGGCTCGGCGTGCGCGTCGGCGCGCTGGACCTGTTCGTTCCCGCCATGCTGCGCCCCGGACCGATCGCGCTATGGCGCCAGCTCGCAGGGGTCGCCGGAATTAGCCGTGCCGGGAATCCCCCCGATCCGGCGATGCCGCCTGCCATGGATTCGGCGAAGCGTCACAACACTCCGGGATACCGGGACCTCGGCAAGCAACTCGTGCGCCTCGACATGGCCGAGAAACTGCTGCGCGAGGCACACGAGGCACGGAGCGGCGCGAGCGGCAACGCCAACAACAACAACAACAACAACGGCAACAGGGGCCCTTCCCGTTCGTTCTCCCTGGATCCGGCACGTGCGGTGTCGATGGGCCTGACGACCGCCAGTTACGCCCGCCTGCTGCGGATCGGCGGATTTCAGGCGCTGGTGCCGCGTCCGCTGGCGGAGGGCGCTTATGGCCCGCCGGCACCGGTGCGCTGGCGCTGGCGTCCGCCGCGGCGTGAAGCGGAGGAAATCCGGCCGGCGCCCCAGCGCAGCGACGGCGCCTTTGCGGCACTTGGCGAGCTTCTTGGTGCGGGCCGGGGCCGATAGCGAGAGGGAGGCAGGGCAAGAATGAGGATCGACAAGCTTCTCTGGTTCCTGCGCCTCACCAAAACGCGCCCCCTTGCCCAGGCGATGGCGGAAGATGGCCATATCCGGCTCAACGGCCGCCGCGTCGAACGGGCCCATCAGAAGGTCGGGCCGGGCGATGTGCTCACCGTTCCGACAGCTGGAGGCGTCCGGGTGATAGAAATCCTTTCCCTTCCGGAGCGCCGCGGCCCTGCCCCCGAGGTGCAAGCCTGCTACAGAGTGCTTGACGCGGGGGCCGATGTTCCCATAGCAGCGGCCAACCGAAACGAGGCCTTCTAAGAGGAATACGCAGCCATGACCTATGTCGTCACCGACAATTGCATCCGGTGCAAGTACATGGATTGCGTCGAAGTCTGTCCGGTGGACTGCTTCTACGAAGGCGAGAACATGCTGGTCATCAATCCCAGCGAATGCATCGACTGCGGCGTCTGCGAGCCTGAGTGCCCCGCCGAAGCGATCCTGCCCGATACCGAGAGCGGGCTTGAGCAGTGGCTCGAACTGAACGCCAAGTATTCGGCGGAATGGCCCAACCTCACCACCAAGAAGGACGCGCCGGAAGACGCGGACGAAATGCGCGGCGAGGAAGGAAAGCTCGAAAAATATTTCTCGCCCGAGCCCGGCGAAGGCGACTGATCTTCGACACGGAACCTTGCGCCAGGGAACCGGTTTCCCTAGCGTATTAGGCACTTGGCGGGCCCTCCTGACCCGCATCGGCACACCCTGGGGCGGGCAACGGCTAACCGTTAGCTCGCCTCTGGTAATTTTATCACATCGATGCTATATAATACCCCAACTGCCCGGGCCTTCTGCCCGTTTGGCAGGCATTTTCATTGCGAGGCAGGGTTCGAAAAGCAAACGGCTGGGAGAGTAATCTGACCGGGCGGCGAAGGCGCTTTTGCGTTTTCACAGTCGCATCCACCCGGGTTTCTCTCACCGTAGGTATGGCAACGAACCTCTGCAGGTGAAAGGACGATACATGGCAACCAGGGCCGATGCCTTCGATGTTGGAGATTACGTCGTTTATCCCAAGCACGGCGTAGGCCGTGTGATCGAGTTGCAGAAGCAGGAAATTGCCGGGATGCAGCTCGACCTCTACGTGCTGCGTTTCGAAAAAGAGCGCATGACCCTGCGCGTTCCTGTGAACAAGGTCGAATCGATCGGCATGCGCAAGCTGTCGTCGGACAAGACCCTGCGCGAAGCTCTCGACACGCTCAAGGGCAAGCCCAAGGTAAAGCGCACCATGTGGTCGCGCCGCGCCCAGGAGTATGAAGCCAAGATCAACTCGGGCGATCTCGTTTCGATCGCCGAAGTGACCCGCGACCTGTTCCGTGCCGACGATCAGCCGGAACAGAGCTATTCCGAACGTCAGATCTTCGAAGCGGCTTCGTCGCGTCTGGCCCGCGAACTCGCGGCCATGGAAAAGACCGATGAACCGGCAGCTCTGAAGAAGATCCTCGCGATCCTCAACGAGTATGCGCCGAAGTACTACGAGAGCGCTGAAGCAGTCTGAACAGACGCAGGGCTACTCGCACGCAAAGGGGCCGCTTCCTTCCCGGAAGCGGCCCCTTTCGTTTGCGCTTTGTCGGCATGACGGCCTGCCCGCAATGATGGAGATATCGATGTTCATTGCCGCGACAGTCTTGTCATGAGAGCCTGTCCGCGATGAACCCACGCGCCCTGCCCTTTCTGGCTCCCGCCGCCGCCCTCTTGCTGTCCGGTTGCCTCAGCACCGCAGGCAAGATCGTGACCGCCCCCGTCCGCGTTGCAGGCTCGGCGGTCGACGCCGTGACAACGAGCCAGTCGGAAGCGGATGAGAAACGCGGCCGCCGGATGCGGGAGCAGGAGGAGAAGCTGGGGAAGATGCAGCGGCAGTACCAGAAGCACTTGCGCCAGTGCGATCGGGGAGACCGCCAGGCCTGCAACAAGGCCCGCGATGACTATGCCGAAATGCAGTACCTCATGCCTGGCGCGGTACAGCAGAGGCGCTGAGCCCGATCAGGCGGCTGCCCGGCTCAACCTGTCATTGATTGCTGCCCCGACACCCTCACCGGGAATCGGCGCCACCGCGATGCGGGGCTGATCCGCCGCCGCACCTTCATGCAGGAGCGCATAGAGCCGCGAAGCCGCTTCGATGAGGTCTCCCGAAGGCGACAGGCTTACATCCCCCGCCACTTTGCCGAAGCCGATATGGAATTCGTCCTGCTCCGCCATATCGGCATTCAGCCTGACCGGCTTGCCCGGGGCATAGTGGCTCGCGAGCTGTCCCGGAGCCTCGATGGCCTGTGACGTCACGGCGTCGCTATCGACACCCAGAATCTCGCGGATATGCGCTTCGGGAATCGGTCCCGGCCGAAGCACTTGCCAACGCCCCTCTTCGCGCAGCGCCACGATCGTGGATTCCACGCCCGCTTCGCAGGCACCGCCATCGACAACCGCGTCGACATTTCCGCCAAGCGAGGCCACCACATGCTCCGCACATGTCGGACTCACCCCGCCGCTCCGGTTCGCCGACGGGCCGGCAAGCGCCAGGCCCGATTCCGCGATCACCGCCCGCATCACCGGGTGGGCCGGACAGCGCAAGGCAACGGTCGGCAAGCCCGCGGTGACTGCGGCCGCAACCGGCGCGCCTTCACGCAGCGGCAGTACCATGGTCAGCGCACCCGGCCAGAACGCCCGCGCCAGGCGCAGCGCCCGCTCGTCGAAATCCGCAAGCGCCTGCGCCGATGCAAGGTCGGCGATGTGCACGATCAGGGGATTGAAACTGGGACGGCCCTTGGCGCGGTAGATCGCTGCCACCGATTCATCCCGGTCCGCGCGCGCGGCGAGCCCGTAGACAGTCTCCGTCGGCACTGCCACCAGCCTGCCTTCGCGCAGCAGATGCGCGGCACGCTCTACACCAGCTTGATCTGCCGCCAGCAGTTCGGGTCCGAGGTTGCGCTCCATAGTTCGCCGCTATAGCGCACGACCCGGAAAGCCAAGAAAAACCGCGCAGAGGATGATTGACCAGATGACCTACACGCCCCCCAGCACCGACCAGATCCTGGCGCTGCGCGTCAATGCCGGAATGGAGGAGCTTGCCGCCGCCGAACGCTTCGCCGATGCCAGCCCCGACGTCGTGCAGGCCGTGGTGGAAGGCGCCGGCGCCTTCGCGGCAGGCGAATGGGCTCCGCTCAACCGCAAGGGCGATACGGAGGGCGCTCGGATCGTCGAAGGCAAGGTCGTGCTGCCTGAAGGCTTCATGCAGGCCTATCGCGATTTCGTGGATGCTGGCTGGAATGCGGTTTCGGCGCCCGAAGAGTTCGGCGGACAGGGCCTCCCCCTCTCGCTTGCGGTTGCAGCGCTGGAATGCCTCGGCAGCGCCAACATGGGCTTCTCGCTGCTGCCGATGCTCACGGTAGGCGCGATCGAAGCGCTGATTCACCATGGCAGCGAAGAGCAGCAGCGGCTCTATCTGCCGCGCGTCGTCAGCGGCGAGTGGTCGGGCACGATGAATCTCACGGAACCGCAGGCGGGTTCCGATGTCGGCGCACTGCGCACCACCGCCACGCCGATCGACGATGGCCCCCACGCCGGGAAGTACCGCATCGTCGGCCAGAAGATCTTCATCACCTGGGGCGAACACGAACTGGCCGAAAACATCGTCCATCTCGTTCTTGCCCGCACCCCCGGCGCCCCGGCCGGCTCGCGCGGAATATCGCTCTTCATCGTCCCGAAGTTCCACGTGGAACATGACGGCGCTCTTGGCGCCCGCAACGATCTCAAGGTCGTGAGTCTCGAACACAAGCTGGGCATCCATGCATCGCCCACTTGCGTCATGAGCTATGGCGACAATGGCGAATGCATCGGCGAACTCATCGGTGCGGAGAACGAAGGCCTGCGCTGCATGTTCACGATGATGAACAACGCCCGCATCAATGTCGGCGCGCAAGGCGTCGAGATCGCCGAACGCGCCATGCAGCAGGCCATGGCCTATGCCGGTGAACGGGTGCAGTCAGCCCGCGCCGGTTCGGCAGACAAGACCCCGGTTCCCATTGCCGAGCACCCCGACGTGCGCCGGATGCTCCTGCGCATGCGCGCGCTCACCGAAGGCGGCCGCGCCCTGCTCTATTACGCAACCGGCCAGCTCGACAAGGCAAGCCTCGGCAGTGATCAAGCGCGCCTGCGTGCCGAATTGCTGGTGCCGCTGGTGAAGGCGTGGTGCACCGATATGGGGGTCGAAGTGGCCGGGATCGGCATACAGGTCCATGGCGGCATGGGCTTCATCGAGGAGACCGGCGCCGCCCAGCATTACCGCGATGCCCGCATCGCCCCGATCTATGAAGGTACCAACGGCATTCAGGCCGCCGATCTGGTTACCCGCAAGCTCGGCATGGAGCGCGGCGGCGTGTTCTTCGCGCTGATGGACGACATCCACGCCTATGCCACCGATCACGGCGTGCTGGCACTGCAGGAACTCGCCGAGTCTTGCCGCCAGACTGCCGAACACCTGATCGATCCCGGTAGCCTGGACGATCGACTGGCCGCCAGCGTCCCTTTCCTCAACGCCTGCGCCATTGCCGTTGCAGGATGGCAGCTTCGCCGACAGGCCGATGCCCTCCCCTCCGCAGACGTACCCCTTGCTTTCGCAAAGCGGAAAAAGGTGGTCGCCCGGTACTTTATCGAGCATCTGGTGCCCGAAGCCATGGGTGACCTCGCCCAGGCCCAGAAGGGTGCGAGCCTTCTCTACGAACTGACGAGCGAAGAATTGACAGCATGACCGACCAGATCGAAGTTCTCAGCCGCATCGCCCAGGCCCTCGAACGTCTGGCGCCGCCCCCTGCCGCGCCAGTGGATTGGCTCGCCCATCCCGCCTACGTCTGGACCGGGGCCGAAGCCCGCGGCGTGGCCGAACTTCTCGCGCCGCCGCTGGACCTGCTGCGCGGCATCGATTCCCAGAAAGAACGCGTGGTCGGCAATGTCGAGCGTCTGGCCGCCGGCTATGCCGCTCACGACATGTTGCTCTGGGGCTCGCGCGGGATGGGCAAGTCCGCTGTGATGCGCGCGTCGATCCGGGCGGCCCAGGCCGCCCATCCGGGCCGCATCGCGCTGGTGCAAGTGGCGCAGGAGGCCCTTCACGGCGTGACCACCCTCTTCGCCCTGCTTGGCAAGGTGGATCGCCAGTTCCTCGTCTTCATCGACGATCTCGGATTCGAGGAGAACGACGGCGCTGGACCGCGCCTGCTGCGTTCGTGGCTGGAGGGTGGCGTCGAGGCTCGGCCGAACAACGTGCGCCTTGCCGTTACGGCCAACCGCCGGGCCATCGTCTCCCGCTCGATGTCCGAGCAGGACGATCCGATCAACACCCGCGATGTGGTGGACGACCGGCTTGCCCTTGCCGATCGGTTCGGACTCTCCATCGGCTTCCACAATTGCGACCAGCCTTCCTACCTCGCGATCATCGAAGGCTATACCCGCCAGTTCGGCCTGGCTTTCGACGAGCATGACGCGCTGGAATGGTCGCGCCGCCGGGGCGCTCGTTCGGGCCGCGTGGCCTGGCAGTATGTTACGGAAGTGGCCGGCCGTGCCGGAAAGGTGATCTGACGGAGCGCTTCGCCGAAGCGCCCGCTTTCTCTCCTCTATTCATTCTTGCAAAAAGGGGGCCTTTCGGCCCCCTTTTCTTGTTCGCGATCTCGAGGCCCGGTCAGGGCAGCAGCTTGTCGGGCTCCTTCTTGAACCCCGCTTCCAGCCCGCCGACGGCGCCCGGAACCGTGGGGTCCTTGATTTCCTCCAGCGGCTTGAGGTGCTCGGTCTCCACAAGCTTGATCGCTTCGGAGGGCTTTGCACCGGGCGACTGCACGCGCCAGATCGTGCCTGCCGTATCGTCGCTCACGAGCAGGCTGCCGGTCTTGTCCCATGCCAGCCAGGTCGGGCGACCATGCGTATGCGAATCGTCCTTGAGGAAGCCGGTAAGCACCGGAACCGGCTTCACGTCCTGCGGGTTGCCGTTGGCGTCGAACGGCACGAAGACCACGTCGTAGCCCACGGCAGGGCGGCGATTCCAGGAACCGTGGCGAGCGATGAAGGCCCCGTTCGCGAACCTGGTGCCCATGAGGTTGCCGCCATTGGCAAAGACCATGCCGAGCACGCTGGCATGAGCGCCCATCGCATATTCGGGCTTGCGGGTATATTCGAGCATGTAGGTCTGCATCGGCCACTGGACACGCTCATCGAACGTCGTCTTCCAGTAGACCCAAGGCCAACCATACTGCGCGCCCACCGGGACATTGGTGAAATAGTCAGGCACGAGATCCGGGCCGAGCATGTCGCGCTCCTGCACCGTGGCCCACATCTCTCCCGTCGAAGGGTTCCAGCCCAGTCCATTGGGATTGCGCATCCCGGCCGCGAACTGGCGCCGACGGCCGGTATCGATATCGATCTCCCAGATTGCGGCGCGCCCGGTTTCGGCTTCCATGCCGTCATCGGCGATATTGGTTGCAGAACCGACGGTGACATAGAGCTGCTTGCCGTCCTGGCTCAGAAGCAGGTTGCGCATCCAGTGGTTGCCGCCCGCAGGCAGGTCCATCAGCTTGCGAAGGGGCTTTCCGTCGAGCCTGGTGGCGCCGGGCTGGAAGGCGAATTCAAGAACCTGGTCGTGATTGGCGATGTAGAGCCGGCCGTTCTGATAGGCCATCCCGGAAGGCGAATGCATGTCCTGGCTGCGGAAGTCGAAGCGCTGCTCCGCCTTCCCGTCGCCATCGGCATCGCGCAGCAGGACGATCTTGTCGGGCGAAGCCTCACCGGCGCCGACCTTGTTGAACATCCAGCCCATCACCATGCCGGTCAGCCCCTTGGGCTTGTTGCCGGCAGGCGCATTGGTTTCCGTGACCAGCACGTCGCCATTGGGCAGAGTCAGCATGGTGCGGGGGTGATCGAGCCCTTCGGCGAAGCGTGCCACGGCCAGGCCCTGCCCTGCCTTGGGTGCCTCATTGGCAGCCCAGCCCACGGTTTCGACCAGCTTGACGCTGGGAATCCATTGCGGGTCAGGCTCTACCAGCTTGGGGTCCTTACCCACCGTGTCACTGAACGGCAGGTCGGACGTGTTGGAGTACTGGGCCCAGGCGATCACCCCGACAATGGCGAGGATGACGACAACGAGGGCTAGGGCGACTTTCGTGAGGATCGAGCGCATGAAGCTGAAATAAGCCGGTGGCGCCTAGGCGGCAACAAGGACTTGGAGTAACGGATGCGTCATGTACGACTTTGCTCCCCGGGGCGACCAGCCCAAGCCCGAACTCTACGCCGATCTCGCCGCCGCCGCCCGCGCGCTTGTCGAAGGCGAGCCTGACGGCATCGCCAACATGGCGAACCTCGCCGCGCTGATCTGGCAGTTTGTGCCCGATCTCAATTGGGCCGGATTCTATCGCAACCTGCAGGACGAACTGGTTCTTGGGCCTTTCGTGGGCAAGCCCGCCTGCATTCGCATTCCGTTTGGCCAAGGCGTCTGCGGCGCAGCTGCCGCAAGCGGCGAGACTCAGGTCGTGCCGGACGTCCACGCCTTCCCCGGCCACATCGCCTGCGACGCCGACAGCCGCTCCGAACTCGTGGTGCCGGTGATCCGCGAAGGACGCGTGATCGCGGTTATCGATCTGGACAGCCCGACCGCCGGCCGCTTCGATGAAGCCGATGCGGCGGGGATGCAGACACTCGCCGGGATCGTCGCCAACGCCATCTGAACATCGCCCTGCCCCGAAACGGGACAGGGAAGACCGATACTTGGTTTTTCACGCATCGCGATGCTAAATTTTGCGTTAACGAATGGACTTTGATCCTCCGTCGTTCGCGAAAGGGTGCATCCGATGCGTAACACTTTCTGCGCCGCCACCATCGCGGCGCTCAGCCTGCTTGCCTCGCCCGTCTCCGCGCGCGATGCATCCCAGGATCTTCCCCGCTATGTCCCGGTGCCCGCACCTTATGGCAGCGCGCAAGCGCAGCCGGGCTTCGACCCGGCGGCACGGGACGCCTGGCTCGCGGATTGCCGCCAGCGCGTGGGATCGCGCGATTCGGGTGTTGGCGGCGCACTTATTGGCGGCGCCATCGGCGGATTGGCCGGTAATCGCATCGCCGGGCGGGGCAATCGCACTGTGGGAACGATCGCCGGAGCCGCAATGGGGGCCGTGGCCGGTGCCGCGATCGACAAGTCGGAAGATCGCGCCCGTGCCCGCGACGAATGCGAAGCCTATCTCGACGATTACTACGCGCGCTATACACAGAGCGCGGGCACCTATGCCGGCTACGGTGCCGGCTATGCCTATCCCGCGAATGCACCCACCTATGGCTACGCCGCGCAGGGATGCTGCATGAGCCAACCGGTCGCGATGGTTCCCGTCGCGCATCCGCAATGCACCGAAACCGTCGAATACGTCTACGAGGACGTCCCCGTGCGTCCTGCTCGTCGCACGATCCCCCGCCGCGCCAAAGCAGTGCCTGACAAGCGGGTGAAGATCACGCCGACGAGTTAAGAGAAAAGCGCTGTGCGGGCCTACCCCGCACAGCGCCTTGATACGTTCATGCCTGAAGCGACCGCGTCGCTCAGATAGCGCCGCCGGTGAGGCGCTGGCAGATGAGATCGAGCTGATCCAGCGTGGCGTAGCGAATCGTCACCGTACCGGACTTCGGATCGGCATCGGCATTGATCTTCACCGGCAGCCCCAGGAACTCCTCAAGATGCCCCTGAACGGCCGCGATATCCGCGTCGTCATGTGAGCTGCGCGCGGCGCGTGCACGACGCGGCGCAACATCTCCGCGTGCCTTCTTCCGCACCAGCTTCTCGATCTCGCGCACGGACATCTGCTTGGCGATGGCCGATTCGGCGATCTCTTCAGCATCGTCGCAGCCGATCAGCGCGCGGGCATGGCCCATCGACAGATTGCCTTTCTCGACCATCGAGATGACACCGTCCGGCAACGCAAGCAGGCGCTGGAAGTTCGCAACGTGACTGCGGCTCTTGTCGACCATGCGGGCGATCTCGGCCTGAGTCATACCCTCGAATTCGGCAAGGCGATTGTACGCCCGCGCTTCTTCGATGGGATTGAGATCCTCTCGCTGAAGGTTCTCGATCAGGGCCAGGGCCATGACCTCGCGCTCGGTCAGTTCGCGGACGAGCGCCGGAATCTCGTGAAGCTGCGCCTTCTGGGCGGCACGCCAGCGGCGTTCGCCTGCGACGAGCTGGTACCGGCCGTTGTCCATCGGACGCACGATGATGGGCTGGATAACCCCGCGATGCGCGATCGATGCGGCCAGTTCTTCCAGCGCCTCTTCGTCGAAGATGCGGCGCGGCTGATCGGGGTGCGGCGTGATGTCGGCAATGGCCAGCACGGCAAGGCCCCCTGCCCGTGGCAACGGCGGCCGGCCATCCGCGCTCGGAGAGCCAAGCGGCTCTTCACGGCGCGTTTCACCCAGGAGCGCACCGAGACCGCGTCCCAACCCCTTGGGCTTCTGCTTTGGCGCGGCTGCGGCAGCCACCGGATTGTGGGCGGGGGGTACGCTGATGCGCACGATGGAATCGTCGTTCATGCCGCTTTCCTCTTTTCGGGCAGTCGGGTGATAAGTTCGCGCGCCAGGGCCATGTAGGCTCGGCTACCGGCACAGGCATGATCGTAGATCAATGCCGGAACACCGTGGCTGGGCGCTTCGGAAAGGCGCACGTTACGCGGGATGGTGGTTTCGAAGACAAGCTGCCCAAGGCACGAGCGCACATCCTCCGAAACCTGATCTGTCAGGCGGTTACGGCGATCGAACATGGTCAGCGCAATGCCGATAATACCCAGATCCGGGTTGAAACGCTGCTGAACCCGCTCCACCGTCTGAAGAAGCTGACTGAGCCCTTCAAGGGCAAAAAACTCGCACTGGAGCGGCACCAGCAGGGTATCGGCTGCGGTAAGCGCGTTGAGAGTGAGCAGGCCGAGCGACGGCGGGCAATCGATCAGGCAGACATCGTAGCCAAGGTCGCCTCGCAAGGCGTTCCGCAGGCGATTGGCACGATCGTCCGCGTTCACCAGTTCAACTTCGGCGCCAGAGAGATCGACCGTGGCTGCCAGGAGATCGAGGCCCGGTATCTTGGTCGGCATCACGCAATCCGCCACCCGCACCCGGTCGACCAGAACGTCATAGGAAGTTCGGTCGCGCTCGGAAGCCGATACGCCAATCCCGGTAGAGGCATTGCCCTGCGGATCGAGGTCGATCAGCAGGGTATTCCAACCGGTTGCAGCCAGCGCGGTCGCGACGTTGATCGCGGTAGTGGTCTTCCCGACTCCGCCCTTCTGGTTGGCGATGGCGATACGGATCACTTGGTCATACCCTTCCTGTCAGCCAGGGTGCCGACAATGATGCCTGCCTGCGGGTCCGTCAGGGACTGTTCCACGTGGAACATGTGCCGCCACTTGCGAAGGTCGTCCAATTCTTGCTTTGCCGACCGCCCCTTCGGCAACAGCCAAACCGTGTCGCTTGTGGAAAAACGAGCGGATAATGTCAGAAGCTTTTCCAATGGCGCAAATGCGCGTGCGGAAATGACGCCCACGGGAACGGATTCGACAAGTTCGAGTCGCTGGCCGACCACACGTGCCTTTTCCAGCCCCATCGCGATTCGAGCCCGGTCGAGCCATTCGATTCGCCGATTGCGCGATTCAACCATGACCACTTCGCATTCGGGCCGAAGTGCCGCGATTACCAGTCCGGGGAACCCTGCACCGGTGCCAAGATCCAGCCAAGGCGATGTTCCACGTGGAACATGTGGTAGCAACTGGGCACTGTCCACGATATGGCGCAGCCAGACCTGATCGAGGCTGGCAGCCGATACGAGGTTCTGCTGACGGTTCTCCTCCACCAGCATTGCGACCAGCGTTTCCAGACGCACCCAAGCATCGTCATCACATTCTGGAAGGGCGCGGAGCCAGTCCCTTGCTTCGTCTTCGGTAATTATCACGCCGCCTCCCTGCGGGCATGGACCAGCAACGCTGCCAGCGCTGCCGGAGTGATTCCGGGTATCCGTCCGGCCGCTGCCAGAGTTGCGGGACGCGCCTTGGTCAGCCGTTCGACCATCTCGCGCGAAAGTCCGGCGATCTCGGCGTAAGGGAAATTCTCGGGCAAGGGCAGAGATTCGCTGGCGCGAAGTTCGCGCAACTCACGCTCCTGCCGCTCGAGATAGGGCGCGTAAGCCGCATCCTCGACCATCTCTTCGACGAGAGTCTCATCACCCAGCAAGCCCTCGTCGATCCAGGAAGACAGGCCGTCAAGGTCCACACCGCCGAAGCGCAACCATTCACGGATCGGCAAGCGGCCGATATCGACGCGGACCGGCAATCCCGCGTTGGCGAGATCGTTGGCGGAAACCGTCGCATCAAAAGCTTCGTCGATGCGCGCTCTCGCTTCGAGCCTTGCATCGAACCACGCCTGACGCTCGGCCCCGGCAGCTCCAATCTCAATCGCGAGCGGAGTAAGACGCGTCGTGGCATTATTGGCGCGCAGACGAAGCCGATACTCGGCGCGCGCTGTCAGCATACGATAGGGTTCGCTCACGCCTTGCAGGGTGAGGTCGTCGATCATCACCGCCATGTAGCTGTTCGCACGGTCCAGCGCGGGACCATCGCGGCCGAGGACGACCGAAGCGGCGTGCATGCCTGCAACCAGCCCCTGCGCCGCCGCCTCTTCGTAACCGGTGGTGCCATTGATCTGCCCGGCACAATAGACTCCGGGGATGTCGCGAATTTCCAGGCTCGTCCGCAAGGCGCGCGGATCGATATGGTCATACTCCACCGCATACCCCGGCACGACCATCTCGACCCGTTCCAGTCCTTCCATCGTGCGCAGCATCTGAAGCTGCACATCGGCAGGCAGCGAGGTGCTTACGCCATTGGGATAGACGAGCGGGTTATCAAGCCCTTCCGGCTCAAGAAAGATCTGATGGCCATCCCGATCGGCGAACCGGTGAATCTTGTCCTCGATCGATGGACAATACCGCGGCCCCTGCGCGCCGATGGCACCGGTGAAGAGCGGCGAGCGATGCAGGTTTTCGCGGATGACGTCATGCGTGCGCGGGTTGGTCCGGGTGATCGCGCAGAATACCTGCGGGACGGTGCGCCCCCGCCCCATCGCCGACATGGTCCAGTCTTCGCCATCGGACGGCTGCTCATCGAGACGAGCCCAGTCGATGGTTCGCCCGTCAAGACGCGGCGGGGTACCCGTCTTCAGACGCGCCATCGGCAGCGCCGCATCCCTGAGCTGCGCCGCCAGCCTCTGCGCGGAGGCCTCTCCGATACGCCCGCCCGTAAGCCGTTCCTCTCCCCGGAAAAGGGTTCCGCCGAGGAACGTGCCGGTGCAAAGAACCACGGCCCGCGCGTCAAGCCGGGTGCCGTCGGCAAGATCGATGCCGACTGCCCTGCCCTGCTCAAGGACCAGCGCGGACGCTTCGCCGGCAACAAGAGTCAGGTCACCCTGCTCCTTCAGAAGCCGGTGAATCGCCGCCCGGAACAGTTTGCGGTCGGCCTGGACGCGCGGCCCTTGAACCGCGCTCCCCTTCGAGCGATTGAGCATCCGGTAATGGATCGCGGCGGCATCGGCAGCGCGCGCAATCAATCCATCGAAGGCATCGACCTCCCGCACGAGATGGCCCTTGCCCAGTCCGCCAATGGCCGGGTTGCAGCTCATGGCCCCAACCGCGTCGAGATCGAAGCTCACCAGTGCGACACGCGCACCCATGCGCGCGGCGACAGCAGCCGCCTCGCAGCCGGCATGACCGCCGCCGATCACGATTACGTCGAAAGAATGCATGGCCCACGCGCTTACCCGAAGCGATGACTCCCGTCAAAGCGCCTCGAATGTTTCACGTGGAACATGCTCATTTGCCGATACAGAAACGTCCGAACAAGGCGTCCAGCATGTCCTCCGTCGTCGCCCGGCCGATCAATGCGTCAAAGCTCAATCGGGCCAGCCGCAGTGCCTCGGCCACCAGCAGTGGATCGCTCTCCTGCGCGGCCGCTCCGATTGCCCGTTCGGCTTCAGCCACAAGCGCATACTGCCGCCGGTTGAGTGCGGCTTCACCGGGACGCGGCATCGCCTTCGAGGCCGTTTCGATGAGATCGCGGCGGAGGTCGTCGACCCCCTCCCCCGTGACCGCCGAAACGCGGTGACGGGGCGCCCGCTTCTGTTCCACGTGAAACACGTCAGCACGGGCGGCAATCTCCCAGCATCCTTCCGGACCTTCCTGTTCCGGCCCGAGCCAGAGCACGAGGTCCGCCCGGTCCAGTTCGGCCCGCGCCCGCGAAATACCGATCGCTTCGATCTCGTCTCCGGTCTCATCGCGAAGGCCCGCCGTATCGCCGAAGACGAAAGGAACGCCGCCGAGCGACACAACACGGGTCAACACGTCCCGCGTCGTGCCGGCGTGGGGAGAGGTGATCGCTGCGTCATCCTCGACCAGCGCATTGAACAGGGTGCTCTTCCCGGCATTCGGCGGCCCGGCAAGAACGACCCGAAAACCTTCCCGCAGCACTTCTGCACGCGGCCGCGAAAGCCAGCCCGCCAGTTCGCCGCGCAGCATGGCGAGACCGGCGAGAAAGTCCTGCGGAAGATCGGAAACGTCGTCTTCGTCGCCAAAGTCGAGCACGGCTTCCACCGAAGCAGACGCGCGCAGCACACGCTCACGCCAGGCTTCTACCTGAAGCGAAAATGCCCCTCCCGCCATCGCAAGCGCGCTGCGACGCTGAAGCTCGGTTTCCGCCGAAAGCAGATCTGCAAGGCCCTCCGCCTCGGCCAGATCGATGCGCCCATTGGCAAAGGCACGGCGCGTAAACTCGCCCAGAACCGCTCGCCGCAAGCCGGGCACGTCGGATAGCGCGGCTTCGACCGCTGCCACCACGGCCCTGCCGCCATGCAGATGAAGTTCGGCAAGGTCTTCACCGGTAGCCGTGGCCGGTCCGGGAAACCATAGTATCAGGGCCTGGTCGAGTATGGTGCCATCGGCACCGCGCAGCCGCCGATAGCTGGCGCGGCGCGGATCGGGCAGCGAGCCAGCCAAAGCGACAAGCGCCGCCCCCGCGTCAGGTCCGCTGATGCGGACTACGCCGATGGCGGCAGGAGGAGAACCGCTGGAAAGCGCGAAAATCGTGTCGGGCATAAAGCCCGCTACCGCAGAGCCGCCCCGAGGTGAACCCCCGGACGACGCCCAGGCTCTAGCTATCCTTCTTCGGCTTGCTGCCGCTCATCGCCATGGCAGCACCGCTTTCAAGGAATTGCTGGAACAGCTTGAGCCCGAACTGTCCCATAGGCGCAACCTGCTTGGTCAGTTCCTGGAGCTGGTCGAAATTGCCCACGCCCTGCATGGCCTTGGCCAGCGCGTCCACATAGACCTCGTTGGCCTTGGTGACGTCGGGTAGACCGAGGAACCGCCGGGCCTCTTCAGGCGAGCATTCGACCTCGACATTGACCTTCATCCCGGCCTCCCTTTTGGAATTTCTGTACCTTGCGTGACACATGGCGATGGCAAAGTCCATCGCTCGTGCCTACCCTCGACCTAAACGCATATCGGGGCCAAAAGGCTTCGAGAGTGCATTTCCCAGGAGAGTCTCCCATGACCAATACAGACATCCCGACGCTCGACGGCGACGGCATGATCCCCGCCTATATCGCTCGCCCCGAAGGCACGCCGCGCGGTGCGGTCATCGTCCAGCAGGAAATCTTCGGCGTCGATGCCGGCATCCGCCAGAAGGCGGATAGCTGGGCCGCCAAGGGCTACCTCGCCGTCGCGCCGGACACCTTCTGGCGCCAGAAGCCCGGCATCGAACTGAGCCCCTATGTCGAGGAGGAATTCAACCAGGCCATCGGCCACATGATGGCCCATGACTTCGATCTCGGAATCCGCGACCTTGAGGCGGTGATCCACTGGATCCGCCGCGAGGAAGGCGTGCCGAAGATCGGGCTTGTCGGTTTCTGCATGGGTGGCCGCATTGCCTACATGGTCGCCGCCCGTACCGACATCGATGCCTCGGTCGGCTACTATGGCGTGATGATCGACCAGATGCTGAACGAGAAGCACGCGATCGCCCGTCCGCTCATGCTGCACATCCCCACCGCTGATCACTTCGTGGACGCCGCCGCGCAGAAGACCATCCACGAAGGGCTGGACGATCATCCGCGCGTCACCCTATGGGACTACGAAGGCCTGGACCACGGCTTCGCCGCCGAAATCGGCGCCCGCCGCGACGAAGCCGGCGCAGCGCTCGCCGATGGACGAACCGAGGCCTTCTTCGCGGAGCATATCGGTTAAGCCGATGACGGTGGCCCCGCGCTATGCCGTGCCGCTTGCAGTCGTGACTCTCACGGCCCTGAGCTGGCTCGTTCCGTCATGGCGCTGGGCGCTGGTGCTGATGGTGCCGGTCCTGCTGCTGACTCTCTGGGACTTCCTGCAGGACCGCCACGCACTCCGGCGAAACTATCCGCTGATTGCGCGCGTGCGCTGGCTGTTCGAGGACTTACGGCCCTATCTGCGCGCCTATGTCGTCGAGGGAGACCGCGAAGGCCGCCCCTTCACCATCGAGGAGCGCAGCCTTGTCTATGCGCGTGCCAAGGGTGACATATCCTCGCACCCGATGGGCACTGAGCTCGATGTCTATTCCGACGAATACGAATGGCTCGGCCATTCGATCGCACCGAACGAAAAAGCGCCTGAATCATGGCGCGTGAAGATCGGGGGCGACCAGTGCGCGAAGCCTTACGAGAGCGCGCTGCTCAATATTTCGGCCATGAGCTTCGGCTCGCTTTCGGCCAATGCCATCGAAGCGCTCAACAAGGGTGCCGCGCTGGGCGGCTTCGCGCATGACACCGGCGAAGGATCGATCAGCCGCTACCACCGCACTTATGGCGGCGATCTGATCTGGGAACTGGGCAGCGGCTACTTCGGATGCCGTCACAAGGATGGCAGCTTCGATCCGGATCTCTTCGCAGAGCAGGCGCAGAGCGATCAGGTCAAGATGGTCGAGATCAAGCTGAGCCAGGGCGCCAAGCCCGGCCACGGCGGCGTACTGCCCGGCCCCAAGGTCACGCCCGAGATTGCCGAGGCCCGCAAGGTCGAAGTCGGCGAGGACTGCCTGTCGCCCGCGGCCCATTCCGCATTTTCAACGCCCATCGAACTGCTCCAGTGGCTCGAACAGCTGCGCAAACTTTCGGGTGGCAAACCTGCAGGCATGAAGCTCTGTGTCGGCCAGCCGCATGAAGTCATGGCGCTGGTCAAGGCCATGCTGGAAACCGGAATCACACCGGACTTCATCGTCGTGGACGGTGCCGAGGGCGGGACCGGCGCCGCGCCGCAGGAACTTACCGACAATGTCGGCATGCCGCTGCGGGAAGGGCTGACGCTGATGCGCAATGCCCTTGTGGGTGCCAACCTGAAGGACAGGATCCGCCTCGGTGCTTCGGGCAAGGTCCATTCCGGTGCCGGCATGGCCCGTGCCTTCGCGCTTGGGGCGGACTGGTGCAATGCCGCCCGCGCCTTCATGTTCTCGCTCGGCTGCGTGCAATCGATGAAATGCCACACCGGCGAATGTCCAACCGGCGTTGCCACCCAGGTCGCCTGGCGCCAGCGCGGACTCGTGGTCGAGGATAAGGCGGAACGCGTTGCCCGGTTCCAGAAGGAAACATTGAAATCCCTCCGCGAGATTGTCGTCGCCATGGGCTATGACAGTCCCTGGGGCCTCAACCAGCACGACATGTACCAGCGGATAGACAGCGCCAAGGCCGGACCACTGGACGAAGTGTACCGTTTCCTGAAACCCGGCGAACTGCTCGCCGACCCCGAATTCACCCCCTACGCCCGCGCCTGGAACGTCGCCCGGGCGGACACGTTCAGACGCGTGTTCTGAACGCAAATTCCAAGGACTTGCCAACATGACCACCGGATACAGGATGATCGCCCGAAGCCATGGCGGCCCCGAAGTGATCGAGCGGGAGGATTTCGAAGTCCCCTGCCCCGGTCCCGGCGAATTGCTGATCGAGACCGAAGCGGTCGGACTCAACTTCATCGACACTTACTACCGCAAGGGACTCTATGCCGACCCGTTGCCGATCAAGCTCGGATCGGAAAGCGTCGGAAGGATCATCGCGCTTGGCACCGACGTGGCCGGCTTTTCGCCGGGTGAGCGTGTCGGCACGACTTATGCCGGCGGGGCCTATGCCACGCACCGCATTGTGAAGGCGGCGCAGGCCATGCCCATCCCCGACACGATCGCTCCGGAGATTGCGGCAGCCGTCATGCTCAAGGGACTCACCGCCTGCTATCTCGCGGAAGAGACATATGCCGCCGGAAAGGGCGATGTCGCACTGGTGCATTCGGCGGCCGGGGGAGTCGGTTCGCTACTGGTGCCATGGCTGCTGGATAAAGGCGCAACCGTGATCGCCCACTCGGGCAGCGCCGAAAAGGCGGCGCAGGTTCCAGGCGAGCACTCCCTCCATTGCGATTTCAGCGAATTGCCCGAAGCCATCCGCGAGATCACCAGGGGCGAGATGTGCCATGTGGTCTATGACGGCGTCGGCGCGGCATCCTGGTCCGCATCGCTCGCTTCGCTCCGCAAGCGCGGATTCATGGTGACTTACGGAAATGCCTCGGGACCGGTTCCCGCGATTACGCCGCTGGACCTGATGAAAGCGGGATCGATCTACCTCACCCGCCCGACCCTTGCCGACTACATCGCCACGCCGGAGCAGCTCGCCGTCAGCGCAGGGAAGCTGTTCGACCGGATCGCCGCCGGGATTCTCAGGCCCCATATCGGCCAGACCTACCGGTTGGAGGATGCCGCCGAGGCCCACCGCGCGCTGGAGAGCCGGGCTACCACAGGGTCCACGGTGCTGGTGCCTTGAACGAATTGGAGAGCCTGTGAGGGGCAATCGTCTCCGGAACATCGATCAAAAAGAAAAGGGCCCGGAAATCCGGGCCCTTTTCATTCGTCAGATCAGCGTGATGATCCCGAGCTGCGGGTCTACCCACCCCTCATAGATCATCTTTGCCGCCACATAGAGGATCACCGCAAGGCCGATCCAGGCTATCCAGCGATAGCGTTCGATGTAGCGCGCAATGAAGTTCGCGGCGACGCCCATGAGGGCCACTGCGAAGACCAGGCCCACGATCAGGATGCCGGGATGATCGCGCGCCGCGCCGGCTACGCCGAGCACGTTGTCGATCGACATCGAGATGTCCGCCACCGCAACCGAAATTGCCGCTCCGGCAAAGCTCTTGGCAGGCTTGAGGCCGGAACTCTCGTCACCCTCGATTTCCGGTGAGCCGGGGGAATGTTCACCGCCGTGAAGCTCGCGGTACATCTTCCACGCGACCCAGAGCAGCAGCAATCCGCCAGCGAAGATCAGCCCGACAAGGCCGAGCAGCCAGGTCACGACAAGCGCGAAACCGATGCGCAGCACCAACGCTGCGATCACGCCGATGGCGATGACCTTCTTGCGCTGGTCGGCAGGAAGCCCCGCTGCCAGGGCGCCGACGACGATGGCATTGTCGCCCGCCAATACCACGTCGATCATCAGCACCTGAAGGAACGCCGACATGGCTGCCGGCGTCCCAAGGTTCGAGAAATCGTTGACGATATGCTGCCAGATCTCCGCCGGACCTCCCATCGAGGAGGTAGCGACAAGTGTCTGCAGGATGCTCAAGCCGGGACTCCCCGCTTACTGGTTCATCGTCGAGAAGAAGTCCTCGTTGGTCTTCGAGTCCTTCATCTTGTCGAGCAGGAACTCCATCGCATCGACGGTGCCCATCTGCATGAGAATACGGCGAAGGACCCACATCTTGGTGAGCTGGTCCTTGGGAACCAGCAGCTCTTCCTTGCGGGTGCCCGACTTGCCGACATCGAGCGCCGGGAAGATGCGCTTGTCCGCCACCTTGCGATCAAGGACGATTTCCGAGTTACCGGTGCCCTTGAACTCTTCGAAGATGACTTCGTCCATGCGGCTGCCGGTGTCGATCAGGGCCGTAGCGATGATCGAGAGCGAACCGCCCTCCTCGATGTTGCGCGCGGCGCCGAAGAAGCGCTTGGGGCGCTGCAGGGCGTTGGCGTCGACACCACCGGTCAGCACCTTGCCCGAGCTGGGCACCACGGTGTTGTAGGCGCGGCCGAGACGGGTGATCGAGTCCAGCAGGATCACGACGTCGCGCTTGTGCTCGACGAGGCGCTTGGCCTTCTCGATCACCATTTCGGCGACCTGGACGTGGCGCTGGGCGGGTTCGTCGAAGGTGGAGGAGATGACCTCGCCCTTCACCGAGCGCTGCATGTCGGTGACTTCTTCCGGGCGCTCGTCGACGAGCAGCACGAGAAGGAAGACTTCCGGATGGTTGTCAGTGATGGCCTTGGCCATGTTCTGCAACAGCACGGTTTTGCCGGTGCGCGGCGGGGCCACGATCAGGGCGCGCTGGCCCTTGCCCTGCGGCGAAATGAGATCGATCACGCGGGCCGACTTGTCCTTGACCGTGGGGTCGAGGCTGTCGAGCTTCAGGCGCTGATCGGGGTAGAGCGGTGTCAGGTTGTCGAAGTTGACGCGGTGGCGCACCACGTCGGGATCGTCGAAGTTGACGCTGATGAGCTTGGTGATGGCGAAGTAACGCTCGCCGTCGCGGGGAGCACGGATCTCGCCTTCGACGGTATCGCCGGTGCGCAGGCCCCATTTACGGACCTGGTTGGGCGAGACGTAGATATCGTCAGGACCGGCAAGATAATTCGCCTCGGGGCTGCGCAGGAAGCCGAAGCCATCGGTGAGAACCTCTATGGTGCCCTGCCCGATGATTTCCTCACCGTCTTCAGCCACTTCCTTGAGGATGGCGAACATGAGGTCCTGGCGGCGCAGCGTCGACGCGCCTTCCACGCCGAGTTCCTCGGCCATTTCGACCAGATCGGCCGACGTTTTCTTCTTGAGTTCTTTAAGGTGCATCTTGTCTGGATTCCGGATGGAAAATGGGTGTCGGCCGGCGGGATCGTTGGGCTTGGGGAAAGCGGATCCGGGCAAGCGAAAGGGCTCGCCGCCCTGTGCCGGAACAAGGCTCAGATAAGCTCTGGGCAGCTTTGGGTCAACGAGTCATCTGCGGGACGGCGTGTGGCCGGGCTGAATCGAGATTCCCGCAGTGCCCGAGCGGCAAGTGATGCTTTTGGACGATGAATCGCCCGATCGTCAGAACGGCTTCACGACCACCAGAATAACGATCACTACTGCTGCAAGTCCGGGAATTTCATTGAGCAGGCGCAGTTTCCGGCCCGTTAGCGGCCGTTCGCCCTTTGCCAGCTTCTTGCCGTAACCGACCAACCACCCATGGTAGCCCGACAGGCCCAGTACGAAGAGCAGCTTGGTATGAAGCCAGCCTTCGCTCCATGCCCCCATCGCAGAGGCGGTAGCGATGCCGAGCACCCATACCAGGACCAGCGACGGGGTGAGGATGATCTTGCGAAGCTTGGATTCGCGATCGATCCAGCGCGCTTCTTCGGCCGAGCCGGGCTCTGATTCCTGATGGTAGACGAAATAGCGCGGCAGCATGAACAGGCCGGCCATCCAGAAGATCACGAAAATGACGTGTCCGGCCTTGAGCCAGAGATAAAGCATGGAAAGCACTTCCTGCATGGGCAGCACGAGTCTCGATGAATCCGGAAGGCGACCTCCTGCACGCTCGCCCGGATTCGGGCAAGCCGATTCCGGGGCGAGTCAGGCGGTTGGTCGTTTTGGCGCGGATTCTACCGCGACCAGGCGCGCACGATGCCTAGCAGTCGCTCGACATTTTCGATCGGCGTGAACTGGCCGATGCCGTGTCCGAGATTGAAGACATGCGGCCGGTCGGCGAAAGCATCGAGCACGCGGTGAGTCTGAATCTCGAGATCGTTCCCACCCGAAAGCAGGAGAAGCGGATCGAGATTCCCTTGCACCGGAAGCCCGGCGGGAAGCTCTCTCGCCGCCCAGACCGGGTCTATCGTTTCATCGATTCCAACCGCGTCGACTCCGGTTTCACGGGCGTATGCCGGTAATTTTTCGCCGGCCCCCTTTGGGAATCCGATGACCGGAGTCTCGGGATGGCGTGCTTTCATCTCGGATACGATCTTCGCATTGGGGGCAATGACCCAACGTTCGAATTGGGCGGGAGAGAGTGATCCGGCCCATGAATCGAAGAGCTGGACGGCTTCCGCTCCGGCTTCGATCTGGCCACTGAGATATTCGACAGTCACCCCCACGATAGCCTGGATGATCGCCTCGAACGCCGCAGGGTCGCGATAGGCCATTGCCCGCGTCTCATGCTGATCCCGGCTGCCTTCGCCTGCGCACATGTAGGTTGCGACAGTCCACGGACTTCCGGCGAAGCCGAGCATGGTCTTGTCGGATTCGAGTCCGGCGCGGACTTTGCGGACGGTTTCGTAGATGGGAGTCAGGCGCTCGGGAACGGCGGTGAGATTCACCAGCGCGTGATCGACCAGGCGTGGAGTCAGCTTTGGGCCTTCACCGGCAAGGAACTGCAGATCCTGTCCCATCGCGTAAGGGACGATGAGGATGTCCGAGAAGAGGATCGCGCCGTCGAATCCGAAGCGGCGGATGGGCTGGAGCGTAATTTCGGCCGCAGCGTCGGTATCATAGACGAGCGCGAGGAATCCGCCCTTTTCGGCGCGAAGGGCGCGGTATTCGGGAAGGTATCTTCCGGCCTGGCGCATCAGCCAGATCGGGCGCTTGCTCGTGTTCGTTCCGCGCAGGTTTTCGAGAAGGAGGCCAGGCATCGAGATTCAGGTCCGATCAAAAAAATAAAGATTCTTAGAAGGATGATGGAGTCTGTTGGTCCTGTGGATATCGGGGACGATTGAATCTTGCCCGAATTATTCCACGGTGAACAGGTTCAAATCTGCGAAGCGACTCTCGATGGAGTCTGAGTCAAAGACTCTTTATCCCTGTTACCCACAGGGTGTGATTTGGATTTGAATCATGTTCGCAAGTCTGCCCGTTGAATCGGTTCAATGGGGAGGAAACCCGGGATCCGAGTTGTCACCAGACCAGTCCCGTGGTTTATGCCCGGACGTATCCACAGGCCCCGGCGCCCTGCCGGCCGCCTTCCGTGAAAGACCCTGGAAAAGCCTCGCATGGCGCGATTTCACCTTCATTTGCTCTCGGATTCCACCGGCGAAACGCTCGAGATGATCGCGAAGGCGGCCCTCGCCCAGTTCGACGATTCAGACGTCCTGCGACATTTCTGGCCGATGGTCCGTTCACAGCAGCACCTAGACAGGATCATGGGCGAGATCGCCGCCAATCCCGGACTCGTCTTCTTCACCCTGGTGAACGAGGAAACGCGGGGAAGGCTGGAAGAACGCTGTCAGATTCTCGGCCTGCCGGCGATTGCCGTGCTGGATGGCGTGACGGATGCGCTGGAAGCCCTGCTCGGCCAGGAAGCCAAGGGGCGGCCCGGCCGCCAGCATCGGCTGGACGATGCCTATTTCGCGCGTGTCGATGCGATTCAGTTCACCATCGCCCATGACGACGGGATCGCCTGGGAGGAATGGGAAGAAGCGGATATCCTGCTGGCGGGCGTATCGCGCACCAGCAAGACGCCCACTTCGATCTATCTTGCCAATCGCGGATACAAGGTCGCCAATATCCCGATCGTGGTCGAAAGTCCGCCGCCTGCGGCCCTGTTCGGGCTCAAGCGGCCCATGGTGGTCGGGCTTACCACCGCGCCTGATCGGCTGATTCAAATCCGTCGCAACCGCCTGCTCTCGCTCAGCCAGTCTCCCGATACCGACTACGTGAAGACCGATAGGGTCGAGGATGAGCTGAAATATGCGCGGCGCATGTTCGCCGACAATTCCTGGCCGGTGATCGACGTGACCCGCCGTTCCATCGAGGAAACGGCGGCGGCGATCATCAATCTCTATAACGAGCGCAGGGCTTCGGGCCTGCAAGGCCCGCTTGGCCCCAAGCCCATCTGAATCCGCCGAATCCGAATCTCAGGAAATTGTCGATGATCGTCCTCGCGTCCCAGAGCGCCTCGCGGCGCGCCATGCTTGAAGCCGCCGCCATTCCTTTCCGCGCGCAACCCGCTCACGTCGATGAGCGGGCGCTCGAAGCGGAGCTGTCCGGCGCGGCGCCGGCCGAGATCGCCCTCGCCCTTGCCAAGGCCAAGGCGCTCGCGGTTTCGGCGGGCGCGCCCGGCCAGCTTGTGCTCGGCAGTGATTCCCTCGTCGAATGTGGCGGCCGCCGGTTCGACAAGCCGGAAAGCCGCGAATCTGCGGCGGAGCACCTGCGCTACTTTTCGGGCAAGATCATGAATCTCCACAGTGCGGCCGCACTCGCGCGTGACGGCGAAGTGATCTGGGCGGAGGATGCGGTTGCTTCGCTGCATGTGGTCGAGATGTCGGAGCCCTTCATCGCCGAATATCTCGATGCCGAATGGCCCGAAGTTGCCGGCTGTGTCGGCGTATTCCGCATCGAGGCGCGCGGCGTGCAGCTTTTCGAAGCGGTTGAGGGGGACTATTTCACCATTCTCGGCATGCCGCTGCTCAAGGTGCAGGCGGCGCTGCGCCGCCTGGGAGAAATCGCGAAATGAGCCTGCCTTATGCCGAAGTGATCGGCGACCCCATTGTCCAGTCGAAGTCGCCGATGATTCACGGATTCTGGCTCGAAAAGCTGGGAATCGAAGGACGCTACGATCGTCATCGCGTGCCCGCCGACGGGCTTGCCGCCTATCTGGCCGAGCGTCGTCTCGATACCGACTGGCGCGGCTGCAATGTCACCATGCCGCACAAGCTGGCGATTCTGCCGCTGCTGGACCGGCTCGATCCCCTCGCCGCGAAGATCGGCGCGGTGAACACCGTCGTGCGGGAGCAGGACGGGACTCTGACCGGCTATAACACCGATGCTCCGGGCTTCCTCGAGCCCCTGCGGGAGCGTCTCGAAGAAACGCACCTGTTCCGCATGGCGCGGATTCTCGGCACGGGCGGTGCCTCGCGCGCGATCGTTGCGGCGCTGGCGGAAAAGGGATTCGTCATCGTGCTCGCCGGCCGCGATCCGGCCAAGGCGCAGACGATGCTCGACGAACTCACCACGCAGAGCGATCATCACGCCATCGATCTCTCCCACTTCGCCGAACCCACCGATTTTGCCTTCGATGATCGCGAACGGTGTTTCGACGTGATCGTCAACGCCAGCCCGCTGGGCATGACCGGACAGCCGCCGCTCGCCTTCGACCTGTCGCATGCTCCGCCGCGCAGCGTTGCCTACGATATCGTCACCAGCCCCCTCGATACGCCGTTCCTGAAAGCCGCGCGCGAAGCGGGCTTCGATACCGTGGACGGTCTGGCGATGTTGATCGGCCAGGCCGATATCGCCTTCACCCATTTCTTCGGTGAGACACCGCCGCGCGAGCATGATTCCGAATTGCGCGGGCGCCTGCTGACATGACTCGGATGGTCCTTGGGCTCACCGGGTCGATCGGCATGGGAAAGTCGACCGTGGCAGCGATGTTTCGTGAACTGGGAGTGCCGGTCTTCGATGCCGATGCCGCCGTTCATGAGCTTCAGGGACCGGACGGCGCGCTCCTGCCCGCGATCGAGGCGGCGTTTCCCGGAACGACCGGCCCCGGCGGGGTGGAGCGGCAGAAGCTGGGCGCTGCCGTTTTCGGAAACAAGGATGCTCTTTCCCGGCTGGAAGGCGTCGTCCACCCTGCCGTTGCGGCGATGCGCGAGCAGTTCATGAGCGATCACGGCGCGAGTCCGCTGATCGTCTTCGACATTCCGCTGCTCTACGAAAAAGGCGGCCATCGAGGCCTTGGCGCGGTGGCGGTCGTGTCGGCCCCGGCGGAGACTCAACGCGAGCGCGTGCTGGCACGGCCGGGCATGACGGAAGACAGGTTCGAGCAGATTCTCGGCCTTCAGGTTCCCGATGCCGAGAAGCGGGCGCGCGCCGACTTTATCATCGATACCGGCACGTCGCTGGCGGAAACCCGCGATCAGGTGGAGCGCATCGTACATGCGTTGACCGAGTCAGAATAATCGCCTTCAGGGCCTTGCGAAGTGGGTCCGGCAGGCAGATATGGAGAGGGATGAGAGAGATCATCTTCGATACCGAAACCACAGGTTTCGACCCCAAGAGCGGGGACCGGATGGTGGAGATCGGCTGCATCGAGATGGTCAACCGGGTGCCTACCGGTCAAAGCTATCACGCCTATTTCAATCCAGAACGCGGCATGCCTGCAGAGGCGGAAGCCGTTCATGGCCTGTCGGACGCTTTCCTGTCCGACAAGCCGCTTTTCGCCCAGTGCGCAGAGGAATTCCTCGCTTTCATCGAGGACAGCCCGATGATCGCGCACAATGCCGCGTTCGACTTCAACTTCATCAACGCCGAACTGGCGCTCTGCGGGCATCCCGAGGTGAGCCGCGCGCGCATGGTGGATACCGTGGCCCTGGCCAAAGTCCGCCATCCGGGCGCCAAGCTGTCGCTCGATGCGCTTTGCACGCGCTACGGAATTGATCGAAGTCATCGTACCAAGCACGGCGCCTTGCTAGACGCCGAGCTGCTCGCGCAGGTCTATGTCGAGCTTCGCGGCGGTCGCCAGATCGGTCTCGAACTCGTCGCGGAAACCGCCGATATCGTGTCGGAAGCAAGGATTCTTGTTCGCAAGGACCGACCCTTCCGTCAACCGCGGCCCCACGCGGCGACCGAGGAGGAACTCAGCATCCACGCCGAATTCCTGAAGTCGGTCGATGCCCCGCTCTGGGGCGCCTGAATTCACAGCAGAGGAGTAATCGCCCATGGACATCCGCGTTTCCGGCCATCAGGTCGACACCGGTGAAGCCCTGCAGATCCACACCGAGGAGCGATTGACCGCCATCATCGACAAGTATTTCAATCGCGCCTTGTCGTCGCAGGTCACTTTCGGTCGAGCACCTGCCGGATCGTTCCGCTGCGATATCATCATGCATGTGATGCAGAATCTCGTACTCAAGGGCACCGGCCTTGCGCAGGATGCCCACCTCTCCTTCGATCAGGCGGCGGAGAAGATCGACAAGCAGCTTCGTCGCTACAAGCGTCGTCTCAAGGATCGGCACGAGCAGATCGCGCACGCCGTGGCGATCGAGGAAGCGGCCTACACCATCTTCGAAGAGCCTACCGTTGAAGTCGAAGATGATTTCGACGCGGACGCACCCGTGGTGATCGCCGAAACCCGCGTGGACGTTCCCGAAGCTACCGTTTCGGATGCGGTGATGATGCTGGACTTGCGCAATACGACCGCGCTTCTGTTCAAAAACGCTGGCACCGGACGCCATAATATGGTTTACCGCCGCGGCGACGGTTCGATTGGCTGGGTCGAACCGCACTGACGCCGACCGCCACACCGATCCGGCGTCTATACTTCTTATTGAAGAAGAAGGAAGTAACCCCCGGTTTTCCGGGGGTTATGGACGTTTAAGTATTGGCAACCGATTTTGGGCCAGAATCAGAAACGCAGATGAGCAGTCTTTTTACCCTGTTGCCTGACGCAGTCGTCACTTCCAGCGCAGACAGCAAGCAAGTCATTCTCGGCGCGCTCGCCGATCTTTTCGCCGAGGTCTATCACCTCGATCGCGAAACCGTTCTTGCGCGAATCATCGAGCGTGAGGAACTGGGCAGCACCGGCTTCGGTCGTCGTGTCGCCATTCCCCATGCCCGTATTTCGGGCCTCGGCCGTCCCGTTGCCGTGGTGATGCGGCTCGGCGCGCCGGTGGAATTCGATTCCGCCGATGGTGTGCCGGTCGATCTCGTCTTCGGCCTGCTCTCGCCCGAGAATGCCGGTGCCACGCACCTTCATGCCCTCGCCGCGATCTCGCGCATGATGCGTGACGAACGCATGCACGAGGCGCTTATCGACGCACCGGGACCGGAAGCGCTCTACAGCCTGCTCAGCAACGTCATCGACCGCGATGCCGCCTGAGGAATTGGATGCCGGCGCCTCGGACGTGTCCGGCGCCGGTCTTCACTGGCGGGCGCTGGAAGGTCTCTACGCCTCGGCGCCGATCAACAGCATGTTCCGGTCACGTCTGGACGTTCCCGGAGAGGGCCTTGCCCGCATCACGTTTCACGTGGAACCGGACTGCTTCCATGCAGCCGGGGCCGCGCATGGAACGATCTACTTCAAGATGCTGGACGATGCGGCCTTCTACGCCGCCAACACCCTGGTCACGGATCGCTTCCTGCTGACAACGTCCTTCAACCTGCTGCTCAGCAAGCCCATCAAGGGCGGTACCATCGTGGCGGAGGGACGCTGGGTCAGCGGCCGTCGCCGGGTACTGGTGGCGGAATCGCGATTGATCGATGAAGAAGGCGACGAGGTTGGCCGGGGAACCGGTACCTTCATGCGCTCGCGGATCGCGCTTTCGGGGTTGCCCGGCTATTCGGGAACGGCCTGAGCGATGGACGCCCGCCTTCCCGCCCATCTCGAAGTATCGGGCCTCATTCGCAGCGTGGAGGCTGCGGGCGGCTTTGGCATGGTCCTGAGCAAGGGTGAGCGCGACGCCGGGACGATCATGCTCGTCCTGCTCGAGAATGGACGGGACGCGCGGGCTTATGAACGCATGCCGCAACTGGACGGAACCCGCGCCTGGCACTGCACGCGCCGGGAGGATCCCGCCGAAAGACTCGCATTTTCGGAGTATGTCGCACACCGCGGAGAACAGGACCCCGATCTTTGGGTCGTTGAACTGGACGTCGCGAAGCCCGAACGCTTCATCGGGCATGGTGAATAAACTGTGTTGACTTGCAGGCCATGCAAGCTAATTGCCCTTTCGCACACGCGGAAGCGGCTCGGGCAGCATTTCGGCCAGCCCGGCTAGCACGCAGACGGGGAATCGTCGGCAGGTTCGTCTGGAAGTGAACGCCTCTTGAGGCATTCGGTTCCCGCCTGCGTCGGACTGGTTCACCGCCTTTGACTAGATTTGATGCGAAGCAAAGTTCAGTGGGCTAGCGCGGTTGCGCTGGCCGCTACGGTTTTGACAACCCTATTCGGCGCGCAGGGTTCGGGCGCCGCGGCTTTGGCACCGGTTCTGGTCCAGGCTCAATCGAACCTCGACCCGATCTTCGTATCGCAGCCGGTCGTCCAGCCCCTCCCCTCCGCGGAAGGCGCCGATGCCGAAACGGCAAGCGTTGCCGACGAAGACGACACCCAGGATTCGCCCGTCGACGCCGAAACGCTTGCGCAGCTCGTTGCGCAGCAGTCGGTGCCCGGTACGCTGAGCCGCGAGATGCGCTGCCTTGCAAGCGCGATCTATTTCGAAGCGCGCGGTGAAACGCTCGAAGGCCAGCTTGCAGTTGGCCGCGTGATCATCGATCGCTCTGAGTCCGGCCGTTTTCCCGCCAGCTACTGCGGCGTGGTCTATCAGCCTTCGCAGTTCTCCTTCGTGCAGGGCAAGAAGATGCCCAAGGTTCGCGAGAAGTCCTCGGGCTGGCGTGAAGCGGTGGCAGTGGCCAAGATCGCTGTCGAGAAGAGCTGGAAGAGCCCGGTCAGCGGCGCGCTGTTCTTCCACGCGGCCCGTGTCGAGCCGAACTGGCGCCTCACCAAGCTGGCGCGCGTGGACAATCACATCTTCTATCGTTGATCGTCCGGCACGAGGCTCCAGGGCCCCGCAGGCCCTATCGCTGAAATGACGAGGGGAGCGAAACCGGTGCAACAGGCACCGCTTTCGCTCCCCTCGTCGTATCTGGCGGGCTGGCGGGAAGCTCAGTCCCTGAGCTGTACCCATACCGGCGTGTGGTCGCTGGCCTTCTCCCGGCCGCGATAGGCCTTGTCGACACCGCAGGAGACGAGGCGGTCCGCCAGTTCGGGCGAAAGCAGCGCATGGTCGATGCGGAAGCCATGGTCGCGCTGCCAGGCCCCGGCCTGATAGTCCCAGAAGGTCCAGACCCCGCCGCGCGGGTAATGGGTGGCAATGGCATCGGTCCAGCCATCGCCGAGCAGGCGGAAATAGGCATCGCGCGATTCCGGCTGCATCAGGGCATCGGCTGCCATGGCCGGCGGAGACCAGACATCCTGGTCCGTGGGAATTACGTTAAAGTCGCCGGTTACGATTGCCGGGACTTCCTCGGCCCGGATCGCGTCCATGCGGCGGCGCAGGCGCTCCATCCAGCGCAGCTTGTAGTCGAACTTGGGACCGGGCACCGGATTGCCGTTGGGAAGGTAGATGCACACCACCCTGAGGCCGAACACGTCCGCTTCCAGGTAGCGCGAATGCTCGTCCTCGGGCTCTCCCGCCAGGCCGCGCTGCACTTCGACCGGCATTTCGCCATCGGCAAGAATGGCGACGCCGTTGAAACCCTTCTGGCCGTGCCAGATGCCCTTGTAGCCGATCTTCTCGAACTCGGCGATCGGGAAGCCTTCGTCCTGGCTCTTGATCTCCTGAAGGCAGGCGACCGCGGGCCGGGTTTCCTCCAGCCATTCGAGCAGACGGGGCAGGCGCGCCTTGACGCCGTTGATGTTGAACGTGGCGATCTTCTTCATACGGAGAAGCTTGATCCGCATCCGCAGCCTGCGGCGGCATTGGGGTTTTCGACCCGGAATGCCGCGCCGCCAAGCGATTCGACGTAGTCCACCACGCAGCCGCTGACGAGATCCAGACTAACCGAATCCACCAGCAGGCGCACGCCATCGGTCTCGGCCACGGTGTCGTCGGCTTCGGGGGCTTCGGCGAGGCCGAACTTGTATTGGAACCCCGAGCAGCCGCCGCCTTCTACCGAGAGGCGAAGAATCGCCGGCTTGCCTTGCTTTTCGGCAATCGTGGCGACGCGCGAGGCCGCCGAAGGGCTGAGTGTGACGGTTTGCTGATCCATGGCCCGGATGTAGGCCTCCCCGCCCTGCCCGGCAAGGTTCGCGGTACGCCGCGTGAAGGAATCCGGCCTGGCCCGTCAGGGGCTATGCCATCTGGATATAGTCGCGCATGGCCGCGGCTTCGGATTCCACCTTGTCTATCCTGTACTTCACGATGTCGCCGATCGAAACGAAGCCGACCATGCGATCGCCTTCCATCACCGGCAGATGGCGGATGCGGCGCCGGGTCATGAGGGCGAGAGCGGCGAGAGCCGAGCCGGAAGGTTCCACGGTCAAGGGCGGCGTGGTCATGACATCGCCGACCGTCATTTCCAGCATGCGCGGTCCGAATTCCCGCAGGCGGTAGATCACGTCGCGTTCGGAAAAGATGCCGACGAGCTTCTCGCCGTCGAGAATCGGTAGCGCACCTATCCGGCGATCGGCGAGTATTCCCGCCGCCTCACTGACGGTGCATGTCACTTGGCAGGTTAGAACGGTTTCACGGCCTTCGATGATATGCCCGATCGTCATCGTCGCAATCTCCCTTCGTGAATCTGGCCCCTGTTAAGGCGTGAAGCCTCGTTCGGACGAGGTCTTCGCAGGCAGAATAACACAGGCCTTGGCGCTCTGCCACTTCGGCCATGCCCGGGCGGATTCCCGAAAGGGTGCAGACAGGCTCTTGCCCGGTGCGGCCGGAAGCCTCACATGGAGCCGATGATACCCCGCTCGCCTCTCGATGACCCGGAAAAGGCCGCTCATGCCTGGGCGCGCTATCTTCGCATCATGCGCTACATGATGACCGTCACGCTGGCCCTCGTGATCGCCTCGGTCGTCCTGCTCTATCGTTCGAACGGGATGGTTTCGGTCCACTTCTACATCGCCGCCGCGCTCGGCATCGGATTCACGATGCTGCTCGCCTCCGCCTTGATGGGACTGGTTTTCCTGTCGAGCGGGACCGGCCACGACGAGTCTGTCGTTGATCCGCTGGAAGACGATCACACGCCCTGACGGAAAGGGTCAGTCTGCAGGTAGTCAGTCCTGCGGGGGGTGCAGACGGTAGTCTTCCACCGGCCGGCCGCCGATCAGATGCTCCTGTATGATCCGCTCCAGCACCTCTTCCGTGCAGGAGTGATACCAGACTCCGTCGGGCCAGACGACCGACACCGGCCCGGCGAAGCAGATGCGCAGGCAGTCCGCCTTGGTGCGTGCCACCCCTCCCCGCCCGTCGAGACCGAGTTGCTTGAGCCGCTTCTTGAGGTATTTCCAGGCCGCCGCGCCTTTTTCCGGCGAACAGCATTCGCCTTTCTGGGGTTCGGCGCAGATGAAGATGTGGCGCTGGATATCGTTACCGCCCGCCTTGGCGAGGGCTTCGGATGCCTTGGCGATGTCCTCGGCGGAAGTACTCACGCCCGGAACATCCACGGTCCGGCATTTTCCAGATATCCGTCCGTAAGCGGAGCCGGACCTTCCAGGCCGACCATCACGATCACCGTGCGGGCGAAGACGACGGGGCTATCCCCCTGCATCACCACTTGCACGACCTGCTGGCTGGTGCGGCCAAGCTTTTCGATCGCACCGTGGACGGTCACGGCATCGGGATAGTGAGTCTCGCCCAGATAATCGATCGAGATGCTGGCCACCATCGTAGAGAGGCCCGCGAGGTGCTTGTGACCGCCCGCCTCCCGGAAGAACCGCACGCGCGCATCCTCCAGCATGCCGGCCATGGCCACATTGTTGATGTGCATGTTGAGATCGAGGTCGCCGAAGCGCGGTTCGATCCGACAGGAGAATGGGTAACGCGCGGGATCGAGCAGCGCGGGATCGGGTTTTGCCATGGAGCGGAAGGTAGGAAGCCGCGGGCCGATGGTCCAGCCCGAACGCTCAGCCCTTCTTGCCGACGATCCGCGCGATTTCGGCGGCGACGAGGCGTTCGACCATCGGCGGCAGGTTCTTGTCCAACCATTCGGCCAATGCCGGGCGCAGCAGTTCGCGCGTGAGCGATTCCAGCGAAGTCTCTCCCGAACGGACGATCTGCGGGGGTACGCCCGGTTCGGACAGCATGGCAAGCGCGGCCAGCGATTCCCGCATGGAGTTGCGGGCCTGGTCCGGCAGCAGGCCGGGTTCATCCTCGATGCCGGGGGCATCTGCCGCGAGCTGCGCGGTTTCGCCCAGTTCCAGCACATCGTCATCCTCGTCATCGATCATGACGGCAGTGACGCCTTCGTTCGAACGGCGCTGCCGTTCGACTTTGGCGGCCGTGCGATTGTCGCGCGCGATCACCTGCTTGATCGACTGGAGAATCTCCTCGACCGAAGGTTCACCGCTCTGACGCATGACTCTAGCCCCTGTTGATCGCGCGCCCATCGGACGCGGCGAAATCCCGCCTCGATTCGAGGCGGGACATCACTATTCCTGAATGTTCCCATCCTGCACCGGCGTGTCAACGGTGCGGGTGGACTTTGCGACGGGTGCCGGATCGTTGCTCCAATCCAGGAACTTGCCCTTCACCCGGTCATAGTTGAGCTGCGGATCGTAGAGAATCCCGCCATCGAGATTGAGATCGCGGGCCTCGGCCTTGCCCATGGCGGCCAGCAGCGTGAAGCCGGCGACATAGGCATTGCGCCGCGCGGTCACGAGCGTGACCTGTGCGTTCAGGAGCTCCTGCTCGGCATTGAGAATGTCGAGAATCGTACGGTTGCCCACCGAGTTCTCGGCCCGAACGCCCTCGAGGCTGAGCGCGGCCGCATCCACTGCCACTTGCGAGGATCGGATCAGGTCGTTCGACGCGTTCCACGAGGTATAGGCCGAACGGACTTGCGCGATGACGTCACGCTCGGTGGCGATCTCCTGTTCCAGCGTCGCCGAGGCGGTTGCCTGGGCCTGGCGGCGCTGGGCGGCGGGAAGGCCGCCCTGGAAGATCGGGATCGACAGCTGCGCCCCGGCCTGCGCGGATGAATCGCTCTGCGAAATGTTCGCGTTCACAGCGCCGCGCGCCAGCGTGTTGAAGTAATTGTTGTAGGTGCCCTGGCCAAACAGTCGCAAGGTGGGCAGGCGGCTGGCCCCGGCGACGTCAATATCCTTGTCCGCCGCCTTGGTGCGCTCGCGCGCGCCGATCAGGTCGGGGTTGGAATCGAGTGCGATCGCGGCGGCATCGTCGGCCGTGGTGGGCAGGTTGGGCAGCGGCGGCGGGGCTTCCAGCGTTTCGGGTGCCCTGCCGACGAAGCGGATATAAGTCTCCCGCGCGGCGGCGAGGTTCGCTTCGGCGGTGAGCAAGTCGCTCTGGGCGACGGCCAGGCGTGATTGCGACTGGGCAACGTCGGTGCGGGTGAGATCGCCGATCTGGAAACGATCGCTGGTGGCCTGGAGGTTGGTTTCCAGCACGCTGACGTTCTTGCGGTTGAGACCGACGATCGCCTCGGTGCGGATCACGTCCATGTAGGCGGCGACCACTTGCGAGAAGATCGAGGCTTCCGTCGCGCGCAAGTCCGCCTGTCCGGCCTCGACGCGGATCTTCGCGGCCTTGATGCGGTTCTTCACCGCGCCGCCCGAATAGATCGGCACGCCAAGCTGCCCATCCGCGGTGAATATCTTCGACGGCGCAGTCAGCGAATTTTCGCTCTGCTTCACGTTCCTGACGAACGTTTCCGTCGTGCTGACGCTGGGCAGGCCTGCTGCCCGTGCGATCGGCACGCCCTCGTCGGTCGCGCGCTGCTGGGCGCGCGCCGATTCAAGCGTGGGGTTTGTCTGGTATGCGGCAATGAGCGCGTCGCGCAGGGTGTCGGCCAGCGCAGGCGCGCCCGGCATCGCCAGTATCAGACATCCCCCCACGAGCAGCCCGGCGCGCCTTGCGAACCGGGCCACGTTCAGAAGCTCCAGGGTTTGGGAGCGGCAAACTCCGGCAGGGCCGGGATACCCATTTCGATCAGCGGCAGGAGCGAGACGGCTCCCGCGGTCTTGAGACCGGTGGCGAGGCGAGCGACGCCGCGCACGATGATCCCGGTGACCACGCGGCCGCCTTCGGCAAGCTGGGCCACAACGGCCGCAGGCAGTTCCTCGACGGCACCGTCGATCACCACGAGCGAATAGCCGCCCTCACCCGCCAGACCGGCGACCTCGGCGGGATCGACGACTTCGAGCGAGCCGACCAGCGGGCGCAGCAAAGCGGCGAGATAGCCGTTCACTTCGCCCACCAGCAGGACTTTGTCCTCCTTGGTCGGAGCGGCTTCGGCCAGCATCTTGCCGTGCACGAGCGGCGCGGCCAGGAAGCGGCCGTTCCCGAGCGGGATCGCACGGTCGATATAGGCGGCATCGCGCATGGTGGCGGGAACGAAGTCCTCGCGGGCGATACCGGCCATTGCGTTCAGCACCCAATGTTCGTTGACGCCGCTGGTACGCAGCTGGCTGACGATCATCGCGTGACGTGCTTCGGTGGCGGACCGATCCTCGGTCAGGGTCATTGCGGCCTATTCCTCATGCTGTCGCGGGAAAGGACGGCAGACGCCTGTACCCCCGCAAATACGGACTTTATGCCCGGCCTTCTAGGCGAAGCGGCGATTGAGGCCAAGCGGTTTGAAATACCTTGGTCGATCAATCGTGACGCTTTGACGATACCGTTCCCCGAGACGCAACCACTGGCGCGTGGAACACAAGAATCGACGCGTGAAATGCGCTTTTGCGCAAAATCCAATCCGGGTCTAAGGAGCCGGCAAAATCACGCGATCCGAAAAACGGGAGCATTTTTCCATGACGCAGATGGTGACGATCCGCGAAGACGACCTGATCGACAGTGTCGCCGACGCCCTCCAGTATATCAGCTACTTCCACCCGATGGACTATATCCGCGCGCTGGGCGATGCCTACGAGGCGGAGCAGGGCCCGGCGGCCAAGGACGCCATCGCGCAGATTCTGACCAACAGCCGCATGTGCGCGGAAGGGCATCGCCCGATCTGCCAGGACACCGGAATCGTCAACGTCTTCATCGAATGGGGCCAGAACTGCCGCCTCGAATCCGAGAAGTCGCTGCAGGAAGTGGTCGATGAAGGCGTCCGCCGCGCCTACAACAATGCCGAGAACAAGCTGCGCGCCTCGGTGCTGGCGGACCCCGCCTTCACCCGCCGCAACACCAAGGACAATACGCCTTCGGTGCTCTCGGTCAGCATGGTCCCCGGATCGAAGGTCTCGGTGGACGTCGCGGCCAAGGGCGGTGGCAGCGAGAACAAGTCGAAGTTCAAGATGATGAATCCCAGCGATTCCATTGTCGACTGGGTGATCGAGATGCTGCCCCAGATGGGCGCCGGCTGGTGCCCGCCGGGCATGCTGGGCATCGGCATCGGCGGCACCGCCGAACACTGCGTCAAGCTTGCCAAGCAGAGCCTGATGGAGCCGATCGACATGGCCCAACTCAAGCAGCGCGGCCCCCGGAACGATATCGAGGCGCTGCGCATCGAGATCTTCGACAAGGTGAACGCCCTTGGCATCGGCGCGCAGGGCCTTGGCGGCCTGGCCACCATCCTTGACGTCAAGATCATGGACTGGCCGTGCCATGCCGCCGGCAAGCCTGTCGCCATGATCCCGAACTGCGCCGCCACCCGCCACGCGCACTTCACGCTGGACGGTTCGGGCCCGACCTTCCTCGAAACGCCCAACCTCGATGAATGGCCGCAGGTGGAATGGGCCCCCGATGCCGGCGCCAAGCGCGTCGACCTCGACACCCTCACCCCCGAGATCGTCCAGAGCTGGAAGCAGGGCGACCGCCTGCTGCTCAACGGCAAGATGCTCACCGGCCGCGATGCCGCGCACAAGCGCATCGCCGACATGCTCGCCAAGGGTGAAGAGCTGCCGGTCGATTTCAAGGGCCGCGTGATCTACTACGTCGGCCCCGTCGATCCGGTGCGCGAGGAAGTCGTCGGCCCCGCCGGCCCGACCACCGCCACCCGCATGGACAAGTTCTCGGACACCATGCTCGACCTTGGTCTGCTGGCCAGCATCGGCAAGTCGGAACGCGGCCCTGCCGCTACCGAGTCCATCGCCAAGCACAAGTCGGCCTATCTGATGGCCGTTGGCGGCGCCGCCTACCTCGTCGCCCGCGCGATCAAGGAAGCCAAGGTCGTCGGCTTTGCGGACCTTGGCATGGAGGCGATCTACGAATTCACCGTCAAGGACATGCCGGTGACCGTGGCGGTCGATTCCGAAGGCAAGAACGTCCACCAGCTCGCCCCGCTGGTGTGGAAGGAAAAGATCGCCAGGGAGCATCTGCTTCCGGCGTAAGTTCAGGTCGATCCGGCGGAGCGCTTCGCCGGATCGACCCTTCCGGTCGGGCCGGTTCGACGAACGTCGGTTCCGCTTCGATCAGGGAGCTGGCGCGGACGGGATATTTCGCGCTATCCCTCCGGGATGACGACTGTCGCCAATCAGCCGCGCGTGCCAGCGCGGCTCGTCCTGCTATCGCTTGCCGCCCTCTGGGCCTGTTTCTTCCTCGTCGCCACCCTGCGGGGGGCGGTGGTCGGATACGAACTGGTCTGGCCGATCATCTCCCGGCGCCTGACGATCTGTATCCTCTCCATGCTGCTCATGGCGGCGGTCTGGCCGCTGCTGCAATTGCTGGACCGCAAGTCGGCGGGGATGCGACTGGTCGTGGTGCTGGTGGGGGCTTTGCCGCTGTCGCTGGCGCTGACGCTCATCAACGATGCGATCTTCTCCGACATCGTGACGACCCAGGCTTACGGCAACGAGGAAGAAGCCGCGGCCGTGGCTGCGGGCAAGGTGCGGATCAGCCGCGACGAAGCCGGGAACATCCTTGTCGACCTGCCCAAGTCGGTCATGCCGGACGGCAGCGCGAGCGAGGCAGCGCCTTCGGACGATCCAAGCGGAAACGCCTCGGCGACCACGGACACGCAGACGTCCGATTCCGCGATCACCATTCACACCAACAAGGTGTTCGGGGAAAGCTATGCGCACTGGGCGGCTTTCGCGGATATCACGTTCGGTCGCTATTTCCTGGTCCTCGCCTGGGCGGCGCTCTATTTCGCGCTCGTGAAGGCGGAGGAGGCCCGCGCCGCCGAATGGCGCGAGGGCGAATATCGCCGCGCCGCCGCCGCCGCGGAGCTGCGGTCGCTGCGCTACCAGGTGAACCCGCACTTCCTGTTCAACACGCTCAACTCGCTTTCCGCGCTGGTCATGATCGGCCGGCAGGACGATGCCGAGAAGATGATCCAGAACCTTTCGACGTTCTACCGCCGAACCTTGTCCGACGATCCGACCAACGACCTCGCGCTGATCGACGAGATCGAGATGCAGAAGCTCTATTTCGAAATAGAAGCCGTGCGCTTCCCGAATCGCCTGGTCACGACGATTGATGTTGACGATGCCGTTCTCGGTGCGATGGTGCCGGGCATGATCCTCCAGCCGATTGTAGAGAACTCGGTGAAGTACGCCGTCGCTGCTACCCAGCGGCCGGTGACGATCGCCATTCATGCAAGGCGGGATGGCGACATGCTGGCAATCGCCGTCAGTGATGACGGTCCGGGCTGCCCGGACAACAGCGGCGGTTTCGGGATCGGCCTCGGCAATGTGCGGGACCGCCTGCGCGCCCGTTATGGCGAGGCTGCCACCATCGAATCCGGCAAGCGCCCAGAGGGCGGCTTCGCCACGACGCTACGCTTGCCCCTGGAGCGCGGTTTTGCCTGAAAACAGTCCTGAAGTTTCAAGCGCCGCGCCGCTGCGCGCGCTGATCGTCGACGATGAACCGCTCGCGGTTGAGCGCATGCAGGTCATCTGCTCCCGGATAGAGGGGGTGTCGGTGATCGGCACGGCGAGCGACGGTCAGGCGGCGCTACGCCTGATCGAGGCACTGACGCCCGATCTCGTCCTGCTGGACCTGACCATGCCAGAGACTGACGGCCTTACCGTCGCGCGTCGGCTTTCCGGCAAGCAAGATGCGCCGGCGGTGATCTTCGTCACCGCGCATGACGAATTCGCGGTGGAGGCGTTCGATCTCGACGCGATCGACTATGTGCTGAAGCCGGTCGCGCCCGATCGGCTGGAGCGCGCCGTCGGGCGCGTCATGTCCAGGCGCGGAACGCAGCGGACCGAGCCGGCCAGCCAGTGGCTCGATGAATTCTGGGTGCCGCATCGCTCGGAACTCGTGCGTGTTCCGGCCGCCGACGTCGAGCGGATCGACGCCGAGCGCGACTACGTGCGCCTTCATGTGCGCGGACAGAGCTACCTGCTGCTCCAGACCATCACCAGCCTTGAGGAGCGGCTCGATCCGGAACACTTCATCCGCATCCATCGCAGCTGCATCCTGCGCCGCGATCATGTGACCGGGCTGCGCCACGAGGGTCTCGGCGTCTGGTCGGTCGAAACGGCGGGCGGCGATGCCCTGCGGATCGGCCGAACCTATTTACCGACCGTCAAAAAGATGGCGGGCCGCTAGGGCCCGCCAGGTAGCATCCAGATTATTTTTTAGGGACTTCGTGACGCCCTTCGCGCGGTCTTACTGACTGATCGCGAAGTGCTGGGCGGAATTCGATCTGGTGACGGCGCTGGCGACCTGTTCACGCACATTGGCGCGGGCCTGGACGTAGCACTCGGTCGCTTCGGCGCTGCGGATGCGCGTCCCGGTGGCGGTGCGGTTGTAGTCGCAGACTTCGCGAGCGGCGATCTCGATGCGGTGGTCCAGCTTGCGCTGACCTTCCGGGCTGGAGAGATTCAGGTCGCTGTAGTAGACCTTGGTGGTCTTGGCAGCAGCGGGAGTTGCGGTGGCGGCAGCTGCACCCAGAGCCAGGCCAATTGCAGCGGCGGCGATCATGTTGGTCTTGAACATCGTCTCTTCCTCCAAAGGTGAGCCGTATGTTGCGGTTGATCGCTTCCGGCTCTGTGAGTTCCTTGTGCCGCCGAATCGGCACGGCATCGCGCGAGGGTCGACTGCTGGCTGTCCAACTTCGACGAAGGGGCGGATCGGGGGATGAACGACGTCCGTGGCCGACGAACGACTTGCCGCTGATTGCCATTCGGCAAACGACAACTGCGAATCACGCAGCCGATTAGATGACTATTCTGGAGCACTGGTCGCAGCAGTGCTTTCGATGTACGATTTGTATGTACTTATGGGACTGGCCGTCGTCTTCCTTCTTGGAATTTTCAACTTCGCCGCTCACAAGGCGGTGCTCGAAAGCGGGCACCCGATGCTTTCTCAGATCCCGTGGTTTTTCCGGCCGCTCGGCGGGCGATTGAGCCTGCTGGTGGAATTCGCGATGCTGCTCGGCGCGATGGTCATGGTGGCGGCGGGATCGTCGGGCTGGGCGTGGATCTACCTGCTCTATAGCGGGCTCAATGGTCTTTCTGCCTGGCTAGTCGCCAACCGCCGACTTTAGGCGGGAACCCGTTTCGGCGGCGCCGGTTTCTGGCGACATGGCAAACAGAGATATTCCCGAACCCCGCAAGACCTGGCTGGTGTGCAATGCGGCCAGCGGCAGCAATGACGACGCCTCGGTCGCCGAACTGAAAGAGGCATTGGAGCAGGCCGGTTTTCACGTGGAACGCACGATCCGGTTTCCCGACGAGGATGCCCCGGCCCCTGAAGCGCTAGATGAAGCGGGAGTGACCCTGCTGGTCACTTTCGGCGGGGACGGAACCACCCATTCGGTGGTGGCGCGGGCCGAGGGCTGGAACGGACCGGTGCTCGTGCTGCCGGGAGGAACCATGAATCTCCTGGCGAAGCGCATGCATGGCGATGTTCCGGTGGCGGATATCGTCGGCCGCCTCGAAGGCGCGGATTTGCGTACCCGGCGGCCGACCGTGATCCGCAGCCGTCACGGCATCGGGCTGACGGGGGTGCTGGCCGGGCCCGGCACCGTGTGGAACGAAGTGCGCGAAGCCATGCGCGCGGTGAACATCCTCGAATTCGTGGCGACGACGCGAGAGGCGATCTCGCAATCGGCCAATGGCCCGAGAGTGTTCTGTGCCCAGGCCGATTGTGGGCGCGAGGACGGCTACGCCGCGATCACCGTCAATCCACGCGACGACGGTCTCGAAGCGAACGGATTCTATGCCGAATCGCTGGCCGACTATGCCGGACAGGGAATCGCTCTCCTCAACCGCAATTTCCGCGACGGTCCGCACGATCCGCTCGGAAAGCACGAACGGCTGAAGCTGGTCTGCCCCGAGGGCGAGCCGATGGGGCTGCTGATCGACGGCGAACCTTTCGATGGCGGCACGGAGGAGGAGTTTTACCTCGCGACTTGCGAAGTCGATCTGGTAACGACGCTCGATGCTTCCTGACGATTCACCCCGCGATCCGATCCGCCTCTTCCACCTGAGCGACATTCACTTCGGCCTGGAGGACCAGCGGGCCATAAATTGGGCTAAAGCTTGCATCGCGCGCGAAAATCCGCATGCCGTCGCGATTACCGGCGACCTGACGATGCGCGCGCGCCATCCCGAATTCGAGGCGGCCACGAACTGGATCAAGGGACTGAACGTGCCGGTCACGGTGGAAGTCGGCAATCACGATCTGCCCTATTTCAATCTCTTCGAACGGTTCTTCACGCCTTACAAGCGGTTCCACGCGATTGAGCGGATGGTCGAGGCGCAGCTCGATCTGCCGAATCTGGCGATCGTTCCGCTCAAGACGACGACGCGGGCGCAATGGCAGCGCTTCCCCTGGTCGAACGGCTGCGTCACCGAAAAGGCGCTGGCCGAAACGGTGGCCGCGATCGACGCTCTTCCCGCCGGAACCCGCGTATTGGTGGCGGCGCATCATCCGCTGCCGGAACGGCGCGCCGATGGGAAGCTGCTGACGATCAACGGAACGCATGCGATGGAAGTGCTTGCGGGGCGCAAGGTCATGGCGATCCTGTCCGGCCACATCCATGACGCCTTCGACCTGACCGCAGAGACTCCGGCAGGCCCACTGCGCATGATCGGGGCGGGAACGCTGTCGAAGCGCATCCGCTCGACCCCGCCCAGCTTCAACGAAATCACCGTCGACGGGAACGAGATTCGCGTGGTTGCCCGCAACCTTGAGCAAGTGCCCACCCCGGCGATGCAGATCGACGAAGTGCCTGAGAACGCCCTGCCCCCGCGCACTCCGGGTGAGCCGGTGGCGCCGGTCGGTGCCGTTCCGCCCGTCGATCCGCCGGTCCACTGATTCAGGTCGAGACAGCCGGAAACGAGAAATGGCCGCACCGTCGAAACGGTGCGGCCATTTTTTCGTTCAGCCGTCGCGAAAGGGTTCGCGGCGGTCTGGTTCCTGTAGGGAATTCCTACTTGTAGTCGTGATCGACGTTGCCGATGCCGTTGATCCGGGTCTTGAGATTAACCGGCTTGCGAACGAGGCTGACGTTGCCGATGCCGTTGATCTCGACGTCGACATTGCCGGTTGCGCCGATCGTCACGTTTCCGGCGCCGTTCACGCGGATGGTGGCGTCCCTGGCTTCGACCTTGCCGAAATCGAGGTTGCCGGCGCCGTCCGTGGTGACGGCGAGCTTGCCGACCTTGCCCGAAGCTTCGAGGCTGAGTGCGCCATTGCCGTTCAGGATCAGGCTGTCCTGATCGAGGCCGGTAAGCGTGACGTCACCCGGCGCGTCGAAATCGAGGCCTTCGATCTCGGGTGCCGTGATCTCCACGCGGAGGCTCTTGCGGCCATGCCAGCTGCCCTTGACGCCCAGGCGGCCATTTTCCCATGTCAGGCGGTCGACCAGCTTCTGGGGGCCGCTGACGACCATTCCGGCCTTGTCGCCGCGCGTGAAGACGAGCTGCACGGGAACGTCCATGGTCAGGCGTGCGCCGGGCTCGATCTGGAAGTTGCGGGTGATGCGGGGGCTTTCGTCGTCGTCATCATCGCTGAAGGACCAGTTCACGTCGCCCTTGTTGATGTCTTCGCGGAGCTTTTCGCCGCCGACGAGCCATGCCGCGCTGAATGCGACGATCGTAAGGATCAGGCCGCTAGCGAATACGATGAGCAGTTTCCTGAACATCACTGGGTTCCTTTCGTTCGAACTTTTCAGTTTTCGGGATGGATGGCGGGTTCGATCACGCGATAATGCAGGCGGCCGAACCACATGAGGGCATTGATGATCCAGATGCTGACCAGTGTCAGCAGCGCGGCCATCGCCACGGCGGCGCTCATGGTTCCGAGCCCTGCGAGGATCGCGACCAGGATGCCGCCGGGGAACCCGCTGAACGGCCCGGCGATCAGGATGAAGCCACCGGCGATGAAGATCGCGATGGCGGCCACGAACAGCCCGAACATCACGCCCAGCACGGGCAGGACGATCGGCAGCAGGATCAGGATGTCGATCGTGGCAAGGCCCATGAAGGCAAGGATCGCCCCCCAGGCCGAGGACGGCGAGCGGCCGCTTTCCCAGTTCCGGAAGCCGGCCTCGAAGCGCAGTTCGCGGGCGAGGCGCGCCGGATTGCCAAGAGCCTCGGCGACTTCCTCCTCGCTGCGGCCTTCGGCGACGCCGGCTTCGAAGTGGGCTTCGTAGTCGGCCACGATCTCGGCGATGTCGTCCTGCGGCATGCCCTTGAGGCCGGCCTTCAGGCGCTTGATGAACTCGTTACGCTTCATGGCTCGGTCCTCCTGCTTCCTGGGCCGGTGCGATGTCCTGGATCAGTCCATCGACGGCGGCGGTGAAGCCGCGCCATTCCTCGACCTGATCGGCAAGGCGGCTGCGGCCGGTATCGGTGATGCGGTAGTACTTGCGCGGCGGACCCGAGGGCGATTCCTCAAGGTAGGTCGCGACGAGGCCGTCCGACTGCATGCGGCGCATGAGCGGGTAGATCGTGCCTTCCCCCATGTCGACCGCGTCAGCCATGCGGCTGGCGATCTCGTAGGCGTAACTGTCGCCCCGGGAAAGCAGGGCGAGCACGCACAGGCCGAGCACTCCCTTCTTCAACTGGATTTCGATTTCGGACATCGAATCATCTCCTGCGGATGACCAGTGTATATCGCAAGCTATTGTGTAACGCAAGGTACCTTGTTGTAGTTGATATAACGCAGGGCAAGGTACCTATCCAATGACAGGTACCTTGCTATCTGCTGACGGTTTGGAGAAGTCCGGCAGCCGCGATTTCGGGCGCCGGGAAGCACCCGGCCGAGATGCCTCCTGGCAAACTGGCCGCCTGCCGAAGGCAACAAAAAAGGGCCGCGGTTTCCCGCGACCCTTTTTCGTAAGACGAAGCTCTCGAGAAGCTTAGCGCTTCGAGAACTGGAAGCTACGACGTGCCTTGGCACGGCCGTACTTCTTACGCTCGACGACGCGCGGGTCGCGGGTAAGGAAGCCGGCAGCCTTGACGGACGCGCGCAGGGCGGGCTCGTACTTGGAGAGAGCCTGGGCGATACCGTGCTTCACGGCGCCGGCCTGACCCGAGAGACCGCCGCCCTTGACGGTGGCGATCACGTCGTATGCGCCGTCGCGGCCAGCAACCTGGAAGGGCTGGTTGATGACGAGACGCAGGGTCGGACGTGCAAAGTACACTTCCTGGTCGCGGCCGTTGATGATGACCTTGCCGGTGCCGGGCTTCACCCACACGCGGGCCACGGCGTCCTTGCGGCGGCCGGTGGCGTAGGCGCGGCCGTATGCGTCGAGCTGCTGCTCGCGCAGGGGAGCGTTCGACACGACGGGCGTGAAGGTCTCTTCCGACGTTTCAACGGCGGTTGCGACTTCGCCGAGGTCCTTGAGGTCGGACAGGCTCTGAACGGTTTCGGTATCGGACATTACGCGCCCACCTTGTTCTTGCGGTTCATGGAAGCGACGTCGAGCGCTTCGGGCTGGGTACCACCGTGCGGGTGCTCGGTGCCTGCGTAGAGGTGCAGGGCGCGCATCTGGTCGCGGCCGAGCGGACCACGGGGGATCATGCGCTCAACGGCCTTTTCCAGGACACGCTCGGGGAAACGACCGGCGAGAACCTTGTCCGCGGTCACTTCCTTGATGCCGCCGGCATAGCCGGTGTGCTTGTAATAGGTCTTGTCGCCCAGCTTCTTGCCGGTGAACTTCACCTTCTCGGCGTTGATCACGACGACGTGGTCGCCGCAATCGACGTGCGGGGTGAAGCTCGGCTTGTGCTTGCCGCGCAGGAGGTCGGCGATGACGACCGCGAGACGGCCAACCACCAGACCCTCGGCATCGATCAGATGCCACTTCTTTTCCACCTCGGCCGGCTTGATCGACCGGGTGACCTTCGTAAGCGCCTTCATGGCTGGTCTATCCCTAATGTTCAGTTCGCGAGGCCGAATCTTTCGCTTTCACGAATCTCGGGCACCGCGGGAAGGCGGCCAAATCGTCGAAAAGGGCGCGCAAGTCAAGCAGAGCGCGGTTTTCCATAGAGGTAAAATGATACCTCTATGCTTGATGGAGCCCTGTTGCGGCCAACCAGGCCACGGTTCCGGTCGCCGCTGCATCGCACCGCCAGCCCAGCACGGCAGGTTCATCGTAAGGATGGATATCGGCGAGACGCGCCGTTGCCGCATCGAGCAGGCCCGCGTTGGTCTTCAGCAGCAGCCCGTGTTCGCGGGCGCTATCCTTCCTGCCGTTCCAGACGAAGATTGAGGTCATGCCCGGCAGCAGGTTCGCACAAGCCACGAGTCCCTCGTCGAGCAGAATATTTGCTGACGCGAGGGCGCTTTCCTCGTCCGGGAAGGGGCACCAGATGAGGGCGGGAATCGCGGAATCCCCGCTCACATCCCCAGCCCGACCTGATCACGCCGGCCGAGGCAGTGGGCGCCCCAGACCGTGGCGGCGACGAGAAGCGCGCCGCAGAGCTGGTGCGCTACCGCAAGCCAGAGGGCCACGCCCGACCAGACGGTGAAGATGCCCAGCAGCACTTGCGTGCCGAATGCCGAATGCACCGCGATCGAGGCCAGACGCGCATGCCGGGCCTTGAGGCGGCGGCCCATCACGATCAGCGCGGCCACCACGGCCCAGGCCCACCAGCGGTGAATGAAGTGAGTCAGGAACGGGTCGTTGACGAGCGCATGGAGCGCGCCGCCCGCCCATTCCACGCCCTCCGGGAAGAACGTGCCCTGCATGAGCGGCCAGGCGTCCATGCTGAACCAGCCCATCCCCGCGACGTAACCGGCACGCAGGCCGGCCACCATCGCGCCCATGAACAGCTGGAAGAACAACATGCCCAATGCCAGCGCGCTGAATCGGGTCAGGCGGGCCGGCGCCTGCCCGCGTCGCAACTCGCGAAGGTCGAGCGCGGTCCATACGAGGCCGCCGAGCGTCGTCAACGCGACCAGCAGGTGCGCGGCGAGGCGGAAGTGGCTCACCCGGTCGGCTGCTTCGGCGCTGAGGCCCGAGGAGACCATCCACCAGCCCACCACGCCCTGAAGTCCGCCCAGCGCCAGCAGTGCGACAAGGCGGGTCTTGTAGCCCAGTGGAATCGTCCGCTTGTACCAGAACCACGCCAGCGGCAGCGCGAAGGCCAGCCCGATCACCCGTGCCAGCAGGCGGTGGACCCATTCCCAGAAGTAGATGAACTTGTACTGCGCCAGCGTCATGCCCGCCGGGCCGTTGACGTCGATGTACTGCGGGATCTGCTTGTAGCGGGCGAACTCTGCCTGCCACTGGGCGTCGGTCAGCGGCGGGATCGCGCCGGTGAGCGGTTTCCACTGGGTGATGGAGAGCCCGGACTCGGTCAGCCGGGTAATGCCTCCGACTGCAACGATAAGGACAACCAGCGCGGCTACGAACAGCAGCCAGCGAACCATGGGGGCGATATCGTCGGCTGTACCGAGGATGGGGCGACCGTCAGAGACTCTCATGGCGCAAATCCCTGCGATCTTGCGACGAAATGCGCAAGAGGCGCGTCGACCGAATGTTGCGCGTCAAGGTCGGGACTTGATGAATGTTACAACGTCACATACATGGTCACGCATGCGCACCGCCTTCAACGCGATTCGAAACCGGCTGGACCGGGCAGGCATCGTCCTTAGTGGACTGTGTGCCCTGCACTGCGTTCTGGGTGTGGTTCTCGTGGGATTCCTAGGGCTTGGCGGCGAGGTTCTGCTTTCGCCGGCAGTTCATCGCGTCGGACTGGCGCTGGCGCTGGTCGTCGGTTTGGTTTCGCTGGGATTTGGCGTCATGCGCCATGGCCGCATCGCCCCGCTGGTGATCGGCGGGGTGGGCCTTGCTTTCATGGCCACGGCGATCGCGGTTGGCCACGGGCTTGCTGAATCGATCCTGACGATCATCGGCGTCGCGCTTGTGGCCTTCGCGCACATCCGGAACCTGCACCGCGCGCACTGAAAGTGCCGGGACCGGACCCTGGGCACTTTCCAAATCCATTCTCCGCGCTATCTGCGGCCCATGGCTGCAGAACTCTCCCTCACCGTGAACGGCGAACCGCGGCGCGCGGCGCCCGGCTCATCGATTGCCGATCTCGTTGCCGGCATCGGCCTCGATCCGAAGAAGGTCGCTGTCGAGCATAACGGCGAGATCGCCCCGCGCTCGACCCTGGCCGATGTGCTGCTCTCCGATGGCGACGTGCTGGAGATCGTGCACTTCGTCGGCGGCGGCTGAGCAAGCGCAACGGCCCGAATCCTGACATACCGTTCCCCGAAAGGACGAGAACCTTGACCGATACCGTATCTGATTCCTCGACCGCAGATTCCTGGACTGTCGCTGGTCGTACTTTCCGTTCGCGCCTGATCGTGGGCACCGGCAAGTACAAGGATTTCGAGCAGAACGCGGCAGCGGTAGAGGCTTCCGGCGCGGAAATCGTTACGGTGGCGGTGCGCCGGGTCAATGTCTCGGACCCCAAGGCGCCGATGCTGACCGACTTCATCGATCCGAAGAAGATCACCTATCTTCCGAACACCGCCGGTTGTTTCACTGCCGACGAAGCCATCCGCACCCTGCGCCTGGCGCGCGAGGCGGGCGGCTGGGATCTGGTGAAGCTGGAAGTGCTGGGCGAGGCGCGCACGCTCTACCCCGACATGCGCGAGACGCTGAAGGCTACGGAAATCCTCGCGAAGGAAGGTTTCCTGCCGATGGTCTACTGCGTGGACGATCCGATCGCTGCAAAGCAGCTCGAGGACTGCGGCGCGGTGGCGGTGATGCCTCTCGGTGCGCCGATCGGATCGGGTCTGGGCATCCAGAACAAGGTCACGGTCCGCCTGATCGTGGAAGGGGCCAAAGTGCCGGTGCTCGTCGATGCGGGCGTGGGCACGGCCTCGGAAGCCGCCGTGGCGATGGAACTGGGCTGCGATGGCGTGCTGATGAACACCGCCATCGCCGAAGCGCGCGATCCGATCCGCATGGCCCGCGCGATGAAGCTGGCGGTCGAAGCGGGGCGTGATGCCTATCTCGCCGGGCGCATGGCGCAGCGCCGATATGCCGATCCGTCGAGCCCGCTCGCCGGGCTGATCTGAACGGCCTTTCCTAGTGTCCGGCAGTTCGCGAAGGAAGGCCGGACACGAACTGAAAAATACCCGAAAGGGCATCTTTCAAACTGTCCCGAATTGAATCTTGCACGAATCTTACCGCAAATATCGTGTACAAACCTTTGCGCGGTTAAGGCTGTAGCAACCGAAGAGGCCGAAATTGGTTTTTGTGACAGGAAGGATTGTCCTTCCGTGGCACGAGGATCACGATCATGACTCACACGGGCAAGGCCACCATCACGATCGGCGAACTCCGCGAGTTTGCAAGCTTCACGTCCTGCGAGCAGCGCTACATCCGGCGCAGCCTCGACGTGGGCCTCGGTCGGCAGGATGCCCTCGGGCTCTGGGCGCGCGATGCCGCCGAAGCTTCCTCGATCCGCAAGCAGTATGAGGCTTATGCCGATCTCGCGTCGCTGCGCGAAATGCGTCCGGACGAGTTCGGTTTCGACGATATCGAGACTTTCGTGGGCCGGATGGTGCGGATCGCCGCCTTCGACCTGGCGCAGGAACGCATCGAATCCTTCCCGGCTTTCCGCTTCCTCTATGAGCGGCTGCTGGGCGCCTGGGTTCGCCCCTGGCTTCCGGGCGCGTTCTGCGGGGCCGCCGCGCTTCCCCAGATCAGGCCGGATCGCCGCCGCACGCTGCTCCATTCGATCAGCGAAGCCGCTGCAACCGCGCACGGGTGGTCGGAACGCGAACCCAGCTTCTATCCCGAATGGATCGAGAAGGAAGCCGCCTGAGCCGAACCGCCGCACGAAACTCCAGTGGGGCGTCTCCGTTGCGGGACGCCCGCTTTTCTCCTCTTCCCGCCGGACTCATGCTGCCCTAATCACGGCGGCGTGAAGCTCTTCCCGCGCCCCCTGCCCGTCGTCACCGTCATTGCGCTGGGACTTGGCGTGGCTGTCGTCGCAGGGAATGGCCTTACCCAGACGGGTGCGCTCGCGGTGCTGGACCCGGCGGCAGACGCGACCCAGGCACAGCAGGACATGCTCGCGGCGCGCCGTGAAAGCGATGCCGCCCGCAAGCGCGCCGAAAAGCTTGAGGGAAAGGCCCGCGAAGTCACCGAACAGGCCGAGAAGACCGCGAGAGAGACTGCGGCCGTTGCCGCGCGCATCCAGGAAACGGAGGCCGGGATCGCCGCACAGCAGGCCAAGGTCAGGCTGATCGCCTTGCAGCGCGTAGGGCTGCGGGAGAGGTTGGCGGAGCGGCAGGCCCCCCTCTCGCGCCTGACCGGATCGTTGCAGCGCCTGTCGCGAAGACCGCCGCTTCTCGCGCTCCTGCGGCCGGGATCGGTGCGGGATGCGGTCTATCTCCGGGCGATGCTGGACACGATGCTTCCCCAGGTCGAGCGGCGCACCGCAGGCCTGCGGGCGGAGATCGAGCGCGGACGCGCACTGGAACAGCAGGCGCTCGCCGCCGGACATGAACTCACCGAAATGGAAGGCGAGATGCGGCAGCGGCGCAAGGCGCTCGCCGTGCTGGAATCGAATCAGCGCCTTGCCGGCAGGCAGGCAAGCGGCATCGCGGCCCGGGAAGGCGAGCGGGCGCTGGCGCTCGCCGAAAAGGCGCGGGATCTTGGCGATCTTGTTGACCGGATGGGCGAACAGGGCGTTCTGCGCGAACAGCTCGCAGCCCTGCCCGGACCGATCATGCGCCCGCCCCGTCCCGAAGAGTCACGCGTGATCGAGGCATCGCAGTTCGTGGCCACGCCCGAGGGTCTGGCCAGCTACATGCTGCCGGTCACGGGACGGCTGGTCACGGGATATGGCGAGGTCCTGCCGGGGCAGGCCCCTTCGCGCGGGCTTTCGCTGGCTCCGCGCGCGAATGCGCAAGTCGTCGCCCCCGCAGCCGGGCGCGTCGCTTTCGCCGGGCCCTATCCCGGCTACGGACGCATCGTCATCATCGAACATGCCGGCGGCTGGACCTCGCTGGTGACGGGTCTGGCCCGGCTCGACGCACAAGTCGGCAGGCAGGTCGTGGCGGGGGCGCCGATCGGCATGACCGGGCCGCGCGATCCACGCGTGATGGTTGAACTGAGGCGGGGCGGAGAGACCGTGAATCCCCTGCAATATATCCGTTCTCTCTGAGAGGCGCTTACCCGTTTGCGCCCCGTTCATCTTCGAAACCCTAAATCCTTCGGAACATGCACCGCACTGCTGGCAATTGTGCCCGTGCCCCGGTAGGATTACAGTCAGAAATCCCCGCCGGTCCCGGCCGGACGTGACGTACGAAAAGGCATTCCAGCCAGATGAAATTCGCTCCCCTGATGCGCGCTGCCCTGCTGGTGTCGGCCGTGGCCGTCCTTCCCGTGGCGACGTCCGGTCTTTCCGCGGTGGACAGCCGCGTGAATCCCGAATTCAGCAAGCTCTTCACCATCTACGAACTGGTGAAGGCGAACTATGTCGACCAGGTGGACGACGACAAGCTGATCAAGGGCGCGATCGACGGGATGCTGGCCAGCCTCGATCCGCATTCCAACTATCTCGACGGTCCCTCGCTCCAGCGGCTGGAGACCATGATCGACGGCAATTACACCGGCCTCGGTCTCTCGGTGGTCGAGGATGACGGCGCCGTGAAGGTCGTTTCTCCGTTCAAGGGCAGCCCCGCGGAAAAGGCCGGCATCAAGGCGGGCGACTACATCACGCATCTCGACGGCGTGCTCTATTACGAGCGCGACCTGGACGAGGCGGTCTCCAAGATGCGCGGCCAGGCCGGCACCTCGATCCGCCTGACGATCTACCGCCCCGGCCGTGACGAACCTTTCGACGTGACGGTAACGCGCGGCGTGATCGAACTGGAACCGGTGACCTGGGAACTGAAGAACGACGTGGGCGTGATCTCGGTGAACGAGTTTTCGCGCGATGTCGGCAACTTCGTGAACAAGGGCATCGCCGACCTGAAGAAACAGGCCGCCACCAAGGGCGTGAAGCTGGACGGGCTCGTACTTGACCTGCGCTCCAACCCGGGTGGCTCGCTTGACGAGGCGGTGGCGCTGTCCGACCTGTTCCTCGACAAGGGCGTGATCGTTTCCCAGCGCGGCCGCATCGCCAGCGAGAACCAGTATTACCGCGCAGAATCGATGTTCAAGGGCGATACCGTGAAAGGCATGCCGATCGTCGTGCTGGTCGATGCCGGTTCGGCTTCGGCTTCCGAAATCGTGGCGGGTGCGCTTCAGGACCAGCACCGCGCCGTCATCATGGGCGAACGCACTTTCGGCAAGGGCTCGGTCCAGTCGTTCATCCAGCTCGACAAGAACAGCGCGGTGAAGCTCACCACGGCACGTTACTTCACGCCTTCGGGACACTCGGTGCAGGAGGGCGGCATCGTTCCCGACATCAAGGTGCCGCAGCTTTCCGATCCCGACGCGCGGGTCCGTGCCGAACGCGCGGTGCGCGAATCCGATCTCCGCGGTCACCTCATCAACGAGGCGGCGATGGGCGACAAGGATCTGGAAACCGACAAGATGGACGATCCGCGTTTCAAGATCTCCGCCGATGAACTGAAGAAGCAGGGAATCGACGATTTCCAGCTCACGTATGCGATCGACACGCTGCGTCGCACCGCCGGAAAGCCCGCGCTGGCACGCTATACGGCGCCCGCCGCAAGCGGGCAGGTCGCGCCCAAGACCGCGCAGAAGGACTGAGGCCGCCGCGATGACCGTTGCCGTTGCCGCACCCTTGCGCGCCGCCCGCGCGCTGGCTTTCGCCATTCCCGTGGTCCTGCTCGGCGGGGCCTATGTCAGCCAGTATGCCTTCGGCCTGCATCCTTGCGAAATGTGCTGGTGGCAGCGCTATCCGCACATGTTCGCGATCGTCTTTGCCGCGCTCGCCTTTTTCTGGCGTCCGGTCCGCCCGCTGGTGGCGGTGGCGGCGCTGGGCGTGCTGGTTTCGGGCCTCATCGGCGGTTTCCATGCCGGAGTCGAATACGGCTGGTGGGAAGGCATGACCGCCTGCACGTCCAGCCCGTTCGCGGCCGGTGTCGACCCGATGGATGCGATCATGAACGCGCCGGTGATCCGGTGCGACGTTGCGCCCTGGACGCTTGGGGGAATTTCGCTCGCCGGATTCAACTTCCTCATCTCCACCCTGGGCGCGCTGGCCGTGTTCGGCTTCGTCGCCCGCAGTCTGAAGGTCCAGCCATGACGTCACCCAAGGCCGCGCGGATGCTGCGCGTCGACCAGGCCGGCGAATATGGGGCGACGCGGATCTATGCGGGCCAGCTTGCGGTGATGGGCGCGCGCGCGCCGCACTCCACCGAGATCGCCGGCATGGCCGAGCAGGAGGCCGAGCATAAGGCGCGCTTCGATGCGATGATCGCGGAACGCGGCGTGCGCCCGACATTGCTTCAGCCGGTATGGTCGGTGGCGGGCTATGCGCTCGGCGCGGCAACGGCGCTGATCGGCCCTAAGGCGGCGATGGCGTGCACCGCCGCGATCGAGACCGAGATCGACCGCCACTACACCGAGCAGCTTGAGGACCTTGGCGACGAGGATCCAGAACTGGGCGAGGCCATCCTCAAGTTCCGGGATGAGGAGCGCGAACACCGCGACGCTGCCCTGGCGGCCGGGGCTGAAGAGGCGCCTGCCTATCCGCTCCTGTTCAATGCGATCCGACTCGGATGCCGCGTAGCGATCAAGCTCTCGGAAAGAATCTGAAATCCGGGCGTTATATTGGCGCCCAAGAGGGGTGCCATGTTACCTTAAGGTACCGTTCAAGGCCGTCAGACCCTATATCGGGTCACGCGACGTTCTCGACCAAGCTGGAGTTTCCCATGACGCGCCTCCTGACCACAGCAGCAGCCATCGCCACGTTCGGGCTTGGGCTGACCCTCGGCGCGCTTCCGGCTGCGGCGCAGGAAGACAGCCTCGGGGCCGGTGACGAGAAGGTCAACCAGCTCATCATCTATGGCGACGATCCTTGCCCGGCCTCGGCCAGCGGCGAAATCACCGTCTGCGCCCGCAAGGCGGAAGCCGAGCGCTACCGTATTCCCGAACCGCTGCGCGGTATCGATTCGCCCAAGTCCGATGCCTGGACCAACAAGGTCCAGGCTTATGAAACAGTGGGTGCTTTCGGCAACATGAGCTGTTCGCCGGTCGGTGCGGGCGGTGCTTCAGGGTGCACCCAGAAGCTGATCGACCGTGCCTATGCCGAAAAGAAGAACGGTTCGGACGTTAAGTTCAGCGAACTGATCCAGGCCGAACGCGAGAAGCGCCTGTCCACCATTGATGCGGATGCCGCCGAGCAGCAGAAGCGGGTCGAGGAAGCCGAGAAGGCCTATTTCGACCAGCGCCAGCGCCAGGAAGCGGAAGAGGATGCCAAGGCCGCCGCCGCCGCTGGGCAGCCCGCTGCTCCGCTGCCCAAGCCCAAGCCGTAAGTTCTTGCCGATACCTCGCGAAAAGGGGCCGGGAATCGCTTCCCGGCCCCTTTTCGTTTGCCTGGCAAAAGCGCCGATCAGCTCAGCGCGATATCCGGTGCGTCTTCCTGCTTCATGCCCACCACGTGGTAGCCCGCGTCGACGTGATGCGTTTCGCCGGTCACGCCTGAGGACAGGTCGGAAAGGAAGTAGAGGCCCGAACCGCCCACATCGTCGATGGTGACGTTGCGGCGCAGCGGCGAGTTCAGTTCGTTCCACTTGAGGATGTAGCGGAAATCGCCGATGCCGCTGGCGGCCAGGGTCTTGATCGGACCGGCCGAGATCGCGTTCACGCGGATGTTCTGCGGGCCGAGATCGTTGGCAAGGTACATGACCGAGGCTTCGAGCGCCGCCTTGGCCACGCCCATCACGTTGTAGTGCGGCACGACCTTTTCGGCGCCGTAATAAGTCAGCGTGAGGATCGAACCGCCTTCGGGCATCATCGGCGCTGCGCGCTTGGTGACGGCGACGAGGCTGTAGGCCGAGATGTTCATCGTCATCAGGAAGTTGTCGAGGCTGGTGTTGACGTACTTGCCGCGCAGCTCGTTCTTGTCCGAGAAGCCGATGGCGTGGACGATGAAGTCGATCGTGGGCCAGCGTTCGGCCAGCGTTTCGAAGGCGGTGTCGAGGGCTGCCATGTCCGAAACGTCGCAATCGATGAGGAAATCGCTGCCCAGGCTTTCCGCCAGCGGCTTCACGCGCTTGGCCAGCGCTTCGCCCTGATAGGAGAAGGCCAGTTCCGCGCCCTGTTCGTGCAGCTTCTTCGCGATGCCCCAGGCCAGGGACTTGTCGTTGGCAAGGCCCATGATCAGGCCGCGTTTACCCTGCATCAGACCGGTCATTCGTGTTCTTCCTGTACTTCGTTGTTCTGTGCAGTCGTGCTGCTTCTCCCGCCTGCGCCGCCGGCGAGCATTTCCTGCTCCTCGGGACTGACGGTGAGGGCGGCATTGAGTTCCGCGCCTGCGACCATCCCTAGTCCGACAAGCCAGAAAAAGAAAAGCGCGATCATCACTCCGGCGAGACTTCCGTACGTCAAATCGTAAGCGATGAAATTGCGCAACACTCTGGGAAGGAGCCAGGCCGTGCCGAACCACCAGCTGGCGACGAGCAGGGCGCCGGGCCATTTCGGGTAACGCCGGGCCTGATATCGCGTGGGAGTCAGCAGGAAAAACAGGACGTAGAGCGATCCGAACAGCGTGATCGCAGTGATCCCGCGCGAAATCGTGATCTGGTAATCGAAGCGTCCGAGCCCCGGAAACAGCGTCAGCAGTACTTCCTCGATCACGGAAATCATCACTTGCGAGGACAGCGAAAGCAGCAGCATCAGCACCGAACCGAAGATCAGCCCGCTCGACGCCAGGCGGTTTCTCCAGAATTTCAGTCCCTTGGTCATGCCGTAGGCACGATGGAGGATATCGCGGATAGTCTCGATCAGGCTGGTCGTGGTCCACAGGCCCAGCGCGCCGCCGATCCACAGCAGCCAGCCGTGGCGTGCGGTTGCGGCATCGCGTGCGACCGGCGCCAGCGCTTCCTCCACGCGCGGGGGAAGGGCGGCGAGCACGGCATTGATCGAGCTTTCGAGTTGTCCCTGCTCCCCCAGCGCCGCGTAGATTGCCGCCAGCGCGATGAAGAAGGGGAACAGCGCGACGATCGACATGTACGCGAAATTGCCCGCGTGAATGAAGCCATCTTCCCAGGTGCCGGCGACAACGCGCGAAATGACGGTGTAGGGCCGGTTGTTGGGCCGGGGGCGCGAAATCCGCTCCTGCATTTCCCGCCAGCGCAAGGCGGCGCGGCGACGCGCCTCGGGCGAGATCGCGGCCGTAGTCGCCAGTTCTGTCGACGGATCGCCTTTCACCCTGCCGACATAGGCGGTCGGGGCCGGATATTCAAATCCGGCAGGGGCTTGGCCAAGGGCGGGGCGGCACAGGGGTGCTCAACCGTCCCGCGCCGCGCCGCCGATGCCGGGTCAGATTCCGAGTTTCGCCCGGACGTCGCGGTTGTCCTTCCAGCCTTCCAGACGCTTGGCCAAGTCGGCGTCGTGTTCGGGAAGGACGATCTGGAGGGTGATGAGCAGATCGCCTCGGCTGCTGTCCTTGCGGGTCATGCCGCGTCCCTTGAGGCGAAGCACCTTGCCGGAACTTGCACCGACCGGAACCGAAAGCATCACCGCGCCGGAGGCAGTGGGCGCCTTGACCTTGCCGCCATTCAGCGCCTCGTCGAGGGTGATCGGCAGATCCACCCGCAAATCGTCGCCATCCTGGCGGAAGAAGGCATGCGGCTGGATGTTCAGGGTGACGATGGCGTCGCCCATGCCCCCGGGGCCGGCTTCGCCCTTCCCGGCAAGGCGCATCTGGGTGCCGTCCTCAAGTCCGGCAGGGAGCTTGAGATCGATGGTCTTGCCATCCGACAGGGTGATGCGCTGCGGTTTCAGCTCTGCTGCGTCGGGCAAAGGCACGGAAAGGCGGTAATTCACGTTGGCGCCGCGCGGTGCCGCACGGCCGCGTCCTCCGCCTCCGCCCATTCCGGCTCCCCCGAAGCCGCCGGGTCCGCGCTGGCCGGAGCCGCCGAAGATGCCGCCGAACAGGTCTTCAAGGTCGATCCCGTCATTGCCGCCGAATCCGCCGCCGAATCCGCGCTGCCCGCCCGGCCCGCCGCCAAAACCGCCGCCGCCGAATCCGCCGCCGCCGCCCATGCCGCCGAAGCCCATCGGGTTGCCGTCCGCGTCGATCTCGCCGCGATCGAACCTGGCCCGCTTGTCCTTGTCGGAAAGCAGGTCGTAAGCCGATGTCACCTCGGAGAAGCGTTCCGAAGCCTTTGGATTGTCCTTGTTGGTATCGGGATGAAGTTCTTTCGCCAGCTTGCGATAGGCGGACTTGATGTCCTTCTCGCTGGCTGTGCGCGATACGCCAAGGGTCGAATAAGGGTCTGCTGCCATGGCATCCTAGCTAGGTGGGGACGAGCCGCACGGCAAGCGGTGCTTTCCTAGATCCGGCCGTGCGTCTATTGCACCGGCCATGTTCTTGCCCATGTCCCTCTGGGCCATCAGGAATTGCCGCAACCGCGGTGCTTTTGTAGGCGCGGGGAGCGGGGGGGAGCCGGAGGGTTATCTTGCCCGCCGGCAAAGACCGCACATAATTTCGTCAGGAAGTGAAGATGGAAGCTGAACAGGCCCGCGAAGTCATTCCCCACGGCGATCCGTTCGCCCTGTTCAAGGCCTGGTACGACGAGGCCCGCGAAGCGGAGCCGAATGATTCAAACGCCATGGCACTGGCCACGGCAACGCCGGACGGGCTGCCTTCGGTCAGGATGGTCCTGCTCAAGGGCTACGGCCCGGACGGCTTCGTGTTCTATACCAATGGACACAGCCGCAAAGGCCAGGAAATAGCCGCCAATCCGCACGTGGCGCTGCTGTTCCACTGGAAGAGCCTGCGCCGCCAGATTCGTATCGAGGGCCGGCTCGAGCCGGTCAGCACGGAAGAGGCCGATGCCTATTTCCACTCGCGCGCCCGCGATTCGCAGCTTGGCGCAGTCGCGTCCGACCAGTCGGCTTCGCTCGATAGCCGCGAAACGTTCCTGGCCCGCTACGAGGAAGTTCGCGCCCGCTTCGGCGATGGCGAGATCGAGCGCCCCGCGCATTGGGGCGGATTCCGCGTGGTTCCCGCTGCGATAGAGTTCTGGCACGACCGTCCCTACCGGCTTCACGAACGCCGCCGTTTCGTGCGGAACGCCGAAGGCGGCTGGGCCAGCACGCTGCTTTATCCCTGAGCCCTGCCGGAGCGTTTCCTTGCATCAACATGCCTCCCTGAACCGCAGCGCCGCCATCGCCAGCATAGGCACGGCGGTGTTCCTGCTCGCGCTCAAGGGCTGGGCGGCATGGTCGACCGGCTCGACGGCGATGCTGGGCAGCCTGGCCGACACCGCGCTGGACCTTGTGGCCAGTATCGCCACCTTGCTCGGCGTCTGGATCGCCTCGCAACCGGCGGACGACAAGCACCGTTTCGGCCATGGCAAGGCGGAGGCGATCGCGGCGATGTTCCAGATCGTGCTGATTTCGATCTCCGCGCTCGCCATCGCCAGCCGCGCCGTCGAGGAGTTTCTGGCAGGGAGCACGGTCGAAAAGGCGGAAGGCGGCATTGCCGTATCCGCGGCCGCCATCGTGTTGACGCTGATGCTGGTGGCCTGGCAGCGCCATGTCATCCGAAAGACCGGCAGCATCGCCATCCAGACCGACAGCGTCCACTATCAGTCGGATCTGATGCTCAACCTTGCTGTGATCGTGGCGCTCGTGCTCGACCATTATGCGGGGCTGAGGGGGGCGGACCCGCTGTTCGGGATCGGCATTGCCGCATGGCTGGGCTGGGGCGCCTGGAGGGCCTCGCAGGACGTGCTGGACCAGTTGATGGACCATGAGTGGCCCGAGGAGGAGAAGGACCGTTTCCTCCAGGTACTTGCCCGCCATCCCGACATCACCGGCGTTCACGACCTGCGCACGCGCACTTCGGGAAACAAGGATTTCGTGCAGTTTCATGTCTGGGTAGACCCGAACATGACCGTTCGCGAGGCGCACCGTGTGATGGACGAACTGGAGCACCGGCTCGCCGTCGAGTTCCCCGGCACGGAAATCCTCATCCATCCCGATCCGGAAGGCCTGGTGGACGAAGCAGGGCAGGCGGGGCTGGACGTATTGCCGCCAATCCGCGTGAACCTCGATCAGTCCTCTTAAGCGCCAAAAAGGGCTTTCAGATGCCGCCGGGGAACATCGCCATCAGCTTGCCCAGCCGGTCGTGCAGGAGGCGTTCCTGCTGCGGGTCGCTCTCGCCCAGGCGGACGATGGTGAGAAGCTGGTCGGGTGATCCGATCACGTATTGGCCATGCTCGCCGACGCAGGCGAAGACATTGGCGGGGGCCATGCCGGGAAACAACACGGCCTCGTCACCGCCGCCGTTCTTGCCGCGCCCCCGGTTGAGCCAGACTCCCGCGCCGTAGCCGGGATTGCGGGGCGAAGGCTCCAGCATGAACTGCACCCAGCGTCGGGGCAGGATCTGGGCGCCCTGGATCGATCCGGTGTGGCGCAGGAATTCGCCGAGCTTGGCCCAGTCGCGGGCATCGGCGTGGATCATGGCCGAACCGATCATCGTTCCGGCGCGGTCGAACCCCGCCATGCCGGAATCCATGCCGAGCGGAAGCAGGACGCGGTTGCGCAAATAGTCGCCCACGGCTCTGCGGCGGCGGTCGGGATTGCGGTCGGGCGAAAGGACGCGCGCCGCAAGGTCGGAGAGAATCACCGGCGTCGCCGCGCTGTTCACGAAGCGCGCGCCTGCAGGGGCCTCCAGCGGCTGGGCCTCGGCGTAGGCGGCCATGTCGTCGCGCCCGTCGAGATAGAGCATCCGCATACGGTCGGATTGCCGGGCGAGCCCGGCTTCCGGGTTGCCGTTGGCGGCGGGCGGGCCCGATTCCGAATGGCGCAGGCCCGAGCGCATCTGCAGGAGCTGCTTCAGCGTGATTTCGCCGCGCGGGTCGCCCGGGCGCTGCCAGGCGGGAATCGGCGCCGATTCGTTCAGGCGCAGGCGGCCGTCGCTGACGAGCTGCCCGATCATCAGCGCGGTCACGCATTGGCCCATGCCCCAGCCGTGCAGCCGGGTTTCGGGCTTGATCCCAGCACCGTAGCGTTCGGCGATGACCGAGCCGCGCTTCATCACCACCAGCGCATCGGTGCGGCCTACCTCTTCATCGCCGAACAGGCCGTCGATGGCGCGGCCGAGCGATTCGCGGGGGGCACCGCCGTCATCCTTGATCGCGGCTTGCGATTCCGCGCTGGGCGGCGGCGGGCCCTGCTGCGCGTCCTGTCCACAGCCGCTCAGGAGGCCGAGGGCTGGCAGGACGGAGAGGGCAAGGATAAGGGAAGGGCGGCGCACCGGCATGACGCGGGGTGTGATGTGCGAGGCGCGGGAAGATGGCAACAGTGGGGACACACGGGATGGGGGACAGCCGCCGCGGCGAACGACAACCGTCCCGCTGGCTCAGGAACGGCGTGCTGCTTGCCGTGGTCGTACTGGCGATCGTGCTGGGCTTCTCGTGGAAGGGCCTGCGCGAACAGGCGCTGGTCAGCACCGCCTATGGCGCGCGGGTGGCCTGTGCCTGCCGCTTTGTTTCCGAACGCGAACTCAAGACCTGCAAGGGCGATATCGCGGTTGCCGGCCTTGGCCGTACCGCCGGCCTGATGATGCTGTCCGAGGATACGGAGGCGCACGCCGTAAAGGCCAGCGTTCCGCTGCTGGCCAGCCAGACCGCGACTTTCGCGCCCGATCGCGGCTGCCAGCTCGAACCCTGGGCGAACTGACTCAGCCGTCCAGCGGAATGGCGGCTTCGGTGCCGTCGATCCAGCCGCCGCCGACGACGCGATCTCCCGCGTAGATCACTGCCGCCTGGCCCGGGGCGACGCCGTATTCGGGATTCTCGAAGCGGATCCTCGCCGTCGTCCCGTCGCCAAGCGGCCCTTCGAGCGTGATCGGCACCGGCTTTGCCAGCGAGCGCACCTTGGCGGTCAGCGGCGCGTCCGGGAGCGGGCCGATTCGGTTGGATTCGGTGATCGTGGCAGCGGCGACGCCCAGCAGGCTGCGCGGGCCGACGAGCACGCGGCGCCCCTCCGCCTCGATCCGCACGACGTAAAGCGGTTCCGGCTGGCCGCCGATCTCGAGGCCGCGGCGCTGGCCGACGGTGTAATGAATGATGCCGCGATGGGTGCCGAGCACGTCGCCGGTAAGGGCGTGAACGATATCGCCCGGCGCCTCGCCCTCGGGGCGGACGGCGCGGACGATCTTCGCATAGTCGCCGTCGGGCACGAAGCAGATGTCCTGGCTGTCGGGCTTGTCGGCAACGCGCAGTCCGGCGGCTTCGGCAAGGCGTCGGGTCTCGCTCTTGGGCAGGCCGCCGAGCGGGAAGCGCAGGAAATCGAGCTGCGTTTCAGTGGTGCCGTAAAGGAAGTAGCTCTGGTCGCGCGCGGGATCGAAAGCGCGGTGCAGTTCCGAACCGGCGGGGCCTTCGACGCGGCGCACGTAATGGCCGGTGGCAAGGCAATCCGCGCCAAGATCCCGCGCCATCGTCAGCAGGTCGGTGAACTTGGGCCCCATGTTGCAGCGGATGCAGGGAATCGGGGTCCGGCCTGCCATGTAATCGTCCGCGAAGCGCTCGACCACTTCCTCGCGGAAGGCGCTCTCATGATCGAAGACATAATGGGCGATGCCGAGGCGATCGGCCACGGCGCGGGCATCGCGAATGTCGTCGCCGGCGCAGCAGGCGCCCTTGCGGCCGGTCGCGGCGCCGTAATCGTAAAGCTGGAGCGTGACGCCGATGGTCTCGGCTCCGGTCGCGGCGGCAAGCGCGGCGACGACCGAACTGTCGACGCCGCCGGACATGGCAACGACGATACGGCGCGCGGAAAGCGGCGCGGGCAACTGGAACAGCGCGGCGGGATCGAGGCCGGCCACCAGTCCTTCAAGGTCGGAAAGGGCGGTCATGCGCCGCCCCATACAGGCGAACGCACGGAATTCCTACCTTTGTCGAGAGGAGGGGGCCGTATCTAACCGCAAAGGGCGGCCAAGGCGTGCTTCGCAAGCGCGTTAACAATCGTTAAAAAAGTGTAAACATCGCCTTTACCGTCCCTTGACCAAGCGGCGCTAAAAGCCTTGTCCATGAACATCGCTTTTGATCATGAAACCTGCAAAGCAGGGCATGCGTCTGGTCGCGACAGCGAGGAGTTCATCTCGGACCCATCGCCGATCGACTGGTTTTCCCTGCGTTCCCGACTGTTTGCGGCGCACGATCTGCGCGCCGCGTGGGCAGAGCCTGATTCCATCAGGCCCGAATCTGTCAGGCTTCACCGCTTTGGCAGTTTCGCCGGCTCGGCCGCATTCGTTATTCATACGTATGAGCCAGTCTCAATACCTGTTAACCCAAATGCTTCAGCCAATCGCAAGCCAGCGGAGGCCAATGTCGCTTCTGTCGCCGGCAATCGAAGCACCGGCGTACGAGGGTGATGATGATCGAGAACCAGAAAATCCGTCCTGCCCAGGTGATCGGGCCGCTCGGCGAGCCGTTGACGCTTGATTCGTTGCCGCCGCCGAACACCACGCGCTGGGTCGTGCGCCGCAAGGCGGAAGTCGTTGCGGCCGTGAACGGCGGCCTGCTGACGATCGACGAAGTCTGCGATCGCTATCAGCTCACGCTGGAAGAATTCGCGGGATGGCAGCGCGCGGTGGACCGTTCTGGAATGCAGGGCCTGCGCGTCACGCGAATCCAGCATTACCGCGATCTTTACGAGCGCCAGCAGAAGTACTGAGCCTCGAATTTGTTGAGGGTCGAAAGACCCGGAAGACGGCGGCGAACCTCGGTTCGGCGCCGTTTCCGTATTTGGCCGGCGAATCCTTGAGGACCCAAGGATTACGCCCCGCCGATTACCTGCGCTCGACGCTTGTCGATCCCCGTCGGCTACAGGCCGACTGCTGATTGCCACTCGCTTGTCGCAGGTATATGTCCGTTCGCAGGAAATTTTGCCGTTGCAGCGGCGCGGACCCGTGTGCCCGCGCCCCGACGGCGGATCGTGCTCCCCGGTGCCGGGCGGGCCCGCGGGTGGTGACGCCTCCGGGATCAGGCAATCGGTTCGGGCATCGGGATTGGGGGCAATCGCAGTTTTTGCGGTGACAAGATGAATTACGACAGCAGGATCGATGTGAGCGAGAACGAAGGTTTCACCGCGCCGGGCAACCCGCTTGAAGGGGATGTCGAACGGGATCGTGCATCCCGCCGATGGCTGTGGATCGCCATAGTGGGCGCCGTCGTGCTCGCGATCGGCATCTGGTTCGCCACGCGCGGCGGAGGTGAAGCCAGCGCCGCCGGCGAAAACGACGTTCAGACCCCCGCCGTAACCGTGGTCGTGCCTGGCCGCGCCTCCGTTGTTGGCGAAATCAGCGCAACCGGTTCGCTGGCGGCACGCCGCCCGATGCCGGTCGGTTCGGTGGGCGAGGGCGGGCAGGTCCGCTCCGTGCTCGTCGAAGCGGGAGACTGGGTGTCGCAGGGGCAGGTGCTGGCCGTGATCGACCGCTCGGTGCAGGCCCAGCAGCAGGCAGGCCAGTCCGCGCAGATCTCCGTCGCAGAAGCAGACGCGCGCCTTGCGCAGGCCAATCTCGACCGTGCGCTCAAACTGGTGGACCGCGGCTTCATCTCCGCTGCCGACGTCGACCGGCTGAAGGCGACGCGTGACGCTGCCGTCGCCCAGGTCAGGGTCGCGCGCGCCACGCTCGGCCAGCTTCAGGCACAGACCGCCCGCCTCAACATCGTTGCTCCGGCGGCCGGCCTCGTGCTCGAACGCAATGTCGAGCTTGGCCAGGTCGTGGGCGGCGGCAGTGCCGTGCTGTTCCGCCTCGCCAAGGGCGGCGAGATGGAACTGCTCGCCCAGCTTAGCGAGGACGATCTCGCCCGGCTGAGCGTCGGCGTGGAAGCCACCGTGACGCCGACCGGCTCGAACCAGAGCTTCACCGGCCAGGTCTGGCAGATCGCCCCGATCATCGATTCCACAAACCGCCAGGGCATCGCCCGTATCGCGCTCGCCTATAATGACGCCCTGCGTCCGGGCGGGTTTGCCAGCGTGGTGATCAACAGCGGCCAGACGGTTGCTCCGGTGCTGCCGGAATCGGCCATCCAGAACGACGACAAGGGCTCGTTCGTCTACGTCGTGGACGCCAAGAACGTGGTGCATCGCCGCGCCGTCCAGACCGGTCTGGTGACGGGCAAGGGCATCGTCGTGAAGTCCGGCATCGACGGTAACGAGAAGATCGTGCTGCGTGCCGGCGGGTTCCTCAACGACGGCGACAAGGTCAAGCCCCAGCTTGCCGCCAAGGCCGATTGATCGGACATAGCGCGATGAGCCTACGCAACATCTCGGCCTGGTCGATCCGCAATCCGATCATTCCGATCGTCTTCTTCATCGGCGTGATGATCGCCGGCGTGGTCTCGTTCATGCGCATGGACGTGAACAACATGCCGGACGTGGAATTCCCGGGCGTTCACGTCATGATCTCGCAGCCGGGCGCCGCCCCGACCGAGATCGAGACGCAGATCACCCAGATCATCGAGGGCGCGGTCCGGTCCGTTCCCGGGATCGAGGAAATCCAGTCTACCGCCTCGGAAGGCACGTCGACCACGCTGGTGTTCTTCACGGTCGGCACCAATCCGGACGTCGCGACGAACCAGGTCAAGAACGCCGTCGATCAGGTGCGCGGGCAGCTGCCGGACGGCATTCTCGAACCGATGGTCACCAAGATCGAGGCCAACGGCGACAATCTGGCCTATTACGCCGTCAGTGCCGACGACATGACGATGGAGCAGCTCAGCTGGTTCGTCGACGATACGATCTCGAAGACCCTGCTCTCGATCGAAGGCCTCGCCTCGGTTGAACGCAACGGCGGCGTGGACCGTGAAATCCGCGTCGTCGTCGACCCGCAGCGGATGATCGCGCTGGGCCTTACCGCGAACGACATCAACGGCGTGTTGCGGCAGGTCAACACCGACGCTGCCGGCGGCCAGGCGGAAATCGCCGGATCGCGCCAGTCGGTCCGCGTTCTGGGCAATGCGCAGGATGCGTACCAACTTTCACAGACCCGCATCAACCTGGGCGGCGGCAGGCAGGTCAAGCTTTCGGATATCGCCAAGGTCTACGACGGCTATTCCGAACAGACCCGCATCGCCAAGCTGCGCGGCCGCGAGGTCGTGACTTTCGGCTTCACGCGGGCTCTCGGGGCTTCGGACGTGGCGGTCTATGACGGCGCCGCCAAGGCGTTGGACAAGATCCGCAAGGAAAACCCCAACATCCACATCACGCGCCTGTTCTCCGACGTGGACTACACGAAGGGACAGTACACCAGCTCGATGGAAGCGCTGGTCGAGGGTGCGGTGCTGGCCATCGTCATCGTCTACCTGTTCCTGCGTGACTGGCGCGCGACGATGATCTCGGCGATCGCGATCCCGCTTTCGGCGATCCCGACGTTCTGGTTCATGGACATGCTCGGCTTCACGCTGAACTTCCTCTCGCTGCTGGCGCTCAGCCTCGTGGCGGGGGTGCTGGTCGATGACGCCATCGTCGAGATCGAGAATATCGTGCGCCACATGCGCATGGGCAAATCGGCCTATCAGGCATCGATCGACGCGGCAGACGAAATCGGCCTCGCGGTCGTCGCCACCACGTTCTCGATCGTCGCGGTGTTCCTGCCGGTCGGGCTCATGCCGGGCATTCCGGGGCAATTCTTCAAGGCCTTCGGCCTGACGGTCGTTGCGGCGGTGCTGATGAGCCTTGCCGTGGCGCGCCTTATCACGCCGATGGTCGCGGCCTACTTCCTCAAGGCTCACGGCCATGCCGAACACGGCGGCGGCAAGGGCATGGACCTTTATCTCAAGGTTCTGGCCTGGACGCTGGATTCGCGTGAGGCGCTTCGTCTCAAGTCCCGGCTGGTCAAGGCGCCGTCGCGCTGGTGGTACTATCTCATCGCGATGGTGGCGATCCTGCTCATGCTGGGTGGGGGCATCGGCGCGGCCTACATGATCTTCCAGGGCGCGAACTTCGTGCTCGGCAAGATGGGGCTGGGCAAGGCGGCCTTCGTGCTGGCCTCGGCGATCGCACCTCTCGGCATTCCCGTGGCGATCTATGTGCTCGGCAAGGCGCTGCGGTGGCTGGCTCACTTCGCCGGACGCATGGGCACCTGGTACCGTTATTTCTCGGCGCGGATCAGCGCGCGGATGCACGACCACCGGTTCTACGCATTCTGTGCGGGCATCTATGCGCTCGTCGTGACGTTCGCGTTGCTGGCGGGGCTGCCCTCGCAGTTCCAGCCCAACACCAACAACGACACCAGCACCGTCAACATCGAGATGGTGCCCGGCACCACCATCGAGCAGACCGTGGTGGTGGCCGACAAGGTCACGCACCTGCTCGAACGGCAGCCTGAAGTGCAGCACATCCTCGAGGCTTCGCGCGAGGGCAGGGGGTCGCTCTACATCGCGCTCAAGCCGGCCGACCAGCGCAAGGCCACGAGCATCGAGTTCGAACGCCGCATGGCGCCCGAACTGCAGAACATCGCTGATGCCCGCGTGACATTTGCCACGCAGTCGGGCGGATTCGGCAGTGGCCGCGATATTTCGGTGATGCTCTCGGGCAGCGATTCGGAACTGCTCAACAAGACCGCGCAGACACTGGCTGAACAGATGCGTACGATTCCGGGCGTGATTGCACCCCGTATCGCCGCCGACCTGCAGCGACCGGAACTGGTGATCGTGCCGCGCCTCGACCTCGCGGCGCAGCTCGGCGTGACGACGGCGGCGCTCAGCCAGACCATCCGCATCGCCACGCTTGGCGAGATCGACCAGAACGCTGCCAAGTTCTCGCTGAGCGACCGGCAGGTCCCGATCCGGGTCATTCTCGCCCGCGCCTCGCGCCGGGACTATTCCACGATCGAGAATCTTCCCGTGACCACCGCAACCGGCGGCTCGGTGCCGCTCAAGCGCGTGGCCGAGATTCGCTTCGGTGCCGGTCCGACCCAGATCCAGCGCTACAACCAGTCGCGCCGCATCTTCGTCGGCGCCGACCTTGGCGAAGGGCAGGTCAAGGGTCCGATCATGGAGCAGATCCAGAACCTGCCGATCATGAAGAACCTGCCGACCGGCGTGTCGAACGCCCCCGTCGGCGAGGACAAGTGGCAGGCCGAGATGGTCAACAGCTTCGTGATCGCGGTGATCAGCGGTATCTTCCTGGTCTTCGCGGTGCTGGTGCTGCTCTACAAGCGCTTCGTCTCGCCGCTGGTGAATATGGCCTCGCTGCTGCTGGCACCGCTGGGCGGTCTCCTGGCGCTGGTGATCGTCGGCCAGCCGATCTCGATGCCGGTCTACATCGGCATCCTGATGCTGCTGGGCATCGTTGCCAAGAACTCCATCCTGCTGATCGACTTCGCGATCGAGGAAATGGAGAAGGGTGTCGACAAGCTCACGGCCATCATGGACGCCGGGCACAAGCGCGCCCAGCCGATCATCATGACCACCGTGGCCATGACGGCGGGCATGGTGCCGACCGCGATCTCGCTTTCGGGCGATGCGGCATGGCGCGCGCCGATGGGCATCACCGTGATCGGCGGCCTGCTGGTGTCCACCATGCTGACTCTGGTGATCGTGCCGGCTGCCTTCAGCCTGGCTGATGGCTTCGAAAAGCGGGTGGGTCCGTGGCTGCGCCGCAAGCTGCTCACGTTCGAGCCGCACCACGCCCATGAGGATGCCGCCAGCCAGGGTGGAATCGCACTTCCCCAGCCGATCGCGGCCGAATAGCAAGAGCAGGAGGAACATTGCCGGCCCCCAAGCGTAGCATCTCCGTGGCACGGCAAGACTTTTTCCGGCTCGGCCCGGTCGTGAACGACCGGGCCCGGCACATGCGCCTGTTCGCGACGGGGCTGCTGCTGTTCATGGCGGCGGCCTTCATCGTTCTCAAACGGCTGGCGGTGCTGCACCCGGAATGGAGCGGGCCGCTCGGATACGCGATCTCCTTTACCGAAGCGGCCATGGTCGGCGGTCTGGCAGACTGGTTCGCTGTGACCGCGCTGTTCCGCCATCCGCTGGGCCTGCCGATCCCGCACACCGCGATCATTCCCGACAACAAGGACCGTATCGCCGATTCGATGGCGATGTTCCTGAGGGACAATTTCCTCACGCCGCAAGTCGTCGCCCGGCGTCTGAAGGGCTTCAACCTTGCGGCCGCCACCGGGGCGTTCCTTTCCGATCCCGCGCGTGACGAGCAATCCCGCATTCGTGCCGGCGCGGCCAACCTGCTGGCCGACGTGCTCGAATCGCTGGATCCCGAGCAGATGGGCGGCATGGTCAAGACCGGCCTGCGCCGTCAGCTCGAGAAGATCGATGCGGCGCCCCTGCTCGGCCAGATGCTGACCAGTGCGATTGCCGACCGCAGGCACCTGCCGGTGCTCGAAAGCGTGCTGCGCAAGATCGGCGAGGCTATCGAGAGCAACGAGCCGCTGATCCGCGAGATGATCCATCAGCGCGCCAACAGCATCATGCGCTGGACCGGGCTGGACGAGCGGCTGGCAAACGGCGTGCTCGACGGCGCCTACCGGCTGCTGGCCGAAGTGATCGTCCAGCCCGACCATCCCCTACGCGCCAGGATCGACGAGGCGCTCGCCAACCTTGCAGAGGACTTGCGCAGCAAGCCCGAGACGCAGGCGAAGGTGGAGCGCATCAAGAACGAACTGATCGAAAACCCCGCAGTCGCCGCCTGGCTCGACGGCATGTGGGAACGCACCCGCGCGGCCTTGCTCAAGGCCGTGCGCAATCCCGACAAGGCGTTGTCCGGTGCGCTGGGGGAAAGCCTTGCGCAACTGGGTCAGGCACTGGGCGACGACGCGCGGTTGCAGTACATGGTCAATCGTTTCGCGCGCCGCACGCTCGTCGGGATCGTGTCGCGCTATGGGGGGGAAATCGTGAGGCTGGTATCCGAAACCGTCAAGCGCTGGGATGCGCGCACCGTGACGGACCGCATAGAGGGCGCCGTGGGCCGCGACCTTCAGTTCATCCGCATCAACGGCACGCTGGTCGGCGGCCTGTTCGGCGTATGCATCCACGTTGCGGACCAGTTGCTGTGAGCCTTGCCGTGCTGGATGGCCCGCTGCTCGTCACCGAGCGTTTCGAACTCTGGAAGCCGCAGGCAAGCGATCTCGACGATATGGTCCGCCTGCTGGCCGATGAGGAGACGCGGCGGTTCCTCGGCCTTACGCAAGCCGAGAAGAAGGGCGTTTTCGAGCGCCTCCAGCGCAACGGCGGGTCCTGGGCGCTGCACGGCTATGGGACCTTCCCGGTGCGCAGGCGTGGCGGGAATGGCGAGATCGTTGCCAACTGCGGTGTGTTCCATAGCTGGCGGGGCTTTGGAAAAGGCATGGACGATGTACCCGAGGCAGGCTGGATCGTCCGGTACGATCACTGGGGAATCGGCCTGGCAAAGGAGGTCATGCGCGCCGTACTGGATTGGTTCGACGTGACTCACGGACCACGCCGCATTGCCTGCATGATCGAGGAGGGCAATACAGCCTCCGAGCGGGTGGCCGGAGCACTGGGCTTCATTCCTTGCGGAAATCACGACCTCGGCGAAAACGGAGAGACGGTTATCGTTAATCTGTTCGAGCGGGTTTCCTGACCGGGCGGCACGCTTCCAGGATTTTCAGAACAGGGCCGCTCCGGCGAAGTAAGACGCGACCGGAGCGCCCTTGGCATCGTGAGCGGGGATGAAACGACCCCGCAGGACGAACTGGCGGCAGACCTGCTCGCCGAAGCTGTCGGGTCCGATCGCGCGTTGAATATGGCAATCCGTGACCTGGCCCTCGGCATCCACACCGAGACGGAACCGCAGGAAGCCGCCGATACCTTCAGGCACCGTGAATTCCGGATGGTCGCCCTTGCGCATCCAGGCCTTGAAACCGGGCGTGGGTTCGGGGTGGGAGCGTGTACGCTGTTCCCACGGCTTGAAGCCCCATTGGAGTTCGAGATTTTCCGTGCATTGCCGCATGACGCGCATCGCATCGTGGAACCCGCTGACTCCCAGCCTGTACGATATGCGCGAAGGTGCAGTGAAGGTCAGCGTGGAATTCGTGCTGTTTCCACCTTCGGAGATCCCCGGTTCCAGTTCGACTTCGGTGACGAGCAGCATGGATGCCTGATGGGCGCCCGACGCGCTCAGAACTGTAACGCGCCGCGGTTGCGCGCCATTGCCAAGATCGATCCAGCCCTCGGCTTCGGGAAGGTGCCAATCCATTCCCTCACCGGCCAGCGTGATCTGGAAAGGCTCGTCCGGAGCGAATCCCGAGAAGGTGATGACGAGAGAGCGGTTGTCGGCCCCGAAAACGGCGGCCATGTCGCAGGAATCGGCGTCGTAGCGGAAAGTCCATGGACTGCTCCGCGGGAGGTCGATTGCTTGAGCGGCCTGCGCTGGCGAAACCGGCGACAACAACGCGGCGGCAGCAAGCCAACTTGCCCGCCGTTTCGGTACCCATCTCATGCAGAATCCCCCGATGCCCGACCAGGGCGATATAGGGAAACTGTTGCACTTAAACGAAAACCCCGGCCATTATCTGGCCGGGGTTCCGTTGTTTCAGTCCTTCAGCGCCGCTCAGAGCTTGCCGGTAAGCTCCGGCACGGCGGTGAACAGGTCGGCCACCAAGCCGACATCCGCGACCTGGAAGATCGGGGCGTCCTCGTCCTTGTTGATGGCGATGATGGTCTTCGAATCCTTCATGCCCGCAAGGTGCTGGATCGCGCCCGAGATGCCGACCGCGATGTAGACTTCGGGAGCCACGATCTTGCCGGTCTGGCCTACCTGGTAGTCGTTGGGCACATAGCCCGCATCGACCGCCGCGCGCGAGGCGCCGACAGCTGCGCCGAGCTTGTCGGCGAGCGGCAGGATGACCTGTTCGAAGGTTTCCGAATCCTTGAGCGCGCGGCCGCCGGAGACGATCACCTTGGCGCTGGTCAGTTCCGGGCGTTCCGACTTGGCGAGTTCGGCACCCACGAAGCTGGAAAGACCGGCGTCACCGGCACCAGCCACGTCTTCGATGGCGGCCGAACCGCCTTCGGCGGCGGCCTTTTCAAACGCGGTGCCGCGCACGGTGATGACCAGCTTGGCGTCGCTCGATTCGACGGTGGCGATGGCGTTGCCGGCGTAGATCGGACGGGTGAAGGTCTTTTCGCCTTCGACCGAGAGGATGTCCGAAAGCTGCATCACGTCGAGCAGCGCGGCAACGCGCGGGGCGACGTTCTTGCCGGTGGTCGTGGCGGGCACCAGGAACGCATCGTGGTGGCCCATGAGTTCGACGATCAGCGGCGCGAGGTTTTCGGCCAGGGCGTGCTCATAGGCGGCGTTGTCGGCCAGGTGGACCTTGGCGACACCGGCGATCTTCGCGGCCTGTTCGGCAACGGCGCGGCAGCCGGAGCCGGCGACCAGCAGATGGACTTCACCGAGCTTGGCGGCAGCGGTGACGGTATGGAGCGTCGCGTCCTTGACCGACGCGTTGTCGTGTTCGACCCAAACGAGCGTCTTCATCGTTTCAAATCCTTCCCGGGCTGTGCCCTCAGGCGACGCCCAGTTCCTTGAGCTTCGCGACCAGCGCATCGACGTCGGCGACCTTCACGCCCGCCGAGCGGACGGGCGGCTCGGAGACCTTGAGGGTCTTGAGGCGCGGGGTGATGTCGACGCCGTAATCGGCGGCGGTCTTCACATCGAGCTGCTTCTTCTTTGCCTTCATGATGTTGGGCAGCGAAGCATAGCGCGGCTCGTTCAGGCGAAGGTCGGTGGTGACGATCGCGGGAAGCGCGAGCTTGACGGTTTCAAGGCCGCCATCGACTTCGCGGGTCACGGCAACGTGATCGCCCTCGATCTCGACCTTGCTGGCGAAGGTGCCCTGCGGGCGACCCAGCAGCGCGGCGAGCATCTGGCCGGTCTGGTTCGAATCGTCGTCGATCGCCTGCTTGCCGAGGATCACGAGGCCCGGATTCTCTTCGGCGACGATCGCCTTGAGGATCTTGGCGACGGCCAGCGGTTCCACTTCGGCATCGGTTTCGATCAGGATCGCGCGGTCGGCACCCATGGCGAGTGCGGTGCGCAGCGTGTCCTGTGCCTTGGCCGGGCCGACCGAGACAGCGACGATCTCTTCAGCCTTGCCCGCTTCCTTGAGGCGGATGGCTTCCTCGACCGCGATCTCGTCGAACGGGTTCATGCTCATCTTGACGTTGGCAAGGTCAACGCCGGTGCCGTCAGCTTTCACGCGCGGCTTCACGTTATAGTCGATCACCCGCTTTACGGGCACGAGGATCTTCATCTGATCGGGTCCTCTCATTTCAGGCACGGCACTGTTTAGCCGCTCGATTAAATCCACTCAAGGCACGCCTAATAGGCAATTGACGTATACGTCAAGTCCTGCCGGCGGCGAGATGAGCCCTTCGAGGGATCACAATGGGCGCCATATCGCAAATCCGCGAAAAGTGGCATCGCCCCGGCAGAAACGGCGGGCCCAGAATAACTTTGAGTTCGAAAAGGCAGGCTTGGACCCCGGCTTCAAACGCAAACGGCGGGGGCTCGTAAACCCCCGCCGCTGCATTATCCGATATGGGATCGCGTGTGATCCAAGGATCAGGCTGCGTTCTTGACCTCGGCCACGATCTTCTTGGCGGCATCGCCCAGGTCGTTGGCGGGGACGATCGGCAGGCCGGAATTGGCCAGGATGTCCTTGCCCTGCTGGACGTTGGTGCCTTCGAGGCGAACCACGAGCGGAACCGAGAGGTTCACTTCCTTCGCCGCGGCAACGATGCCCTCGGCGATGACGTCGCACTTCATGATGCCGCCGAAGATGTTGACGAGGATGCCCTTCACGTTCGGATCACGCAGGATGATCTTGAACGCCGCGGTCACCTTTTCCTTGTTGGCGCCGCCGCCAACGTCAAGGAAGTTGGCCGGGAACGAACCATTGAGCTTGATGATGTCCATCGTCGCCATGGCGAGGCCGGCGCCGTTGACCATGCAGCCGATGTCGCCGTCGAGCTTGATGTAGGCCAGGTCGTACTTCGAGGCTTCGACTTCCGCCGGATCTTCCTCGGTCTCGTCGCGCAGGGCCTGCACGTCGGGGTGACGGTAGAGCGCGTTCGAATCGAAGCTCATCTTGGTGTCGAGGACGAGCAGGTTGCCGTCCTTGGTTTCGACGAGCGGGTTGATCTCAAGCATGTCGCAGTCGAGCGCGACGAAGGCTTCGTAAAGCTGCTTGGCGATCTTCTGCGCCTGCTTGTTGAGGTCGCCGGTCAGCTTCAGGGCGAAGGCAACGGCGCGGCCGTGGTGCGGCTGGAAGCCGGCGGCGGTGTCGATGGTGACTGTGGTGATCTTCTCGGGGGTGTTGTGGGCAACATCCTCGATGTCCATGCCGCCTTCGGTCGACACGATCATGGCGACGCGGCTGGTGGCGCGGTCGACGACCATCGACAGGTAGTATTCGCTGGCGATGTCTACGCCGTCGGTCACGTAGAGGCGGTTCACCTGCTTGCCGGCTTCACCGGTCTGCACGGTGACGAGCGTGTTGCCGAGCATTTCCTTGGCGAAAGCTTCGACTTCCTCGACCGACTTGGCAAGGCGCACGCCGCCCTTGGCATCGGCGCCGAGTTCCTTGAACTTGCCCTTGCCGCGTCCGCCGGCATGGATCTGGGCCTTCACGACATAGAGCGGTCCGGGGAGCTGCTTGGCAGCGGCAACCGCTTCCTCGACGGTGAGGGCGGCGATGCCGGCGGGAATGCCGACGCCGTACTTGGCAAGCAGTTCCTTCGCCTGGTATTCGTGAATGTTCATTGCTGAAATCGCTTTCTGCTGGAGTGTCAGAGGAAAGGCGCGGGAGGGCCCCGATTTTTACCGCGCCGCATAAGCACATCCCTGCGCGCTTGAAAAGTCCCGTTCCCTGCGCAATGGGATCACCTGACCCCTCCAGATCGTCCGGATAGCCAGAACGACTCGCGCATGATCGATCGCGACAGACTTGAAGCCATTGTCCGTGAAGCCGGACGTATCGCCATGGCCGGATGGCCGGGGGACGGCCATGTCCTTGAGCACTGGGAAAAAACGCCCGGAAGCCCCGTGAGCGCTGCGGATATCGAGGTCGATTCCTTTCTCAAGCGCGAACTTTCCAGCCTGCTGCCTTCGGCGGGCTGGCTTTCCGAGGAAACTGCCGATTCTCCCGCGCGGCAGGGGCACGAACTGGTCTGGCTGGTCGATCCGATCGACGGAACCCGCGATTTCATCGCCGGCAGGGACGGCTGGGCCATCTCGGTAGCGCTGGTGAACACCCGCCGCCCGTTGCTGGGCCTGCTGTATGCTCCGGCGCGTTGCCGCGATGCGGGCGGCGAATTCTGGTACGGCGAGGCGGGCAAGGGCAGCAGCCGCAACGGCGTGCCGCTGCGCGCCAGCCACCGCGAGACGCTGGCCGGTGCACGCGTTCCGGCGAAGAAGCTGGCGAGCGAGGATGCCGATCTCACGCTCGTGAGCCAGCCGAACTCGATCGCGCTGCGCATGGCGTTGATCGCGGCGAACGAGGCCGATCTGCTGGCGACCCTGCGCTGGGGTTACGAGTGGGACATCGCCGCTGCCGGATTGATCGCACGCGAGGCAGGCGCCGCCGTGACCGATGCTTTCGGCAAGCCTCTCAATTACAACAAGCACGACCCCCGCGCCTTTGGCGTGCTGGTCAGCTCGCCCGCGATCCACGAGGCCGCGGTGGAACGCCTGGCAGACCGCGCCCGCCGATTCTCGGCCTGAGCCGGCGGGGCTTGCCGGCAACGTCTCTGCCGACTTACGCAATTATCTTGCGTTTTATCGAAGTGCACACTAAATGGCCCCCGACGACCGGCGCGTAGGGTACTTCCCTGCCGCAATCCGAGAGCAGCGTGACGTCCCGATGCGGACCGGCCCGGACGAGCGGTTGTCCTTTTGAACAAGCTTCCTTCTTCACGCAGGGTCGCCCGTAACGACACCTTGCTGTGTGCGCGGGCCAAGAACCTTCCGCGTGCCCCGCACCTTGTGAAAGTGACACATGTCCTATTTCTCCGAACTTGGTCTGGCCGAGCCGATTCTCCGTGCGCTCGCGGCCAAGGGCTACACTGATCCCTCGCCGATCCAGCGCCAGTCGATTCCCGCGCTGCTCGAGGGCCGCGACATTCTCGGCATCGCGCAGACCGGTACCGGCAAGACCGCCGCGTTCTCGCTGCCTTCGCTGCACCGCCTCGCCAGCGATCCCAAGCCGCGCCAGAACGCCGGCTGCCGCATGCTGGTGCTTTCGCCGACCCGTGAACTGGCGGCGCAGATCGCCGACAACATGCGCGGCTATGCCAAGTTCCTGAACCTTTCGGTCCAGTGCATCTTCGGCGGCGTGCCCGCCGGCAAGCAGGCCCGTGCGCTTGAGCGCGGCACCGACATCCTCGTTGCCACGCCCGGCCGCCTGCTCGACCTGATCGACAGCCGCGCGCTGACCCTGCGCCATGTCGAGATCTTCGTGCTCGACGAAGCCGACCAGATGATGGACCTCGGCTTCATCGTCCCGCTCAAGCGCGTTGCCGCGCTCCTGCCCAAGCAGCGCCAGAGCCTGTTCTTCTCGGCCACCATGCCGCAGGCGATTGCCGAACTGGGCAAGCAGTTCATCAACAACCCGGTCAAGGTCGAAGTCGCCCCGCAGTCGACCACGGCCGAGCGCGTCGAACAGTACGCCACCTTCATCAACCAGGCCGAGAAGCAGGCGCTGCTTACCCTCAGCCTGCGTGACGGCCTGGCCGAAGACGCCGCCGAAAAGGCGGAGCACGGCGCGATCGACCGTGCGCTGGTCTTCACCCGCACCAAGCACGGCGCCGACCGCGTCGTCCGCCACCTTGTCGCCGCCGGCATCCCGGCTGCCGCGATCCATGGCAACAAGAGCCAGGCCCAGCGCACCGCAGCGCTCGGCGGCTTCCGCCAGGGTACGGTGCGCGTCCTCGTGGCCACCGACATCGCCGCACGCGGCATCGATGTCAGCGGCGTCAGCCACGTCTACAACTTCGAAATCCCGAACGTTGCCGAACAGTACGTCCACCGCATCGGCCGCACCGCGCGTGCCGGCGCCGATGGCGTTGCGATCAGCTACGTCGCGCCGGACGAGAAGCCCTATATCCGCGACATCGAGAAGCTGACCCGCGTCAAGCTGGCTGCCCTTGGCCTGCCCGAGGATTTCCAGAAGCAGGCGGCCCGCCTGCCCGCGCCGTCGCGCCAGGCTCCCGCCGCCCCGCAGGGTGCCGGTCGCGGTGGCAACCGCAACGAACGCGGCGGCGATCGCAACCGCAGCCAGCAGCCGCGCCGCGATCGCAGCGATCGTCCGCAGGGCGAGCGTACCGGCGAGCGCCGTGGCGACGACCGTCGCCGGGACGACCGTCCGCGCAGCGATGCCCCGCGCGGCGAACGCCGTGAGCATGGCGCCGAGGACCAGGGCGAGCGCAAGCGTCGTTTCCGTCCGCGCGGCGCCAAGACCGTCGGCACGCACAAGGGCGCCGTCCGCCGCGCGAGCTGATCGCCGACCCGGATCGCACCGGATCGTAAGGGAAGGGATGCAGGGGCTCGGGCCTTTCTGCATCCTTTTCTTTTGGGGCCGCCCTAGCCACGGGCCGGGCGCGGGCGCATAAGCCCCGGCCATGCCATCGATTTCCGGTCCCGGCCTCTGGGCGCTCTGCGTTTCAGCCGTCACGATGACGGCGATCGTGGGATTGCGCTATCTCGGGACCTCGGGTCTCTTCGCATGGGTTACCGCGCGGGTGCGCCCGGGCCTCTATCGGGGCATGGACCGCCAGATCAGGGCCGAGATCGGCTGGTCGCTGGCCTCCTCGGCGATTTACGGCATTCCGGCAGGCGTGGTCGCCTGGGGCTGGCAGGCCCATGGCTGGACCCTGATCTACACCGATCCGCTGGCCCGCCCCTTGTGGTGGATGCCGCTTTCGCTGCTGCTCTATCTCTTCCTTCACGACACCTGGTTCTACTGGACCCATCGCTGGATGCACCGGCCGAAGGTGTTCCGGGCGATGCATGCCGTCCATCACGCCAGCAAGCCGCCCACCGCCTGGGCAGCGATGAGCTTTCACCCGCTGGAGGCCGTGACCGGCGCCGTGGTGGTTCCCGCGCTCGTGTTCGTCGTGCCGATCCACGTCGGCATGCTCGCGCTGGTGCTGACGATCATGACGGTGATGGGAATCGCCAATCACATGGGTTGGGAGATGTTCCCCCGCGCCCTCGTCTATTCGCGCATCGGCCACTGGCTGATAACGGCGAGCCATCATCACCGCCATCACGAGCTATACCGATGCAATTACGGCCTCTATTTTCGCTTCTGGGATCATCTGTGCGGAACCGACCGGGGCGTTTCGGCGCCCTGATCCTGCTGCTTTGCGCGCCGCTGGCCGGTGGGGCCGCAGCACCGGGAGTGGATGTGAGCGTGGCGGTCACCGCGCTGCGCTCGCAGAAGGGGCAGGTACTGGCCTGTCTCACCACCAATCCCAAGGCTTTCCCCAATTGCGAGAAGGATCCCGCCGCGCGCAAGCTTACCGTTGCCGTGACGGGGCCGGTCACGCTGGATTTCGGCAGGGTTCCCGAGGGGCGCTATGCCATCTCGCTGATTCATGACGAGAACGGCAATGGCAAGCTCGACACCGCGCTGATGATGCCGCGCGAGGGATTCGGGTTTTCCCGGGATGCGCCGGTGCGGATGGGGCCGCCCAGCTTCGAGAAGGCCGCGTTCGACGTGGGCGGGGCCGACGTCCGCCTCGCGATCAGGATGCGCTATCTCCTGTAGTCTGCATGGATAATTTGCGGCAGCCACAGCGCAGTATTTAAAGCGCTTGCCGCTCCCGATCCTGCCGCTTACCCCGGAGCGGTGAGCAGGGAAGAGGACATCGTCGAGGAGGTGGTTGAAACGGCCACCGCGGACCTGGTTCCGCCGCCCGTACACGGCACGTTCTCGCCGTTCCGGTATCCGGTGTTCCGCGCGATCTGGATCGCCAACCTGTTCTCCAACCTCGGTTCCACCCTGCAAGGCGTGGGCGCGGCCTGGCTGATGACGGAACTGACCCCTTCGCACCAGCTCGTGGCGCTGGTGCAGGCCTCCGCCACGGTGCCGATCATGCTGTTCGGCGTCTTTGCCGGGGCCATCGCCGACAACTTCGATCGCCGCATCGTCATGCTGGCAGCGCAGATCGGCATGCTGGTGGTTTCGGCGGCACTGGCCATCATGGCCTATGCGGGCTGGCTGACCCCGTTCCTGCTGCTTGCCTTCACGCTCAGCGTGGGAACGGGAACCGCGCTCAATTCACCGGCCTGGCAGGCTTCGGTGCGCCAGCAGGTGGATCATGACAAGCTGCCGCAGGCGATCGCGCTGAATTCGATATCGTTCAACATCGCGCGCTCGATCGGCCCTGCGGTGGGCGGCCTGCTGATCTCCCTGTGGAACGTGTCTTTCGCCTTTGCGATCAATGCGGTCAGCTATGTCGGCCTGATCTGCGTGCTGCTCTGGTGGAAGCCGGAAGCCCGCCAGATAAACCGCCGCCCGATCCTGCCTGCGGTGGCCACCGGCCTGCGGTTCTGTTTCGGCAACCGGCCGCTGCGCCGCCTGCTCATTCGCGGCTTTGCGCTGGGCTTCAGCCTTGCCGCCTACCAGGGGCTGCTGCCCGCCGTCATCAACGATTCGATGCACGGCACCGAGATCGACTTCGGGATCATGCTCGGCCTGTTCGGCATAGGCTCGATCGTAACCGCGCCGTTCATCGGCAAGATTCGCCGGATGCTGGGACTGGAGGGAATTCTGGCCCTCGGATCGGCGATGTTCGTCTTCTCGTTCTCGCTCGTCGCGGTCGCGCATGAACTGATCTACGCGCTCCCGGCCGCTTTCGTGGCGGGCATGGCATGGGTGCTGATCCTGACCACGCTCAACACGGCGGTCCAGCTGCGTTCTCCCGACGATATCCTCGGCCGCTGCCTGTCGATCTACCAGGCGGTGACGTTCGGCGGCATGGCGCTCGGCGCATGGACCTGGGGCGCGCTGGCGGACTGGCGCGACCTTGCCTTCGCGCTGCACGCCGCCTCGATCTTCCTCATCGTTTCTTTCGTGGTGCTGCGCTTCCTGGCCCCGCTGCCCCGGCTCGGTGAAGGTGTCCTGCGTCCGACCTGATCGCGTAGGGCAACGCGGCCGGGCCTAAACCTTTAATTCACCATGTTGCGCGACAAGCGATGCCGTTGAATGTGCGGGGGCTTTCGATGGATACGTTGCGCGGCCAGTTTTCCGATCCGGACGGGGCGACGACGGGATTCTCCGGCGACGACGACGACGCGCGCGACCGGATCGTTGCGCCGGTCGGCCAGGACGAGCGCCGCATGCAGGTGCGGGCCTACAATTTCTGGGCCAGCCTGCTCGAGGACCGACCGTTCCCCGATATCGCCCAGCTTCATCCCGAAACGCTTCCCGATTTCGGCCCCAACAGCGTCCTGCTCGATTTCTCGGCGGGGATCGAGAATCCGGCGGTGGCCTGGCTCGGCGCCGAACTCGCCGGGGAATGCGGCGCCCTGGGCGCGATTCACCGGCTGGACGACGTGCCGAGTCGGTCGCTGCTGTCGCGCATTACCGATCACTACATGCAGATCCTCGCGAATCAGGCGCCGATCGGGTTCGAGGCCGAATTCGTCAACCAGCGCGGGGCGACGATCCTCTATCGCGGCATCCTGCTGCCCTTTTCGCGCGGGCATGACGCCATCGACTGCATCTACGGCGTCATCAACTGGAAGCAGCTCGCCGACCAGTCGAGCACGGACATGCTGATGCGCGCGGTGGACGAGACGCTGGGCGAACCCGGTGCCGAACTCGGGCCGCTCGACCTGCCGCCGCGCCGGGAAGCGTTGCTGGGGGAATGGGCCGACGGGCCGGTGGAGCAGGTGCTGTCGCTGACGGACCGGCTGCCTCAGGTGGCGTTCGGCGGGGAAGGAATTCTGGAATCGCCGATCACGCTCGGCAGCGGTGTGCTCGATCTGGACCGGTTAGATGCCGATGTGCTCGAACTCACGGCGGATATGGAACTGGCGGACTGGCTGGCTTCCGCGCGCGAACTGGCGCGGGCTGCCATGGGCAGCGAGGATCGTTCGCGGCAGGCGCTTTATGCGGCGCTGGGCAGGGCCTACGATTTTGCGCTGGCCGCTGCCGATGCACCGCAGGACCTTGCCGCGCTTGTCGAGGATGCCGGTCTCAAGGTGCAGGACCGCGCGCCGCTGGTTCCGCTGGTCAAGCTCGTCTTCGGGACGGACTACGACAAGACCCGCCTGACCGAATTTGCCGCCGTGATCGCCCACGGCATGCGGCTCGGCCTCGAATGCGGCAGGCTTGCTGCGCATATCGCCGGGACGGAAGGCGGCATCAAGGCGCTGGTGCGCGACGAGCGCCGCCTTCGCCGCGCGGAGGGGGAGAAGGAGTCTCCGAGCCTTTCCCGGCATGAGCGGCTTGTTCGCGGCCTTCGCGGGCTTTCGCCGCGCGCGGAGGAGGAAATCGGCCGGTCCAGCGAATTCACCGTATTGGTCGCGCGCCGGGACGAGCATGGCGAACTGCGCTTCCTTGGCGAAGTGAGCGATGACGAGGCCCTTCTTCGCCGGGCCGCCCGCCACCTGCTCGGTTGAACGGCGCGCGATCGCGCCTTGCAACGGCGAGGCGCGCCGCTAGGCTGCGGCCAAGCGCGAGACGCGCCGCTTCAGCACCGGTTCAGGCCGCAAAGCCCCAAGAGAGAGCATGCCCTTCGCGCGAATTGCCGCACTCGTCCTGAGTTCCCTGGCGCTGCTCGGCTGGTCCGCCGCGCCGGCAAGCGCACAGTCGATCCTGCGCGACGCGGAAACAGAAGCCCTGCTCAAGGACATGTCGCGACCGCTCATCACGGCGGCGGGGCTCGATCCCGGCCATGTCGATATCGTCCTCGTCAACGATTCCTCGGTGAACGCCTTCGTGGCGGGCGGGCAGGCGGTCTACGTCAACAGCGGGCTCATCAACCAGGCCGATACCGCCGCCGAAGTGCAGGGCGTGATCGCGCACGAACTGGGCCATGTCACCGGCGGCCACGCCGTGCTGAACCAGGGCGCGCAGCCGGCCACCAATATCTCGATTCTCTCGCTCCTGCTGGGCGCGGCGGCCGCGGCCGTGGGCGGCGGCGAAGCGGCGATGGGCGTCATCATGGCGGGCCAGCAGGCGGCCATGGGCAAGTACCTCGCCTATAGCCGCTCGCAGGAGGCCTCGGCGGATGCGGCGGGCGCGCAATACCTGTCCACGGCGGGCATCAGCGGGCGCGGTTCGGTGGAATTCTTCAAGAAGCTCCAGAACCTCGAGTTCCGCTACGGCTACCGGGCGCAGGACGGTGACGAGTTCTACTCCACGCACCCCCTCACCGGCGACCGCATCCAGACCTTGCAGGACGTCTACGAAAAGGACCCGGCCTGGTCCAAGCCGGACGATGCCAAGCTGCAACAGCGCTTCGTGCGGATGAAGGCCAAGCTGTTCGGCTATCTGGCCGAGCCGCGCGACGTGCTGCGCGTCTATCCCGAGACGGACAATTCGGTGCCCGCGCATTACGCCCGCGCCTATGCCTATCACCGCCAGTCGCAGCTCGATCGCGCCCGCGCCGAGACCGATGCCTTGCTGATGGTCGATCCCGACGATCCCTATTTCCTGGAACTGAAGGGGCAGGTGCTGCTCGAATCGGGCCAGGCGGCGGAGGCCCTGGTGCCGCTGCGCAAGGCGACCGAACTGACCGGCTACCAGCCGCTGATCGCCACGCTGTTCGGCCACGCCCTGATCGCCACCGAAGACCCGGCCCATTTCGCCGAGGCGCAGTCGGTGCTGAAGAACGCGGTGGCGCGCGACCGGGAGAACCCGTTCACATGGTACCAGCTCGGCACCATCTATGCCGCCAACGGCGATATGCCGCGCGCCCGGCTCGCCAGCGCGGAACAGCAATCGCTGACGGGCCAGATGGATGCCGCGCTGATGAATGCGCAGGCGGCCGAAACCGGCCTGCCTACAGGCTCGCCGGACTGGCTGCGCGCGCAGGATATCGAGATGCAGGCGCGCGCCGAACTGGAACGTTCCAGGAAGCGCCGCTAGGGCGGCTGGACACATTACGGGATTCTGGAAAAGACAAATGGGTAGTGGCACGAAATTCGCAGTGATCGCAGGATGCGTCGCTCTGGTCGGCGTGGGCGGTTGGTTCGGCGGCCGCCCGGCGATCGAGAAGATCGTTCACGACTATATCCTCGAACATCCCGAAATCCTGCCGCAGGCGATGGAGAATCTGCAGCGCAAGCAGGCCAGCCAGCAACTTGCCGGCGTGCGCCAGAACGTGGAGACGCCGTTCCCCGGCGCGGTGCTGGGCAATCCGCAAGGCAAGGTGACGCTGGTCGAATTCACGGACTATGCCTGCGGTTACTGCCGCCGCAGCCTGCCCGACGTGGCCCAGCTCCTGAAGAAGAACCCGGACCTGCGCATCGTCGTGCGCGAACTGCCGATCATCGGGCCGGAAAGTCCGGCTGCCGCGAAGATGGCGCTCGCCGCCGCCGAGCAGGGCAAGTATTCGCAGTTCCACGATGCCATGTTCGCCATGGGGCAGGTCGATGCGCAGAGCATCGAGGCCGCCGCCCGGCAGGCCGGACTCGACCTGGAGCGCGCCCGCAAGGTCGCGGCCGGCCCGGCGGTGGAGCAGGAGCTTTCGCGCAACCTCGAAATCGCCAGCCGGCTGGGCTTCAGCGGCACGCCGAGCTGGGTCGCGGGTGAGCGGCTGATTTCCGGCGCGGTCGGCGTGGACCAGCTATCGGATGCGGTGTCCGAAGCACGCGGCGGTTGAGGAAGGAGTCTTTCCGCATTTTCGGCAGTTTCCGCCCGGCACCGATTTCGGCTAGGAAGCGTGCATGAGCGTGCTGCCGATCCAACCGATCCCCTTCTTCGCCAACAAGGACAAGGCCTTCTGGCGTCTCCAGTTCGTCGGGTGGGGTGGCGCCATGCTGCTCCGCACGATGTCCACGATCGCCAATTCCCAGCCTTTGACCTCGCTGGTGCTGGTGCTGATCGCGACGATCACTGGCTTCTCGATCTCGCTGGTGCTGTCGGTGGTCTATCGCACGCTGATAACGCGGCGCGCGCTGGTGACCTGGGGGCTGACCGCGCTGATCCTGCCGTTTGCGGTGGGCCTGCACGCCTTCATCGATGCCTGGGTGATCTCGCTCTACCGAACGGACAGCGATGCGAGCTTCACCCAGTTGTTCCTCGGGGTGTTCTACCTCGACGCGACGCTGCTGGGGGCATGGTCGGCGCTTTACTACGCGATCAATTTCTACCTTCAGGTGGAAGAGCAGAACGACCAGATGATCCGGCTGGAGAACCAGGCAACGCAGGCCCAGCTTGCGATGCTGCGTTACCAGCTCAATCCGCACTTCCTGTTCAACACGCTGAACTCGATTTCCACGCTGGTCCTGCTCAAGCAGACCGAGCCGGCCAATGCCATGCTCAGCCGCCTTTCGTCGTTCCTGCGCTATACTCTGGTGAACAAGCCCTCGGCTCGTGTTACCGTGGCAACCGAGGTGGAGACGCTTGAACTCTACCTCGACATCGAACTCATGCGATTCGAGGAACGGCTGCGCACCACCTTCCATATCGATCCGGAAACCGAAACCTGCCTGCTGCCTTCGCTGCTGCTTCAGCCGTTGGTGGAAAATTCGATCAAATATGCCGTGACTCCGCAGGAATCCGGGGCTGAGATCACCATCACCACGCAACTCGTCGGGCCGATGCTTCGCATCACCGTCTCGGACACCGGGCCGGGCTTGCAAAGTCCGACGACGGACAACAGGTTGTCGGGCATGACTTACGATGGAGGGGAGCCGGTCTCCACCGGCGTTGGCCTGGCGAACATTCGCGACCGCCTTTCGCAAGCCTATGGTGAACACCACCGTTTCGAGACGATCGAACCGATCGAGGGCGGCTTCGCGGTGCTCATCGAACTTCCCGCCGAGCGCCAACCCACCCCGGAAGACATGATCGAGCAGCCGCGGCAGCCTGTTTTCGCCGCGCGATGAAACATATTTGGCCCACGTGCGTTAGCCGGGCCGGAGAAAGTAACTGATGACCATTCGCACGATCCTCGTCGACGACGAGAAACTCGCCATCCAGGGCCTTCAGCTTCGTCTGGAGAAGTATCCTGATGTCGAGATCATCGACACCTGCTCGAACGGCCGCGAGGCCATCCGCAAGATCAAGACCGAAAAGCCTGACCTCGTCTTCCTCGACATCCAGATGCCCGGTTTCGACGGGTTCTCGGTGGTGAAGGGGGTCATGGAGATCGAACCGCCGCTGTTCGTCTTCGTCACCGCCTATCAGGAACATGCCGTCCGCGCCTTCGAGGCGAACGCGGTGAACTACCTGATGAAGCCGGTGGACGAGACCAAGCTCGACGATACCCTCGCCCGCGTGCGCCAGCGCCTTGCCGAGAAGCGTTCGTCGGACGAGGCGGAAAAGCTCAAGACGGTGCTGGCCGAAGTGGCGCCCGATGCGATCGATCACATCCCCGAGGAAGCCGATCCCAACGCGGACCGCTACGAGAAGCTCATCAACATCAAGGATCGCGGCCAGATCTTCCGCATCGATGTCGATTCGATCGAGCATATCGAAGCGGCCGGCGATTACATGTGCATCCGCACTGCCGACAATTCGCTGATCCTGCGCGAAACGATGAAGGATCTCGAACGCCGCCTGGACCCGCGCGTGTTCCAGCGCGTTCACCGCTCGACCATCGTCAACCTCAACCAGGTTCGCCAGGTCAAGCCGCACACCAACGGCGAATGCTTCCTCGTGCTCGATTCGGGCGCGCAGGTGAAAGTCAGCCGTTCCTACCGCGACGTCATCGCGCGCTTCGTTCACTGAGCCGGTAGCGCCGCTTTCGAATTCGGGAAATGCGGGGCCGTGAGGCCCTGCATTTTCACGCCGTCTCGTTCCCCCATTTGAGCGTCTGCGGATCACCGAGCGTGACGAGTCGCCGGAGCGATGCGCGCGCGAGCCTCTCCGTCTCCACCTTGCGACGGGCGGCGGCAAGCTGGCGCAGCGGGGCAGGGCGCAGGATTTCCGCGTCATAACCGTCGGCCACGATCACGCCGCATTGCTCCGGCAGAAAAGCCTCGGTTTCCAGCGGCGCACGGTCGATCGAGGGCGGCAGGCCCCAGTAGAAACGGTCGCAATAGTCGAGATAGTCGGTCCACTTCCCGTCGCCGAGCAGGTCGGCGCGGGATACCTTTATCTCGACGATGATGACATGGCCCTTGGCGTCGATCCCCATGAGATCCGCCCGGCGCCCGCAGCGCAGCGGCATTTCCGACAGGCACCAGATATCGTTGCGGGCGAAAAGTCGCCCGATTCCGCGTGCGACGTCGTTGGCAACGAACGAAGTCAGCGGCGGTGCGAGGGGGGAATCAGCGTCGGCCATGCCTTCATCATAAGAACATAGAGGGAACTTTCAAGCGATCCCTGCGGGTATGCGCGGGGCGGAGGGATATCCGTCCCCATGTTTTCCCAAGCCCATGACGATATGGATTGATTTGGCGCTGGTAGTCCTCCGCAGGCTCTGCTAGTCGCCCCAGCACTGCACCCGTAGCTCAGCTGGATAGAGCGCTGCCCTCCGAAGGCAGAGGCCACAGGTTCGAATCCTGTCGGGTGCACCATTTCCTCCATCGACGGTTCAGTGAAAGTCGCGTGATCGCGGCAGGATTCGCACATTGCGCGGATGCTGCGGGCGCACCACCTCATCGGCGCGCGAGAGTGGCGGGTCGGTTTCGTGAACTTCCGACAGCCGGGCCAGTTCCGCGGAGCGATCGTGGATGCGCTGGGCCATGAGGTGGACGACGCCTTCGGGGCTGACCTGGACGATACCCTCCACTACCATGAGCCGCGCGGCCATGACTTCGCGGCGATAGGTTTCGAACAGCCGGGCCCAGATCACCACGTTGGCGATCCCTTCTTCATCCTCCAGCGTGACGAAGATCGCATTGCCCTCTCCAGGACGCTGACGAACCAGCACGACTCCGGCGACTTTGACGTGCTTGCCCTTCTTCTGTGCCAGTTCAGTGCATCTCAGTACGCCTTCTGCCGCGAAGAACGGGCGCAGGAAGCTCATCGGATGGGCCTTCAGCGAGAGGCGCGTCGTCTGGTAGTCGGCCGCGACCTGTTCGGAAAGCGGCATGGCGGGCAGGGCCGCAGGCGGCTCCTCACCCAGTTCGCGGGCGCGGGCGGCGGCGAAAAGCGGCAACTCTCCGGTAGGTGTGCGGCGCGCTTCCCACAGGCCTTCACGCCGGTCCAGACCGATCGATCGCAAGGCATCGGCATCGGCCAGAAGGTTGAGCGCACGCTGGGGCAGGCCGGCACGCCGGGCGAGGTCTTCGAGGTTGGTGTAAGGGCGGTGCGCCTTGATACCGTCGGCCCAATCCTCGCGAAATCCGCTGATCTGGCGCAGGCCCAGCCGCAGCGCGAGTTTGCCTTTCGCATTCCGCTCCAGCGTGCAATCCCATTCGCTGTGGTTCGCATCGACGGGGCGGACTTCCACGCCGTGCTCATGTGCGCAGCGCACGATCTGGGCCGGGGCGTAGAAGCCCATGGGCTGCGAATTGAGCAAGGCTGCGGCGAAAACGGCCGGGTAGTGGTGTTTGATATAGGCCGAGACCCACACCAGCCGCGCGAAGGCGAGGGCATGGCTTTCCGGGAAGCCATAACTGCCGAAACCCTCGATCTGCCTGAAGCAGCGCTCGGCGAAGTCCTGCTGGTATCCGCGTGCGATCATCCCGCCGACCATTTTGCCGCGCAGGGAGTCGATGGTGCCGAGATTGCGGAAAGTCGCCATGGCGCGGCGGAGCTGGTTGGCTTCGGCATCGGAGAAGTTCGCGGCGGTGATGGCCAGCCTCATCGCCTGTTCCTGGAACAGGGGAACGCCCAGTGTCTTGCCTAGCACCTCGTGGAGTTCCCTGGGGTCATGCGGCGGGGCGGGAGAAGGAAATTCCACCTTCTCGATCCCTTGCCTGCGGCGCAGATAGGGATGGACCATGTCCCCCTGAATCGGGCCGGGCCGAACGATGGCGACCTGAATGACCAGATCGTAGAAATTCTCCGGTTTCAGCCGGGGCAACATGTTCATCTGGGCGCGGCTCTCGACCTGGAAGACGCCGATGCTGTCGCCGCGCTGGAGCATCTCGTAGACGGCGCGGACATGGGGTGGGTTGTTCCTCTGGTCTTCCTCGTCACCCGGCACCGAGTTCAGCTGATACTGGCGGCCGATGTGAGTCTCGATCATCGCGAAAGCCTTGCCGATGCAGGTCAGCATGCCGAGCGCCAGGATATCGACCTTCATCAGGCCGAGCGTGTCGATGTCGTCCTTATCCCATTCTATGAAGGTGCGGTCTTCCATGGCGGCGTTGTGGATCGGCACGGTCTCGTCGAGCCGGTCCTGAGTCAGGACGAAACCGCCGACATGCTGGGAAAGGTGGCGGGGGAACTCCAGAATCGCTTCGGTGAAGCGATTGACCCGCGCGATCGTCGGGTTGTCGGGGTCAAGTCCGGCTTCGAGGCAGCGGTTCCGATCGTATTTGGCGGCGTAGCTGCCCCAGACAGTGCTGGCGAGACGGGCGGTTACGTCCTCGCTCAGGCCCAGCGCCTTGCCGGTGTCGCGGGCGGCGCTGCGCGAGCGGTAGTGGATCACCGTGGCGGCGATCCCGGCGCGGTCCCGGCCGTAGCGCTTGTAGATGTACTGCATCACCTCTTCACGTCGCTCGTGCTCGAAATCGACGTCGATATCCGGCGGTTCCTTGCGCTCGGTGGAGATGAAGCGGGAGAACAGGAGGCTGTGTTTCACGGGATCGACGGCTGTGACCCCGAGGATGAAGCAGACAGCGGAATTGGCCGCCGAGCCGCGCCCCTGGCAGAGGATGCCCTGCCCTTGCGCCCATTGGACGATATCGTGGACGGTGAGGAAGTAGGCGGCGTACTGCTGCTTCCCGATGATCTCCAGTTCCCCGGCGAGCAGCCCGGTCAGCTTGTCGGGAGTGCCTTGCGGATAGAGGTCGCTTGCCCGGCTCCAGACAAGTTCGGTCAGCCAGCCTTGCGCGGTATAGCCATAGGGCACCGGCTCGTGCGGATATTGGTAACGCAAGTCGTCGAGCTTGAACGCGATGCCGTTCATGAAGTCCTGGGTGGCGGCGATCGCTTCGGGGGCGGCGGCGAAGAGGCGTGCCATTTCGGCAGCGGGTTTCAGGTGCCGTTCGGCATTGGCGGCGAGGCGGCGGCCGGCGGCCTGCACCGTGGTTTTCTCGCGGATCGCGGTCATGACGTCGTGGAGGGGGCGGTTCTCTGGCTTGTCGTATTGCGCGTCGTTGATGGCGATCAGCGGCACGCCGGTCATGGCGGCCTGTTCGCGCAGGGCCATTAAGCGGCGGGCGTCGCGGCCTTGCCGCAGCATCGTCGCACCCAGCCACACCTTGCCGGGGGCTGCATCCCAGAGTCGGCGCAAGAGGTCGTCTGAGGCGGGCGTGGCGACGATCAGTTGCATGTCCTCCAGGAAGGCGAGCAGGTCGTCGAGGTGCAGTACGCAGTTTCCCTTGGTCGTGCGCAAGTTGCCAGTGGTGAGCAGGCGAGTCAGGCGGCCCCAGCCGTAGCGGGTGGTCGGATAAGCGAGGATTTCTGGCGTGTCGTCGGCAAAGACCAGCCTTGCGCCTACCATGAGGCGGAAATCGGGCAGGGTCTCGCCCTCCGCCTCGGCTTTTTCCGCGAACTTGCGCAGCGCGGCGAGGGCGCGGGCGACGCCGGACACGGTATTACGATCGGCGATGCCGATACCGGGGTGGCCGAGGGCCATGGCCCAGAGCGCCATCTCACCCGGTGTGCTGGCGCCGCGCAGGAACGAATAGGCCGTCGTCGTGGCGAATTCGACATAAGGCGGCGTGTCCGCACTCATGCGAAGACGCCGTGCAGATACCAGCGGGGATCGGTCTTCTCGCTGCCGTAAAGGCCGTGGCGGAACAGCCAGAAGCGGCGGCCGTCCTCGTCCTCTATCCGATAGTAGTCGCGGGTGGGGCCTGTGGCCTCGACCGTCTTCCACCAGGGATAGGCGAGGCGCTCCGGACCTTCCTGCCGCACGACCCGGTGTTGCCGGCCCTGCCAGCCGAACCGGCGCGGGGGGCCGTCGGGCACTTCGGCCAGGACGGTGACAGGCTGGGGCGGGTCGAACAGGAACAGCGGGCGCAGGGGCGGTTCGCCCACTTCCGGCTGGGGCCAGGATTGTGGGGCCGAAGCGGCGGGTACGAGGCGGTCTGCATATTCCGGCAAATGTTCATCGCGCGGGGCGAAGCGGTGAAGGCATTCGGCCCCGAAGCGTACCTGCAAGCGGTCCAGCAAGGGGGCGAGGTCCGGCTTGCCGGAGGTCTCTTCATCCAGCCGAACCTGTCCCTCCGATACGTCTTCATGCAGCGGAACGGAAAGGCGCAGCAGGTCGTAGCCGAATCCCGGATCGAGCGGATCGGCCAGCGATTCGATGCGTTCGCGAAACAGCCGCACGACATCGGCAGGTTCGCGCAGGGGCAAGCCGCTGTCTACCGCCAGCCGGGCGATATGACCGTCGGTGCGAAACAGGGAGACTTCGTAGCGGCGCCCCCCGCGTCCGCGCGCGACGAGCAGATCCCGCGCCTGTCCGGCCAGCCATTCGATCACGCCGAGCAGGGGTTTGACCGTTGCCATCGGTTCGGCGAAACGCTGCTCCACCCAGATCGGGGGCAGGGTGCGGTGCGGGGTGATGCGCCGATCCTGCTCCTCCAGCAGGCGGGCGAGCGCGATCGACATGGCCTTGCCGAACCGGGCGGCGAGAGGCGCGCGGGGGCGGTCCGCGAGTTGTCCGACAGTGCGCAGCCCCGCCCGTCGCAGGGCGAGGTGGGCGTCTTCTCCCAGGGCGAGCGCGCTCACCGGCAGTTCGCGCAAGCTGCTCTTGCCGAAGCGGGCGAGCGCGAGCGCCGCATCCGGGGTTGCGGCTGAGGCGGCCAGTGCGCGCAGACCCAGCCGGGAGAGGCGGGTTACGAGATCGTTCCGCACGCCGGTTTCGTCCATTTCCAGACTGTCGAAGCAGCCGGTGAGGTCTAGCACCATTGCGTCCTCGCCATCGGGGGCGACCATCGGCGTGTAACGCTCGCAGGCCTCGACCACGCGCAGCAGCAGGGCATTGTCCGCTTCGGGGCGATGCTCCAGCGCGACAAGGTCGGGTTCCTGCGCGCGGGCGTCGGCCAGCATCATCCCCGCCGAAAGGCCGAGCGAAAGCGCGGCGGGGGACAGTGCCATGATGCGCTGCGCCCCGCGTTGCTTCGCGATGAGGGCGAAAGCCGCGTCAGGCGGCGCTGCGCCTTCCCGCATCGCCCGTTCGGACGGCAGGAAGGGCAGATAGATCGCCAGATAGCGGCGGGCGGCCAAGTATCGGCGCTCGGCCAGGTATCGGTGCTCGGAAGGTGCCTCGCTCACGATCCCATTCCAGTTGCAGGTTGAGTCCCTCTCGCCCGCCGCGCCGGCGCAGCAGGGTAATGTCGAACACCGGACCTCCCGGTGCATCGGCGGGCAGGGGCACCGAGGGCGCGCTGGCCACTTGCCAGCGGGTATGGGCGGCGCTGGGCGTCGGTTCGGCGCCGCTGCGCACGATCATCACCATGGTGCCGCTCTGTTCCGCCGCCAGCGCGAGACGGCGGGAAGCGGTAAGATCGAAGGTTGGCGCGCGCCCGTCCATCTCCATCACCACCGCTGCCGCGCCGCCGTGCCGCACGCAGTCCACACCCGCGCGCAGCAGGCTCTGGATATCGGGCAGGCGCATCAGCACTATCGCGGCGGGATCGATGCCGAGTTCGGCAAGGCCGGGCGCATAAGGGCGCTGCCGGGATTGCTTGCCCTTTGCCAGACGCAGCCAGATCAGCGGTCCGCTTGGCCTGCATCTCTGGACCGTGCCCTGAACCACGCAAAGCAGGGCCAGGGCGAGTGCGGCGCTGCCGTCCTGAGCGCCGGCGGCGTAGAATTCGTGAACGCCGTCCTGCTGCAAAGGCGCCTCGGGCCAGCCCTCAAGAGAGGGCTGCACGAGGCTCGCGGCACGTTTGAGGCGACTCGAATCGAACATATGTTCATATTATGTTCTATTTCTGTCCTGCGCAATCGAAGTCCGTTCGATCATGGGATGCGCATGGGGAAAAGGTTTCGGGCATCGCTCGCCAAGTCACATTGTGGCATTCCGCCTAGGGTCTCCGGCAATAGCTACAGACCCAGAGAAGGACTCACGAAGCATGGCCAGTTCCGCTCCCGCGCCGCTGGAGGCCGTCCCGCCCGTCACCACTGCTGCCGCATGGCGCGGAGACCGACTGGCCGCTACCGACGAGTGGATCTACATGCTCTCGGACGATCAGGTTGCCGAACTGGAGCAGCTGGGTACCCGCTTCCTGGCCGAGAACCCGGACCTGCGCACCGTCACTGCCGAGGAATATCCGCTGGTCGCCTGCGCCGATGCCGTCGAATCATGGGGCGCGGACGTGGACTATGGGCGCGGTTTCGTGCTGGTCCGGGGCCTGTGCACCCAGCTCTATTCGGATGCCTTGTCTAACGCGATCTACTACGTGCTCGGCCTGCATATGGGCGATCCGATCCGCCAGAACGAGATGGGCGACCTGATCGACCACGTCTACGCCACCAGCGACAAGACCATGGACGATCCCACCGCGCTGTCCTCCAAGGTACGCGACAAGCTGGTCTATCACTCGGACAGCTCGGATATCGTCGCGCTCATGTGCCTGCGTCCGGCCAAGGAGGGTGGGCTTTCCTGCCTCGTTTCCGGTGCCGAAATCTACAACGAGATCCTGCGCCGCCGCCCCGATCTGGCGCCGCTGCTGCTCGAACCCTTCCACTGGGACTGGCGCCGTCAGGACCACAATGCCCCGGCGGATACCTATACCTCGCCGATCGTCAGCCTCGTGGACGGCGTGTTCTCGATGTATGCGGGTTCGCTCTATATCCTCACCGCGCAGGAATACGAAGGCGTGCCCAAGCTGACGCCCGAGCAGATCGAGGTGCTCGAACTCTTCGATACGATCACTTACGAAGAGGGCATGGCGATCGAGATGGATTTCCGCCCCGGCGACATCCAGTGGCTTTCCAACTACGCCGCGCTTCATGCCCGCACCACGTTCTGGGACTGGCCCGAGCCGCAGCGCAAGCGCCATCTCCTGCGCCTCTGGTTGAGCCGCGATGCCGGGCGTCCGGTGGTGGACGGTTTCGGCAAGAACGGTGTCGTCCAGCACCGCGCCGCGCCGCGTGACGGGAAGGAAGAGCATCCCGATGGGCACTTCGACGTGTTCTCCGTCTCGGTGCCGCGCCTGATGAGCTGATGAAGGGAATGCAGGGGGGCAGGCTCCCCCCCTGCACCGCTCAAGAGGGCCGGGGGGCCAGCATTTCCAGCACTTCGTCCGTCGTCTTCACATCGGCGAAGTTCAGCCGCAGATTGAGAAGTGCGGCGTTGTGTTCCTCGTCGCTCACGGCTGCGCAGGCGTCCGCAACGACGATCACTTTCCAGCCCCGCATGTTGGCCTCCCGCGCCGTCGATTCCACGCAGACGTTAGTGAGCGTGCCTGCCAGCACGACGAGTTCCACGTCGCTTACCCGAAGCACCTTCTCCAGCGCGCCCGCCGGGCAGGACATGGCGCCGTAGCGGTACTTGTTGAGCACGAGGTCGTCCTCTCGGCATTCCATGGCCTGATGGATGGCGTGCGACCGCGTGCCTGCGCGCAAGGCTTCCACCGCACGGGCGACCATGGGGTCCGACATGTCGTACTGCCATGCGGGAACCGCGAGGTGCGGCTCGTCGCTGACCGTCTGGCGGGTCCAGATGGCCTGTCCTCCCGCCCGGCGCATGGCTGCTGCCAGCCGATTGATCGGCTCGATCGCCGCGCGGGCGTAGGCGTTGCCGAAGACCTCGCTCTCGGCAACGAAGGCAGCCTGCATGTCGATCACGACCAGCGCACTGCGGGCGGGAAGGATCGTATCGAAGCTGTTGTATCCCGCCCCGCGCGCAACGGCCCATTCGGGAAGCCGCGCCCGGTGCATCAGGCGGGTTCGAACGCAGTGGAAAGCGAAAGCGATTCCCATTCGTCCATCTGCGCGCCCACGAAGGCGATCTGGTCGCGGGCGTAGTGCAGGGCGTCTTCACCAAGGAACAGGTGCAGCGGGGGTTCCGGCGCATCGAGCGCCGCGAGAATCGCTTCGGCTCCGCGCGTGGGATCGCCTTTTTCGCTGCCGGCACCCTCCGTCAGGCTGCGGCGGGCAAAGTGTGCGCCTTCCTCATAGTCCGCGATGTCCTTCGCGGCGACCTTGAGACCCGAGGCGGCGAATCCGGTGCGGAAGCCGCCCGGCGCGACATTGGTGACCCGGATGCCCATCGGTGCCACTTCCTGCGCAAGGGTCTGGCCCACGCATTCGAGGGCATATTTGCTGGCGCCGTAGATGGCCGTGCCCGCCCAGGGGGCATGTCCAGAAACCGAAGTGATGTTGACTACGTGACCGGCGCGTCTCGCCCGCATGGCGGGAAGCACCGCCTGGATCATGCGGATCGCGCCGAACAGGTTGATCTCGAACAGCGCCTTGGCTTCTTCGATGGAGACTTCCTCGATCGCGCCGACCAGACCGTAACCGGCATTGTTGAGCAGGCGGTCGATTCCGCCGGTCAGTTCCTCGGCCCGGGCAACGGCGGACCGGACCGAGGCTTCGTCGGTCAGGTCGACGGTGAGGACATGCGCGCGGCCCGGTGCCAGCGCCTCGAATTCCGGGTCTCCCGCACTTCGGGTCGTGCCGACGACCACGTCCCCGCGTGCGAGCGCGGCACGCGCCACCGCGCGGCCGAGGCCGCCGCCGATGCCCGTGATGAGCCATTTCGTCATCTTCGTTTCCCTTCAGGATTGGCGTAGAACTATCGAAGCAGAAATACCGGCGCCGGTGCGGGCTCGGTCAAGGAGAGAGTAGGAGGAGGGCCGAGCCGCGCTCTTTGCGCTGGAGACCGCAATTGTTGCGGCAGCGCGCACGGCGGCGCCTCGCGCTTGACCTGCCTGTGGGGGCCATGCAGCCCATGACAAAAGCAGGGGCGCGAAACAGGTTGGGCGCCAGACAAGTTAGGTGACAGCTTTGGCAGTTCACATCTTCGGTTCGATCAATCTCGATATCATCACTTCGCTGGAGCATCTTCCCCGGCCCGGCGAGACGGTCATGGCCATGGCCACGGCCAGGCTACCGGGCGGAAAAGGCGCAAACCAGGCCGTTGCGGCGGCAAGGATGGGTGCGGAAACCTACATGGTGGGTGCGGTGGGCGAAGGCGATTCGGGAAGCTGGATGCTCTCGCGCCTCAAAGCGGACGGCATCGACGTCGGCGGCGTTGCCATGTTGCCCGGCGTGGACACCGGCACTGCCTATATCGCCGTGGATTCGGTGGGCGAGAATCAGATCATCGTCGTGCCCGGCGCCAATGCGCGGCTGAGGGACGCCAGACCGGTGAGCGAGGGCGTGTTGCTTGCCCAACTCGAAGTGCCGGTTTCCGCCCTGCTGCCCGTTTTCGCGAAGTCGAAGGCGGTCCGCATCCTCAACGGCGCCCCCGCCGTGCAGGAAGGACGGGCGCTGTTCGAACATGTCGATATCCTGATCGTGAACCAGCACGAGATGGCCGCTTTCCTCGGCCTCGAAAGTGCCCCTGACAATGACGACATGGCCGTGATCGCAGAAACCGCGCGCGGGCTCCTGCGGCGGGAGGACCAGACCGTCATCGTCACTCTGGGGGCGGCGGGCGCGCTGGCGGTGCGGACCGGCTGGCAGCTTCACGTGCCCGCCCTGCCGGTGATCCCGGTGGACACGATCGGCGCAGGGGACTGTTTCTGCGGAGCGCTGGCAGCGCTGCTTGACGAGGGCGTCTCCCTTGAGGAGGCGCTGCCCTATGCCACTGTCGCCGCCGCCCTCTGCACGCTGGGGCAGGGAGCCGCGCCGGCGATGCCGATGCGGGAGGCGGTGGAGGACCTTATCGGCAGGCCGGCAACAGAACATGCGCTGCCAATCAAGAACCGGTCGGCCGCTTCCCTAAGCTGATCGGCGCACAAGCGAGACAGGCTTCAATGCCCGTCTGGCGGAGACACAGGCCAACAAGAGGATACGATGAACCAGTTTCCCATGACGCCCTTCGGACTTCCTTCGGACAACGGCGGCAAGGACCTCGGCCTGTTCCTGCCGGTCGCCAATGGCGGCTGGATCCTGTCGAAGAACAAGCCCGAACTTGACGGCTCCTATGCCTACAACCGCCAGTGCGCCGTGCTGGCCGAGGCGGCGGGCATGGACTTCATCATGTCGATGTCGAAGTTCCGCGGCTACGGCGGCGAAACCCATCACTGGGATTCCTCGCTCGATCCGATCGTGCTCATGGCCGCGCTCAGCGAAGTGACGAGCAAGACCCGCATCGTCACCACGCTGCACACCCTGCTCCAGAACCCGGCGGTTGCCGCCAAGATGATGGCGACGCTCCAGCAGGTGAGCGGGGGCCGTGCCGGTCTCAATGTCGTCACCGGCTCCTACAAGGGTGAGTTCGCGCAGATGGGCGCCTGGCCCGAGGACGTGAATCACGACCAGCGCTACGACCTCGCCTACGAATGGGTCCGCGCGGTCAAGGCCCTGTGGAGCGAGGATTCGGTCACGATGAAGGGCGACTATTTCACGCTGGAGGACTGCGAATCCTGGCCCAAGCCCGAACAGCGGCCGTTCCTCGTCTGCGCCGGCTCCTCGGAGATCGGCATGCGGCTTACGTCGGAGGAGATGGATGCGATCTTCCTCTCCGGCGGCACCGCGCCGGAACTTGCCAGGAACAGCGACCGGGCCAAGACCATCGCCGCCGAATATGGACGCAACATCCGCACCTATTCGATGATGACCCTGGTGATCGACGAAAGCGATGCAGCGGCCAAGGCGCGGGCACAGCACTATGCCGATGGTCTCGACGAAGGGGCATTGGCCGGCATGATGCGGGCCTACGGCTTCCTCGATGCCGAGATCGGCAAGGAGAACGACTTCACCCGCAAGGCGCGCAGTTCGTTCATGTCGGCCCAGATCGTCGGCAGCGCCGCGAGCGTGACCGAGCAGCTCGGCGAGCTGCTGGACACTTCGGGCACCGACGGCCTGATGCTGATCTTCGACGATTATCTGAAGGGCCTGCCGGTGTTCGGAGCCGAGATCCTGCCGGTCCTGCGCGAACGTTTCCCCGGCAAGGTCGCCGCATCGGTGGCGTGCTGATCCGATGCCGCTGCGCACCCAGGACCTTCCCCATGTCGAGCCCGCCGGCCTGGCGGCGATGATCGACCCGAAGACGACCGCGCTGGTGGTCGTCGACATCCAGGTCGATTTCGCCGCGCCGCATGGCCTGCTCGGACGATATGGCGTCGATCTCTCGCCGGCCGAGGCGGCGATCGACAACTGCGAGAAGCTGGTGGCGGCGGCGCGGGCGTCCGGGGCCACAGTGGCGCTGATGCGCGTCGTCACCAGCCCCGAGACCGATTCGCGCGCGCTCAAGACGCTGATGGCGCGGCGCGGCCAGCCGGGCGGCGAGGCGATCTGCCGCGTCGAGGATGGCGGTGCCGACTATTACCGCATCTTCCCGGAGCCGGGCGACATCGAGATCGCCAAGCTGCTCTATGACAGTTTCCATGGTACCGACTTCGACGCCCGGCTTCGCGCACGGGGCATCGAGACGCTGGTGATCTGCGGCCTTTCAACCGATTGCTGCGTGGATCAGACCGCGCGCTCGGCCTTCCATCATGATTACGACGTGTTCCTCGTTTCCGATGCCAGCGCCGCTTACGAGCCGGGCCTCCATGAAAGCTCGCTTTCGGCGATGGAGAAGAACTGCGTCCTGCTGACCACCACCGAGGCGGTCGAGCAGGCCTGGCCAAAGGGCGATAACGCCTGAGCCTTCGCGCTCACCATCCCTTTCAGGAGTTGCCGCCGATGACCGTGACCACTCCCCAACGCGGATCGAAGGGCGGCGTGCTGTTCGCCTGCACTCTGGGCAATTCGGTGAGCGTGACGCCGGCGGTCCACGCCGTCTTCGGGCTGTTCCTGGTGCCGCTTTCCGACACGTTCGGCTGGAGCCGGGCGAGCATCTCCGGCGTGCTCGGCATCCTCGCGCTGGTCGGCGCGGTGACCTATCCGCTTATCGGCCGATACGTGGACAAGGGCGGTGCGCGCCAGACCCTGCTGGTGGGGATATTCGGCCTTGCGCTGTCGATCGCGGCGCTGGCGCTCAACAACGGCAGTCTCGTGCAGTTCTACGCTACGTTCACGGTCCTTGCCGCCTTCGGGGCCATGGCTGGAACGCCGATCTTCCAGAAAGTCATCGCGGACTGGTTCAACGAGAATCGCGGCACCGCGCTGGGCATCAGCGCGGGCGGCGGCTGCGGGATCGGCTCGGTAGTGTTGCCGGTCATGGCGGCCGTGCTGGTGCAGACCTGGGGCTGGCGTGCGGGCTATCTCGGTATCAGCGGTTTCATGCTGGTGATCGCGCTGCCGCTGCTGTTCCTGTTGCTGCGCGATCGTGCTGCGGCAAGCGGCGCCGAAGCGGAATCCGCGCGAGAGGGCATGACTCTTGGCGAGGCCGCGCAGACCCCGATGTTCTGGCTGGTCCTCATCGCGCTGGCGGCGGGCGCCGGGGGCACAACGGCGGTATTCAGCCATGTGGTTCCGATCCTTTCCGACCGGGGCTTCTCGGTGGCCACCGGAACGGCAGTGGTCAGCGTCTTCGCACTTGTCACCTCAGGCTGGCAGATCGCCACGGGCCGTATCATGGACAAGATCCAGACGCCGCGCGTGGCCGTGCCGATGTACCTCATGGCAGTGGCCGGACTCGTCCTGCTCGAAACCGCACAGGGCATGCCGCTGCTGATGGTCGGCGGTGCGCTGCTCGGCATCGGGCTCGGCGGCCAGTTCGGAGCCCTGCCCTATTTCATCGCCCGCTATTTCGGCACCAGGCACTTCGGCTCGGTTATCGGCGCCATGTATTCGGCGGTGATCGCCGCGCAGGGGACAACACCGATCCTGCTCGACCTCGTGTTCGATGCGCGCCATTCCTATCGCCCTGCGCTGGTCGGCGTGGGCGGCGCACTGCTGGCCGGCGCGCTGCTGCTTATGCTGCTGCCGCGTTACGGCCGAGAGGCTGAAGTGGCGGAGAACCTCTTCGCCGCCGGTCACTGATTTTTCACGGAGCCCATCCCTTGGCCGACATGCCCGATCCCGTTTCCACCTTCGCCGACCCCGCCAAGGCGCCTTATGCCGTATCGGAGGAAGAGCGCGCCGCCATCGCCGCAGCCATCGACACCGACGAACTGGTGGAGCTCGCCCTGACCCTGGGTAACATTCCCAGCCGCTCGCGCGAGGAACTGGCGGCGGCCGAGTTCGTCCATGGCTGGATGGCGAAGGAGGGCTTCAACCCCCGCAAGGTCGGCGCAACGCCGGAGCGGCCCAATGTGATCGGCGAATACGGCGGGACGGGTCGGGGGGCGAACCTGCTGTTCACCGCACATCTCGATACCGAGAGCCCGAGCGGCATGAGCGAGCACGACAAGTTCCGCTATCGCGATTCCACATTGGCCGATCCCGAATGGACCCAGTGCTGGCTGGACGAGGAAGGCCGTCTGCGCGGCTACCCGATCAGCAACGACCGCGGCCCGATGTCCTGCTTCCTGATCGCCGCCAAGGCGCTGAAGAAGGCCGGCATAGGCCTGTCCGGCAAAACCTGGCTCACCGCCTGTCCGGGAGAGATCGGTCCCGAGCCGATCGAGGAATTCGCCGGCATCGGCTGGAACGGCAAGGACATCGGCGCGCATTACCTGTTCCACCACGGCGGTGTCGCGCCGGACTATGCCATCGCGGCGGAGGGCACCGACTTCGGGCTGACCTGGCAGGGCTGCGGCTATGCGCTCTACCGGGTGCGGATTTTCGGGCGGGGCGTGTTCTCGCCGATCCTGGATGCACCCGCCGATCCGCGCCGCCATCCCAATCCGATCTACCGGCTGGGCCCGGTGATAGAGGCCCTGCACGCCTGGGGCCTGAAATTCGAGGCCGATTCTGTCATGGAAACTGCCAGCGGTGCGATCCATCCCAAGGTGCAGATCGCCTCGGTACGCGGGGGCATGCCGATAGACTTCGGCGCCGGAACCGAAGTCTGCGCGCTTTACATCGACGTTTCGCTGAACCCGCGCCAGAAGGCGGCCGATGCCTACCACGGCATCATGGAGGCCATGCGCGGCGTGGACGTGGAAGGCTTCGATGTGGAGCCGATGGTGGTTCGCCATGGTTTCGAGGCGCGTCCTTCAGAAGTCGCCCCGTTGGCGGGCGCTGTCGATGCGGCCACGCGGCTGGCGCGGGGGACGGTGGTGGAGCCTGCCCATCCGGTGTTCTCCAGCATGTGGCGCGATCACAATGTCTTCAACATGCACCGCGTTCCGGCCGTTACCACCGGCATGCCGCGTTGGCGCCCGACGCCGGAAGACATGGCTTCGAGCGCGCTTGTCTACGCATTGACGATGCTTGCCGTCTGCGGCCGGGGCGAGGCGCCGCAGACATGCGCGGGGACCAGCGTGTACGGCAACGAGACGCCTTTCGAATAGGTCGTTCGCACCCTTGCCGACAGTCAATCGGGCCGATAGACCTTCGTCATAAAGGTCGCCAAAGTTAGTTAAACTGGTCGCCCGATCCGGGAAGGGTGCCACCCGCTTCAAGGTGGTTTCCGCTTGCGCATTACGACGAATGTCTACCCCAAGGAGCAGCGGCGCGACGCCTGGCGTTTTGCGCTCAAGCGGCTGTCGATCACGCTCGACGATGCGGATGACGCCACGCTTTACGGCGAGCTTATCCAGTTTCGCGCCAGCACCGGTATCGACTTCATCCGCGTTACCGGCACGCCCCAGTCCTGGACCATAGACTTCCGCGACCAGCCCGCCACCTACTGGCTGGCGATGGTGCTGGACGGCAGCGCGATCGTGCGCGATTCCAGCCAGGAACTGCGACTTTCCGATGGGGAGATGATCTGCGGACGCGGTGACAGCCCGGTCAACCTGACGTTCTCGGGCGATAACCGCAGCCTGATCGTGCAGGTTCCCCACAGCGAACTCAGCGCTCGCCTCAAGACCCCGATCAGCGGCCCGCCCCGCAAGATCGCCACGGAAAGCGGAACCGCGCGCGTGTTCTCCGGCATGTTGCGCTCGCTGGCGGATACGATCTCGGACATCACCACCGATCAGGCCCGCCCGGTCGAACTGGCCTTTCCCGAATTCCTCGTCACCAGCCTGCTGGACAACGCGCCGGCCAAGGCGATGGGCGGCGCGGCGGGCATGCGCGCCGCCTTGCTGGAACGCATCTTCCAGACCATCGAGATTCGCCTGTCCGATCCCGATCTCAGCTATCAGCAGGTCGCCGCCGAGCATGGCATATCGCCGCGCTACCTTCAGAAGCTGTTCGAATCGATCAACGACAGTTTCGGCCATTACGTGAAGGTGCGCCGGCTCGAACGCTGCCGTCTCGACTTGCGCAGCCCGCTGCATGTCCAGAAGTCAATCTCCGACATCCTGTTCGAATGGGGCTTCAACGACAGCGCCTCGTTCAGCCGCGCTTTTCGCGAGCAGTACGGCATATCCCCGCGCGAATACCGCAAGGCGCCGCCGCAGGAACAGGAGGCGGTCGAGCTGCTGCGCCGCGGCCGTCCGGGGCGCAAGGAGCGCGCCAAGCCCGAAGCGGTAGAGGCAGAGGCCGAATCTGAGCTATCGCCTGAAGGAGAGGAGCAGGCCGACCGGCTGGAAGCGCCGATGGGCCCGGCGTTGCTGGGCGATACCGGCATCTCGCGCCACCACCACCTGCCTGCCACGCCCGAAACGATCCACTGGGGCTACCTCAGCAAGGACCTGAAGCCCGCGCTTCACGTCCGTTCGGGGGATTTCGTGACGATCGAGGCCCTGACTCATCACGCCAACGACGATCACGAACGCATGGTCGAAGGCGATACGGGCGTGGAAAGTGTCTACCGCTGGGATGAGACGGGCAAGGCCGTGGAGCGGCGCGGAGCGGGGCCGATGGATGCCAGCGCCTTCGGCCGGGGGCCGGGCGAAGGCTTCGGCGTGCATATCTGCACAGGCCCGATCCACATCGAAGGCGCGATGCCGGGCGATCTTGTCGAAGTGCGGATCCTCGATCTCAAGCCCAGGCCAAGCGGCAATCCGCGTTTTGCCGGCAAATGCTTCGGCTCCAATGCGGCTACTTACTGGGGCTTCCACTACAACGACCTGCTTACCGAGCCCAAGATGCGCGAGGTCGTGACCATCTACGAGGTCGAAGCAGCAGGCGGGCGCCTGCCCACGGCGCACGCGGTCTATTCCTATCGCTGGACACCACAGGTCGATCCCTCGGGCGTCACTCATGCACGCTACGACTATCCGGGCGTGCCGGTCGACCCCGACACCATCGAGCGCAATTACGACATCCTGCGCAACGTGGAGATTCCGATCCGTCCGCATTTCGGCGTGATCGCGGTGGCACCGGCCTACAATGGCCTCGTCGATTCGGTTCCGCCTGCCAGTTTCGGCGGCAATCTGGACAATTGGCGCACTGGGCCTGGCGCGCGCGTATTCCTGCCGGTGCAGGTGCCCGGTGCTTTGCTCTCGCTGGGCGATCCCCATGCCTCGCAGGGGGACAGCGAGCTATGCGGCACGGCCATCGAATGCTCGATGACCGGCCTTGTCCAGATCGTCCACCACAAGGCGGCCGGGCTGATGGAGCAGCTCAAGGATGTCGATTATCCGCTGATCGAGACCGAGACCGAATGGGTCATCATGGGCTTCAGTCATCCCAACTACCTGAAGGAGCTGGGCGAGGACGCGCAGAGCGAGGTCTACAAGCAGTCATCGATCGATGCCGCCATGCGCGATGCATTCCGCAAGGCGCGCCGCTTCCTGATGACGGCCAAGCAGCTGACCGAAGACGAGGCGATCTCGCTGCTTTCGGTGGGCGTGGATTTCGGTGTTTCGCAGATCGTGAACGGCAATTACGGCGTCCATGCGGTGATCCGCAAGGCACTGTTCACCAGCTGACGAAAGCGGCTCAGCCCGAGCGGTGGTAGGGGTGGCCTGAAAGGATCGCGGTGGCGCGCCAGAGCTGTTCGGCCAGCATGGCACGGGCCAGCATATGCGGCCAGGTCATCTTGCCGAAGCAGAGAAGATGGTCGGCCTGGGCGCGGGCCGCGTCGCCATGGCCGTCAGCGGCGCCGATGAGAAAACGGCATTCCCGCACGCCCTCGTCGCGCCAGCGGCCGAGCAGGGCTGCGAATTCCTCGGAACTCATGGCCTTGCCGCGTTCGTCGAGCAGCACTTCCCGGAATGGGGTGTGGACCGGAGGCGGCACTTTTCCACCCGTGTCCGGCAGTTCGCTATGCTTGAAGGGCCAGGTGAGGCGCTTGGCATAGCGATCGAGCAGCTCTGCCTCGGGCGAGCGGGCGATCTTGCCGCGGGCGATGATGTGGAGAAGCATGGACGCCCTCTGCAGCCGCCCTGTCAGGGATGGCCAGGTTCTGGGGACCGACGAGACGGCGCAGGGAAGCCGGCGATGCGCCCAGCGCATCCCGGTTCTTGTCAGGGCCCGGCCACATCCGCGGCCGGGTCATCCTCTCAACCGTGTGCCGGTCGCGGTATCAGGCCGCGCCGGACGGCCCGTCGAAGCCCCACATCCGTTCCAGGTTGTAGAAGCTGCGCACTTCCGGACGGAAGAGGTGGACGATCACGCCGCCTGCATCGACCAGTACCCAGTCTGCCGCCGGCAGGCCTTCGATACGGGAAAGACCGAAGCCGCCATGTTTGAGGCGCTCGGCAAGCTTCTGCGCCATGGCTGCGACCTGGCGGGTCGAACGGCCGGACGCGATCACCATGAATTCGGCGATCGTCGACTTGCCGGCGAGGTCGATGGTCACGATGTCCTGCGCCTGGTCGTCATCCAGGGACTGCAGGACGAGGGCCAATTGCGGATCGTCTGATTCGACCATGGCCGGGGGCGTTGCGCCGGTTGAAGCCGGCTGTATCTGTGCCTGTGGCATCTTAAGTAGGGTCTGCTCCTTTCAGCGACCGACCGGGCAGGGCGAATGTCGTCCTGCCACGTTCGATCTGATCTTTGGAATTCCGGGCATGCGTAGGAGAGGCCTGACGCCTGCTCACGCTGCATCTCCGGGTATCGGGCGGTGCGTTACGTTGTCCCTGCGCGATAGGGTTTCTCTGCACGATCCGGCGCGACTGGAACCGGCCTGCGAAAGCTCCCTTGAAAGCTTGCGGGCCCAGTCCGGATCAGCCTGGCGAATAGCCGTGGCCGACCGCGTATCGGGGTCGAATCGCAATGTCACCAGCGCGGGGGCGCTCCACCTTTCCGGACCACGAAGACTGGACTGGGACCTCCGGAATCTTCCCAACCAGGCCATCGCGGGGCTCGCGAAAGCGTCGGCATCATACCCCGGACGGGCGATAACCGCAATCGGCATGAGTCTGGCGATGCCGCGCCAGTTCTTCCACTGGTGGAACTGGGCCAGATTGTCGGCCCCCATCAGCCACACGAACCGCCGTTTCGGGTAGCGCCGGACCAGCTTTCTGAGCGTATCCACGGTGTAGCGCGTGCCGAGTTCCCGCTCGATCGCGGTCACGCGGATGCGTGAGCGACGGGCCTGACGCCGGGCCGATTCGACCCTGGCGGCAACCGGCGCCATCCCCGCCCGGGGCTTGAGCGGATTGCCGGGCGAGACCATCCACCACACCTCGTCGAGTCCCAGCGCCTCTGCCGCGAAGAGACTGATGCGCCGGTGCCCGCCGTGAGCCGGGTTGAAGCTGCCGCCGAGCAGCCCGGTAACAGGACCGCTACGGATCGTGGTTCTCGCTGTCAGGGTCGTTCCTGCCCGGTGCCGCGCACCAGCCACTTGTAGGTGGTCAACCCTTCCAGCGCGACAGGGCCGCGAGCGTGCAGGCGGCCGGTGGCGATCCCGATTTCCGCGCCAAGGCCGAATTCGCCGCCATCGGCGAACTGGCTGGAGGCGTTGACCATGACGATGGCGCTGTCGACTTCGGCAAGGAAGCGCTCGGCGGCGGCGGGGTCGGCAGCGACGATCGCATCGGTGTGGTGCGATGAATGGATGGCGATATGCTCCATCGCGGCATCGAGTCCGTCTACCACCGCAATCGAGAGCACGGCGTCGAGATATTCGGTGTCCCAGTCCTCGTCGCTGGCGGGCAGAACGCGGGAGTCCAGAGCCTGCGCCCGTGCATCTCCGCGCAGTTCGCAACCGGCATCGGCCAGTGCCTCGACCACCTCGGCGGAGGCCGGGAACTGGGTGTCGAGCAGGAGAGTCTCCATCGAACCGCAGATGCCGGTGCGGCGCAGCTTCGCGTTGACCGCGATTCCACGCGCCATTTCGGGATCGGCGGAAGCATGGACATAAGTGTGGCAGATGCCATCGAGGTGCGCGAGCACAGGAACGCGCGCATCGGCCTGGACGCGCGCCACGAGGCCCTTGCCGCCGCGCGGCACGATCATGTCGATCAGCCCGGCAGCCGTCAGCATGGCGCCGACCACGGCGCGATCCTGCGACGGCACGAGCTGGACGGCAGCGGCGGGAACGCCTGCCTCTTCCAGCCCCGAAGTCATTGCCGCAAGGATCGCACGGTTCGAATGGAGCGCCTCGCTGCCGCCGCGAAGCAGTACCGCATTGCCGGAACGCAGGCAGAGCGCGGCGGCATCCGCGGTGACGTTGGGACGGCTTTCGTAGATGATGCCGATCAGACCGATGGGGATGCGCACGCGCGAGAGCTTGAGGCCGTTGGGCCGCTCGCTTTCGGAAATCACTTCGCCCACGGGATCGGGCAGGCTCGCCACTTGTTCCACGGCATCGGCAATCCCGGCGAGGCGCGCGGGATCCAGCCTCAGCCGATCGAGCATGGCGCCTGTCAGGCCCTTCGCCTCACCGGCTGCGACATCCCGGGCATTGGCGGCGAGGATTGCCGGTTCGGCGGCCCGCAGGGCATTGGCGGCGGCGCGCAGCGCCCCGGCTTTCTGCGCATCCGACAGCTGTGCAAGAACGCGCTGTGCGGCGCGGCCGGCGGCGGCGATACGGGCAACGAGGGCCTCGGGCGTTTCGTCGCCGTTCTCAGGCCGAACGTCGTCGGCAAGGTTCGTCTGCAGGTTCATGGCAAGGGGAACTAGCACCGATGCGCCGACGAGTCACCGATCGGGGCAAGCTGAAAAAGAATGCGGCAAAAACGGGCGCAAGTGCTTTTCAAACCGACGTTTTTCGGCGAATCACCCTTTCATCGCGATGAACCGCTCGTCCTGTTCCTGAAACGGTTCCCTCGATTCATCGCACACAGACTTCGCTTCAGCCGGATTCCGCAAGGGATTACGATCAGTCGATTCGCCTTAGTTCCCCGCTCCTGCTAGCTCGCCGCCGGGGCGAAAAGCCAGAATTTAAGCGGGGTCGTTTTGAAATTCACATCTGCCGGGGCGCTTCGCACGCGCCTCAGGGCGGCATTCCCGGATCGCGAACTCATCATGCGATCGCAGGGGCAGGTCCGCTTCATTCGCATCTCTTCCGGCATGCAGAAGGCCGCCGTCGGCGTTGTCGTCTCGCTGCTCGGTGCGTGGTGCGTTTCGATGGGCGCGGTCGCCTTCTCGCAGTTTTCGGCGAACAGCGAACATGCAGCCCTGGTAAACCGCGAAGCCAAGGTGGCCACCGCCGAAAGCCGCGTCCAGCAGTATCGTGACGATCTGAACGGCACCGTCGCCGATCTCGCCCGCCGCCAGCAGTTCATCGAGAAGATGGTCGATGCCCATATCGGCGAACTGCCGGAAGACCGGCAGGCCGGCGAAACCGTGACCGACAGTTCGGCAGAGGCCGCCGAGACGGTGCGTAAAGTCAGCGCCGCGCTTCCCGAAGCCGGCAGGCTCGCCGGCATCGAGGCGGAACAGCTCGCCTTCGTCGAACGCCTGACCCGCTACGCAGACCGCCGCGCGACCGCTGCTTCGGATGCCATCCGCAAGCTTGGCCTGAATCCCCGCACGATGATTGCCGGCGTCCGCTCCAAGGTTGCCGAAGGCGGCCCGCTCGAACGCCTCGCCACTTCGGCGAACGGCTCGCTCGATCCCCGCTTCCAGCGCCTCGGCCTCAGCCTTGCGCGCATGGATGCGCTGGAAAACGGCCTCGCCTCGATCCCGCAGGTCAGCCCGGCCCACGTCGCCTATGTGTCGTCGAGCTATGGCTACCGTTCAGACCCCTTCACCGGCGGCGCCGCATTCCATGCCGGGCTCGATTTCCCCGGCCCGATGGGCTCCCCGATCTATGCAGCCGCCAAGGGCAAGGTCACCTTCGTGGGCCAGCGCCAGGGCTACGGCAACTGCATCGAAATCAGCCATGGGAATGGCCTGATGACCCGCTACGGCCACCTTTCCGGTTTCGGCGTTCGCGCCGGGCAGGAAGTGGAAGGCGGCGCACGTATCGCCGCAATGGGCAGCACCGGCCGTTCGACCGGCCCGCATCTTCACTTCGAAGTGCGCGTCAATGAGCGTCCGGTCAATCCACGCCCCTTCCTCGAGGCCGCCCGCAATGTTCAGCAAGAAGCCCGATAACATCATGGCCAAGACTTTCACCAGCACCCGCAACGGCTCGGCATCGGGCTTCTCGATGCTCGGGAACGACATCACCCTCACCGGCAATATCGAGGCTTCCGCCGACCTCCACGTCGACGGCCGCGTGATCGGCGACATCTCCTGCAAAGCCCTCATCCAGGGCGAGGATAGCGAGATCGCCGGTGGCATCAGCGCCGAAACGGTCCGCATCGCCGGAACCGTGCGCGGAACCATCGCCGCCCGCGAAGTGGTGATCCTCAAAAGCGCGCAGATCATCGGCGATGTCGCCTATGATGCCCTGACCATCGAACAGGGCGCGCGGCTCGAAGGGCGCCTCAGCCCCAACGGCGGCCAGATGCCGCCTGCCATCGCGCAGCTGCCTAACCGGATCAGCGACGCGGAAGTGATCGTCGCGGCCGAGTAAGTCCGCCGATCTCCGACACGATAACGAAAAAGGCGTGATCTGGCGGATAATCCGCGAGATCACGCCTTTTTTCATGCCTGCTCGAGCAAGCGGGAGCCAGTCAGACGGTAAAGCTTTCCCCGCAGCCGCACGAGCCCTTGGCATTCGGGTTCTCGAATACGAAGCCGGCGGTGAAGTCGTCTTCCTTCCAGTCCATCACGCTGCCGATCAGGTAGAGGACCGAGGCACCGTCGATGTAGAAGATGCCGCCGGGGGTTTCGATCTTCTCGTCGAAGGGCTTTTCCTCGGCAACGTAGTCAACCGAATAGGCAAGGCCCGAGCAGCCCCGACGCGGCGTCGAAAGGCGTACGCCGATCGTCCCTTCGGGGGCATCGGCCATCAGCTTCGCGATCCGCGCCTCGGCATTGGGCGTGAGGATCACGGCGGCAGGGCGCTGCCGCGCTGTCGCCACAGGCTTCACTGAACTGCTTTCGGTGGTTGTGGTCATAGCTTCTTTTCCCAGAACAGCGCCGTGCCCGCCTGCGGGTCCAGTGCGTAATCGCCGTAGCCGAGCGAGGCATAGAGGCCCTTGGCCGTGCCATTGCCGCTCAACACTTCGAGCGTGATCTTGCAGGCGCCGCGCGCGCGGGCCTCTGCTTCTACCGCCAGCATCAAGGCCCGGCCCACACCCTTGCCGCGAACCTGCGGGCGCACGGCCATATCGTGGATATTCACCAGGGGCCGCGCGGCGAAAGTCGAAAAGCCAGTGATGCAGTTGGCGAGGCCTACGGCTTCCTCGCCAGCGAAGGCCAGCAGAGAGAAGGCGCCGCCATGAGCGGCAAGGCCGGGGACCAGCCGTTCGCGGACCTCATCGGACAGCGCCTTGCCTCCTCCCATCGGATCGCGCGCATAGCTGTCGAGCAGCGCGACCACGCGCGCGGCATCGGCCGCGTCGGCATAATCGGCAAGGCGCACGGTCAAGGCAGGAGGGGCAAGCGTCGCCATCAGAGCATGCCGAGTTCGAGCTTTGCCTCGTCGGACATCTTGGCCATGTCCCACGGCGGATCCCAGACGAGATTGACCTCGGCGTCACGCACGCCGGGCACCGCCGCGACGCGCATCTCGACTTCGCCGGGCATCGATTCCGCCACCGGACAGTGCGGCGTGGTCAGCGTCATCGTGACCGCGACCGAAGCCTCGGGCGAGACTTCGACGCCGTAGATCAGGCCGAGGTCGTAGATATTCACCGGGATTTCCGGGTCGAAGATTTCCTTCAGGGCATCGATCACGCCGTCGTAGATCGAGCCGCCGGGCTGGCCGGGGTCGATACCCTGCGGCTTTTCGGCAAGGAAACCGTCCAGATAGTCGCGCCTGCGCTCGACAGGCGCATCGTCCACCCGCGCACGCGGCGCAGGGGCCACCGAATCGACTTCCTCGACGGTGAAGGTGGGGCCAGAGACGGGAGTGTCGTCGTTCATCCGAAAATTCTCCTCGTGCGCTCGATTCCCTTGAGGAGCGCCTCGATATCGCTGTCGTCGCTATAGAGCCCGAAGCTTGCGCGGGCGGTGGCGGGGACGCCGAGCTGATCCATCAGCGGCTGCGCGCAGTGGTGGCCCGCCCGAATTGCTACGTTCTCTTCGTCCAATATGGTGCCGAGGTCGTGCGGATGCACCCCGTCGAGCGCGAAACTGACGATTCCCACGGAATCGGCCGGACCGAACAGGGTCACGTCGTTGCGCTTGCCCAGTTCCTCGCGCAGCTTGCCGGCAAGGTGGCGTTCGTGTGCCTCGGCACGGTCGAGCCCGTAAGCCTGGAGCCAGTCGATGGCGGCCGCCAGTCCGATGGCCTCTACGATCATCGGCGTGCCGGCCTCGAATCGCTGCGGGGCAGGTGCAAAAGTGGTCTTCTCGAAGGTGACGCGGTCGATCATCGCGCCGCCGCCCTGCCAGGGCGGCATCGAATCGAGGATTTCCTTGCGAGCCCACAGCGCTCCGATCCCGGTCGGGCCGTAGAGCTTGTGTGCGGAAAACACGTAGAAGTCCGCCTGCATGGCCTTCATGTCGAGCGCGATGCGGGGAGCGGCCTGGCAGCCGTCCACCAGCAACTTAGCGCCGACCGCATGCGCCAGTCTGGCAGCCTCGGCCACATCCAGCACCGAACCGAGCACGTTGGAGACATGCGCGAAGGCAACCAGCTTATGGGCCGGGGTGAGAATGCGCGCGGCGGCTTCGAGATCGATCCGGCCATCGGCGGTCAAGGGGCAGACGTCGATCTCGACGCCGATGCGATCGCGCAGCATCTGCCACGGGACGATGTTCGAATGGTGCTCCAGCGTGGAAAGCAGGATGCGATCGCCGGCCTTGAGGTTCGCCGATCCCCATGTCTGGGCGACAAGGTTGATCGCCTCGGTCGCGCCGCGCGTGAAGACGATCTCATCCTCGTGCCCGCCCAGGAACGCGGCGACCTTTCGGCGTGCCGCCTCGAAAGCCAGCGTCATCTCCGCCGAACGGGCATAGACTCCACGGTGGACGGTCGCATAGTCGCGGCCCAGCGCATTCACGGTGGCGTCGATCACCGCCTGCGGCTTCTGTGCGGTCGCCGCAGTGTCGAGATAGTGCCAGTCTCCGGCAAGACCGGGGAACTGGTCCTTGAGGACGAGCACGTCAGCGGTCACAGGATCTGCTCCAGACGGGCGATGGCGGCTTCGCTCAGTTCCGCCTCGCCGGGCGCACCGGTGAAGGCCTCGGCGATGAACGCCTGGAGCATCAGGCGCTTGGCTTCGGGCGGAGTGAGGCCGCGGCTCATCAGGTAGAACAGGCCGTTGGCGTCGAGTTCGCCGACCGCGCAGCCATGTGCCGCCTTGACGTCGTCGGCGTAGATTTCGAGTTCCGGCCGGGCATTGGCGGTAGCCGTGCGGTCCAGCAGCATGGCGCGCACCGATTGTTCGGCATCAGTGCCGTCTGCCCCGCGTTCGACGGCGATACGGCCTAGATAGGTGCCGACCGAATGACCTGCGAGCGCAGTGCGCACGATCTGGCTGGATGTTGCGTTCAGCCCTGCGTGAGTGACTTCGGTGACGAGCTCCAGCGTCTCGTTGCCGGTGGCGAGCTGCGCCGCGCCCAGCGTGAAGTCCGCACCTTCGGCCAGCCGCACATCTACGGCGATCCGGCCGTAAACGGGACCCGCCGAAAGCACGCGAAGGTCGAATTTCGCGCCTTTGCCCAGCGAGATGACGAGGTGGCGGGCCACCGCTGCTGCGCCGTCCTCGACGATCTGGAGCGAATCTTCGGCATCGTCGGCCACGACGATGTTCTCGCGCGCGATCGGCCAGACATCGGCCAGTGCCGCGATGTCGGAATAGCGGAAGTCTTCGCTCTTCCGCGTGGGGAGAGGCGCCAGTTCGCTCATGCCGCCGTCTCTTGGACCACCGCCTCGTAGCCCTCTTCCTCAAGCCGCAGCGCAAGGTCGGGGCCCCCGGTCTTGACGATCCGGCCGGCTGCAAGGACGTGGACGAAGTCCGGCTTCACATAGTCGAGCAGGCGCTGGTAGTGCGTGATCAGCAGCACGGCCTTGTCGGGCGCGCGCATGATCGAATTGATGCCCTCGCCGCAGATGCGCAGCGCGTCGATGTCGAGGCCGGAGTCGGTCTCGTCGAGGATCGCCAGCTTTGGATCGAGGATGCCCATCTGCACCATCTCGGCGCGCTTCTTCTCGCCGCCGGAAAAACCGACGTTCACCGGGCGCTTCAGCATGTCCATGTCCATGCGCAGCAGGCCCGCCTTCTCTCGTGCGAGCTTCAGGAACTCGCCGCCCGAAAGCGGGGTCTCGTCCCGGCCCTTGCGCTGGGCATTGGCCGCCTCGCGCAGGAACTGGACGAAGGAGACACCGGGAATCTCGACCGGATACTGGAAGCCCAGGAACAGGCCGGCAGCGGCGCGCTCGTGCGGTTCCAGTTCCAGCAGGTCCTGGCCCAGGAAATCGACCGAACCGCCGGTCACTTCATAGCCGGGGCGACCGCCCAGGGTGTAGCCCAGCGTCGACTTGCCCGCGCCGTTGGGCCCCATGATCGCGTGAATCTCGCCGGGGTTGATCGTCAGCGAGAGACCCTTGAGGATCGGCTTGTCGGCGACATTGGCCTGGAGATTTTCGATCTTGAGCATGGTCATCCTTCGGCGCCCTCGTCAAAACGGGGGGAAGCGGTGGTGCCGGCCTTCCTGCGGGCCGAGCGCTTGTCGAAGGGCACGTTGAGTTCGGTATTGATCTCACGCACCACAGTATCGACGTTGCCGAGCACTTCCTCTTCGGAGAAGCGCAGCACGCGAATGCCGACTTCGGTAAGCTTGCGGTCCTGCAACTCGTTGACGTCCGGGTTGGAATCCTCGGCGCTCAGCTGGATCACGATCCAGCGCGAGGGGCAGGCGAAATCGACGATGGCCGAGCCGACCACCGACTGGCGAATGAACTTCACGCCGCCCAGCTTCGAGCCCGAAAGCTCTGCCCACAGCGCCTTCTGCGCTTCGCTGGGGTTGCGGCGCTGGTCCTTGGCGCGTTCCTTCAGCGTTTCGAGGCGGGCGCCGGTAACGTTGAAGCTGGCCTTGGCGTCTGCTTTCGGCGTGGCGGCCGTGCTGATGCCCAGAGTCTTGCGGGCGGTGGTCATGGGAGAGTTCCTTCGAAATTCTTGCGAGAGAGGGATGCGCCGCGGTCGAAAATCAACCCACGCTCCCTTCAAGACTGATACCCAGCAGCTTCTGCGCTTCGACGGCGAACTCCATCGGCAATTGCTGAAGCACTTCCTTGGCGAAACCGTTGACGATCAGCGCTACCGCCTGCTCGGTATCGAGCCCGCGCTGCATGGCGTAGAACAGCTGGTCGTCGCTGATCTTGCTGGTGGTCGCCTCGTGCTCGATCTGGGCGCTGGGGTTGCGCACTTCGATATAGGGCACCGTGTGGGCGCCGCATTCCTTGCCGAGCAGCAGCGAATCGCACTGGGTGAAATTGCGCACGCCGTCCGCATTGGCGGCCACGCGGACAAGGCCGCGATAGGTGTTGTTCGACTTGCCGGCCGAGATGCCCTTGGAAATGATCGTCGAGCGGCTGCCCTTGCCGTTGTGGATCATCTTGGTGCCGGTATCGGCCTGCTGGTAATTGTTGGTGACGGCCACCGAGTAGAACTCGCCCACCGAATCCTCGCCGTTGAGGACGCAGCTGGGATACTTCCAGGTGATCGCCGATCCGGTTTCAACCTGCGTCCACGAGATCTTCGAGCGCGCGCCCTGGCACAGGCCGCGCTTGGTCACGAAGTTGTAGATGCCGCCCTTGCCGTTGGCATCGCCGGGGTACCAGTTCTGCACGGTCGAGTACTTGATCTCGGCGTCTTCCATGGCGACCAGTTCGACCACGGCAGCGTGAAGCTGGTTCTCATCGCGCATCGGCGCGGTGCAGCCTTCGAGGTAGGATACGTAGCTACCCTTTTCGGCGACGATCAGGGTGCGTTCGAACTGGCCGGTATTCTCCGCGTTGATGCGGAAATAGGTCGAAAGCTCCATCGGACAGCGCACGCCCTCCGGGATGTAGACGAAAGTGCCGTCCGAGAAGACCGCGCAATTCAGCGCCGCGAAGTAGTTGTCCTGCACGGGCACGACCTTGCCGAGCCACTTCTTCACCAGTTCCGGGTATTCGCGGATCGCCTCGGAGATCGAGCGGAAGATCACGCCCGCCTGCTCCAGTTCCTTACGGAAGGTCGTTGCGACCGAAACCGAATCGAACACGGCGTCCACGGCCACCTTGCGCGCGCCTTCGACACCGGCGAGCACTTTCTGCTCCTCCAGCGGAATGCCCAGCTTCTCGTAGACCTTGAGAATTTCGGGATCGACCTCGTCGAGGCTCGACAGCGAAGGCTTCTTCTTGGGCGCGGCCCAGTAATAGGCTTCCTGGTAGTCGATCGGCGGTACGTTGAGCTTGGCCCAGTCCGGCGGAGTCATCTCAAGCCACCTGGCATAGGCCTTGAGACGCCATTCCAGCATCCACTCCGGCTCGTCCTTCTTGGCCGAGATGAAGCGGACGGTATCCTCGGACAGGCCCTTGGGGCCGTATTCCTGCTCGATGTCGGCTACCCAGCCGTGTTCGTAATCGGCCACGCGTGCGGCGGCTTCGCGCGCAGCCTGATCGCGCACGTCCGCTTCCCGCACTTCGTCCCCATGGACTTCGCGCACCTCGATGGTGCCCTCGGGGGAGGTTTCGTCAGTCATTTACACTTCCTCGACGAGCTGGGTCAGGACCACTTGCGCCAATGCACCGCGCAATGCCGCATTTACCTGCGGCCAGTGCGGGCGCACGCTGCAGCCGCTTTCCAGCGTACATTCGTGCTTGCCTTGTTCGAGACAGGCGGTGAGCGCGATGGGCCCTTCTACTGCCTCGACGATATCCGCAATCGAAATCGTCCCGGGAGCGCGGGCGAGCTTCAGCCCGCCGCCCACGCCGCGGGTCGATTGCAGCAATCCCGCGGCAGTCAGTTTGCTCACCAGCTTCTGCACCGTCGGAGCGGGCAGGCCGGTGTCTTCCGCAAGCTGCGCGGCCGAGATGCGGCTCATCCGCGAATCTTCCGGGTGATGCGCGCAGGCGCCCGAATGCCGAGTCGCGGCGGACATGATGACGACAGCGTAATCGGCCATGCTGGACAGGCGCATATATGGCGGCTTTCGGGACTCAGCGGTTAAAGTGGATCAATTCTTTCCGATTTGCCACCTAGTGCAGGACCCCTCCCGTTTCAATGGAGTTTCGCACAGGTTTTGTGCGACAAAATCGCCCGCGCTGTTGCAAATCTTTCGCTTTTGGACAGAATTCGCTGCGACGAAGGGGAAAACCGAGAAAAAAGGCGGTCCCCGGTCAGGACCGGGAACCGCCGTCAAGGTAATAAAGAACTCGTGCGCATCCCGCTACGAGCCCTTCGGGTCGCGACTCTCCTGTATGCCGCCACCCCGGCGATTTATTGTATAAACGCGACACGCGCGGCCGGAGCGGCGGGGTTCGGGTCGAATTTGCGCGCACGAGTGTGATAAGAAGCGTTTGAGCAACAGGCGCGACGTGTTTATGCGCAAGCCGTGCTCTATTCCCTGATCCGACCCGCCCTGTTCCGGCTCGAAGCCGAATCAGCCCATGGCCTCGCCCTCAAGGCGCTCAAGCTCACGCGGCCGAAGCGCGCGCCCGTGTTTCCGGCCTCGCTGGCCACCGAAGTGGCGGGACTCGCTTTCCCGAACCCCGTCGGCATGGCGGCCGGGTTCGACAAGGACGGCGAAGTGCCTGACGCGCTGTTGGGCCTGGGCTTCGGCTATGCCGAAGTCGGCTCGATCACGCCGCTGCCGCAAGTGGGCAACCCGAAGCCGCGCCTGTTCCGCCTGGTGGAGGATGGCGCCGTCATCAACCGGATGGGTTTCAACAACCATGGCAGCGCAGCGGCACAGGCGCATCTGGGCGCCCGTCTCGGCCGTCCGGGCGTGGTGGGTATCAATATCGGGGCCAACAAGGATTCCAGCGACCGCGTAGCCGATTACGCCAGGATGGCGACGATCATGGCACCGCTCGCGGGCTATCTGGCCGTCAACATTTCCAGCCCGAATACGCCGGGCCTTCGCGCGCTTCAGGACGAATCGGCGCTGACCGGGCTACTGGACGCGGTGATCGAAGCCCGTGACGAGGTTTGCGGCGAAACCAGGCCGCCCATATTCCTGAAGGTCGCACCCGATCTCGAACCGGCGGACATCGACGCGATTGCGCGGATTGCGATCGACAAGCGACTGGGCGCTCTGATCGTGTCCAACACCACGATTTCACGGCCGGCGCTGCGTTCGGTCCATCGCGGCGAATCCGGCGGTCTTTCCGGTGCGCCTGTGCGGGATCTGGCGCATCAGCGCCTGCGCGACTTCCGCAAGGCGACCGGCGGGGCGGTCCCGCTGGTCGGGGTCGGCGGTATCGCCACGGCCGAACATGCCTGGGATCGCATCCGTGCCGGGGCCAGCCTCGTGCAGCTCTACAGCGCCATGGTCTATGAGGGACCGGGAATCGCCAAGACCGTCTGCAAGGGGCTGGAACGGCTGATGAAGCGCGACGGATTCGCCTCCATCGCCGAAGCAGTGGGCACTGAATAGCGCGGCGCCTGGCACGACAGGCACACGACAAGGTCAAGTCCCGCGCTTGTCGCAACCATCGCGCGCGCCTAGACGTTGGCCAGAACGGATATCCACGCGGACGATCTGCAGGGAAATTTCCGCATGATGAGAGAGGAAAAGGGTCGGCATGGATCTTGGTGACTTCGACAAGTGCACCAACCTGGTATCGCTGTTCCTGAAGCGGGCGGATCGGCTTGGCGATGCGCCGATGCTCTGGGCGAAGCGGGATGGCGCCTGGCATTCCACCAGTTGGGCCGAGGCTGCGCGCAAGGTCTCGCTGATTGCCGCTTCGCTGCGCCGGATGGGCCTGCAGGCGGGAGACCGCGTGCTGATCGTCTCCGAGAACCGGCCGGAATGGTGCCTTGCCGATCTTGCGATCATGGCGGCGGGTTGCGTGACAGTGCCCGCCTACACCACCAACACGACCCGCGATCACATCCATATCCTCGAAAACTCGGGTGCCAGGGCTGCGATCGTTTCCAGTGGAAAGCTGGCAAAGGCCCTGCTGCCGGCGATCGTGCAGACGGACTTGTGCCGCCATGTCATCGGTATGGAGCCGCTGCCGCCGATGCAGGGCGGCGCGTATGACGTGCACGACTGGTCGGAATTGCTCGAAGGCGACGCCGCGAAGGCACGGTCCGAGGTGGACGAGCGGGTCGCCGGCGTTCGCCGCCGCGATCTTGCCTGCATCATCTACACCAGCGGCACGGGCGGCGCCCCGCGCGGCGTGCGGCAGCATCACGGCATGCTCCTCATGAACGTGGCGGGCGCGGCGCAGATCGTCATTGACGATTTCGGCCTCGATCATAGCGAGACCTTCCTCTCTTTCCTCCCGCTCAGCCATGCTTACGAGCATACCGGAGGCCAGTTCCTGCCGATCGCGGTCGGCGGGCAAATCTATTATTCCGAAGGGCTCGACAAGCTCGCGTCCAATATCGAGGAAGTGCGGCCGACGATCATGGTCGTCGTCCCGCGCCTGTTCGAGGTGCTGCGCACGCGAATCATGAAGCAGATCGAGAAGCAGGGCGCGATCCCCGCCCGGCTCATGGAAATGGCGCTCGGCATCGCCGGACGCGAGCAGGCCGGTCGACGCCGCCTTCTGGACTATCCGCTGGACATGCTGATCGAACGGACGCTGCGGCCCAAGGTGCGCGCCAAGTTCGGCGGGCGGATGAAGGCGCTGGTTTCAGGCGGGGCGCCGCTCAACCCCGAAATCGGGGCCTTTTTCGACGCCATGGGCCTGACCCTGCTGCAAGGCTACGGCCAGACAGAGGCCGGACCGATCATCAGTTGCAACCGCCCCGCCGCAGGCATCAAGCACGATACGGTCGGTCCGCCGCTGCGCGGGGTGGAAGTGAAGATCGCCGAAGACGGGGAGATTCTCGTACGCGGCGAACTGGTCATGCAGGGCTATTGGCAGAATGCCGCCGCAACCGAGGCGGTACTGCACGACACCTGGCTGCACACCGGCGACGTCGGCCATATCGACGAGCGCGGGCGCATCATGATTACCGACCGCAAGAAGGACATGATCGTCAACGACAAGGGCGACAATGTCTCGCCCCAGAAGGTCGAATCGATGCTGACGCTCCAGCCCGAGATCGCGCAGGCCATGGTCCATGGCGACCGCCGGCCCTATATCGTCGGGCTCGTCGTGCCGGATGCCGACTGGGCTCTGGAGTGGGCCAAGGAAAACGGCGAGAAATTCGATTTCAAGGCGCTCCAGGGGCTGCCCGCTTTCCGTGCGGTCATTCGCGGCGCGATCGACCGCGTGAATGCCGATCTCTCCGTCATCGAGAAGGTTCGTCAGTTCACTTTCGCGGACGAACCCTTCTCGATCGAGAACGAGGAAATGACCCCCAGCCTCAAGATTCGGCGCCACAAGCTCAAGGAGCGTTACGGCGAGCGACTGGATGCGCTCTACCGGAGTTGAACCTCGGTTCTACGGAACCAGGGTCGTGAAAAGGTAGGTCGCGAAGATCACGAGATGGACCATACCCTGCACCAGGGTGGTCCGTCCGGTGCTGAGCGTCAACGTGGCGACCAGCAGGGTGAGCGCCAGCAGGACCGTCGACTTGATCGACAGGCCGAGCTCGAGATCCAGCTCCATCCACATCGAGGCGACCGCAACGGCCGGGATGGTGAGACCGATCGTCGCCAGTGCCGAACCGATCGCGAGATTGAGGCTGGTCTGCACCCGGTTGGCACGGGCCGCGCCAAGCGCGGCCAGGCTTTCGGGTGCCAGAACCAGTGCGGCGATGATGATGCCGACCGTGGCATGGGGGGCGCCCATGGCGGCCACTCCGGCCTCGATCGACGGCGAAAGCGCCTTGGCCAGCATGACCACCGCGACAAGCGCAACAAGGAGCATGACGCCCGCAGCCAGGGCCTTGTTCACCGGGACTTTTTCGTGCCCATCATCGCTTTCCTCGGGATAGAGGAAGTGGTCGCGGTGACGGATCGTCTGGGCGACGACGAAGGTGCCGTAGAGCATCAACGAGACGACGCCGACAAAGATCAGCTGCTTCTCGTTGTAGAACGGGCCGACCTGGCTGGTGGTATAGTTGGGCATCACCAGGGTCAGCACCGAAAGCGTCGCGAGGATGGCGAGGCCGTGGTTCACGCCGGACTGGGTATAGCCCTGTTCATGGTGCCGGCCGCCGCCCAGCAGGAGGCAGACACCGACTATCCCGTTGATCGTTATCATGACGGCGGCGATCACCGTATCGCGTGCCAATGCCTGTGCCCCGTTTCCTTCGCTGAGCATGATCGAGACGATCAGAGAGGTTTCGATCACCGTTACGGCAAAGGCCAGGATCAACGTGCCGAACGGCTCGCCCACACGGTGCGCGATGGCTTCGGCATGATAGACCGCCGACATGATGGCACCGCCCAGCACGACCGCCAGCGATGCCGCCATCAGCACATTCGAGGGCTTGCCCAGCGCGATGGCCGCAACCGCGAGAAACGGAACCGCGATCGCCCAGGGAGCCAGCCCAAAACAAGGAAAGGTTGCGGACTTGTTTCCGGGGGCGGGGGAAGGGACATTCATATCGGGCACTATAGGGTAAAAGCGCCGGAGGGCCAGTTACGCTGTCTTGCTGAGGGCTTTTCGGCTCGCCCGTCCCGATCGTCCTGAAGGGCGGGCGCCATGACGCGTGGCAGTGGGCGACGCTAGCCCGCCTATCAGTCGGAGTTGGCGGACAAAGCATGGCTTTGCCCGCCTTTTTGGGTCATTTCCAGGTATCGGTGAGGCCGGTCGCGATCTCGATGTCGTTGAGGAAATCGACTTCGGCCCAATCCAGGCCCTCGATCGAGACGGTCCCGACCTTTCCGGTGGGGGCAATCGAATCGATGACCTTGAGATACCAGTGCTGGACGCCTTCGGGCGTCCGCATGGCCTGGCGGACGGTTTCGCGGAATAGGTCCGCCCCTTCGCCCCGGAAGGCCAGGAACCCGATCGATTCGGAGTTGGACTGCTGCGCGGTGAGCGTCTTGCCGATGTGGACCAGCCGGCCGTCGGTCTCGCGCTCCACCTTCATGTCGTCGCTGTCGTAGCCTTCGGCCTTGATGTCCACGGTAACGGTAATGGGCCAGGGATTGCCGTCGGCATCGGCGGCGCCCTGCTGCACCTTTCTGACGATTTCCTCCGACACCAGCGTATCGCCGTTGAGGATCAGGAAGTCTCCACGCATCGCCTCGCGCGCGATCCAGCAGGAGCCGAGATTGTCCGCCACCTTGAAGAAAGGGTTGAAGCGGATGTTGATCTCGACTCGCGGGTCGCTGATCGCATTCAGGTGCTCTTCCAGCATGTCGGTCATGAAGCCGGTGACAACGTCGATCCGCTTCACGCCGCCGCGCGCCAGCATCTCGATCTGCCATTCGATCAGCGACTTGCCCGAGAAGTCGATCATGCATTTCGGCCGTTCGGCGGTAAGCGGAAGCAGCCGCGAGCCCTGGCCGGCGCTGAGAAGAATGGCGTGTTCGATCATAGGTTCTACGTTTCGTGCTGGGGGAGGAACCCGGCATCTAGGCATTGCAAGGCAAAAGGAAAAGGTGCGGCACGAACGGGCCGGGACGATCCCCGTGCGGGCCTATTCGTTCAGGCTGGTGACATCCCGGGTCGCGATAGCTTGCAAGTCTCTTCCCCCTCGTTCACATGCTGGCCCAATGTCCGCCAAATTTCACCGCCGCGAGAGCAAATCTCCGCTAGGGCGGATACTCCAGAACACGGCCTGGCTGCTGGGCGGCAAGGGTTTCGGTGCCGTTTGCGGCATCGCCTATCTGGCCATCCAGACACGGTCGCTCGGCCTCAAGGATTTCGGCCACTTTTCGCTGATCTTCGGGACCGCGCAGGCGCTCATCGCGCTTGCCAGTTTCCAGACCTGGCGCGTGGTCGTCCGTTACGGCAGCGAGCATGTCCACCAGAAGGACTGGGGCAAGCTTGGCCGCCTCGGGATGCTGTGCGGCATACTCGATGCGGTCGGCGCGATCATCGGCTGCGGGCTCGCGGCGATCCTGATCTACGGCTTCGCCCATATGCTGGACCTCAACCCGCATTTCATCGACGTGGCCTTCTGGTTCTGCGTGGGGTCGCTCTGGGCGCTGGTTTCGGCGCCCACCGGCATCGTGCGCGCGCTCAACCGGTTCGACATGGCCGTCTATGTGGAGGCCGTGGTTCCCAGCGGACGACTGGCCGCTTCTCTGGTCATATGGCTGACCGGGCCGAGCGTCGGGCGTTTCCTGTTCGCATGGGCTGCGATCGATATCCTGGAAGCCGCGCTCTACTGGGTCATGGCGCGTCGGCTTTGCCCGGAAGCGGTGAACCTGCGGAACCTTCGCAATTGGCGCCAGTCGATTGACGAGAATCCCGGCGTCACGCGGTTCTTCATGCAGACTTACGTGGCCTCCACGCTCGATGCGGCGATGAAGAACGGCCCGCTGCTGATCGTCGGGGCCTGGGTGGGCACCAAGGCGGCAGGCCTTTACCGCCTCGCCTCGCAGCTTTCGCAGGCGCTCAGCAAGCTTTCCTCGCTGCTCACACGGTCGGTCTATGCCGAAGTGGCGCGTGCCCGCGTTTCCTCCGAGGCGGCGGAATTCCGCAAGCTGGCGCTCCAGACCAGCAAGATCGCCGGTCTTGCCGGCATCGTCGTCGTCACTGTGGCGGTGCTGCTGGGCAAGCAGATGCTGGAAGTGATCGGCGGCAACGATTTCGAACAGGGCGCGGCGATCCTCGTGCCGCTGACCCTTGCGGCGAGCTTCGACCTTGCCAGCGTGGCCTTCGAGCCCGTGCTTCACGCCACCGGCCGGGCGCGGCATTCGCTGATCGCACGGCTCATCGCCCTGGTGGCGATGGCGATCGGGCTGGTCATCCTGCTGCCTACCGGTTCCAGCGGCGCGGCATGGGCGGTGGCGCTGGGCGGCGCGGTTTCCTACGTCGCCATGGGGCTTATGGCGTGGCGAACGCTCCAGCAGATCGAGCGTAACGAAATCCGGATCATGCCCGATCCCGAAGGCGATCTTCCGGTCGCGGATTCCAGCGCAGGCTGAGTCTCGACAGGTGAGGGGGGAGAGCTATCATGCCGCCATGCTCTCCCTCTCCCTGACCCAGCAGGCCGAAGGCCTTGCCGATCGCATCGTTGCGCTGCGCCGCGCCGTTCATGCCGAACCCGAGATCGGCCTTCACAATCCAAAGACCCGGGACAAGATCAGGGCGGCCCTGTCCCACCTGCCGCTGGAATGGCGCGAAGGACCATCGACGACCGGCCTCGTCGCAACGCTCAGGGGCGGTGCGGGAGAAGGCGGCTGCGTGTTGCTGCGCGGCGATACCGATGCGCTGCCGATGCCGGAGGAAACCGGCCTGGACTTCGCGTCCACCATTCCCGGGGTGATGCACGCCTGCGGGCATGACACCCACGTCGCCATGCTGGCCGGAGCGGCCGAACTCCTCGCCGCCCGCGCGGAACGGCTGAAAGGCGAGGTCCGCTTCATGTTCCAGCCCGGAGAGGAGGGCTATCATGGTGCCCGCTTCATGCTGGAGGACGGGCTACTGGGCGGCGATGGTTTCGACCGCCCCCTGCCCGATGCCGCCTTTGCGCTGCACATCATGCCCAATGCTCCTCACGGCGTGATCGGCGGCCGCGCGGGGCCGCTCATGGCTGCGGCGGACGAACTGCGCATTGCGGTGACGGGGCGCGGCGGCCACGCCTCGATGCCGCACGATACGCTCGATCCGGTTCCGGTCGCCTGCGAGGTGGTCATGGCGATCCAGACCATGGTCGCGCGCCGTTTCAGTGTGTTCGACCCTGTCGTCGTCACCATCGCCAAGGTGGAGGCGGGCAGCGCCCATAATGTCATACCCGACACGGCGCGGCTCACCGGCACGATGCGCACGCTTTCCGCCGCCAACCGCGCCCGCCTGAAGGAGGAACTGCCGCTGCTCGTCGCCGGGATCGCGGGCGCGCATGGTTTCAAGGGTGAGGTGGCGATCCACGAGGGCTTTCCGGTCACGGTCTGCGATGCCCGCGCGGTGGACTTTGGCGAGCGCGTGGCCCGCGACCTTCACGGCGAGGCGGCATTCCAGCGCCTCAAGGACCCGATCATGGGCGCGGAGGACTTCGCCTACGTTCTCGAAAAGGTGCCGGGGGCGATGTTCTTCCTCGGCGTGGCGCAGGAAGGCGCGGACTGGAAGCACTGCTGCGGCATCCATTCCACGAAGATGATGGTCGACGAAAAGGCCTTGCCGCGCGGTGCCGCGTTCCTCGCCGGGCTGGCCGAGGACTGGCTTTCGCGCGGCTTCGGGTAGGCGCGCGCGGCTTGGGGTAGGCGCGATTGCCGCTGCGGTCATTGCCTTGAAGCATCCTCCTTGCTGCCATGGCCGGCAAGGAGAAGGGCTTCATGACCGACCTTGCGTTTGCCGATTTCTTTGCCGCCGAGCGTGATGACAATCCCTACTGGAATGAAAGCGCCTGGTTCTCGGTCACGCTTCCCGAGCGGCGGATTCACGGGCTGATCCAGCACTATTTCCGGCCCAACATGGGCATGCTGAACGGCGGGCCGGTGTTGTGGGACGCCAGCGGGCGGTATCAGTGGAACTGCCTCCATTACGACTGGGCCCATCTCCAGGCGATGCCCGCCACTGCCGCCAAGTTCGACATGGAGGCGCGCAATTCGCTGTCGTGCCGGATGATTGAGCCGCTTTCGCGGTACAAGCTGGACTATGACCGGGATGGCCTGTTCTTCGATCTGACATGGACCGCGATCGGCCCGGTCCATCAACTCAGGACTGGCGAGGCAGGACAGGCGGCAACAGCGAAGTTCCATCTGGAACAGCCCGGCCGCATGACCGGCACCCTGCGCTGCAAGGGAGAGGAGTTCGCGGTAGACTGCCTGTCCCTGCGGGACTGTTCCTACGGTGCGCGCGATTATGAATCGCTGGCCTGCGGGGGCTATTTCTGGGGCATCGCGCAGGATCGCGCCTTCCATGCCATCGTCATGGGTGAGGGCCGCGAGGCACGTTGCATCGGCGGTTTCATCTGGAAGGACGGGGTCTTGTCCAGCCTCGTGTCCGGTCGCCGTGAAGTGCTGGAATGGGGAGAGGACGGCCCGTCCCGCATTCGTTTCGAGGCGAGCGACGCGCTCGGGCGGGAATTGCTGGCCGTGGCGGAAATCGATACCGGCCTGATCTTTACCGGCTATACGGACCATACGGTGGTCTGGTCGCTCATGCGGTCGGATTGGGACGATGTGGAGCTTTGGGGCGACAATCAGGAGTTCTGCCCTGCCGACCGGTTCCGGCGCATCGCCCGCGGCGAAATCGCACCGGGGGCGCCGGCATGAGCCTGGGGCAGATCGTCGTGGTCAATGGCAGTTCGGGTTCCGGCAAGTCCACGGCCTGCGAGCTTTTCCAGAAGCGGCAGCAGGACTACTGGTTGCTTTACGGCATCGATCATTTCCTCGCGCAGACGCTTCCCGCGCGGTTCGGGCACCACGGGCCGCTCGCCGCCGAGGGGATCGAGGCGATCCCGCTGGATCCCGCGCGGCCGGAGGGGCCGCTGCGCTGGCGCTTTGCGCCGCGTGCCATGGCCGCCTTCGGCGCTTTTCACGAGTGGATGGCGGCGAGTTCCCGGCAAGGACTGAACGTCATTTTCGACCATCTGCTGATGACCGATCCACCGGTGCTTCAGGATCTCCTGCGGCGGACCGAGGGGCTTCCGGTCCTGCTCGTCACGCTCAAGCCACCGTTCGAAGTGCTGGAACGGCGGGTGGCGGAGCGGGCCATGACCAAGCGGATGCCTACGGACCTGCTGGGCGAGGATGCGGTTGCAAGGATCGTGGACCGCCTCTCCCGCCTGCGGCCGTGGTTCTTCGAGGAAGTCTACCGCAACAGCGAATCCGATCTGGTGATCGATACTTCGGTCCATTCGCCGGATCAGGTTTGCGCCCTTGTCGAGGCGCGGCTTGCCGAAGGGCCGGGCACCGCATTCGACCGGTTGCGCAAGGGGCTGGCCGGGGCGGGATAGTTTCCACCTTTTCCCTTTCCTCCCCGCGTCGTCGCCGTCATGAAGCCCGGCATGACGAACATGTGGCAATTCTGGGTCGATCGCGGCGGCACCTTTACCGACATCGTGGCGCGCGCGCCCGATGGGCGGTTCGAGCGGCTGAAACTGCTTTCCGAAGACCCCGGCCGTTACGACGATGCCGCCGTAGAGGCGATGCGGCGGCTGACCGGAACCGCCGAAGGTGAATTGCCCGAAGCCGAACTGCGCCTTGGCACTACCGTTGCCACTAATGCCCTGCTGGAAGGCAAGGGCGAGCCGGTGCTGCTGGCGATCACGCGGGGCTTCGGCGATGCATTGAAGATCGGGACCCAGGAAAGGCCCGACATCTTCGCTCGCCATATCGTCCTGCCGCAGCCGCTGAATGCCGCGGTGCTGGAGATCGACGAGCGTGTCGGCGCCGACGGCACCGTCCACCGCCCGCTCGACCTCGATGCCGCGCGCAAGGGGCTGCAACGCCATTTCGACAAGGGTTTTCGCGCCGTCGCGGTAGTGCTGATGCACGGCTATCGCCACAGTGCGCATGAAGCGGCGCTGGCCGGGCTGGCGCGCGAGATCGGTTTCAGTCAGGTTTCGGTCAGCCACGAGGTAGCCCCGCTCATCAAGCTGATCGCGCGCGGTGATACGACGGTGGTGGACGCCAATCTCTCGCCGGTGCTGGCACGTTATGTGGCCGGACTGGAAGCAGGTCTCGGCCCGAAGGTCACGGCGCTCTACATGCAGTCGAGCGGCGGGCTCACCACCGGAGACGCCTTTGCGGGCAAGGACGCGATCCTCTCGGGCCCGGCGGGCGGCATCGTCGGCATGGCGGCCATCGCCAGGGAGGCGGGTTTCGATCATGTCCTGGGCTTCGACATGGGCGGAACCTCCACCGACGTTTCGCACTATGCCGGTGCCTATGAGCGCGACAGCGAGACGCGCGTGGCGGGCGTGCGCGTGCGCGTGCCGATGATGCGGATTGAAACGGTGGCAGCCGGCGGCGGCTCGATCTGCCGCTTCGACGGTGCACGCTTCCTGGTGGGGCCGGAGAGCGCGGGCGCTGTGCCCGGCCCCGCCTGCTACCGGCGCGGCGGCCCGCTGGCGGTAACCGACTGCAACCTGCTGCTCGGCAAGCTGAGGCCCGGGCATTTCCCGCATGTCTTTGGCCCCGAAGGCAATGAGCCGCTCGATCTGGCCGCGGCGCAGTCGCGCATGGACGAAGTGCTGGCGTCCGTTCGCATCGCGACCGGCCGTGAAATGACGCGCGAACAGGCGGCGGAAGGCTTCCTGGAGATCGCCGTTGCCAACATGGCCAATGCGATCAAGACAGTCTCGCTGCGGCGCGGCCACGACATGACCCGCGCGGCGCTGGTGACGTTCGGCGGCGCGGGCGGGCAGCACGCCTGCAAGGTGGCCGATGCGCTGGGCGTGACCAGCGTGTTGTGCCACCCGCTCGCCTCGGTGCTGTCGGCTTACGGCATGGGCCTTGCCGACCGGCGGATGCTGCGCCAGCGGACCTTGGCGCTCCCGCTGGACGGCAATGCCATGACGTCGCTCGATGCCGCCGTTGCCGCCTTGGGGGACGAAGCCCGCGCGGCGCTGGCCGCGCAGGGCATCGCGGCGGACGACATCGCGATCGAGGCTGCGCTGGCGGTGCGACCAAAGGGCAGCGACAATGCCATCGAAGTGCCGGTAGGACCGCTTGGCGCCATGCGGGAGGCATTCCGGGACGGCTGGCTCCAGCGCTTCGGCTTCGGTGCGGGCGAGCAGCTTATCGGCGAGACGCTGCGGGTGGAGGCTGTCCATGCCGGCCATTCCGGCGGCGGTGCGACGCTTGTTCTTCCCGTGAAGTCCTCGCCCGCGGCCGAGCAGGTCGATCTCTGGACGCAGGGCGCGCATCACCGCGTGCCGCTCTATCTGCGCGAGGGGCTGGCAGAGGGCTTCACGGCCGATGGCCCGCTGCTGGTGGTGGATGACGTTTCCACCACTGTCGTCGAACCCGGCTGGCGTGTGCGGGTCGATCATGTCGGCAACCTGATCCTCAACCGGGATGCCCCGCAGCAGGTTCAGGCAGACAGCTCCACCGAATGCGATCCGGTGCGGTTGGAGATCATGGGCGCGCTGTTCATGGCCATTGCCGAGGAAATGGGAGCCGCGCTCCAGCAATCGGCCAGTTCGGTGAATATCCGGGAGCGGCTGGACTTCTCCTGCGCGCTGTTCGACCGGCAGGGAAACCTTGTCGCCAATGCGCCGCACATGCCGGTCCACCTCGGCTCGATGGGGGAGAGCGTGCGCACGATCCTCCAGCGGCGCGGTAACGGGCAGGACGGGCGGGGCATCCTGCCCGGCGATGCCTACGTCCTCAATGCGCCCTATGACGGCGGCACGCATTTGCCCGATATCACCGTGGTCATGCCGGTGTTCATCGAGGGCGAGACGGTCCCCGCCTGGTTCGTTGCCGCGCGCGGGCACCATGCCGATATTGGCGGGATCAGCCCCGGTTCGATGCCGCCGGGCTCGCGCTCGCTGGATGAGGAAGGCGTGCTGATCGATAATGTGCTGCTGGTCGATCGCGGCGCGCTTCAGGAAGCACCGCTGCGCGATCTGCTCGCCTCCGGCCCACATCCCTCGCGCGCCATCGAGCAGAACATTGGCGATTTGCGCGCCCAGCTAGCCGCCTGCCAGCGCGGTGCTTCGGAGCTGCGCCGGGTGGCGGACGAACAGGGCCGCGAGGTGGTGGACGCCTATATGGCCCATGCGCAGGCCCATGCCGAGCAGGCCGTTCGCACGCTGATCGACCGGCTTCAGGACGGTGAGTTCCGCGTGCCGATGGACAATGGCGCCGAGATAGCGGTTTCGATCTCGATCGACCGTGAAGCGCGCGGCGCGGTCATCGATTTCGCCGGTTCCAGTGCCCAGCTTACCGATAACTTCAATGCCCCTCTCCCGGTCGTGCGGGCGGCCGTGCTTTATGTCGTTCGCACGCTGATCGACGATGCCGTGCCGATGAACGAGGGGTGCCTGCGGCCGATCACCTTGCGCGTGCCGGAAGGCTCGATGCTATACCCCAAGGCGCCCGCCGCCGTCGTTGCGGGCAATGTGGAGACCAGCCAGTCGATCACCGACGCCTTGTTCGGCGCGCTTGGCGCGATGGCTGCATCACAGGGGACGATGAACAACTTCACCTTCGGCGATGCGACGAGGCAGTATTACGAAACGATCGCCGGGGGCTCGGGGGCCGGGCCTGATTTCGACGGTACGCCGGTGGTCCAGACTCACATGACCAATAGCCGCCTGACCGATCCCGAAGTGCTGGAAACCAGTTATCCGGTGCTGCTGGAGGAATTCTCGATCCGTCGCGGTTCGGGCGGGAAGGGCGCGCACAAGGGCGGCGACGGCGCTACCCGGCGGGTGCGCTTCCTCGAACCGATGCAGGCCGGCATCCTTTCGCAGCGGCGCGGCACCGCGCCATTCGGATTGTTCGGAGGAATGGACGGAGAGCCGGGCCGTAACCGGATCGAGCGAGCGGACGGTTCGGTGGAGGAACTGGGAGCCACTGCCACGGCCCGGCTGGGGGCGGGGGACGTGTTCGTGATCGAAACGCCCGGCGGTGGCGGTTTCGGGGAGCAGTAAGCGCGTTTGCCTGACCCTCTCTCCGCCGGGCCGGCGCATCAGGCCTTTACGTCTTCCCACTCGGGATGGCGCCGAAATGCCGCCACGACGTAGCTGCACAAGGGCGCGATCTTGAACTGATTCTCCCGCGCGTCCGCCACCATCGCCTCGACGAGCCGCGCCGCCACGCCGCGATTGCCGATTTCGGAGGGGACCAGGGTGTGGTCGGCATAATGAATGCCGTCCCGGGTCTGCCATGTCAGGTGGCCGGTGATGTCGCTGTCGGCGATGTGGGCCTTGTATTCGCCGCCGGTCGGGGTCTCGTGCTTGGTGATCGTCACGCCTACCACGGGCATATCTCCTGAAGAGGGGTGCTTGACGGCGCTTGCGTCCGCTTACAGGGCATATGGCCATGAAGTTCCTTTCCGACAACGCCGCGCGGGTCCACCCGAAGATATGGGATGCCATGAAGGCTGCCGATGCGCCGGATTCGCCTTACGACGGCGATGGCTTGAGCCGCGCGCTGGATGAGCGTTTTTCCGCGCTGTTCGGACGCGAATGCGCCGCTCTCTGGGTGGCCACGGGGACATCGGCGAATTGCCTCGCGCTTTCGGCGATGGTGGAGCCGCATGGCGCGGTGATCTGCCACCGCGAAGCGCATATCGAGATGGACGAGGGCGGCGCTCCGGGCTTTTTCCTGCACGGTGCAAAGCTGCTGCTGGCGGACGGGGAAGGTGCGAAGATCACGCCGGAAGCTGCCGCGAAAGTCATCGATCCGATTCGTGACGGCGTGCATCAGGTGCAGCCTCATGCGATCTCGATCACGCAGGCGAGCGAATATGGCCGGGTCTACCGGCCTGAAGAACTGGCGGCGCTTTCGGATTTCGCGAAAGCCCGGGGGCTCGGGTTGCATATGGACGGCGCGCGTTTCGGCAATGCGGCCGCGTTTCTGGGCGGGAACGCGGCGCAGGCGGCCGGCAATGTCGATGCGTTGAGCTTCGGCATGGTCAAGAACGGCGGGATGAGCGCCGAGGCCATCGTGTTCTTCGACCCGGCTCTGGCGGAAAAGGTGCGCTTCCGCCGCAAGCGTGCGGGGCATTTGCAATCGAAGGGGCGCTATCTGGCGGCGCAGATTCTCGCGATGCTGGAGGACGATCTCTGGCTGGACAATGCGCGCGCGGCAAACCGGGCGGCAGCCGAGATCGCCGCAGCGGCGAAGGACCGCCTGCTGCACGCGGTAGAGGCGAACGAGGTATTCCTGGTTTCCACCCCCGCCGAACGGAAAGCGCTACGCGGACAAGGGTTCGAGTTCTACGATTGGGGCGACGATGCCGCCCGGCTGGTGACGGCGTGGGATTCGCAGGAGGAACACGTTTCCGCCCTTGCCCGCGCGATTGCCGCGCTGTGACCGAGGGCACCGAGGCGGCACCGGAATTCATGAAGCCCGCGATCGCGCTGCCGTTCCTGCTGGTGGCGCTCATATGGGGATCGACGTGGTTCGTCATCACCGGCCAGATCGGCGAGGTGCCGGCAAGCTGGTCCGTCGCCTGGCGTTTCGTCCTGGCGACACCGGCGATGTTCCTCGTCGCCGTGGTGACGAGGAAGGGCCTGAAGCTGGGCAAGGCCGGACAGATCCTCGCATTCGCGGTGGGCGCGGCGCAATTCTGCGGCAATTACAACTTCGTCTACCGGGCCGAGATGCATCTTACGTCCGGGATCGTCGCGGTGATGATCGGACTGCTTCTGGTGCCCAATGCGATTCTCGCAAGGGTGCTGCTGAAGCAGCCCGTCACATGGCGTTTCGCCATCGGCAGCCTGATCGCCATCGGCGGACTGGCGCTGTTGCTCCTTCATGAGGCGCACGAGGCGCCGCTCGGCGGCAAGGTCCTGCTGGGTACCGTCTTTGCATCGATCGCGATGATGTGCGCCTCGGTCTCGAACGTGATCCAGGCCAACGAGACTGGCAAGGCATTGCCCATGGCAAGCCTGCTGGCATGGGCAATGCTCTATGGCACGATCTGCGATCTCGTGGTGGCATACGTCCTTGCCGGACCGCCGGTGATCCCAACGGAGCCCGCCTACTGGCTGGGCACCGCCTATCTGGCGATCCTGGGCTCGGTGGTGACCTTCCCCCTCTATTACACCCTGATCCGCCAGCTTGGGGCGGGCAAGGCGGCCTATAACGGTGTCGCGGTCATCATCATTGCCATGTTCATCTCGACCTTGTTCGAGGGCTATCGCTGGTCGCCGCTGGCGATCTCGGGGGCGGTTCTGGCGACGGTGGGGCTGGTGGTGGCGCTGAGGGCGCGCAGCCCCTCGCGATAAGTCGGGAAGCGCGGGGTCCAGCCGAGCACGCGCTTTGCCTTGCCGTTCGCCACGCGGCGGTTTTCCGCATAGAAGCCCCGCGCCATGGCGGAGAGCTGCGCCTCCTCCACCGACTGCAGCGGCGGCAGCGGAAGGCCCAGCAGGCGGCAGGCTTCCTCGACCAGCGTATTCTGGCTGCAAGGCAGGTCATCCGCGAGATTGTAGGCACCCGGCGACCGCTCCAGCCCGGCGATAACGCCGGAGGCGATGTCCTCGACGTGGACGCGGCTGAACACTTGCCCCGGCAGGTCGATGCGGTGCGCGCGTCCGTTGCGCACACGATCCAGCACCGAGCGGCCTGGGCCGTATATTCCCGGCAGGCGATAGACACGCGCGCCGAGGGACAGCCATTCGCCGTCCGCCTCGGCCCGCGCCGTCCGCCGACCTGTGCCCACGGGCGCGCTTTCGTCCACCCACGCGCCGCCCGCATCGCCGTAGACCCCGGTGGACGAGAGATAGGACAGCGCCTTGCCCTTCATTGCATCGCCGTAACGCTCCAGCACCGGATCGAGTGGTTCACCGCGTCCCTCGCTGCCGGGCGGAACGGAGGAAAGCACATGATCGGCGTCGGCCAGCGCGAGACGGACATTGCCTGCATCCTCGAACGAAAGCGTTCCTTCGCGGCCGGTGGAGATCACTTCCCAACCCTGTGCGGAGAGGCGGCTTGCGATCACCCGCGCGGTATAGCCCAGCCCGAAAATGAACAGGCGCTTCGGCATCCGGGGCGTCATGAGGCATTCCTCTCGTTTCGGCGGTGAATTCGTGCGCCATGACTGGCATTCGAAGCGCAAGGCTCTAATTTAGCGGCATGGACATTGCCAGCACCCCCTCCTCGCCCGATGCCAACGTGCAGATCGCCGATGCCGCTCCCGCGCCTCAGGCGCCGCCGGTCATTCATCGCGAGGACTATCTGCCGCCGGCGTGGCTGGTGCCGCAGATCGCCCTCGATTTCCAGCTCGGTATCGATGGAACGCGGGTTCTGGCCAGGCTCTCGGTCCGCCGCAACCCGGAAGGGAACGGCACGTCGACCCTGCGCCTGAACGGCGACCAGATCGCCCCGCTCTCTGTCCACGTCGATGGCGAAGCCGTGAACGACTGGCGCCTCGACGGTCCGGATCTTCTCGTCGAACTGCCCGGGGAGGCACACGAAGTCGCGGTCGAGACTGCGGTGAATCCGGCGGCGAATAGCCAGCTCATGGGGCTCTACGCCTCCAACGGAATGCTTTGCACCCAGTGCGAGGCCGAGGGTTTCCGTCGCATCACGTTCTTCCCCGATCGTCCGGACGTGCTCTCCACCTATTCGGTCCGCATGGCGGGCGACAAGGCGCAGTTCCCGATCCTGCTCGCCAATGGCAACTGCATCGCCACGGGTGAGGGAGAGGACGGTACGCACTGGGCGGAATGGCACGATCCCTGGCCCAAGCCGAGCTACCTTTTCGCGCTGGTCGCGGGTGATCTCGTGGCCAATCATGCCGATTTCACGACCCGCTCCGGCCGCAAGGTCGAACTCAACATCTGGGTCCGTCCCGGTGACGAACAGCGCACCGATCACGCGATGGATTCGCTGATCCGCTCGATGAAGTGGGATGAGGAGGTCTTCGGGCGGGAATACGATCTGGACCTGTTCAACGTCGTTGCCGTTTCCGACTTCAACATGGGCGCGATGGAGAACAAGGGCCTCAACGTCTTCAACACGCGCTATGTCCTGGCGGAGCCGGAAACCGCGACCGATGCCGACTATGACGGCATCGAGAGCGTGATCGGGCACGAGTATTTCCACAACTGGTCGGGCAACCGCGTGACCTGCCGGGACTGGTTCCAGCTTTCGCTCAAGGAAGGCTTCACCGTCCTTCGCGATCAGTTGTTCAGCGCCGACATGGGCAGCGAGGCGGTCAAGCGGATCGAGGACGTGCGGGTTCTGCGCGCTGCCCAGTTCCCCGAGGATTCGGGGCCGCTGGCACACCCTATCCGGCCTGATTCCTATCAGGAAATCAGCAACTTCTACACCGCCACCGTCTACAACAAGGGCGCCGAGGTGATCCGCATGATGCGGACCATGGCGGGCACCGACAAGTTCCGTGAGGGCACCGATCTCTACTTTGGCCGCCATGACGGCGAGGCGGCAACCTGCGAGGACTTCGTCAAGGCAATCGAGGACGGTACCGGGCTGAACCTTGCGCAGTTCCGTCTGTGGTATTCCCAGGCCGGCACGCCGCAGGTCGCCGCCGAACTGTCGCACGAGGCGGAAACGGCAACCCTCACGCTGACCCAGACCGTTCCGGCAACGCCGGGCCAGCCCGAAAAGCAGGCCGTGCCGATTCCGCTGCGTATCGCCCTTTATGACCGTGACAGCGGCACGCACTCGGGCGAGCGACTGATCGTGCTCGACAAGGACAGCGCCAGCTTTTCGTTCGAGGGTTTCACCCGCCCGCCGGTGGTTTCCATCAATCGCGGCTTCTCGGCCCCCGTTGCCATCGAGATCGAGCGGAGTAACGAGGATCTGGTGTTCCTGGCGGCTCACGATGACGATCCCTTCGCCCGGTACGAGGCGATGCAGAGCCTCGTGGTCCAGCACCTGGTCGCGGCTGTCGGCGGCGGTCTTTCGGATGCGGCGCGCGCCGAGGGGCGCGAGGCGATCGGGCAGGCCTTTGCCTCGATTCTGGCCGACGAGGCGCTCGATGACCTGATGCGCGGCGAGCTGATGGTACTTCCCGGCGTCGCCTATCTCGCCGAACAGGTGCTGGTGGCAGATCCGGCTGCGATTCACGAGGAACGCGAGGCGCTCAAGTCCTGGCTCGGCGCCGAACTCACCGGTGAATTGCGGGCGCTGCATGACCGCGTTTCCGCCGTATCTTACTCTCGCGAGGCGCATGCGCGCGGAGCGCGAAAGACCAAGGGACAGGCGCTGGTCCTGATCGCTTCGGGCGATGCGGCCGAAGGGGCCCGCCGTGCCATCGCGCAGTACCGGGCGGCCGACAACATGACTGACCGCCAGTCGGCGCTGACCGTGCTTTGCAATATCGACGGCCCCGAGCGCGAGGAAGCGCTGGCGGACTTCCTGCGCCGGTACGAAGGCAACGCGCTCGTGATCGACAAGTGGTTTGCGCTTCAGGCGGGCTCGTTCCACCCACAGGTGCTCGAGCATGTCGAGGCACTGTCGCGGCATCCCGACTTCACGATGAACAACCCCAACCGGGTCCGGGCGCTCTTCATGACGGCGGCGGTCAACCCCAAGGCGTTCCACGATGCGAGCGGCGCCGGATACAGGATGATCGGCGAAGTGATCCGCAAGCTGGACCCGATCAATCCGCAGACGACAGCGCGCTTCGTGCCGCAACTCGGCCGCTGGCGGCGGATCGAGCCTGTCCGCGCCGCGATGATGCGCGCCGAACTGGAAAAGATCGCCGCGGAGCCGAACCTTTCGCGCGACGTGCGCGAGCAGGTGAGCAAGAGCCTTGGCTGACGTGGGGGAGGCGGTCGAAGTCAACCGGGCGGGCCTGCTCGAAGGATTGCCGCACGGCTTCCTCGGCCGCCGGGGCGGTGTGAGCACCGGCGAGGTCGAAGGCCTGAACGTCGGCCTGGGTTCGGGCGACGAGCCCGAAGCCGTCGCCGAGAACCGCCGCCGCGCCGCTGCCGCAGTTCTGCCGGGGGCGTCGTTGCTATCGGTGTATCAGGTTCATTCGCCCGACTGCGTAATTCTGGGGGCTGACGGGTGGAGCGACGAGCAACGCCCTCATGCCGATGCACTTGTCACCCGTCAGGCGGGCGTGCTGATCGGCGTCGTTACGGCGGATTGCGCGCCGGTCCTGCTTGCAGATCGGGAGGCGGGCGTCATCGGCGCGGCGCATGCAGGATGGAAAGGCGCGATCGGCGGGGTTACGGACAGCACCATCGCTCAGATGATATCGCTCGGGGCTCAGCGTTCGCGCATCGTCGCGGCGGTCGGCCCGTGCATTTCCCAGGCATCCTATGAAGTGGACGATGCCTTCCGGAACGGCTTCCTCGGCAAGGGGGTGGACAACTCCCGTTTCTTCTCCGCGGGGCGGGATGGGCACTGGCAGTTCGATCTCGAACTCTATGTCGCCTCCCGCCTGGAATCGGCGGGAATCGGCGGTGTGGAGCGTCTTGGCCTTGATACTTATTCGGCGCCCCGGCGTTTCTATTCCTATCGCCGCGCCACGCACCGCGGCGAGGCGGCCTACGGGCGCCAGATTTCGGTGATAGGGCTGGGCTGAACCGACCCATCCGGGATGACCGCCGAACGGTTATGCCTTGAATTTGTTGGCGGTCGCTGGCCCCCTTGCGTCCAAAAAGGCGGTTGGCAGGGCTGGCTTCCGTGTATATCAGGTCCGCAAAGTCGGTATTCGTTTCGGGTCGCTCCCGGATCATTAAACCGTCACGGGGGATACCAGGCTAAAATAGAATTGGTCAGGATCTGGGCTTGCTTTCCGGATTTCCGGGGGTGGGTTGTCGAAAAACAAGGCAAGGGCAAACATGGCAGAAGCAGATGGCGTGCGGCGGCGCGATTTCATCAATATCGCCGCGGTAAGCGCGGCGGGTGTCGCCGGCGTGGGTATCGTCGTCCCGCTGGTCAGCCAGATGTCCGCATCGGCGGATGTTCTCGCGGCTTCTTCCACCGAGATCGACATTTCCTCGATCCAGCCCGGACAGGCCATCAAGGCGATCTTCCGCAAGCAGCCGGTCTTCGTGCGCAACCTGACGCCGCATGAGATTTCGGAAGCCAACAAGGTGGACGTCTCCTCCCTGCGCGATCCGCAGACGCTTGAGGAGCGCACCAAGGAAGGCAAGGAAAACTGGCTGATCACCATGGGCGTCTGCACGCACCTTGGCTGCGTTCCGCTCGGTGCCGGAGAAGGCGAGCCGAAAGGCGAATTCGGCGGATACTTCTGCCCCTGCCACGGCTCTTCCTACGATACTGCCGCCCGTATCCGTAAGGGCCCGGCGCCCAAGAACCTCGAGGTTCCGGACTACGCGTTCACCACTGACACGGTCGTAAAGATCGGTTGAGGCCAAGAGAGAGGATCAAGAACATGAGCTTTCCCTGGGCCAAGGAATATACCCCGACCAATCCCTTCATGAAGTGGATGGACGAAAGGCTGCCCCTGCCGCGCCTTGTCTACAATTCGGTCGGTGGCGGCTATCCGGTTCCGCGCAACCTGAACTATTTCTGGAACTTCGGTTTCCTCGCCGCGCTCTGCCTCGGCCTGCAGATCGTCACCGGCATCGTGATGGCCATGCACTATGCAGCCAACACGCAAGTCGCGTTCGATACGGTCGAGCAGACCGTGCGCGACGTGAACTGGGGCTGGATGATGCGCTATGCGCACGCCAACGGCGCCTCGGCGTTCTTTGTCGTCATCTACATCCACATCTTCCGCGGCTTTTTCTACGGTTCGTACAAGGCCCCGCGTGAAATGGTGTGGCTGCTTGGCGTGGTGATCTTCCTGCTGATGATGGCCACCGCCTTCATGGGCTACGTGTTGCCCTGGGGTCAGATGAGCTTCTGGGGGGCCAAGGTCATTACCGGCCTGTTCGGCGCGATTCCCTTCGTGGGCGAACCGCTCCAGCAGTGGCTGCTCGGCGGTTTCGCACCGGATAACGCCGCGCTCAACCGCTTCTTCTCGCTGCACTATCTGCTGCCCTTCGTCATCGTGGGCGTGGTGATCCTGCACATCTGGGCGCTGCATATCCCGGGTTCGTCGAACCCCACCGGCGTCGAAGTGAAGAGCGAGAGCGACACCGTTCCGTTCTATCCCTACTACGTCGCCAAGGACGGCTGGGCGATCGGCGTCTTCGCGATCCTGTTCTGCACCGCGCTGTTCTTCTTCCCGAATGCGCTCGGCCACCCGGACAACTACATCCCGGCCAACCCGATGAGCACCCCCGCGCACATCGTGCCTGAATGGTACTTCTGGCCGTTCTACGCGATCCTGCGCGCCTTCACGCAGGACTTCTTCTTCATTCCGGCCAAGCTCATGGGCGTGCTGGCAATGTTCGGCGCAATCCTCGTGTGGTTCTTCCTGCCCTGGCTGGACCGTTCGCCGGTCCGCTCGGGTTCGTACCGTCCGCTTTACCGCAAGTTCTTCTTCTTCGGCCTGATCCCGGCGATGGCGGTACTGTTCTACTGCGGCGGTGCACCGGCGGCAGAGCCCTACGTGATGCTGAGCCAGATCGCGGCGCTCTATTACTTCGCGCACTTCCTGATCGTGATCCCGATCGTCTCGGCCATCGAGAAGCCGGATCCGCTGCCGTTTTCCATCACCGAGTCCGTTCTCGGCGAGGATGAAGCCGCCAAGCTGACCCCGGCGCAGCCCGCGCCGACGGCAGCCGCCTGACCACAGCTGGAACGAAAGACGAAAGACATGGCACGCATTCTCTCGATCCTCGTCGGGCTGTTCTTCACGGTGGCCCTGGCATGGTCCTTCGGCAAGGGCGCCTATCAACAGATAACCGAACCGCCTGCGGCAACCGCCGAGCACGAGTTCCATCTCACGCCCAAGGAAGTCAGCTTCGCCAGTGATGGCGCCTTCGGCAAGTTCGATCGCCAGCAGCTTCAGCGCGGTTTCCAGGTCTACAAGGAAGTCTGCGCCGCCTGTCACGCGATCCGCCACGTCGCCTTCCGTGACCTTGCCGCGCTTGGCTATAACGACGCCGAAGTGAAGGCGATCGCCAAGGGGTTCCAGGTTCCGGTCTACAACAACGCGACCGGCGAAGTGGAAACCCGCGAAGGCATGGCGACCGACTACTTCCCGCCGGTCATGTATGGTGGCCAGGGTACTCCGCCGGACCTGTCGCTGATCACCAAGGCGCGTCACGAAGGCCCCGCCTACGTCTACTCGCTACTGACCGGGTATCAGGACCAGCCCGCGGAACTCCTGAAGAAGTTCCCGGATTCCAAGACTCCTGAAGGTCTGCATTACAACCCGTACTTCGCGAACCTCAACCTCGCGATGCCGCCGCCGCTGACCGGTGAGGGCCAGGTGACTTACGGAGACGGCACCAAGGCGACCGTGGACCAGATGTCGAAGGACGTTGCCGCCTTCCTGATCTGGACTGCCGAGCCCAAGCTGGAAAAGCGCAAGCAGACCGGCTGGCCGGTCCTCGGATTCCTGCTTTTTGCCACGATCCTGGGCTATATGTCCTACCGCAACATCTGGGCCGGCAAGAAGCACTGAGCTTTCCGATCCTGACCTGACCGAAGGGCCTCCGCCATTCCCATGGCGGGGGCCCTTTCGTTTACAGGCTCCAGCCCCTAAGGACGGCGACCATGACCATCGACGAGATCAAGGCGCTGGTGCGCACCGTGTCGGACTTTCCCAAGCCCGGCATCCTGTTCCGTGACGTCACGACGCTGGTCGGCAACGGGCCCGGCTTCGCGGCAGCGGTCGAACTGATGGCGGCAAAGGCCGAGGCGGCGGGTGCGCAAGCAATCGCCGGTGTCGAAGCCCGAGGCTTCATTTTCGGTGCGGCCATCGCGGCGCGTCTGGGGCTGGGGTTCATTTCGATCCGCAAGCCGGGCAAGCTGCCGGTTCCGGTGATCGCCATCGACTATGCCCTGGAATACGGTACGGACACGCTGGAAGTCGATCCGGAAGCGGTTGGCGAAGGAAGCCATGTCGTCCTGGTTGACGATCTGCTGGCCACCGGCGGCACCGCGCTGGCCGCTGCTGAATTGCTGCGCCGCGTCGGGGCCAGGGTCGATCATGCGCTGTTCGCAATCGATCTGCCCGACCTGGGCGGCGGAGAACGCCTTCGCGAAGCGGGAATCGTCCCTCACGCCCTGCTCGACTATCCGGGGCACTAAGCCGCCAGTTCATCTATTGGGCACAATATGAAAGAGAGCCGTTGACGGCGGCGCCCCTCTCGTGGCAAGCGGCTGCCACGACGGCTGGATACGGTCCCTGAACGGGCGGGTATAGCTTAGTGGTAAAGCTCCAGCCTTCCAAGCTGGCTATGCGGGTTCGATTCCCGCTACCCGCTCCAAGCCGTCTTTTCCCTCTTACCTGTATTATTTCGCGGGCAGTGCGGTTGCCGAAACCGTCATGCGGCCGAGAAACACCGGATGTTCGGAACCGATCATGGCGGGTCTGTCTGCAGCTGCGTTCGGCGACGGGGCGCTGATGCCTGTGAGGAAGCAGGAAGAAGCGGCAAGTGCGCCGACGGCGTGAAAGAGGCGAATCATCGGTGCGGTCCGTGTCCTGACTGTCGATGACGCCTTCCTGAGCCCCACATGTCGCAGGTTTTTGCCGCATCTGCATCATATTGTCCGAAAGTGTACGGCGCTGTGACGGAGATGAAACCACCTCGCAATCGCATGACCCGGCACGGACTTCACTTACGACAATTCCTTCTTCGATAATCCATCAGAATAGATAATGACCGCTTTTGGCGGGCTGACTTGCAGATTCACGCCTGATTTTGTCCGTGACGCTTTACGGTAGAAAATAAACATGTAATTGTTTTCCGATGACAATGACATCGGGCGGGGAAATCGTGGAAGGCTGGGACGTTGCAATGCAGCCTTTGCGAATCGGCGACGTGGTGCCGCGCTTCGTGGCGCGCAGTACGCAGGGGCCGTTTGATCTCGATAGCTGCCGGGGGGAATGGCTGATCCTGTTTTCCCATCCGGCTGACTTCACCCCGGTCTGCACCAGCGAAGTCGTGGCCCTCGCCCGCGCCGCTCCGGAGTTCGGGGCGCTTGGTTGCAGGCTGGTGGGACTGTCGGTCGACAGCCTTTATTCGCATCTCGCGTGGATTCGCCTGATTCGCGATACTACCGGCGTCACCATTGATTTCCCGATCATCGAGGATCCGACGATGGAGATCGCCCGTGGCTACGGCATGGTCTCGAGCAATGCCCATGACAGCGGCACCGTGCGGATGACCTATTTCATAGACCCGGACGGGGTGATTCAGGCGATGAACAGCTATCCGCTGACAGTGGGCCGCTCGATCCCGGAAATGTTGCGCATTCTGACGGCGCTGCAGCGCGTGCGTGGCGGCTCCGGGCTGGCACCGGCCGATTGGCAGCCGGGCGCGGATCTCTTGCGAATTCCAGGCGAAACGGCGGAGGCGGCGTTCGCGTCCGAAGATCCGGCCGGCTGGTTTCACGCGCCGTTGAGCGACGGGGGCTGACATGGCCGATCCATCCGTTTCCGAAGAACTGGACGCCCTGGCCGAAGTCCTGCGCGCCCTCGCCCACCCGGTGCGCCTCCAGATTCTCCACGCAATTTGCGAAAGGGAGCTTTCGGTGGGAGAGATCGAGGATGCTACCGGCATCGGCCAGCCCGGCCTGTCGCAGCAACTCTCGATCCTGCGAAAGGCCGACCTGGTGCTGTCGCAGCGTAGCGGCAAGCAGGTATTCTATCAGGTCGATCCTGAACGCATGAGCGGCATAGGGCATGCGCTCGCGGTTATGGGGGGCAAGGCCGAGGTCCCCCCGCCGCAAGACGCGCCCGTGCTTGCGCCTGACAGCGGCGCGGCACGGTTCGCCCGCGTCTTTCGCTGAACCTTCAGGCGAGCGTTTCTACCGCGACATGCACGTCGCACAGGTCCAGCGGGGCCTTGCGGTGCGACACGAGAACGAGGCCGGTTCCGGTGCAGTCCAGCCAGTTGCGCAGGCTGCCGACGAGTGCCTGTTCGGTCGCCGCGTCCAGTCCTTCGCTGGGTTCGTCCAGCAGAAGCCAGGGGCGGCCGGCCAGGAGGGCACGGGCCAGCGACAGCCGCTTGCGTTCGCCGCCGGACAGAATGCCGCCGCCTTCCGAAACGGGCGTGTCGAGCCCGCACTCGCTGCGGGCGATACGCTTTTTCAACTGGGCGGTTTCGAGGGCTTCCCACATCTCCGCTTCGCCAAGGCCCGGTCGGGCAATGCGCAAGTTGTCGGCCACGCTGCCGATCAGCATCGGTGCGTCCTGAGGCGAAAGGGCAAACGCCGCACGCAGTTGGGGGGGCGGGCAGCTTGCAATATCCTGCCCATCAAGCCGCAGCGAAACGGTGGGCATCCCCATGCCGGCAAGGGCGAGCAGAACGCGGGTCTTGCCCGAGCCGGACGGCCCGGTAATCGCGATTCGCGCGCCGGGCTCGAAAGTACGGCCGCCCAGCGTCAGTGACACCGGCACCGATTCTGCTGTGGGACACAGCGCAGGGTCGAGCGCGTTCAGTGCCGCTATCCTGCGAAGGCCCGCCGCGAGCGAGGCGCGGCGAAGCAGGCTGCGCGAAAGGCCGCCCATGGCCTCGACCGAGGAAGTCGTCGCCAGCATCGCAAGCGCCACCAGCGGCGCCGAGGCTTTGGCCAGCAACAGCACTCCGGCCACGCCAAGGGCTCCGTAAATCGAAAGCAGGGCGCCCTGCAGCGCCTCGGCACGAAACAGTTTCGCGCGCGCCAGATCGAGCCTGCGGGCGAGCGGCGCTAGCTCGGCGATAGCCTGCCCTGCAAGGCCATAGGCGGCGATCTCTGCCCGCGATGCCGCCAGTTCCACGTAGCGTTCGCGCAAGTCGCCCAGCGCGGCGGCAGCGGCTTCGGCGGGCAGGTGAGTGAGCCGCCGGGATATACGCGCGAACAGGACGGGAAGGGCGGCCATCATCGCGGCCAGGAAGATCGTCGCCGCAAGCCCGGTGAAGGCGACCAGCGCAAGGCTGGTGGCGGCAGCGACAAGTGCAGCGTGGCGGGCGGGCTGGCGGATCACCAGGTCTTCCAGCGCCTCGACATCGTCGATCAGCCGGGTGCTGGCCTCTCCCGGCGCCGTATCGGGGGTTTTGCGGCTGTCCTGTGCGGCAAGCTTTTCGAACAGCGAGCCGCGCAATTCGGCCATGCCCTCCAGCGCGACCTTGTGGGAAAGGAGGCGCTCGCCGTAGCGGGACAAGGTGCGCACGATGGCCAGCAGGCGAATCGCGGCGCCGGGGATCAGGTAGTTGAACGCCATGGCCGTGGCCACGCCAGCCGACCCTGCGAGCGCTGCGGCAGTCAGGAACCAGCCTGAGACTGCCAGCAATCCGATGGCGGAGATGGCGGCGAGGGCTGCACAGAAGCTGGCTAGGAACAGCCGCCTGCGGGCCAGTCCGGCCGTGGCGAGGAGGCCGGTGCCGGGACGATCGATGCTTGAATGAGAGGTGCTCACAAGGCGATCTCCCGTCGGGCGGCGCTGGTGACGAGAGTGTCATGGGTGGCGACGAGCACGCAGCGGCTCCGTGAAAGTTCGATCAACAGGGTGACGATCGCGGCGGCCGAAACGGGATCGAGGTCGGCAGTGGGTTCGTCGCAGAGGATCAGCGGGCGGTCGGAGAGAATAGCGCGGGCAAGGCCGATACGGCGCCGCTCTCCGCCGGATAGGCCTGATCCGGCATGATCGACGGGCATGTCCAGTCCTCCCCGTTGCTCCAGAAGTGTGGAAAGGCCGACGCGGTGAGCCACGGCAAGGATTTCCTCCGCCCCTGTTCCGGGTGAGGCGAGGGCGAGATTGCGGCCGAGTGTGCCGGTCACCAGCAGGGGGCGCTGGGCGGCCCAGGCGATACTGTCGGCGTTCAGCGGGTTGCCGTTCGCCCCCGCGACGCGGCCGGCGGCCGGAGCCAGTTGGCCGGCGATGGCGGCAAGCGTGCTGGTCTTGCCGCTGCCGGTCGGGCCGGTCAGGGCGACCAGGTCGTTTTCGGCCATCGCGAAATCGAGCGGCCCCACGGCGATGCCTGGAAAGGCGAGCGCGAGTCCTTCCACGCTGAGGCCCGCGAAGGCGGCGGGGGGCGATGCGGGCGCTTCGATCGGCTCGGCAGCGAGGGCGTCCAGCGCCTTTTCCGCGGCTTCGCCAAGCTGCTTCTCGTGATAGGCGGCGGCGAGGCGGCGCATCGGAAGGTAGAATTCCGGCGCCATGGCCAGCACGAAGAAGGCTGGCACCAGCGTGAGCTTTTCGGGGGCGGGGAAGGGCAGCAGTCCCAGCAGCGAAAATCCGCAGTATACCGCGACGAGCGCTATGGAGAGGGCCGAGAAGAATTCCAGCACGGCGTTCGAAAGGAAGGCGGTGCGCAGGACGGTGACGGTGCGCCGGGCGACGTCACCCGTGGCGGCGCGCACCTGCTTTCCGATGCGGGCCTCGGCGCCGAAGTGGCGGATCAGCGGAAGGTGCGCGACGCGATCGACGAACAGACCGGAGAGAGCGCCCAGTGCGGCAAGCTGGCGTTCGGCGGCGCGGCGCGAGGCGGTGCCGGCAAGGATCATGCCCAGCGTGAACGGCAACAGCGTGGCCAGCATGATCGCGGCGGCCACCCAACTGAACGGCGCAACGACCGCGGCCACCACCATGGGTCCGATTACGGCGTTGAATCGTATGGGCGTGAACCGGATATCGCGATTCTCGATCGCCGTGTTATGGTCCAGCGCAAGCGTGGCGCTTTCGCCGGTGGACAAAGGGCTGGCCAGCCTTCCACCGAGGAGCTTTCGCCACAGTCCGGCACGCCGTTCCTCGCCCGAAGTCTGGGCGGCGGACACGGCCTGGCGGTCAACCGCGCAAGTGGCCAGCGCGCGCAGAAGTACCCCGCACAGGATAAGTGCGGCGGGAAGCAGCACGGGGCTACCTTCGGCGATACGGCCTACCCCACTCGCAATGCCCCACGAAAAGAGCGCTGCCCCGGCAATATCGAGAAGCCAGAAACTGGCAAATTTGACATAGATCAAATTAAAGAAACCATGTAAGTAAAGTTTGACAGCTTTCACATGCAAGCCTAACGCGACCCTACGAAACCAACCTGCCCAAGGCAACCATTTCTCAATGCCTTGGGCCGCTAAAACGGCGGGATTCGACATGATCGACATGGCAGTGGTTGAACTATCCCGGCTGCAGTTCGCCTTGACGGCGCTGTACCACTTTCTCTTCGTTCCCTTGACATTGGGCCTTTCCTTCATTATCGTAATTACGGAAAGTGTATATGTCATAACCGATCGCCCCATCTGGCGGGACGTCACCCGGTTCTGGGGCAAGCTTTTCGGCATCAATTTCGTGCTCGGCGTGGCTACCGGCCTCACCATGGAATTCGAGTTCGGCACCAACTGGGCCTACTACTCGCATTACGTGGGAGACATCTTCGGTGCGCCGCTGGCGATCGAGGGCCTCATGGCCTTCTTCCTGGAAGCGACCTTCGTAGGCCTGATGTTCTTCGGCTGGGACCGGCTTTCCAAGCGCGGCCACCTGCTGACGACGATCATGGTCGCCGTCGGCTCTAACCTCTCGGCGCTGTGGATTCTCATCGCCAACGGCTGGATGCAGCACCCGACGGGCGCCGTGTTCAATCCCGAGACGATGCGCATGGAAGTGTCCAACTTCAAGGACGTCCTCTTCAACCCGGTTGCGCAGGCCAAGTTCGTCCACACCGTCAGCGCGGGCTACGTCTGCGCCAGCGTCTTCGTGCTGGGCGTGTCCTGCTACTACCTCCTGCGCGGGCGCCATATCGAGCTGGCCAAGCGCAGCTTCACCGTGGCTGCGGCGTTCGGCCTCGCCTCCTCGCTCTCGGTCGTCGTGCTGGGTGACGAGAGCGGCTATGCCCTGACCGACAACCAGCAGATGAAGCTGGCGGCCATGGAAGCCATGTGGGAGACCGACAAGGCCCCCGCCGGCCTGGCCCTGTTCGGCATTCCTTCCAACTCGGCCCACGAGACACGCTACGAGATCAAGATTCCCTATGTTCTGGGCCTGATCGCAACGCGCAGTCTTTCGGGTGAAGTTACCGGCATCATCCCGCTGGTGGAACGCGCCGACCAGCGTATCCGCAGCGGTATCCTGGCTTACGACGCGGTGGAGAAGCTCAAGGTCGATCGCAACGACATGGTCGCGCGCGAAGCCTGGGAGCGTAACAAGAACGACCTCGGCTATGCCCTGCTGCTCAAGCGCTTCGTCGCCGACCCGCGCAAGGCCGATGCCGCGACGATCGAAAAGGCCGCATGGAGCACCGTGCCCAACGTACCGGCGCTGTTCTTCATGTTCCGCATCATGGCGGGGCTGGGCTTCTTCTTCATCGTCTTCTTCGCCACCGCATTCGCGTTTTCCGTGCGCCGCCGGTTCGACCGCAAGTGGTTCCTGCGCACGGCCCTGATCGCGATGCCGCTGCCGTGGATCGCGATCGAAGTGGGCTGGCTCGTTGCCGAACTGGGCCGCCAGCCCTGGGCGGTGGACGGTGTGCTGCCGACCTTCCTCGGCGCATCGAGCCTGACGACGACCCAGATCTGGGCGACGATCTTCGGCTTCACCGCGCTTTACGGAATCATGGCGGTGATCGAGGTCAGGCTGATGCTGTCGACGATCCGCCACGGTCCCGAACCTTACGAGCCCTACGAGGGTGAGCCTGTTCGCGAGCGTGCCCCCGCCAGCACTTTCACTGCCATTCCGGCCGAGTAAGACGGAGGCGAGAATGTCCATACCTTTCGACTATGAAACGATGCGGCTGATCTGGTGGGCGCTGATGGGCATCCTGCTCATCGGTTTCGCCCTGACCGACGGCTTCGACCTGGGCTCGGCTTCGCTCCTGCCCTTCGTGGGCCGCACCGACGCAGAGCGCCGCATGGTGATCAACGCCATCGGCCCCACCTGGGAAGGCAACCAGGTGTGGTTCATCCTCGGCGGCGGCGCGATCTTTGCGGCCTGGCCTTACGTGTATGCCGTAAGTTTCTCGGGCTTCTACATTGCGATGTTCCTCGTGCTTTCGGCCTTCATCCTGCGTCCGGTGGGCTTCAAGTACCGTTCGAAGAAGGCCGATCCGGCCTGGCGTTCGCGCTGGGACTGGGCGCTCTTCGTCGGCGGTTTCGTTCCCGCGCTGGTGTTCGGCGTGGCGGTCGGCAATGTCCTGCAGGGCGTGCCCTTCCGGCTCGATAGCGACATGCGCAGCTTCTACGAAGGCAGCCTGCTCGGCCTGTTCAGCCCCTTCGCCCTGCTGGGCGGCCTTGTCTCCGTGGCGATGCTGGTCCTGCATGGTGCGGGCTGGTTGACGCTCAAGCTGGAGGACGGTCCGGTCCGCGACCGGGCGCTGCGTTACGGCCAGGTCGCCGCGCTCGTGGCCTTCGTGCTTTATGCAGCGGGCGGCGTATGGCTTGCGATGGGCGACATCGGCTACCGGATCGTCGGTACCGTCGATCCGCTCGGCCCCTCGAACCCGCGCATGGCGCAGGCGGCTCATGCGGCCGGGGCATGGCTTGCCAACTACGGCGCGCATCCGTGGATGGTGCTGGCCCCGCTTCTTGGGCTGGCCGGCCCGCTGGTTGCGCTGATCGGCATTCGTGGGCGCAAGGACACGGTGGTCTTCGCGGGGTCATCGATGGCGAACCTGGGCATCATCGCCTCTGTCGGCCTCTCGATGTTCCCCTTCATCCTGCCCAGTTCGATCGATCCGCGCTCCAGCCTGCTGGTGTGGAACGCATCGTCCAGCCATACGACGCTGTTCATCATGCTGCTGGTGACGCTGATCCTCCTGCCGATCGTGCTGGCCTACACGGCCTGGGCCTACAAGGTCATGTTCGGCCGGGTGACCGAGCGCGAAGTCGGCCTCAATCCCGATTTCTACTGAGGAAACGACGATGTGGTACTTCTCATGGATTCTCGGCGTCGGCCTCGCTGTCGGCTTCGGCATCATCAACGGCGTGTGGCACGAATTCCATACCGACCCCGCCGATGAGCAGACGGTTCTCGACTGACCGGAGGCATGACGGCGGCGTTCGGATGAACGCCGCCGTTTCCTCGTTTCAGGCCTTCCGCCAGCCCATCCACGAGGCAAGGGGCGGAAGAAGCCGCTTGAAACTCCCTTCCACCACAACCGCCAGCGCCAGCGAGAGCCCGAACAGCGGCATCACCAGCGCCAGCACCACCACCAGCAAGACCAGCGCCCAACTGTGCCGCAGAGGCGCGAAGCTTGCGGGGGCGCCCAGCATCCCGCCGGGACGGCGACGCCACCACAGCACGATGCTAGAAATGCAGAGCATCATGAGGCCGATCAGCACCGCGAGGTTGGCAAGCTGATTGGCGAGCCCCCACCAGGCGCCCTCGTGAATCGCGACCCCGTATCCCACCGTGCGGTCGATCCAGTGGCGGTCCGCAAAGCGCTGAATGCCGATCAGCCTGCCGCTTTCGGCCACTTCCGCGCTGTCGCGCCGGGGACGGTTCTCGGCCTGGCTGCGCACTTGCCAGGGCATGCCGGGAGCGGTGGGCGGGCTGACCTCCACCGGTGCCGCGAAGCGGAGCGTCTCCGCGCGCCAGACCACCGCATCGAGCGCTGCGGGGGCGGGGGCCATGTGCATCATGGACATGCCCCCGTGTTCGGCGTGTTCGGACATCATCGCCCGCATCCCGGCATCCGCCCGAACGCGCTCGCGGGTTTCCGCGCCGGAACCGGCCGACCAGTCCTGCTTGCCGTCAAGCGTACCGGTAATCGCCCGGACCTGCCGGAAGTAATCTCCCCAGGCGTTGGCCCAGGGCAGGCCGGAGGCGATGAGGAACAGCGCGCCAATGGTGATCCACAGGCCGGTGACGGCGTGGATATCCCGCCAGAACAGCGCGCGGCCGCGGCGCAGGCGAGGATAGAGCACACCGGCCAGCCGTCCCCCGCTCTGGCGCGGCCACCACAGGAACAGGCCGGTCAGCAGCATGACGATCGTCCAGCAGGCTGCGGTCTCGACAAGGGCCGATCCCCGGTCGCCCGCCAGAAGCTCGCCGTGGAGGCGGAACACCACGCGCATGAAGCGGCTTTCTTCGGCGGCCCGGTGCAGCACCTCGCCGGTCCGGGGATGGACCCATACCCGCACGTCCTCCCCGTTCCGGCCGACCAGCACTTCCACCGCATCTCCGGGCGCTTTCGGCAGGACGTACTTGTGCAGGATCGAACCGGGCACCGCCGAGACGGCGCTGGCGGCAATGGCTTCGGGGACGAGGCGCGGCCCGGCCGGGTTGGCGACATCGCGATAGGGGGCGTAGAGCAGCCCTTCGATCTGCGGCTTGAACAAATAGATCCCGCCCGTCACCGATAGCCACAGCACCAGCGGCACGCAGAGCAGCCCTGCGTAGAAATGCCAGCGCCAGACCGCGCGATACCACCGCTCCCTGCGCGGCGCCGGGAGAACCTCGGTCACAGCTTCCACCCCGCTTCGACGAGGAAGCTGCGCTGGGGATAGGGATGGTAGACCCAGGCCCGGTCATTGGTGATGTTGTCCACGCCAGCGCTCAGCCGAAGCTGCTCGGTCACGTCCCAGTTCACTTTCGCATCAAGGGCGAAGAGTTCGGAGGTGTAGCCGTAAGTGTCCCCTCGCTGGAGGCCGAACAGGTCGGTGTTGGGGCGGCTGGCATAGCGCACGCCGATCGCGATCATGACCGGCGGGATCACCCGGTACCGTACGTTGCCATTGAGCCGCCAGCGGGGGATGCGCGGGAACTGCACGCCTTCGGCGGCGGGGGCGCTGTCGTTCCGCAGGGTGACGGAATCGATCCATGCCGCGTTCGCATCGAGGTCCAGCCCCGGCAGCAGCACATCGCGGGCTTCGGCGATCAGTTCGAAGCCATACTGGCGCGTCAGGTCGATGTTCTTGAAGCTGGAGGTCGTCACCCCGTTCTGGTTGAACCCGGTGAACGAGAAGATCGTGTTCCTGACCTTTTGCCAGAACGCCGATCCGGTGAGCTTCACTTTGCCGAAATCGTGGGCAAGCAGGAGGTTGGCATCGGTCGAGCGTTCGGGCTTCAGATTCGGGTCGAAGCTGTTGCCGTCGAAATTGCCGTTACCATCGAGGCTGCCCTGGAACAGTTCGCCCACGGTGGGAAAACGCGTGGCCCTGGCGAGGCTCAGTTGCAGGCGGGTAGCGGCGTCGATGGCCCATTCGGCCGAGGCCTTGGGCTGAAAGCCCCGGGCATGGCGGCTGGCATAGCGGTTGGTGACCGGCTGGCCGCTGGTGCCGATCCGGCCAAGCCCGCCATCGAAAGCGCGCCAGTCCTCGAAGCGGGCTCCCAAGGTCAGCGTCACCGCGTCAACCGGCATGCGCAATTCGGCCCATGCGGCGAGGTTGCGGGTCTTGCCGAAGGTCCGGCTGGCGAAAGTGCCCCCGGCATCGCTGCGCCAGTTGGTCAGCGTGTAAGTCGCAAGGTCGGTGCGGTAGAGGTTGGCGCTGCCGCCGCCAGCCAGTTCCAGTTCGCCGAGCCTTGCTGTCAGCGCGGCCTCGCCGGTGTACCAGTCGGTTGGCCCCTGACGCGCGAGCGTGCCGGCACCGTTCGCCTCGCCCGCTGCATAGCCCTTGGACGTAAATGCGTCGGAGCGCAGGATCTGGTAGGTAGAGGCGCTCGCCTGCACCGTCACCGCATCGGACAGCGGGATGGAAAACCTGAGCCCCGCCAACAGTTCGTCGCGGATGGTGCGGGACCGGTTGGCGCCGCTGGCGGTGTAGGTCTTCCCGTCGATGGAGACGAGACCGTCGCAGACGGCATGGCCCGAACTGTCTTGCAGATAGCAGTCCGGTGCGGTCTGGCTGTCCAGATTGTGCCAGTAGGCGAGCAGCAGTTCGCTGGTGGCGCCGGACGTGCCGTCATAGCCCAGCCGCAGTTTGGCCTGGTCCTGCGTGATCGCCGCCGGGCTTTGCGCCGCGAAAATGGGGTTGCTGGCCGTGCCGGGTGCGTTCGCCATGTGCTGGCCGGGGTCGACGATCGCGCCGGTGACGGGCGTGCCGCCGGTCGGCACCGATGGCGTGAGCCCGTAGAACATCTGCGGGTGGCCGTCGTTGCGGAAGTGGCGGCCCGAGAGCCGCACGGACCACGGCCCGTTTTCCTGCCGGAACCCCATGCCGGCTTCGGCGGAATAGCCTCGGTAGGTCTCGTGGGTGCCATATTGGTCGTAAGCCTGGCTGAGGCCCTGAACCGTTGCGAAAGCCTCGGTCCGTTCAGGCGCGCGGGTGGTGATGTTCACCACGCCGCCCATCGAATTGCCGGCATAGCGGGCGGAATAGGGGCCGTAGACCACGTCGAACTGGCTCACTTCGCCCGGGCCGACAACACCCCACTTGGGCGAATAGGCGAACGAATTACCGAGGAAGTTGGACACCGTGAAACCGTCCACCATCACCAATGTGCGGGCGCTTTGGGTCGAATGGGTGCCGCGAAAGCCGGGAACGCCGTTGGAATCGCCCGCGTAGCGTTTGCGAACGAAAAAGTCGGGGGCATATTTCATCAGGTCTTCGACGTTCTGGGCGTTGACGCCCGCGAACTGTTCGTCGCCAAGGCTGACCGAGAGGCCGCGCGCGTCGAGGCTGATCGGTACATTGCGCTGGCCGACGACGAGGATGGAATCTCCGGGGGCTTCCCCGGCGGCTTCTCCCGCCAATGCGGGGACAGAACAGAAGGCAAGCGGAGCCGCGCCGAGCGCGAGCAGGAATCGGGACATCGTGGATATTCACCTGATCGGGAAGCGCTGCCTTGCGGCGGCAAGCGCGTCCATGTGCGAGGTGTCCCCGGGAAAGCGGGCGGCACCTGCATGAAATGCCGCGGGCACAAGGGCTTGCGGCATGGCAACGGGATCAGGCGAGCGCGGGCGGCCCTCGCAAGGGTGGGCGAATTCGGGGGGCGGCAGCGCGCAGCACCAGCGGATCGCGCAGGATGGCGGCCACGAAAACGTGGAGCAGCGCCGCGACCAGCAGCAAGGCTATCGGCCCGCCGAGCGCGGCGGCCGAATGCGACGAGAAGGCGCAGGGATGGTCCATCGTCTTGCCGGCGTCGTCGTGTCCGCCGCTTCCGGCCTTGCGCTCGATCTGGATGACAACCTTCGAGCCTGCCGGAGCGGAGCCGGAGCACAATTCCACCACCAGCGCGCCGCCCTGGGAGGAGGGCATGTAGCCGGCCGGTACGAAGACCTTCAGGCACAGCGCAGCCGCCAGCAGCAGCGCTGCCAAGCCGGGAGAAGCCCGGAAGAAATGCCGAAGAGTGCCCACGAACAGCCGTCTAACCCCAATCCTGCCGCTCGTCATCAGGCGAAAATGTCCCACCCTGCAGGTGGAAGGAGCATTGCCGCCGGGACGATCAGTCCACGACGAGGAAGTAGCTGGCCTGGCTTTCGCCGCTGTTGCGCACTTCGATCACATATCGCTGCGTGAAGATCGGAACCCACCGGCAGGCCTGCCTTGCGGTTTCGGACACGCAGACCTGTTTGCGATCGGCATCGACGACCCGCAGGCTCAGCGGTGCGCCGCCCGGAGAGGAAAGGGCGATGCTGGCCTTGCGGCCGGAAAGGAAGACCTGCTGGAAGCTTTCGCTCTTGCCGGGTCGAACCTGGCCGGAGCGATAGCCCGGACCGAGCGGGCTGCCGCGCAGTGGAACCGCCGCCCGATCGGTAAGGAGCGCGCGCCACGCTGGGACAGGGTCCGGCCCGTTCCAGTCTTCGAGCGGGCGGGCACCGGACCTGTCGATGATGCGCAGGGCATCGGAAAGCGCATTTTGGTCCGCCCGGCCCTGGGCGTCCTGCGCAGCGGCGAGGGCGGTGGCCACGCGCTCTCCCCGTCCTTCTGCGGGCGCTGCCATGCTTGCCTGCGCGGAAGCCGGTCCGGGAAGGAGCACGGCAAGGAGGAACGCGATGAGCGCGGCGCCCTTCGGGGCTTTATGGGTGAGGGCGATCATCGTCTCTGTTCTATTTCTTCGACTCGGGGGCAATCAGGAAGCAGGCACCCTTTTCCGAAGGTATGAGCGCGATTTCAAGATGATGCCGCTCGGCGATGGCACGGCACAGGGCAAGGCCCAGGCCGGCTCCTTCCGCACCGCCCCCGGCGGCCCCATGGTTCCCGGCCCGGCTGAACTTGTCGAAGATCCGCTCCCGGTCGCCTTCGGGCACGCCGGGGCCATCGTCGCAGACCGTCAGTCTTGGCCCCATTGCCAGTTCGAGGCGCACGGTTCCCCCCAGCGGCACGAACTTGAACGCGTTGTCGAGCAAATTGGTGATGAGGCGGGTGAGCTGCATTTCTTCCCCCTCGATGATGACCCCGGGCGTGATCGCCAGCTCCAGCCGATGGCCGGAATCTTCGGCACTGTCGGCATAGAGTTCGCCCAGCCGCTCGGCGAGCAGACTCAGGTCGACGGGAGCAAGGCCGTGGCGGTCGCCGCGCCGGGCCTGGCTGGCGGCGATGTCCAGCAGAGACTCCAGCATGCGGATGATGCCTCGGATTTCCAGCCGGGCATCGACGATGCGCGAGGCGATCTCCCCATCGGGCGTGGCGGCCAGCGCCTTCACCAGCCGGTTGTCGAGATGCATCAGCGGAGTGCGCATCTCGTGTGCCACCTGATCCGTGGTTTCGCGCTGGGCGCTGGCAAGGCGGCGCAGACGGGCAAGGGCTTCGCCCGAATGGCGGGTAAGCTCGTCGATCTCGTCGCGATCCTTGGAATCCCTGGCAAGCTGGGTCAGCGCATCGTCGTCGGGATGGCGGAAGGCGGCGTTGATGCGCCCGATCCGTCCCGCCAGCCGCTGTGCCGCGAGCCAGCCGACGAGCGCTACGGCGCCGACCGCCAGCAGGCCCCCGGTCAGGAAGGCAAAGGCCACCTGCCGGAGCAGCAGCCCAAGATCGCGGTATTCATGCGCGACCAGCAGGCGCAGGTCGGGGCCGAGCTGGGTCGCGCGGGCAAAGGCGCGCACGCCATCGGGCAGCTGGACGTCGCCGGTTTCCGAAAGGCTGGCGTGAAGACCGGGCCAGCTTCTCAGATCCCCCGCCAGTGGGCGGCCCTTGGCATCGGCAAGCAGATAGTGGGCCGGATTGGCATCGCGCGGCTGAAGCGCGAGGCGATCGTTGATGCGGTCGGATAGCTCGACCGTGCCGCCGCTGGCGTAGATGTCCACCATGCCGGCCAGATCGACATCGACCGCGCGTTCGAGAGCCAGCGCATTGGTCCGCTGGATCGTGGCGTTCGTCAGCAGCCAGAGCCCGAAGGTAATGAGCGCGGCAATCAGGATCGCCCAGGCCACGATCTGCGCGAAGATGGACCTGCGGATATCGACGACGGCGGCCATGCCCGCCCTACCGGCCGTCCAGCAGGCGGTAGCCGGAGCCCCAGATGGTTTCCAGCGCAGGGAGATCGAAGCCGTCCTCCAGCTTGCGGCGAAGGCGGCCGATGTTGACGTCCACCACATTGGTCTGCGGATCGAAATTCATTTTCCACACGTCTCGCAGCAGCATTTCGCGGGTGAGGATTTCGCCGGCGTTTTCCATGAAGTAGCGGAAAAGCTCGAACTCCTTGGGGCTGAGCGCGAGGTGGCGGTTGTCGCGAAAGGCGGTGCGGGCCTTCACATGGCACTCGAACGCGCCGTAGAGGATGACCGCGCTGTGTTCTCGTCCGGAAGCGCGGCGATGGAGGGCGCGTAGCCGGGCGAGCAGTTCCTCTGCCTCGAACGGCTTGGCCAGATAGTCGTCAGCGCCGCCGTCCAGTCCTTCCGCGCGGTCCGTGGTGCGCCCCAGCGCCGAAAGCATGAGCACCGGCGTGCCGATCCCGCTTTCACGCAGGCGGGACAGGATGGTCAGCCCGTCGAGATCGGGCAACATGCGATCAAGGATGATGACGTCGAAACGCTCGACACCGGCCAGCTTGAGCCCTTCCTGACCGCTGGCCGCCCAGACCAGCGCGATGTCCGACTGGTCGGCCAGTTCGCGCACTTGCTGGGCGGCGCGGGCGTCGTCTTCGATGTAGAGGGTTTTCAGGCCGCTCATGGGCAATGGTTCGCCTTCGCGCATGCCGGTCGGGAGGTTTCCCGGCCGGCATGGTTTTCGATCTTGCGACGGATAGAGGATCAGCGCGCCGGCGGGGCTGCGGCCGAGGCATTCTCGGGCAGGCCGCCAAGCTGCGTGACCAGCTTGGTATAGGCATCGAGATAGGCCAGCACGATGATCTGGCCGATCTGGGTGTTCTGGTAGCCGCCGCCGCCGGCTGCACCGAACGTGCCGCCGAAGAAGCCGCCGCCACCGCCGCCGAAGCTGATGTCGGACTTGCGGGCATAACCCTCGGTCAGCGCTTCCTCGACCGTGGTGCGCGAATTGACGATGGAGAGCGTGACGTTCGCCTCGCCTTTCTTGACGTTGAGGCCGCCGGCGATCGAGCCGAAGCCGCGCCCGAACAGGCCGCCTACGCCGCCAAGGGCCGCGCCAAGACCGCCGCCGCCGGAATTGTTGTTGGTGGAGACGATGTCCGGCTGGAGGAAGTAATCCGCTGCCTTGATCTGGCCCTTGCCGATGTTGGAGCCCTTTTGCAGCTCACCCTGATCGGCGAGCGCGCGTTCCATCGCGCTGCTCTGGAGCGAGCGGCCGCGATTGACCAGCGTGAAGCAGCCGGACCTCTGCACGAATACGCGCAGGATCGCCTCGGGACTGCCGAGGCTGAATTCGCGCCACCACTGGTTATCCGGCTCGACGATGGAAACGGTGCCGAGATTCTTGCGGCACACGGGGATTTCCTGAGTGCCCTTGTCCTGAATCTTGCGGGCGGAGGACTTGTCTTCGGCAAATGCCGAGGGTGAGCCCGTCATGACGGCAAGCGCGGCCAGCGCGCAGGCGATCTTCTTCATGGTGACGTCCCTCTGTTGCGCCGCGCAGCGACCGTCGCGGCTTTCACAACCCCCGCAGACTTTAGGCCCGAAATCCCTCGGGGCAAATGACTATTCCTGTGAGAATTGCCGCTGGGGAACCCGCGTTCTCCCTGGAATTGCAGGGTTATCGGGGAGAGACGGCCATATTGTCGATCAGGCGGGTGGAACCGATCCGCGCCGCGACGAGCAGGCGCATCGGGGCATCGGAACGGCTGTCCAGAAGGGCAAGACCATCGGCGTCGCGCAGTTCCGCGTAGTCGACCGAGGAGAACCCGCCCGCGAGCAGCGCATCCTTCAGCCGGGCCGTGGCGGCGGCAACATCCTTGCCCGCCTCGATACCCGCGATCGCGACTTTCATCGCCATGGGCAGTGTTACCGCCTGCTCGCGCTGTTCGGGCGTGAGGTAGGCATTGCGCGAGGACATGGCGAGCCCGTCCACTTCGCGCACGGTCGGCACGCCCAGCACGGCGTCGGCATGGGGCCGCGTAAGGTCGAGGTCGCGCGCCATGCGGCGGATCACGGCGAGCTGCTGCCAGTCCTTTTCACCGAACAGGGCGACATCCGGCAGGACCTGGTGGAACAGCTTGCATACGACCGTGGCGACGCCGTCGAAATGGCCGGGGCGCGAGGCGCCGCACAGGCCGTCGCTGACGCCCGAGACCGAGATGCTGGAGGCAAACCCTCGCGGATACATCGCCTCGACCGTGGGGGCCCAGACCGCGGCCACGCCCTCGGCCTCCAGCAATGCGCAGTCGCGTTCGAGCTGGCGCGGATACTTGTCGAGATCCTCGCCCGCGCCGAACTGGAGCGGGTTCACGAAGATCGAGACGACGACGTGATCCGCCTTTTCCCGCGCCGCGCGCACGAGTGTCAGATGGCCTTCATGCAAGGCCCCCATGGTCGGCACGAGGGCTATGGTTGCTTGCGGAGTTCCGGAAGCCGTTCCCGCCTGGCGCAGCTCGGCAACGGCACGGCGCAGTGGATCAAGGCTGTGAAGGATTTGCATTGGGTGTCACTGCTCCGATAGGATGCACTTGACCGGGGGTCGCGCCTGCCTTTAGCCGCACCGCGCCTCGGGCGGCAATGGGTTTGACCCGCTTCGGCGGTTAAGGATTTGATTTCGCTTGCCGGGCTATGGCTCGGGGGCAACAGGGAAAGCGAACAGGGTCCGTGACAGCGCATCGCATCGTCTTCGCCAACGAAAAGGGCGGCACCGGCAAGTCAACGACGGCCGTTCACGTGGCCATCGCGCTGGCCTATCAGGGCGCCAGGGTCGCCGCGATCGACCTCGATCCGCGCCAGCGCACGCTCTATCGCTACCTTGAAAATCGCGTGGAAACCGAGCGCCGCCGCGAGATCGCGCTGCCGGGCGCCCGCTTCTCCGTCTACGATGGCGACGATATCGACGAGCTGGACGAGCTCTCCGAAGCCATTGCCGAAGGTTACGACTTCCTGATCTTCGACACGCCGGGCCGTGACGACCAGTTCGCCCGCCATGTCGCGGCGACGGCGGACACGCTCGTCACGCCGCTGAACGACAGTTTCATCGACTTCGACCTGATCGGCCAGGTGGAGAGCGAATCCTTCAAGGTGAAGAAGCTCTCCTTCTATGCCGAGCTCATGTGGGAAACCCGCAAGAAGCGCGGCCTGAAGACCATCAACGAGGGTCGCCGGGAGCTGGACTGGGTGGTGGTGCGCAACCGTGTCCAGCACGTCGAGGCGAAGAACATGCGCCGTCTCGAAGGCGCGCTGCTGGAACTGTCCAAGCGCGTGGGCTTCCGTATTTCCAACGGGCTGTCCGAGCGCGTCATCTTCCGCGAGCTGTTTCCTTCGGGCCTGACCCTGCTCGACAAGGGGCACCTTGGCGAACTCGGCACCAGTCATCTGGTCGCCCGGCAGGAACTGCGCCAGCTCGTGGCCGGCCTGAACCTGCCGATGCCGGCGAACCGCGAGCCGGACCTCGAACTCGCCGCCGACGAATGAAACTTCTCTGGCTCATCGCGCTCGGCTGCATCGCCTGGCGGCTCATCAAGGGGCGCTGGCCCTGGCAGGGCAAGTCGCTGCCCGGCCCGTCTTTCGCCGATGTCCACGCCAATGCACAGGCACGCGCCCTGCTGGGCGTGGCAGAAGGGGCGGGGCGCCGCGAGATTCTCGATGCGCATCGCCGCGTCGTCACCCAGGTCCATCCCGACAAGGGCGGATCGAACGAGAAGGTCCATGAGGCGAACGCGGCCCGCGATCTCCTTCTGGCAAGGCTGGGCGACGTGCAGGGCTGAGCATGAGCCACAGGTTCGATCCCACGATCCTGCGTGAATACGACATTCGCGGTGTGGTCGGCCGTGACCTTGGACCGGCGGACGCCCGCGCGATCGGGCGCGGCTTTGCAACGATCCTGCGCCGCGGCGGAGGCCGAAAGGTTGCCGTGGGTTACGACGGGCGGCTCAGTTCGCCGATGCTGGAAGCGGCTCTTGTCGAAGGGTTGACGGCCAGCGGCGTGGACGTGGTGCGCATCGGCCTGGGGCCGACGCCGATGCTCTATTACGCGGAGGCCTCAGCCGAAGATGTACAGGGCGGCATTCAGATAACTGGCAGCCACAATCCCGCCGATCACAATGGCTTCAAGATGGTAATGGGAGGAAGCCCGTTCTTCGGCGCGGATATCCTCCGCCTTGGGGCCATGGCGGCGGCCGGTGAGTGGGACGAAGGCGCCGGGCGCGTTGAAGTCCGCGATGTGCTCGAACCCTATGTCAGCCGGATCGCCGAGGGGATCGCCGGAATCGCGACCACCGACTTGCGGGGGTTGCGGATCGGCTGGGATGCCGGAAACGGGGCTGCCGGGCCCGCGCTGGAAATGCTGACTTCGCGTTTGCCTGGCGAGCACCATCTGCTTTTCACCCAAGTCGATGGGAATTTTCCCAACCATCACCCGGATCCGACCGAGGAAAGCAACCTTGCAGATCTGAAGGCGCTCGTCGCTGCCAAGAACCTCGATTTCGGAGTGGCTTTTGATGGCGACGCGGACCGGATCGGCGTTGTCGACGGGCTGGGCCGGGTGATCTGGGGGGACCAGTTACTTGGCATATTTGCCGAGGATCTGCTTCAGCGGATGCCGGGTGCCGCCGTGATCGCCGACGTCAAGGCCTCGGGCGCGCTGTTCGGCGCCATTGCGCGCCACGGAGGAAAGCCGCTCATGTGGAAGAGCGGGCATTCCCACATGAAGTCCAAAATGAAGGAAATCGGCGCGCCGCTTGCGGGGGAGACGAGTGCCCATGTCTTCTTCGCCGACGACTTCTACGGCTTCGACGATGCGCTTTATGCCGCCGTGCGGCTGATGGCGGCCACGGTTCGGCTGGGGCGGTCGGTCACCGCGCTCAGGGGCGCAATGCCGGAAATGCTCAACACGCCTGAACTGCGATTCCAGGTGGACGAGAGCCGCAAGTTCGCCGCGATCGCGGAAGTGCGCGAGCGTCTGGCCGGGGCCGGTGCGCGGTTCGTGGATATCGACGGTGTGCGCGTTACCACGCCGGACGGCTGGTGGCTGCTCAGGGCATCCAATACGCAGGACGTGCTGGTCGCCCGGGCCGAGAGCGATACGGCGGCCGGACTGACCCGCCTGATCGCCGAAGTGGATGCCCAGCTTGCGGCTTCGGGGCTGCGGCGCGGGTTTACGGGCTAGCGCAGGAGCAGCCAGGCCAGGCCGACCGCGATGGCGCTGGCGATCAGGGGAATGATGCCTTGCCGGCCTTTCTCCCAACCCGCGACGCTGGCGACCACGCCGCCCTTGAACAGCGTGTTCAGCGCCACCGGCACGGACAGGACGAGACCGGCGGTTCGCGCATCCAGCGTCCGTCCGGCGAGGCCGCCCATGGTGATGATCGCGGAATCGACGTCCACCGTGCCGGAGATCGCAAGGACCAGCGCAAGGCCCCGGTCTCCGAAGTTCTGGAGCACCCAGAGCGAGGCCACGGTCAGCACCATGACAAGCCCCGTCAGCATGAGTGCGGGACCGATGTCGAACGGATTGCGGATGGTCATTTCATGGCTGGTGTCGCCTGCTTCCACGAAGCGGGTGCGATGCAGGTGGAATGCCGCGCAGCCGAGGCTGACGACGAGGCCCGGGGCGATGAGCTTGGCGAGCATCGGCAGGGCGGCCGGTGCCAGCAATCCCGCCAGCACCATGACGCGCAGGAACATCACGACCGAGGAAACCGAAATCGCGGCGGCCAGGACCGGCGCCGGGATCGTGTCTTCCTTCAGGCGATTGGCGATCGAGGCGGTGACGGCCGTGGAGGAAACCAGTGCGCCTGCCGCCGCGGTGGCGATGATGCCGCGCGCCGCGCCGACGATCCGCGTGGCGAAGTAGCCCGCGAAGGAGAAGCCGGACACGAACACGACGATCAGCCAGAGCTTGCGGGGGTTCCAGGCATCGAACGGCCCGAAGTTCCGGTCCGGCAGCAACGGCAGGATGACGAGCGCGATGAGCGCGAAGCGGGCGATCGAGAGCACCTCGCGCTGGCTCAGGCGATCGATCCAGCCATGGAGCTGTGCCCGCATGGCGAGCAGCAGGACCATGACGACCGCGATCGCGGTGCCGATCAGGCGCTCTCCCATGCCCACGAGCAGCCCGCTCACCAGGGTGAGCAGGGCCACCACGCCCGAGGTTCCGCTCACGCGGTCGTTGACGCGGGCATCGCGGACGTAGCCGGCGATCACCAGCGCGGCGGCGGCAGCGACGAGCACGGTGGCAGGGCCGGGGGCATCGGCGAACATCACGCCCGCCACGCCTCCCGCCAGGGCGAGCAGGGCAAAAGTGCGAATGCCGGCGAAGCGCGTGCCGTCCGCCTGTTCGCGGGCCGCCCAGCCGCGCTGCAGGCCCACCAGCAGGCCGAGGGCGAGGCTGACGGCAAGGGCGATCAGGTGGCTGAAGTCCTGTCCGGTCGGCATCGGCGCGCGATCTCCTTGCGAGGGATGGGAATTCATCGGCCAAGCCCGCCCGGCGCGCAAGAAGATTGGACCTGCAACCTCGATGCGGGCTCGGGCTTTCCTCTTGGGCGCCGATATGCTCCACCTCGGATGATGTTCCAGACCGTGTTCTCCTCGAGACCGAAATCGTGACCGGCGGACCGCCGGTGCCTGTGGAGATAGCGGAGTGGTTCTCTGCGCGCGGCTGGCGGGTGCGTCGCCACCAGATGGAGATGCTGGGAGCCTCGGACCGGGGGAATCATGCATTGCTCGTCGCCGATACCGGCGCGGGCAAGACGCTGGCGGGCTTCCTGCCGACCCTCTCGGCGTTCTGCCCCTCGCGGCTGGGCGGCGCCAGGGCGCCGGATGGGCTGCACACGCTCTACGTCTCGCCGCTGAAGGCCCTTGCCCATGACGTGCAGCGCAACCTGCTTACGCCGGTGGAGGAGATGGGCCTGCCCATCCGCATCGAGACGCGCAGCGGCGATACGCCCTCGGACCGCAAGGCCCGCCAGCGGGCGCGGCCGCCGCATGTCCTGCTCACCACCCCGGAGTCGCTCTCGCTCCTGCTGAGCTATCCGGAGGCGCCGGGGCTGTTCGCCGGGCTCAAGCGCGTCGTCATCGATGAAATCCATGCCTTTGCCACGGGCAAACGGGGAGACCTGCTGGCATTGGCATTGTCCCGGCTTCAGGCGCTGTCGCCGGAACTGCAACGGGCCGGGCTGTCGGCGACGCTCGCCGATCCCGATGCCTTTCGCGGTTGGCTGGCGCCATGGGGCGATATCGACGGGGTCGAACTCGTGGAGGGGGAGGAAGGGGCCGATCCCGACGTCTCGATCCTGCTGCCGCAGGCGGAGCGCATCCCATGGAGCGGTCACGCGGCAACCTGGGCGGTGCCGCAACTCATCGAACAGATCAAGGCGCATCGCACCACGCTGATCTTCACCAACACCCGCTTTCTCGCGGAGTACATATTCCAGGAAATCTGGAACGCGAACGAGGACAATCTGCCGATCGGAATCCACCACGGCTCGCTCTCGAAGGAGGCGCGTCGCAAGGTGGAAGGCGCGATGGCGGAAGGGCGCCTCAGGGCCCTTGTCTGTACCGCCAGCCTCGATCTAGGTGTCGATTGGGGTGATATAGATCTCGTGGTGCAGATGGGTGCGCCAAAGGGCTCCTCGCGCCTGCTGCAACGCATCGGACGCGCCAATCACCGGCTGGACCAACCGAGCAAGGCGTTGCTGGTGCCGGGCAACCGCTTCGAATTCCTGGAGGCTTTCGCCGCCCGGGAGGCGGTTCAGGAGGGCCAGCGTGACGGTGAGGGCTTCCGCCCCGGTGGGCTTGACGTGCTCGCGCAGCACGTCATGGCCATCGCATGTTCCGGCCCTTTCCGGGAGGAGGACCTGCTGCGGGAAGTGCGCTCCTCGCTCGCTTACGCATGGGTGGACGAGGCCATCTTCGCAAGGGTGCTCGATTTCGTGGCGACCGGTGGATATGCCTTGCGATCCTACGAACGGTTCCGCCGTATCGTGCGGGAGAAGGATGGCACTTCAGGCTGGCGCTGGAGGCTCACCCATCCCGAACATGCCGCGCGGCATCGGCTCAATGCCGGGATTATCGTCGATGCGGAGATGCTGGATGTTCGGTTCCGCAACGGCCGTTCGCTGGGACGGGTGGAGGAAGGCTTCGGGGCCAGCCTGAAGCCCGGCGATACCTTCCGTTTTGCGGGAATGGATCTCGAGGTGGAGGCCCTCCGCGATCTGGAGCTGATCGTGCGGGCCGCCCGGCGTTCGGCGACCATTCCCAGCTATATGGGGCAGCGGATGCCGATCTCCACGCATCTCGCCGATCGGGTACGCGCCATGCTTTCCGACCAGGCAGGATGGGCACGGTTCCCGGATGATGTCCGCGAATGGCTGGAGGTGCAGGGCTGGCGTTCCCACCTGCCGGCGCCGGGCCGGCTGCTGGTGGAGAGCTTTCCGCATCGGGGCCACGCCTACACGACCTATTACACGTTCGAAGGCTGGCCGGCGAACCAGTCGCTGGGAATGCTCATAACCCGGCGCATGGAAGACCGGGGGCTTGGCCCGCTCGGCTTCGTCGCCACGGACTATGCGCTGGTCGTCTGGGGGCTCAAGGCCGTGGACGACCCGGCGGCGCTGCTGTCGCCCGACATCCTCACGCATGAATTCGTCGACTGGGTACAGCAATCCTACCTGTTGCGCCGCGCCTTTCGCGAAGTGGCCGTCATATCGGGTCTCGTCGAACGGCAGCAGCCCGGGAAGCGCAAGTCCGGCCGGCAGGTCACGTTCTCGACCGATCTCATTTACGACGTACTTCGCAAGTACGAGCCGGATCACCTGCTGATCGAGGCTGCCTGGGCCGATGCGCGCGCGCGCATGACGGACGTGGCCCGCGTGGCGGATGTTCTGGACCGGGCCGCGCGTGAAATCGATCACGTCCACCTCGATCGGATCAGCCCGCTTTCGGTGCCGGCGCTGTCCATGATCGGGCGCGAATCGCTCCCCTCGGGCTCGGCTGACGAAGACCTGCTGGTGGAGGCGGAAAGCCTTGCTTCGCTGGCCATGAGAATGGATCCCGTGGCCCTGCCGGAGGAAGAGTAAAGCCCAACCCCTGGAAGGCTTTCGGGCAGCAAAAAAGGGGCGGATTGCTCCGCCCCTTCATTGGTCCTTGAGAGACCGGTTCCGCTAGTCGGCTTACTTGCCGAAGTCGCGGAACTGTTCGTTGCCCACGAAGCCGAACTTCGTGACTTCCGCAGCCTTGATGACCTGCAGCACGGAGGCCGAGAGTTCATAGCTGGCTTGCGGCTCCGGCTGGTACTGCAGCTCGGGTTCGACCGGGTAGCTGAGCGACTGCTTGAGCAGCTTGGCCAGACCCGGACCGTCAACCTGTGTGCCGTTCCAGAGGATCTTGTCATCCGCGGTGAGCACGACCTTGTTACGGATCGGGTCGACCGGCGGAGGATTGTTGTCCGGAGGAGTCGCGACCGGGAGATCGATATCGATCGAGTGGGTCGCAACCGGGATGGTGATGATGAACATGATGAGGAGCACGAGCATGACGTCGATAAGCGGCGTCGTGTTCATGTCCATCATCGGCGAGCCATCATCGCTACCGCCTGACATTGCCATGGAAAGTTACTCCTGTTCCTGCCTGAACGTCAGCCGTTCGGATCAACCGGGTTGGTGATGAAACCAACCGTCGGATAACCCGAGATCTGGACGTTGTAGATCGCACCGGCAACGCAGCGCCACGGGGCGTTGACGTCACCGCGAATGTGGACCTGCGGCACGAGATCGGGGTTGGCCTGAAGGGCCTGCGGGCCACCTTCGCGCTTCACGATCGCATCGAGACGCTTGAAGGCCTGGTCGCGCAGTTCCTGCGAGGTCACCGGCGTGATGTTGTTGAAGTAGACGCGGCATTCGCCGTTGCGCGAAGCACCGGCATAACCGGGTTCACCCGCAGCCTTGCCGGCATCGTCGGTGGTCGAAACGGTGAGGAGAAGGTTTTCGACCTTGTCCTTCGATTCGACAGCCTCGATGATCGGAATGCGCAGCTTTTCGATCGTCTGGATCGCAACCGGAACCGCGATCAGGAAGATGATCAAGAGCACCAACATGACGTCGACGAGCGGCGTAGTGTTGATTTCGGACATCGGTTTTTCGGCACCGCCTCCGCCCGTGGATATCGCCATAGTCTTATCCTAATCCTTGCGTTGCCTTGGGGAGGCGACGGACGCGCATGCAACGCACCGTCGCCTGGCCCCTTGGACGCGCGGCCGCTTGTGCGGCGCGCGTCCCGTGCTGCTTACGGCTTGGCCGGGGCAGCGGCGGGCTTGGCCGGAGCGGCGGCGGGCTTCGCCGGAGCAGCAGCAACGAGGGGCTTCACGGCGCCACGCGAGTTGATGTTCGCGAGAACGTCGCTCGAGAAGCCGGTCAGCAGTTCTGCAATGCGCTTGTTGCGGCTCTGCAGGTAGTTGTAGGCCAGAACGGCGGGAACGGCGACGATCAGGCCGAGTGCGGTCATGATCAGCGATTCACCGACGGGGCCGGCAACCTTGTCGATCGAAGCCGAACCGGCGATGCCGATGGCGATCAGGGCGCGGTAGATGCCGACGACGGTACCGAACAGACCGATGAACGGTGCGGTTGCGCCGACGGTGGCGAGGAACGGCAGGCCCTGTGCAAGGCGAGCGTTGATCGAAGCTTCCGAACGCGCGAGCGAAGCGTGCATCCAGTCATGGGCTTCGAGCGAATCGGTCATCTTGGCGTGCTGGTCTTCAGCGGCGATGCCGTCGTCGACGAGCTGGCGCCATGCGCTGTTCTTCTCGAGCTTGGCTGCGCCTTCGCGAAGGGTCGGGGCCTTCCAGAAGGTGGTGCGCACTGCGTTGAACTGGCGCATGATCTTGGCCTGCTCGAACCACTTGGTGAACAGGATGTAGAACGAACCGAACGACATGATGCCCATGATGATGACGGTGGCATACGAGATGAAACCACCGGCCTGGAGGGCTTCCATGAAACCGAACTTGTTCTGCGGCGCGGCATCGCCCGCGGCGGCAAGGATATCAACGATAAGCATGCGATTTACCTCTCAAGAAGAATGCAGGGACCGATCCGGGCGCGGGTGTGGGCCCGACCAGTCAGAAGTTAGTTGAGCTTGTAGACGATCGCCGTCGAAGTGCTGCCCGCGATCGGGTTGCCGGCATCGTCAAGCGCGGGGTTGTAGCGCGCATAACGGGTCATGCCGTCGCAAGCCGCTTCGTCGAGATCGGGGCTACCGCTCGAAGAAGTGACGGAGCAACTCGTGACCTTGCCGTCGGGACCGATCGCAACGCGTACACCGACGCGGCCTTCACGCTCTTCACGAGCAGCCTTGGTCGGGTAGTTGTTCTGAATGCGGGCAGCCCAGCCAGCCTGACCCTTCGGCGAAACGCCGCGAGCCTTTGACGGTCCGGGAGGCGCAGCCGGCGGTGCCGGCGGTGCCGGGGGCGCCGCGGTCGTGATCACCACCGGCGGTGCCGGCGGAGGTGTGATCACCGTCTGCACCGGCGGCGGTGCCGGGGCGATGTTGATCGGCGGCGGCGGCGCTACGATCGGAGGCGGCGGGGTATTTTCCTGCGGCTCCGGCGGCGGCGGCGGCGGCTCTTCCTCCTTCGGTTTCTCTTCCTTGATGTCGACTGTGGTCACCTTCTTGATGACCTGTTGCGCAGCCTGGTAGGCCAGGCCCGTGACGAGCGCATAGCCTACAAAGACGTGGATCAGCGCAACAATGACAAGCGCGGTAATCTTGTTACCGCTCATTTGCTGGTCAGCGTAAGCCATTCAAACGCATCACTCCATTACCAAGCCCCGGAAAAGCCCGAGCCGGACGTGTCCAAGGGCGCCCATGGCCCTCACCCGGAGGCAAGGTCCATGACGAAACTCCAAATTACCCACCCTGACGGCTGACAGTCAGCCTTTCCGTTGACATTTTACGGGAGGCGAACCGTGGGACTTTTTAGTTTTTTGGCCCCATTTTGCGAGTTTCTTAGCCGGGCAGTTGCACATGTGCAACGCCTTATCGGCACGTCAATCGTTAACGGTCAATTCAGCGCGGATAAGTTCCAATCGAAAAAGGGGGATTTTGTGGCCGAGCCCCAAGCCGCTATAGGCTGGCCTTTTCCACGGAGTTTGCCTCGCATGTCATCGAAGTTGCACCGACTTGTCGCGAATCTCGGGGGAGTTGCGCTGGCCGTGCAGGCAGTTCCGGCCCTGGCGCAGTTAACCGCATCCGCGCCCGCAATGGATGCATCCGGCCCCACTTTCGCCGACATCGCCGATCTCTCCGAATCGGCTGGACTCGTGGTTAAGGCGCAGGTCCGCAAAATGGTCCGTGTCGAGGATGAACGCGCGCCGGGACGGGCGCCGGGAATGGGGCGATTCTATGTCACGGCCCAGACCCGTGCGCTGATCGCCGGCAAGGCCCCGATCGGCGAATCGCTCGTCTATCTGGTCGACCTGCCGCTCGATTCCAGGGGCAAGGCACCGAATCTCAAGAAGCAGGACGTTCTGCTGTTCGCACGCGCCGTTCCGGGGCGGCCCGGAGAGCTTCAACTGGTGACGCCGACCGCCCAGCAGGTCTGGACCGATCAGGCGGAAGCGCGCGTGAGGGGCATTCTCAAGACGCTGCTCTCTCCCGACGCGCCTGTGCACATCACCGGGGTACGTGAACTGCTCTATGTTCCGGGCAATCTTGCGGGACAGGGGGAGACGCAGATTTTCCTCAACACCCGCGAAGGCGCGGCTGCTTCGATCACGGTCCATCACGAGCCGGGCTCGCCTCCGGCCTGGGGGGTGTCCTTCTCCGAGCTGGTGGCGGACATCGGCAATCCGCCACAGCCCGAGACCATCGAATGGTATCGGCTCGCCTGCTTCCTGCCGAACAATCCGCCGCCTCGCGCCAATGTTTCCGAGGGGATCGAGGAACGCCGTCAGGCCGATGCCGACTATCGCACGGTTCTGGGCGAACTCGGCCCGTGCCGCAGGACGCTCGGGCAGGGTTGAGCCGGGCCGGCGAGAGGTTTCGCCGATGGGGAGCGCGAAGGTACTGGAATTTCGCCGTAGGCTCCCCTAGGTGCCGCTCCCGAAAGGGAACTCCATGGTTGAACCGCTGAATATTGCGCTGGCCGGTCTGGGGACCGTCGGCACGGGTGTCGTCCGTCTCATCGAGACCAATGCCGAACTGATTGCCCGCCGTGCGCGGAGGCCGATTCGCATTGCCGCCGTCAGCGCGCGTGACCGCACGAAGGATCGCGGTGTCGACCTTTCGCGCTATGACTGGGTAGACGACCCCGCTGCGCTTGCCGCTCGCCCCGATGTCGATGTGGTGGTGGAGATGGTCGGCGGCTCGGACGGTCCTGCACTGGCGCTGGCGCGCAATGCCATCGGCCAGGGCAAGGGCCTTGTCACCGCCAACAAGGCGATGATCGCGCACCATGGCCTGGAACTGGCTTCCGCTGCCGAAAAGGCTGGGGTTGCGCTCAAGTTCGAGGCGGCGGTGGCGGGCGGAATCCCGGTGATCAAGGGCCTTAGCGAAGGCGCTGCAGCCAATGCCATAGAACGGGTCTACGGCATACTGAACGGCACCTGCAATTACATCCTGTCCACCATGGAGGATACCGGGCGCGACTTTGGCGATGTTCTCGCCGAGGCCCAGCGCATGGGTTATGCAGAGGCCGATCCGACCTTCGACGTCGAGGGCATCGACGCCGCGCACAAGCTCTCTATCCTGGCTGCGATCGCCTTCGGATCGCGTCTGCGCTTCGATGCGGTGGAGACGACCGGCATTTCCCGCGTGAAGGCTGCTGACATCGAGCAGGCACGTTCGCTGGGCTATGTGATCCGCCTGATCGGCATGAGCGAGGTTGACCGGGCAGACGGTTCCAGCCGCCTGTTCCAGCGGGTCCATCCGCATCTGGTGCCGTTCGACCATCCGCTGGCCCATGTCGATGGTGCGACCAATGCGGTTGTCGCCGAGGGCAATTTCATGGGGCGCCTGCTGTTCCAGGGTGCCGGTGCCGGTGACGGGCCGACCGCCAGCGCCGTCGTTGCCGATATCATGGATATCGCGCGCGGTGAGAAGGGGGCGGCGTTCTCGATGCCCGAGGGCGAACTGGAGGCGATGGAGCCGGCGCCGACCGGGCACCGCCGCGGACGGTGCTACATCCGCTTCACCGTGCCGGACCGTCCGGGCGTGCTGGCCAACATCACGGCGGCCATGCGCGATGCCGGCGTCTCGATCGCCAGCATGATCCAGAAGGGCGAGGCCGAGCAGGCTGGCGAGGCGATCCTTGCCATCGTCACGCATGATGGCCCCGAATCGGCCGTGAACGAAGCGCTGCGCATCCTCGACGGATCGGACAGCCTGACCGCCCGGCCGCTGGTGATGCAGATCATCGAGGGGTGAGAGAACGAACGGGCGCCATGATGCGCCCGTTCGCTCCCGCCAGTCTTTCGCTCCCCTCAGTGCGCGCGCATCTCGCCTTTGGCGATCTTGTCCGCGTCCGAGCCTGCCGGCGCCTCCGGGATGGAGGACAGATCGATCAGGTAGGGCGTTTTCGGACAGGGCGGCACGAGGCACATCCCGCCCATCGTGGCCTTGCCCCTGAAGATGCCGTTGCCGGCAACGTCGGGCGGATGGAGCCTGCCGTCGTTCAGCGCTTGCGGCGATTCCGGATCTTCCTGCGAAGTGGACGGGATCCGGTACTTTTCCTCGTCCGGGGCGCAGACCACGATTTCACCCGGACGGCCTTCGCGCAGGCAGCGCTTGCGGGCCGATTCCGGCGTTATCCGGCCTCCCTGGGACATCATCTTCTGCGCCACGGCGCGATCTTCATCGGATATGGAGGGGGTGTTGGAACCGGCGCCTGAAGTCGTCGTGGCGCCGCCGGTATTCACCTGTGCGATCGCCGGAGCGGGGGCTGACAATGCGATTGCGAATAGTATCCGCCATCTTCTCGACAATTGAAATTCCTCTGTCTAAGCCGCTCCCCGAACCTTTCCTCCTCGGATTAATCCGGAGTGAACATGCCTGAAAACAAGACTCCTGCAAGTAAAGTTCTCGACCGCGTTCTCGTGCTCGAAATGGTCCGTGTAACCGAGGCAGCGGCGATCGCCGCCTCGCATCTCATCGGTCGCGGCGACGAGAAGGCTGCGGACCATGCCGCAGTCGAGGCAATGCGCAAGGCTTTCGACACGCTTTACATGGACGGCACCGTCGTCATCGGCGAGGGTGAGCGCGACGAGGCGCCGATGCTGTTCATCGGCGAGAAGGTGGGCGGCGCCCCGGATCGCGGTCCGAAGATCGATATCGCGCTCGATCCGCTGGAAGGCACGACGATCACCGCCAAGGCAGGCCCGAACGCGCTGGCCGTCCTTGCCGCTGCCGAAGAGGGCGGCCTGCTGAACGCTCCCGACGTCTACATGCAGAAGCTGGCGGTCGGCCCCGGCTATCCCGATGGCGTGATCGACCTGCGCAAGACCGCGACCGAGAACGTCGCGGCGGTGGCAGCGGCCAAGGGCGTGAAGCCGGAAGAGATCATCGTCTGCGTGCTCGATCGTCCGCGCCATGCCGATCTGATTGCGGAGCTTCGCGACATCGGCTGCGGCATCCACCTGATCCCCGATGGCGACGTGGCCGGCGTGATCGCGGTGACGGACGAGAACACCACGATCGATATCTACATGGGCTCCGGCGGCGCACCGGAAGGCGTGCTGGCGGCGGCCGCCCTGCGCTGCGTCGGCGGCCAGATCCAGGGCAAGCTCCTGTTCCGCAACGATGACGAGCGCAGCCGCGCCCGCAAGTGGGGCATCGAGGATCTCGACCGGATCTACACGCTCAAGGATCTCGCCAAGGGCGACTGCATTTTTGCGGCCACCGGCGTTACCGATGGTTCGCTGCTCTCCGGCGTCAAGCGCCTCAAGGGCGGCAAGATGACGACGGAGAGTGTCGTCATGCGGGCCAGCTCGGGGACGGTGCGCTGGATCAAGGGCGAACACCGTCACGGCTGACGGCGCGATGGATGGGCGCGGGGCGCTTTTCCAATCAAGCACTTGTACATTCGAAAGGCCGGTTCCGGGATATCCGGGGCCGGCCTTTTCGCGTTGGCTTCACGGTGAAAAGCGCCGCTTTCTATTGCAATCCGATGACTCATGGCTAGAGGCGGGCGCGTTCAGCCATAGCCCAATCGGCCGTCTCGGGGATTCGCAATGAAGATCATGTCCGGCAACAGCAACCTTCCGCTCGCTCGTGCGATCGCGGGGTATCTCGAACTGCCGCTCACCGATGCGGCGGTGCGCCGCTTCGCCGACGAGGAAATCTTCGTCGAAATCCACGAGAACGTGCGCGGCGAGGATGTCTTCATCGTCCAGCCCACCAGCTATCCCGTGAACGACAATCTCATGGAGCTGCTGATCGGCATAGACGCGCTGCGCCGCGCTTCGGCCAAGCGCATCACGGCGGTCATCCCCTACTTCGGTTACGCCCGCCAGGATCGCAAGCCCGGTCCGCGCACGCCGATTTCGGCCAAGCTGGTCGCCAACCTGATTACCGAAGCCGGCGCCGACCGAGTGCTCTCGGTCGATCTGCACGCTGGCCAGATCCAGGGCTTCTTCGACATCCCCACCGACAACCTCTTCGCGGCCCCCGTCATGGCGGCGGATATCCAGGCCCGCTACGGCGACCAGTCGCTGATGGTGGTTTCGCCTGACGTCGGCGGCGTGGTGCGCGCCCGTTCGCTGGCCAAGCGCCTCGACAATGCGCCGCTCGCCATCGTCGACAAGCGTCGTGACCGTCCCGGCCAGTCGGAAGTCATGAACATCATCGGCGACGTGAAGGGCCGCGCCTGCATCCTGATCGACGACATCATCGATTCGGGCGGCACGCTCTGCAACGCCGCGCAGGCCCTGATGGACGAAGGCGCCACCAGCGTCACCGCCTACATCACCCACGGCGTGCTGTCCGGTGCGGCGGTTTCGCGCGTCACCAACTCGGCGCTGAAGGAACTGGTCATCACCGATTCGATCCAGGCGACCGAAGCCGCGCAGCAGTCGGACAAGATCCGCATCCTGACCATCGCGCCGCTGATCGGCGAGGCGATCCGCCGCATCGCCGACGAAAGCTCGGTTTCGAGCCTGTTCGACTGATCGGCATCTGCCTCCCTCGGGAGGCGATTGTCACACGTGGAACGTTGCGATCAAAAACGCCTCCGGCACGCGCCGGAGGCGTTTTGCGTTCCGCGTCACTCCCACGGCCTGCTCTGTCCGGGCCTGAGCCGCTTCAGCGCTTCCAGCCGCCGGGACTGGCGCGATTCCAGGGCAATCGTCAGGATCGGCTGGGGCGTTATCACGAACTGGCGGGGCGATATCCCGAACAGCTCGGTGAATTCGTGGATGAGGTGGCTCTCGTCATAGTAGCGCAGGGCGATCTCGTCCGCTTCCTCCCTGTCGGCCACACCGCGAAGGCAGCTTGCCATGTCTAGCGCGCGGGCCCGGCGCAGGACCTGCTTGGGCGCCATGCCGAAATCGCGGCTGATCACGCGCTCCAGCTTGCGTCGTTCCACGCCGCATTCGATCGCGGCCCTGCCCACCGTCTTGGTCGGATCGCGGTAGCAGATTTCTTCGAAGCGGGCGGTGACCGGATCGGGCGCTTCGCAGCCGAGCTCCAGAACCCGCGCACGGATGATGTCCTCGATGGCCTGGAGCCAGTCCTCCGGTTCGCCATCCGGGGGAAGCATCGAGAGTATCTGGTCCGAGGGCATCCCGATCGCGTCGGTCGGGACGATGCGGTCGACATATTCGGCGATATGCGGACCGCGCAGCGCGGTACAGGCGCCCGGCCGGAAAGCCATCCCGACGCTGATGAAGCTTCCCGTCATCGCGATCGGCATCCGGCGGGAATGCGGACCGAAGAACATCGCCCCGTTTCCCGCTTCCACGCGGCCGTCGGCGGTCCGGGCTTCCCACAGGCCGGCAAGCTGGACGCGCAGGAATGCCGCGTCGCACAGCAGGCCGCAGGAAACGGTGTGATCCACCGGCGCCGCAATCCTGGTCACGTAGAGCCGTGAGATCCAGGGGGCGAGGTCCGGCGCCGGAGCCCGGTTGTAACTGATCGGCTGACCCTCTCGGGGCAACCCTTGTTCCGGCGCGATCGACCTGTCGATTGCCGGACGCATTCTGTAGTGCATGCCCTGCCCGTCTTGAGTGACGCTCCCCGCACCGGAAAACTAGGTCCCTCGCGCTTCGGCTGCAATGTGGGAAAACCATATAAGAGGCGAAAACGCGTGCTGTTTTCTCCCATTTCCGGGGTTTTTTCGATGGTCCCTTGACCAGTCCGCGCGGCGACGGGCAGAGCGGGGGCATGAAACTGGATAACGACATTGCCCTCGCCCTGCGCCTCGCCGATGCCGCCGGTGACGCGATTCGCCCGCATTTCCGATCCGGCGTCGGTATCGAGCGAAAGGGCGATGCCTCGCCCGTAACCGTGGCCGATCGTTCCGCCGAGGAGGTGATGCGGCGCATTCTCAAGGCAGAAGTGCCGCGCGACGGTATCATCGGCGAAGAGTTCGGCACGGAGGAAGGCTCGTCCGGCCGGACCTGGGTTCTCGACCCGATCGACGGCACCGTTTCGTTCATTGCCGGAAGGCCTATCTTCGGCACGCTGATCGCCTTGCTGGTAGATGGCTGGCCCGTGCTCGGGATCATCGACCAGCCGATCCTGCGCGAACGCTGGGTGGGCGCGAGCGGCTTCGCCACCACCTTCAACGGGCAGGAAGTGCGGACCCGTTCGTGCCGGGAACTCTCCGAGGCCATGCTGGCGACGACCGGTCCGCATTATTTCGATGACCATCAGGGCGAGCACTTCATGGCGCTGGCGGCGAAGACCGACCACAAGCGCATGGTCATGGGGGGGGACTGCTACAACTACGGCCTGCTCGCCTCCGGCCATCTCGACGTGGTGTGCGAAGCGGGGCTCAAGATTCACGACTGGGCGGCGCTGGTGCCGGTGGTCGAGGGTGCGGGCGGCACCATGTGCGACTGGAACGGCGAACCGCTCAACGCGCAGTCGGACGGGCACGTCCTGGCGCTGGGCGATCCTGCGCGGCTTGAGGATGTCGTCGAAGCGCTGGACTGCCACCACTGACGCGGGAGGCGCGCACGCTGCGGCTGTTCGTCTACGGCACCCTGCAGCCCCACGCCGGTACGCGGATGGGGCGCTGGGTTGCCGAACGGATGGTGCGCGGGGAACCGGCCAGCGTGCCGGGGCACATCCATGCCGTCTGCGGCGGCAACGGCTGGTTTCCGGCGCTCGTGCCCGCCAAGTCCGCGGCACGCGTGCGCGGAACGCTTTGCGAGCTTGCCTTGAGACCCGGCGACCTGGCGACGCTGGATCGGTACGAGGGGCGGGAATATCGCCGGGCCAGCCTGCCGGTGCGGACGCAGGCAGGGCGCCGGACCCGCGCGGCGCTTTATCTCTGGCGCATCGAACTTCCCGGCGGATCGCGGCCCATCCTTGGCGGAGACTATCTCGCCTGGCTGGAGCGGACCGGACGGCAGGCCTTCACGACACCGCGAAACGGTGCCTGACGGCGGGCGCGCGCTGCAGGCGTCGTTGCAGGGGTTGCCATCCGGCCCTTCTCCAACTAAAGGCCCGCGCTTCAATCGACACGGTTGAGTCTTTACCAAAGAGATTCGCGCGTCCGCCTGGCGAAAAGGGCTGCCATGGCTGACCGGACGTGTCCCTGTGAAAGGAGACGAAAATGCCCAAGCTGAAGACCAAGAGCGGTGTGAAGAAGCGCTTCAAGCTCACCGCCACCGGCAAGGTGAAGCACGGCGTTGCCGGCAAGCGCCACCGCCTGATGAGCCATAACGGCAAGTACATCCGCCAGAATCGCGGCACCGAAGTCATTTCCGACGCCGATGCCAAGACGATCAAAAAGTGGGCGCCCTACGGGCTCAACTGAGGAGTACTGACCGATGAGCCGTATCAAGAGGGGTGTTACCACCCGCGCCAAGCACAAGCGTCTTCTGGAACAGGCCAAGGGTTACCGCGGCCGCCGCAAGAACACGATCCGCGTTGCCCGTCAGGCCGTCGAAAAGGCCGGCCAGTACGCGTATCGCGACCGCAAGATCAAGAAGCGGACCTTCCGCGCGCTCTGGATCCAGCGTATCAACGCTGCCGTCCGCGCCGAAGGCCTGACCTACTCGCAGTTCATGCACGGCATCAAGCTTGCCGGCATCGAGCTCGATCGCAAGTCGATGGCCGACCTCGCCATGAACGAGGGTTCGGTGTTCTCGACTGTGATCGCTCAGGCGAAGGCCGCTCTTCCGGCCTGATCCGATGAAGACCGGCGCTGGCCGCCGGGCTTCTCGATCGCGAAGAACATGATTCGGGGCGTGGGTGCGATGGCATCCGCGCCCCGAATTTTTTTGCCCTTCGAAGTATTTGCGCTCCTGTCGAAGTGGCTTTACGACCGGGGATGGGGGGTTTTCTGGTGCGAAGAATAGACAGGGAATGACGGCAAGAAGGGTGGTAATACAATATTGTCCAGTGCCTTCCGGGCTGGATCGCTACGTTTCGGTGCTGTTTTATTGCGAAATCGATCTGGGCGAGGGGGAGCGTCTTCATGACGTATTGTTTCCCGATTGGGCCAGTTTGCGATTTCACTACGGTGCCAGCATCGAGGGGACGATGCGGAGCGGATCGTCCATTGCCGGCTGCCGATTTACCGTAGCGGGGCCGCGTTCGGAAGAAGTGCGCTTCTCGATGGGGCCTGCGCGGCAGTGGGGCTTTCGCCTGACGCCATTGGGATGGGCCGCCCTGGTTGGCGTATCCGCCGATCGCTATGCGAACGTGCTCGCAGATGGCGATCAGGACGAGGCTTTCGCCCGGCTGCGGCCGCTTTACGATCTCCTCGCACATGAAGAATCGCCCGGTGAGCAACTCGATCTGCTGATCGCATTCCTGGAGGCGGTTCCCCGCCGCGTCGTGCCCCATGAGGGGCTGATTCTGGCGCTTTGCGATGCGCTGACCGATACGGAAGTGCGCTCGGCAACCGATCTCGCGGCCCGGGTGCGCGCGCATCCCCGCATGGTGGAGCGTATCTGCAGGGCGGCGTTCGGCTTCACGCCCAAGCTCCTGCTGCGTCGGCAGCGCTTCCTGCGCAGTATCGAGCAGTTCACTCTGGAACCCAAGCGCAAGTGGATCGGTGCGATCGACGCGGCCTATCACGATCAGGCGCAGTTCGTTCGCGATTTCCGCGCATTCATGGGCATGACCCCGCGGCAATATGCGCAGCTTGAAAAGCCGGTTACAGGCCCCCTCATGCGAGAGCGGGCCCGCCATGCGCGGCTCATGGGAAGATAGCGGCCTTTTCGGCTCGATGATGGTCGCGGGACTTACCCTCGGCGTTGCGATTTGCCCGCCGGCCCCCTAAGGACCGCGCTTCCAGATTCAGCAACAGTCAGGCAGACACCAGTGGACTACGCAGCAACCGGCCAGGAGGCGCTCTCGCGGATTGCGGAAGCATCCGATCTCGAAACGCTGGAGGCCCTGCGTGTCGAGTTTCTGGGCAAGCAGGGCTCGATTTCCGGCCTGCTCAAGACGCTGGGCAAGCTCGATCCCGAAGAGCGCAAGGTCGAAGGACCGAAGATCCACGCCTTGCGCGAAAGCGTGAGCGATGCGCTCGCCGCCCGAAAGGATGCGCTGGAAGGCGCCGCGCTGGAAGCCCGGCTTGCTGCCGAGACCATCGACCTTTCGCTGCCCGCACCCGAAGCACCGCGCGGCACCGTCCACCCGATCTCGCAAGTGATGGACGAGATTGCCGAGATCTTCGCCGACCTCGGCTTCTCTGTCGCCACCGGGCCGGAGATCGAGGACGACTGGCACAATTTCACCGCGCTCAACATGCCGGAAAGCCACCCGGCGCGCGCGATGCACGACACTTTCTATTTCCCGGACCGCGATGCGCAGGAACGCGAGATGCTGCTGCGCACGCACACTTCGCCCGTGCAGATGCGCACGATGCTCAAGCAGGGCGCGCCGCTGCGCATCATCGCGCCGGGCCGGGTCTACCGTTCGGACAGCGACGCCACCCACACGCCGATGTTCCACCAGGTCGAAGGTCTGGTGATCGACAAGGACGTCCACCTCGGCCACCTCAAGTGGACGCTGGAGACGTTCCTGAAGGCGTTCTTCGAGCGTGAGGACATCGTCCTGCGCCTGCGCCCCAGCTACTTCCCCTTCACCGAGCCTTCGGTGGAAGCGGATATCGGCTTCACCCTGATCGACGGCAAGCGCGTGATCGGCGGCGATCCGTCGAAGGGCGAGGGCGGCTGGATGGAAGTGCTCGGCTCGGGCATGGTCAACCGCCGCGTCATCGAATTCGCCGGGCTCGATCCCGACGAATGGCAAGGGTTCGCCTTCGGCATCGGCATCGATCGCCTGGCCATGCTGAAGTACGGCATGGACGACCTGCGCGCCTTCTTCGACGGCGATGTGCGCTGGCTCTCCCACTACGGTTTCTCCGCCCTCGACGTGCCGACCCTTTCGGGCGGCGTCGGCACTCCGGCCTGAGCGCGGGAAGGATCTAGAAAATGAAGTTCTCGCTTTCCTGGCTCAAGCAGTACCTTGAGACCGACGCCTCGCTTGAGGATATCGCCCTGAAGCTCAACGCCATCGGCCTTGAGGTCGAAGGCATCGAAGACCCCGCTGCCAAGCTTTCGGGCTTCCGCGTGGCGAAGGTGCTCACCGCCGACAAGCATCCGCAGGCGGACAAGCTGCAGGTCCTGACCGTCGATACGGGTGAGGGCGTGCTGCAGGTCGTCTGCGGCGCGCCGAACGCGCGGGCTGGCCTTGTCGGCGTGCTGGGCCTGCCCGGTGCGACCGTGCCCGCCAACGGCATGGTGCTGAAGGTCGCTGCCGTGCGCGGCGTCGAATCGAACGGCATGATGTGCTCCACGCGCGAGCTGGAGCTGGGCGAAGATCACGACGGCATCATTGAACTGCCCGAAGACGCGCCGGTCGGCACGCCTTTCGCGGACTACCACGGCGCCGATCCGGTGATCGAGGTGGCCATCACCCCCAACCGTCCGGACTGCATGGGCGTCTACGGCATCGCCCGCGATCTGGCCGCCGCCGGCCTGGGCACGCTGAAGCCGATCGAGGCGTTGGACATCGCCGGCAGCTTCCCCTGCCCGGTGGACGTGCGCACCGACGATGCCGAGGGTTGCCCGGCGTTCCACGGCCGCGTGATCAAGGGCGTGAAGAACGGCCCCTCGCCGCAGTGGCTGCAGGATCGCCTGAAGGCGGCAGGGCAGCGTCCGATCTCGGCGCTGGTGGATGCCACCAACTACCTGATGCTGGCCTATGGTCGCCCGGCCCACGCCTATGACCTCGCCAAGCTGAACGGCGCCGTCGTCGCGCGCCGGGCGAAGGATGGCGAAACGGTCGTTGCGCTGAACGAGAAGACCTACACGCTCGACGCCGAGATGACCGTGATCGCCGACGATTCGGGCGTGCACGACATTGCGGGCATCATGGGCGGCGAGCATTCGGGCTGCGGGGACGAGACCACCGACGTCCTGCTCGAAATCGCTTATTTCGATCCCGAGCGCATCGCCAGGACCGGCCGCAAGCTCAACCTCACCTCGGACGCGCGTAGCCGTTTCGAGCGTGGGATCGATCCGAATTTCCTCGATACCGGCCTCGACCACCTGACCCAGCTGATCCAGACGCTGTGCGGCGGTGAGGCTTCGCAGGCGGTGCGCAGCGGTGCAGCGCCGAGCACGCCGAAGATCGTCCACTTCGATCCGGCGCTGACCGAGAAGCTGGGCGGCGTCCGCATCGAAGCGGCTGAGCAGCAGCGCATTCTGGGAAGCCTCGGCTTCTCGGTGGTGGCCGAGCAGGCGAACTTCGACACGTCGTGGGCCGTTACCGTCCCCGGCTGGCGCCCGGACGTGGATGGCGCGCCCGATATCGTCGAGGAAGTCGTCCGCATCCACGGTCTCGACAAGGTGACCAGCGTGGCCCTGCCGCGCGCTGACGGTGTCGCCCGTCCGACCGCCACGCCGACGCAGGCGCTGGAGCGCCGTGTTCGCCGTGCGGCTGCTGCGCGCGGTCTGCACGAGGCGGTAACCTGGTCGTTCCTGCCCTCCGCCGAGGCCGATGCCTTCGCGGATGGAAACGCCCTGTGGTCGCTCGCCAACCCGATCAGCGAGGACATGAAGGTCATGCGGCCGTCGCTGCTGCCGGGCCTGCTGATGGCGGCCAAGCGCAACCTCGATCGCGGCGCCTCGTCGCTTCGCCTGTTCGAACTCGGCCGTCGCTATCTGCGCGGAGAGGGCGGCGCGAGCGATGAGCGTCTGGCGCTCGGCTTCGTGCTGGCCGGCGAGAAGGTTTCGCGCGGCTGGGCGACCGGCAAGGCGACTGCGTTCGACGCCTACGACGCCAAGGCCGAAGTGACCGCGCTGCTGGCTGAGGCCGGCGCCCCGGTCGAGAAGCTGCAGGTCATGGGTGAGGCCGGTCCGCAGTTCCACCCCGGCCAGTCGGCCACGCTGCGCCTTGGGCCCAAGAACGTGCTGGCGCGCTTCGGCATGCTGCACCCGACTGTCGCCAGGCAGTTCGACATCGAAGGTCCGGTGGCGATTGCCGAGATCTATCTCGACGCGATCCCCGGCAGGAAGGGCGCTGCTACCTTCGCCCGTACCCGCTACGCGCCCCCGGCGCTGCAGGCGGTGACTCGCGACTTCGCGTTCCTCGTCCCGGTCGAGCAGGCTGCGGGCGATCTCGTCCGCATGGTTGCCGGTGCAGACAAGGCGAATATCGTCTCGGCCCGTCTGTTCGACGACTTCCGTGGGGCAGGCGTGCCGGAAGGCCAGAAGTCGCTCGCGCTCGAAGTCACTCTCCAACCGCTCGAAAAGAGCTACAAGGAAGAAGACTTGAAGGCGATCAGCAGCAAGGTGACTGCCGCCGCCGCCAAGCTTGGCGCCGTGCTGCGCGGTTGATGCATTACGTCGTCCCGGACCGGGTCCGGGACGACGCTTCTGGAGTGAGCCGGTGACCGACATGGAATTCGTGACCATTTCTTCCGGCGAACTCACCGCGCGGATCACCCCGTTCGGGGCCGAACTCTGGTCTCTGACCGACCGCTTCGGCCGGGAATACATGACAGACGCCGATCCGGCGTTCTGGACCGGACATGCGCCGATCCTGTTCCCGATCGTCGGCGCGCTGAACGGTAATCGCTATCGCCTCGATGGCCGCGAATACGAACTGCCCAAGCACGGCTTCGCGCGCCATTCGTTGTTCGACGTGGTCGAAACCGCGGCCGATCGCGCCGTCTTCCGCCTCCGCGACAGTGCGGAAACCCGCAAGGTCTATCCTTTCGCCTTCGCGCTGGATCTGGAATTCCGCCTCGAAGGCATGTGCCTGCACACCACGGCGACGGTGATCAACGCCGGAGACGGGGCCATGCCGTTCAGCTTCGGCTATCACCCCGCTTTCGCCTGGCCGCTGCCGGGCGGCGCCGCCAAGGCCGATCACACGATCGCTTTCGAGCAAGCGGAGCCCCAGCCGATCCGCCGCATCGACCTGCCGACCGGTCTCGTCCAGCCCGAACCCGTCGCCACTCCGGTCGAGGGGCATCTGCTCATGCCCGAAGCCGCGCAGTTCGAGACCGATGCCCTGATCTGGGATCGGCTTGCCAGTCGCTCGCTCACGTTCGGCACGCCGGGCGGTACACAGCTTGCCGTCGCTTTCCCGGATATGCCGATGCTGGGCATCTGGCAGAAGCCGGGCGCGAACTATCTTTGCATCGAGCCCTGGCAGGGCATGGCCGACCCGCTGGGTTATTCCGGCGATTTCCGCGCCAAGCCCGGCGTGCTTTCGCTCGAACCCGGCATGAGCCGGAGCTTCCGCATGGACGTCAGCGTCCTGACCGCCGACTGAAGGAGACCTATTTCCGATGAAGACCGCACTCGTAACCGGGGCTACCTCCGGCATCGGCGAAGCCTGTGCCCGCGCATTCGTGACGGCGGGCTGGCGTGTGATCGGCACCGGTCGCCGGACCGAGCGTCTGGACGCGCTGAAGGCCGAACTGGGCGCGGACAAGTTCCACGCCGCCATTTTCGACGTGCGCGATGAAGCGGCGCGCGATGCTGCTCTTGCCGCCCTGCCTGCCGAGTTCGCCGGGATCGACTGTCTCGTCAACAATGCCGGCCTCGCGCTCGGCACCGAACCGGCGCAGAGCGCATCGCTCGAAAGCTGGAAGACGATGATCGATACCAACGTCACCGCGCTGGTTTCGCTCACTCACAAGCTTCTGCCCGCGCTGGTTGCGCGCAAGGGCGCGATCGTCAACTTGTCCTCGGTGGCGGCGACTTACCCTTACACGGGCGGCAACGTCTATGGCGGCACCAAGGCCTTCGTGCACCAGTTCTCGCTGGGCCTGCGTTCCGACCTCGCGGGAACGGGCGTGCGCGTGACCTCGATCGAGCCGGGCATGGTGGAGACCGAGTTCACCCTCGTGCGGACCGGCGGCAACCAGCAGGCTTCGGACAACCTCTATGGCGGCGCGAATCCGATGACGGCCGAGGATATCGCCGGAACCGTGCTCTGGGTGGCGACCCTGCCGCCGCATCTCAACATCAACACGCTGGAACTGATGCCGGTCAGCCAGTCCTTCGCCGGCTTCCAGGTCGCGCGCGAGGGCTGACTTCCTCCACTTTCGTCATTGCGAGGAGGCGAAGCCGACGCGGCAATCCAGAGCGGCGTAACGCGCCCTGGATTGCTTCGCTACGCTCGCAATGACGAAGGTTAGGTGCAGGGGCCGAGTACAGGGCCGGGTACAGGGGCCGAGCGCGGGCCAGGAAACGGTCCACTCCGCAGGCCGTAGTGAGGGGGGCTCCCCCTTTTTTCCGCCCTTTCCATCTGGCCCCGCGCCCACTAATAGCGCGCCGATGAGCAATGTTCCCCACCAGTCCCGGCGCACTTTCGCGATCATCTCGCACCCTGACGCCGGTAAGACCACCCTGACCGAGAAGCTGCTGCTGCAAGGCGGTGCCATCCATCTGGCAGGACAGGTCAAGGCACGCGGCGCCGCGCGGCGCGCGCGGTCTGACTGGATGAAGATCGAGCAGCAGCGCGGCATCTCCGTGACCAGCTCGGTCATGACGTTCGAGCGGGACGGGATCACTTTCAACCTGCTCGACACGCCGGGCCACGAGGACTTCTCGGAAGACACCTACCGCACGCTCACCGCAGTCGATTCGGCGATCATGGTGATCGACGCGGCCAAGGGTATCGAACCGCAGACCCGCAAGCTCTTCGAGGTCTGCCGCCTGCGTTCGGTGCCGATCATCACCTTCATCAACAAGGTCGACCGCGAAGGCCGCGCCTGCTTCGACCTGATGGACGAAGTGGCGGACATGCTGGCGCTGGACGTCTGCCCGATGTCCTGGCCTGTCGGCATGGGCGGCCTGTTCGAGGGTATCCTCGACATCGCCAGCGGCAAGATCAGCCGCCCCGAAGGGCCGAGCAAGGAATTCCTCGGCAAGGTCGACGAAGGCGCGGCGCTTCCCGATGCCGTCGCCGAGGAGCTGGAACTGGCGCAGGCCGGCTATCCCGAATTCGATGTGGAGGCCTATCGGGGCGGCGACCTTACGCCGGTCTACTTCGGCTCGGCGCTCAAGAACTTCGGCGTTACCGAACTGATCGACGCGATCGAGAAGTTCGCGCCCCCGCCGCGGCCGCAGCCTTCGAACGAAGGCACGATCGAGCCGGACAACAAGGAAGTCACCGGCTTCATCTTCAAGGTCCAGGCCAACATGGACCCGATGCACCGTGACCGCATCGCTTTCATGCGTCTGGTCTCGGGCACCTTCAAGCGCGGCATGAAGCTGACGCCCTCGGGCCTCGGCAAGCCGATCGCGGTCCATTCGCCGATCCTGTTCTTCGCGCAGGACCGCGAGATCGCGGACAATGCCGAGCCGGGCGATATCATCGGCATTCCCAATCACGGCACCCTGCGCGTGGGCGATACCCTCTCCGAAAAGAACCAGGTTCGCTTTATCGGCCTGCCGAACTTCGCGCCGGAAATCCTGCGCCGCGTCGCGCTGAAGGATCCGACCAAGACCAAGCAGCTCCGCAAGGCGCTCGACGACCTTTCGGAAGAAGGCGTGATTCAGGTCTTCTACCCGGAAATCGGCTCGCAGTGGATCGTCGGCGTGGTCGGCCAGCTTCAGCTCGATGTGCTGATCAGCCGCCTCGAAGCCGAGTACAAGGTGGAAGCCGTGCTCGAAGCTTCCCCGTTCGACACGGCCCGCTGGATCAAGGGCGACGAAAAGACGCTGCGCGACTTCGGCGAAATCAACAAGATGAACCTCGCGAAGGACCGTGACGGCGATCCCGTGTTCATGGCCCGCTCGGCGTGGGACGTGAACTATCAGCAGGAACGCAACCCGGACATGACCTTCAGCGCCACGAAGGAACGCTGAAACCTTTCGTCGTCCCGTCTCCGCAGCCTGCGCTTTCGCGCGTGCGGGCAAGTCCGGGACGACGGACAGGGAACCTCATGCTATTCCGGCGGATTGCTACGCTATCCCATTCGCCGGAAGTCCTTCGTTGCAGATCAAGTTCGCCAGCTACAACATCCACAAGGCCGTCGGGCTTGACCGGCGGCGCGATCCCGAGCGCATCCTCACGGTGCTGCGCGAGATCGATGCCGACATCGTGGCGCTGCAGGAAGTGGATCGCCGGTTTGGCCGCCGGATGAGCGCGCTGCCGCTGGAGGTGATTCACGGGGCAACCGATTATGTCCCGGTGCCCCTGTCGATGAAGCCGGACAGCCTGGGCTGGCACGGCAATGCCCTGCTTGTGCGCAAGGGCATCGAACTGCTCGAAGCCAAGCCCGTGGCCCTGCCGGTTCTCGAGCCGCGCGGCGCGATCCGTGCGGATCTTTCGGTTCAGGGGCGGAAGGTTCGGGTGGTCGGCATGCACCTCGACCTGTCCGGTCTGCGCCGACGGTTGCAGGTGCGAAGCGTGCTGTCCCATGTCGGCGCCTGCGATGAACATGTGCCGACCGTGATGATGGGCGATCTGAATGAATGGTCCAGCCACGGCGGCTGTTTCCGAGAGTTTCATGCCCCCTGGCAGGTGCTGGTACCGGGTCGGAGCTTTCCTTCCCGCAGGCCTCTGGCAAGGCTGGATCGCATCATCGTATCCGAACAGTGGCGGATTCTGGGAACAAACGTTCACCACAGCCCCCTTGCGGCGATAGGATCTGACCACCTGCCGGTCTTTGCGTCGCTTGAGTTGCCTAAAAAATAGGCAACTGCTCAGGAATCGAGCGATACGTCATGCTGCACTTGCGTTGAACGGAGCGATCAGGCCCTTGAATCCCGTCGTTTGGTAAATTGGCACGGCCTTTGCATTCACTGTTTGGAGCCGGCGCGGGGCCGGTGACAAACAGGGGATAGGCATGAAGTTCATCATAGCCATCATCAAGCCCTTCAAACTCGACGAAGTGCGAGAAGCGCTGGGCGCGATCGGTGTCGCCGGGATGACCGTTTCCGAAGTGAAGGGCTTCGGGCGCCAGAAGGGTCAGACGGAAATCTATCGTGGGGCCGAGTATTCGACCAACATGCTCCCCAAGGTGAAGATCGAAGTGGCAGCGCCCGACGATCTGGCGCCGAAGATCGTGGAAACGATCCAGCAGGTCGCCAGCACCGAAGCCATTGGCGACGGCAAGATCTTCGTCCTCGACCTGGCCTCGGCCGTGCGCATCCGCACCGGCGAATCCGGCGATACCGCGCTTTGACCGGCGCTTCCGACAGGAGGGAAACCACGATGAACCGCAAAATTCTTTGCGGCGCCGGCGCTCTTGGTGCGTCGCTGTTCGCCGCCATGCCTGCATGGGCGCAGGAAGCCGCTGCCGCGGCCGCGCCCGTCCCCAATCCCGGTAACAATGCCTGGATGATGACCTCGACCATCCTGGTCCTGCTCATGATCCTGCCCGGCCTCATGCTGTTCTACGGCGGCCTCACCCGCTCGAAGAACATGCTTTCGACGATGACGCAGATCGGCGCGGCCGCTGCGCTCGCGATGCTGATCTGGGTCATGTACGGCTACGGCCTCGCTTTCGGTCCGGAAGGCAATGCCTTCATCGCCTGGGGCAAGTTCTTCCTCGCCGGCGTCACGCCTGACAGCACGGCGGCGACCTTCACCAGCGAAGTCATCAGCGAATACGTCTTCATCAGCTTCCAGATGACCTTCGCCGCGATCACCGTCGCGCTGGTCCTCGGTTCGACCGTCGAACGCATCAAGTTCTCGGCCGTGATGGTATTTGCGGTCGTCTGGCTGACGATCACCTACTTCCCGATCGCGCACATGGTCTGGGCAGCGGGCGGCTTCCTGTTCGAAGGCAAGATGTTCGGCACCGAACTCCCTGCCGCTCTCGACTTCGCCGGCGGTACCGTCGTTCACATCAATGCCGGTGTTTCGGCGCTCGTCGCGGCACTGATCCTCGGCAAGCGCAAGGGCTATCCCAACGAGCCGATGCCCCCGCACTCGCTGACGCTGACGATGGTCGGCACCGGCCTGCTGTGGGTGGGCTGGTTCGGCTTCAACGCCGGTTCGGCTCTCGAAGCCAATGGCTCGGCCGCCCTTGCCATGATCAACACTTTCGTCGCCACCGCATCTGCGGGCCTGTTCTGGATGCTCGCAGAGCGTCTCAGCGGCCACAAGGGTTCGGCTCTCGGCTTCTGCTCGGGCATCGTGGCGGGTCTCGTCGCCGTTACCCCGGCAGCGGGCAACTCGGGCCCGTTCGGAGCGATCGTCCTGGGCGCCGTCGCTTCGATCATCTGCTTCTTCGCGGTCAGCAAGCTCAAGCCCGCTCTCGGCTATGACGACGCCCTCGACGCCTTCGGTGTCCACGGGATCGGCGGCATCGTCGGCGCCATCGGCACCGGCATCGTCTATGCGCCTTCGCTGGGTGGACCCGGCGGCGCCGACTTCTCGATGGGTTCGCAGGTCGCAACGCAGATCATCGCGGTTCTCGTCGCAATCGTCTGGGCCACCATCGGCACCGTCATCTCGATCTACGTTGCCAAGGCAGTCACCGGCCTGCGCGTCGCTCCGGAAGTCGAGCAGGAAGGCCTCGACATCGGCGAACATGGCGAGCGTGCCTACAACTAAGTTTCAAATCTCCTAGAGCTTGGCGGCGGCGGATACTTCTTCCTCTCCTTACATCCGTTGCCGCCTCCCGGTGTTCCTCCTGCGAACACAAACTCAAGGGCCGGAGCCAGCCGCTCCGGCCCATTTTTCATTCTTTTTATTGTCGCGGATTTGCCCAGATTTGTCTTTGTCGCGATGCCGACAATGTGTGATGTTCTGCCCACAGCCTTCCACCGGGAGATCGGGCGTGAAGTACATCATCGCGATCATCAAGCCGTTCAAGTTCACGGAAGTAAGGGATGCCCTCTCGGCCGCCGGCGTTTCAGGGCTAACGGTTTCTGAGGTAAGCGGCTTCGGTCGGCAGAAAGGTCAGACCGAAATCTACCGGGGGGCGGAATATGCCTCGAGCATGCTTCCGAAGCTGAAGCTGGAAATCGCGGTTTCCGACGCTTTTGCGGTCACGGTGATCGAGATCGTCAAAGCAGCCGCAAGCACCGACGAAATCGGTGACGGCAAGATCTTCGTTTTCGATCTGGCAGACGTGCTGCGAATCCGGACCGGCGAACAGGGCGACATCGCGCTCTGAACACCGGAAACCGGCGTCGGATCACTTCCCGGCGGAAAGCATGTCGATGAGTTGGCGAATCGGGGAAACGTCGTAACCCGCTGCCGCAGCCTTGGAGGCAATCACGGCAGGGCTGTCGCCTGCCTTGGCGCGGGCAAGCGCCCAAAGCAGAGTCGAGCGCGTACCCGAACGGCAGTAGGCCAGAACCGGACCTTCCGCAGTATCGAGCGCATCGGCCATGGCATCGACCTGAGCCTGGCTGAAGCCGCCGTGGCCCACGGGAATCGCGACATAATCGATCCCGGCCGCAGCGGCTTCGGCGGCGATGACGTCCCCTGCGACCTGGTCTTCGCTTTCGCCCTCGGGACGGTTGTTGATGATCCGCACGATCCCCAGAGCTTTCGCCTCGGCGATGGCATCCGTTCCGATTTGCGGGCTCGCGAACACGGTCTCGGTGATCTGGCGGAACATGGGCGCGATTCTCCGGTGTCGAATGGTGTTTGTGGGCACCGGTTCGGCCTGAAATGAGCGCTCGTCAAGCTCCCAATTCCGACGAAAAGCAAGGTGGAATGCACGGAAAACGCGATATTTCGTCCCTGGCGCGGGAGAATGGGACGTAAATGTGTTCGCCATGTGGCAGAACCTCGTGTATGACTCCGGCCTGCAGGTAAAGGTCCGGGGCTTTTCTCGGCTGTTTGCCTGACGGTCGGCGCGGTTCGTCCACGTGTCCGGGTGTATGCTTTTTGGGGCGCAGCGAAGGTACGTTCGTAAACATGGGTTTTGACAGAGGTCGTCGCGGAAGGGGACGCGACAAGCGCGATAGCTTCGGGGAGAACGAGTTCGATCCGTTCTTTGCCGGGCAAGATCGCTTCGGTGGCGGTGACCGCTTCGGTGGCGGCGATCGTTTCGGCGGTGGCGGTGATCGCGGCGGTTTCGGCGGCGGTGATCGCTTCGGCGGCGGCGGCGGCGGTGATCGCGGCGGCTTCGGCGGCGGCAACCGTGGCGGTGGCTTCGGCGGTGGTCCGCGCGGCGGCGGCGGCGGTGGCGGTATGCCCGCTCAGGTCGTCGGCCAGGGTCGCGGCGTCGTGAAGTTCTTCAACGGAGCGAAGGGTTTCGGCTTCATCCAGCGCGATGAGGGCGGCGAAGATGTGTTCGTTCACATCAGCGCTGTCGAGCGTGCCGGCCTTGAAGGCCTGGCCGAAGGCCAGCAGCTCGAATTCCAGCTCGTCGATCGTGGCGGCAAGATTTCGGCCAGCGAACTCGTCGTCGTCGGCGACGTGATTCCGGTCGCCAAGCGCGAGCCTGCACCGCAGCGTCAGCTGACCGGTGAAAAGGCCAGCGGCACGGTCAAGTTCTTCAACTCCATGAAGGGCTTCGGCTTCATCACCCGTGATGATGGCCAGCCGGACGCATTCGTTCACATCAGCGCAGTTGAGCGTTCGGGCCTTGGCGGTCTGAACGAAGGCGATCGCGTGGAGTTCGACATCGAGGTCGATCGACGAGGCAAGTACTCGGCGGTCAACCTGGCGCCGCTCCAGGGCTGATCCTGCCTGCAACGCCCCCGGTGTTTGACCGGGGGACTGCAAACACCTAAAAGCGCGCAAATGGCGGTCCGGTTAGGGCCGCCATTTGTCGTTTCCGATTCACGTTTTCACGTTCACGTCACTGATTCGTTATCGAGGAATTCCATCATGTCGATCACTCCGCTGATGCCCGTGTATCCCCGGTGCGGCGTTCGGCCCGTTCGCGGCGAGCATTGTCACCTCATCAGTGAAGACGGTCGCCGATTCCTCGATTTTGCAAGCGGGATAGCGGTCAACCTGCTGGGTCATTCGCATGAAGGCCTGATCGGTGCGGTCCAGAAGCAGGCCGAGACGCTCATGCACGTTTCGAACCTTTACGGTAGCCCCCAGGGCGAAGCGATTGCCACCCGCCTGACCGAACTGACCTTCGCCGATACGGTGTTCTTCACCAACTCGGGCGCCGAAGCGGTCGAATGCGCTATCAAGACTGCGCGTGCTTATCATCAGCACGTCGGCAACGATCACAAGTTCGAGTTGATCACGTTCAAGAATGCCTTCCACGGCCGGACGATGGCGACGATCAGCGCGTCCAATCAGGACAAGATGCACAAGGGCTTCCTGCCACTGCTGCCCGGTTTCAAATATGTCGAGTTCGACGATCTGGAAGCCGCAAAGGCCGCTATCGGCCCGAATACCGCAGGCTTCCTGGTTGAGCCGATTCAGGGCGAAGGCGGCATCCGCATCGCTTCGGACGAATTCCTCCAGGGCCTGCGCGCACTTTGCGATGAGCATGACCTGATGCTGGTGTTCGATGAAGTTCAGAGCGGCGTCGGTCGTGCCGGTACGCTCTACGCCTACGAGCAGTACGGGATCGTGCCCGATATCATGTCGACCGCGAAGGGCATCGGCGGCGGCTTCCCCGTCGGCGCCTGCCTTGCCACCGAAAAGGCCGCGCGCGGGATGGTATTCGGAACGCATGGTTCGACTTATGGCGGTAATCCTTTCGCCATGGCAGCGATCGGTGCGGTGCTCGACGTCGTGGCCGATGAGGCATTCCTTGCCGATGTGCGCGCAAAGGGCGAGCGACTGCGTTCGCGGCTCGAACAGTTCATCGGCAACTATCCCGATCTGTTCGATTCGGTGCATGGCCGCGGCCTGTTCATCGGCATGAAGCTGAAGATGGAGCCGCGGGCTTTCGTTGCCCATATGCGTGACAACCATCAGGTGCTCACCGTTTCGGCCGGTGACAATGTGGTCCGCGTTCTGCCGCCGCTCGTCATCGACGACAGCCATATCGACGAATTCATGGAGAAGCTGTCCGCCGCGGCGGCGAGCTACCAGCCCCAAGAGGTCGCCTGAAGATGCGGGATTTCCTCAATCTGAGTGATGCCGGTGGGCCTGCGCTCGCCGCGCTGATCAACGATGCGATCGACCGGAAGTCCGCGCGCAAGGCCTGGCCGAAAGGCCAGGTCGACGCCGATGCTCCGCTTGCGGGCCATGTGCTTGCCATGATCTTCGAGAAGAACTCGACCCGCACGCGCGTCTCGTTCGACATGGCGATGCGTCAGCTCGGCGGCAGTGCGCTCATTCTCGAAGCGGGCAGCACCCAGATCGGTCGCGGCGAGACGATCGCCGATACCGCCCGCGTGCTCAGCCGGATGGTCGATGCGATCATGATCCGTACCGACGATCACGCCAAGATCGAGGAACTGGCGCACTATGCCGAGGTTCCGGTTATCAACGGGCTGACGGATCTTTCCCACCCCTGCCAGATCGTTGCCGACTTGCTGACGATCGTCGAGGGCGGCTTTGCGCTTCCGGGGCTCCAGCTGGCCTGGCTTGGCGATGGCAACAACGTTGCCAACTCGCTGATCGAGGCGGCAGGGCTGATGAAATTCACGATCCGCATCGGCGGCCCTGCGGGCTACGAGCCGGATACTGAATTCATCGCGCGCGCTCGTGCGGCGGGCGGCGAGGTCATTCTGACGCAGAACCCGGCCGAAGCGGTTGCAGGTGCCCAGGTCGTGGTTACCGATACCTGGGTGTCGATGGGGCAGCCGGGCGGCGAGAAGCATGTTGCAGCCATGCAGCCCTATCAGGTCAATCAGGCGCTGATGGCGGCTGCGAATCCGGGCGCCATGTTCCTCCACTGTCTTCCCGCCCACCGCGGCGAGGAAGTGACGGATGACGTGATCGACAGCACTCAGTCCGCAGTATGGGACGAGGCCGAAAACCGCATCCATGGACAGAAGTCCGTGCTGCTGTGGGCGCTTGGCAAGCTGTGAGCGACGATCTTCTCCCTCGGGACGACGATACCGGCTTCGATCGGGTGCTGGCGTTCACCGTGCCTTCGCGCCATGCGCGCGGTCGTGTGGTGCGCCTTGGCCCTGTGCTGGAAACGGTACTCTCGGCCCATAGCTACCCCAAGGCGGTCAAGCACGTCCTGGCCGAAGCATTGGTGCTGACGGCCTTGATGGGGTCGCTTCTGAAGGAGGAGGGCGCTCAGCTGACCTTCCAGGCGCAAGCCGAAGGCGGAGCTGTGGATCTGCTCGTTTGCGACTATCGGGGCGGCGAACTTCGCGGTTATCTGCGACATGACCCGGTTCTGGCCGAGAAGCTGGAAGAGGACTGCTCGCTCGAAACGATCTTCGGCAAGGGCTATCTTGCGATCACCTTCGATCTGGACGTCTCGAACGAGCGCTACCAGGGCGTGGTGCCGCTTGAAGGCGCATCGCTTGCCGAAGCCTGCCAGAGCTATTTCGCCCAGTCCGAGCAGGTTCCGACGGTGATCCGCATTGCCGTCCGTTCCAATGGCCCGCGATGCGTTGCGGGGGGCCTGCTCGTCCAGCATTTCCCGGATGGCGAGGAAGGCAAGGAGCGCCTTCACGTCAAGGAACAGCACCCCGATTGGGAGCATGTCTCGATCATGGCGGGCAGCGTTCAGGCGGGCGAACTGGTCGATCCGGTGCTCAATCTGGAGCAGCTCGTCTGGCGCCTGTTCCATGAAGAGGATGTTATCCGGGTGGAGCCGCTGGCGCCGTTGACGCGGGGCTGCCGATGCTCGGTGGAATATTATCAGAATATCCTTGGACGGTTTCCCGAGACCGAGCGGGCGGATATGCGCGATGAAACCGGTATGGTTCCGGTAGATTGCGCGTTCTGTTCGAAGATATTGCACGTCCCTGTCTGAACATATCGGGCCGTTGCGGACCTGTCGGCGCGGGGGATGCTTGTCTTGCCGGTCGGGAGTACCGATATGGGGCGGATGACCACGGGTAAAGCACGAGGTCTTGCGCCAACGCGCGCGAGGGGCCGCAAATTCGACTGGACGAAACGCAGGGCAGCGACGGTAGCAGTGGCAGCCGGGGCATTGCTGCTGCTTGGATCGGGCGCGCAAGGGCAGAAGCGATCGCTTGCGATGCTTGACCAGCTGGAGCCGGGCTCCTGGGAACTGCGTGAGCACGGCGAGAGCAGCGTCACGCGCAACCTTTGCATCGGAAATGGCAGGCAACTGATTCAGCTCAGGCATCAGGGGATTCCTTGCCGCGCGGTCGTGGTCGAGGACACGGCGAACGAAGTCGTCGTCCAGTATACCTGTCGCGGGCAGGGCTATGGCCGAACGCGGGTTCGGCGCGAGACCAATGGGCTGATCCAGATCGACAGTCAGGGGATCGTCAGCGGACTTCCCTTCGTTGTCACCGCTGAGGGACGGCGGACCGGTTCCTGCCGGAACTGACGCTGCCGGCTGGTGGTTGTCATCGCTTCGGCGAAGGCTTAGCGAAAGAACCATGCAGGATACTTCAACGCTTTCAGGCCGCAAGGCGGTCGTCCTTCTCTCAGGAGGACTGGATTCGATGGTTTCGGCGGGGCTCGCACGAGAGGCGGGCTATTCCATCAATGCGCTGACGATCGACTATAACCAGCGTCATCGGTGCGAAATCGATGCCGCCGGCAAGATCGCCGCTTTCCTTGGCGCCGAACGTCATGTCGTGCTTCCGCTCGACTTGCGCCAGTTCGGCGGGTCTGCGCTGACGGACGATATCGAGGTGCCGAAGGATGGCGTCGGTCCCGGTGTTCCGGTGACGTATGTTCCCGCGCGCAACCTCGTTTTCCTGTCGCTTACGCTGGCTTGGGCCGAGGCAATCGGGGCTTCCGATATATTCATCGGCGTGAACGCGCTGGACTATTCGGGCTATCCCGACTGCCGTCCCGAATTCATCTCGGCGTTCGAGAACATCGCGACCCTGGCGACCAAGGAAGGCGACGAGGGCACGAAGTTCAGCATTCACGCGCCGCTGCAGTTCCTCGGCAAGGCGGATATCGCCCGCGAGGCGGATCGCCTTGGGCTGGATGCCGGCATGAGCTGGTCGTGCTACGATCCGCAGCCGGATGGCCGCGCCTGCGGAGAGTGTGACAGCTGCCGCCTGCGAAAGAGCGGCTTTGCCGATGCGGGGCTGATCGACCCTACGCCTTACGCCGCCTGATCTTTTTCAGAGCTGAAATTACGAACGCTCCGCCTGACCCGCGGGGCGTTTTCGTTTGTGCGGCCGGCCCACGGATGCCCGGGCTGCCGGGAACATGCTGGTGCAAGTTCCATAAGAAAAGGGGGCCGGATTGCTCCGACCCCCTGATCTGTAACCGTTGCCGGTTCGCTTACATGCCCGAACCCGGACCGTAAGTGATTTCGACGCGGCGGTTCTGCAGCTCGCGCACGCCGTCAGCAGTCGGAACGCGCGGGTTAGCTTCACCGAACGCCTGGCTCGAGATCGAGCCGTCCGGAATGCCGTGGCTGGTCAGATACGCGCGGGTAGCGTCGTTACGACGAGCCGACAGGCCGAGGTTGTACTTTTCGGTACCCGAACGGTCGGTGTAACCGGCCAGCATGATCGGAACGCTGTTGCAGTTGCCATAGGCACTGATCGCGCTGTCGAGAATGGTGGCGGCTTCCGGCGTGATGTCCGACTTATCCCAGTCGAAGAACACGATGTACGGACCCTTGTTGCATTCCACAACCGGCGGCGGAGGCGGCGGCGGGGGAGGCGGCGGGGGCGGCGGGGGCGGCGGCGGGGGCGGCGGCGGAGCTGCCGGTTCGCCGAAGTTGTACGCCAGGGTGCCCATGAGCGAGTGCGAACGCCAGCGGGTGCTGACCGACGAACCGTCCACGTCGACGAGGTCGACATTGGCGACGTTCATGAAGCGATACTTCAGGCCCACGTCCCAGTGGCTGCTGATCGGAGCGCGAACGCCCGCGATAGCCTGCCATGCGAAGCCGGTGTCGGAATCGTCGATGAAGTCGGCATCGACGCGAGCGACGCCCGCACCACCGCCGACGAAGCCCTGGAGGCCGTCATCGGGACCGAAATCGAGCAGGCCGTTGACCATGAACGACAGGTTGCTGGCGTCACCGCCGAAGGACTTGACCGGAGCCTGGCGATAGCTGGCTTCGGTTTCAAGACGGAACGGACCGAAGTCGTAACCGAGAACGGCGCCGCCGTCGAAGCCGGTCTTGAAGTCGGCAGTTGCGGCGTTGCTGACGCCGTCGACCTTAAGATCAGCGTCTTCGACGATCATGCCGCCGAAGTCGAGTTCAAGATACCACGACTTGTCACGCGCAAGCGCGGGCGTGGCGATAGCTGTCGAAGCCAGCGCCAGACCAAGGACGAGTTTCCTCATACGTTTCCCCTACTAAGAGATTTGGAGCCACCGAGTGCGTCGAGTGTCTACCCCCTCAGCATTGCGTGTGCAAGCGCACATTGAAAGCGACTGTTGCAAGAATGTCGCGATTTCGGAGGGTTGGTGCCGCCTCGTGACCCCATTTATTGGAAATCGACTGCACTGTTCCTACCCCTGTTCAATGTGCCGCGTCATGCTGACGGGAAGATACCCAAGGCTTGCAGGGCAGCAACCAGTTGACCGATCACCGCCCGAGCCTGAACATCAACTGTCGATCCGCCAAGTGGTTCCACGGGAAGGGAAGCTTTTCTCCATGAGCCCCAAAATAGTTGCTCCTGCCGGGTCGACAGATCGAAGACGCGCATTCCGTGCCGTGGTTTCACGAACATCCAGTTTCCGCCCTGAAATGTGGCAAGCGTGCCCGCCTGCCCGTTCCAGGCCCCGCTCGCTTCCATGCCGACCAGCCAGCATTCTCCCTCCGAGGGGGAGGGAGGCGGGAGATCGGTTTCGCCCTCGATCGCGGGGTGCAGTAGCATGTCGCAGCGGGCCAGGGCTTCGTTGACGAAGACCTCTTTCTGGGACTGGCCGGCATAGAGAAACGGCAGCGAGAAACGCGCGCTGGCGCTGTCGAAAGTGATGGTATCGCTCATGCTGGGCTCCTTGGGATCAGTTCAGCGAAAGGACGGGAAGGGGTTCGGAAAGGGCGTGGGTTCCCTGCTGCCTCACGCGCAGCCATTCGCCGGGGGCTCCTGCGGACAGGCGTGCCACGAGGTCGGGGGCGAGATCGATCGAAGGGGCGGCAAGGGTCCACGTGGCCAGCGGGCTCCCGATCGCACCGAACGTCACGAGATAGCTCTCCGTCTGTTCGACCAGGGGCACGTCGAGCCCGTCCTGCCATGTCCAGTTGCCCCGTGCGCGGCGTGTCCACGCCGCGCGCAAGGTGCCGTCCGCCAGTCTTGTGACACGAGGGTGGACCGGTGCCAGCGGGCGCAATGTGATGCCTTCAAGGCGGATCGGGACGGCGACCGGCTCGGGATCTCCGCGCCCTGCCGCCACGATCCGGCGTTCGCTCCCGGTTCCGACGATGGCCGGATCGAGCGCGACGGCCTTGCGGTCGAGCAGGACGAACGGTTCGCCGGGCAGGTGCGTGCCGATTGCGGTTTCCGTTCCGCCCCTTCCGCGCAGAAAACCGGTGAGCCGCCAGGTGCCGCCGCCAAGCGGCAGGGCGCCGGCGAACTGGATGATTTCGTCACCCACGAGGGCAAGGTTGGCGCCTTCCGCGAGCTGGCGTAGCGATGCCGATGCCAATTGCAGGTCCGCCCCTGTCAGGCGAACCTCCAGGGTGGAGGCGCGATCGAACAGCAGCGCGCTTGCCGGTGGAAGCGCCGTCGAGGCCGTGCCGACGATCGAGCGCATCCGGCCGCTGGGGCCGAGCGGCAGCAGGCCCCCGTCGCCGCGGTCGGCAAAGAGCGCCGCACCGCTCCAGTTTGCAGTGGAGGAGGACAGTGCGGCAATGGGCCGGGCGCTGTCTGGCGTGCCCGTCGCGGCATCGTAGGGAAGTTCGAGCGCCACGAGCGCGGTCTGGCCGGGGGGGAGATCCGGCTGGGGGTTTATCCGTCCCGGGTCGGTTGCAAGCCGTGGCGGAGCGTCTGCTCCGGTCGGCACGCGGCGGGTGGCGGAAATCTCGATGCCGCTGTCTCGCCACTCCCATGCCTCTACGCGCCACAGGCCGGGAAGGCCGGGAAACGTCACCGAGGCACCGGGCGCGACATCGCAGTCGAGTTCGCTGGTCCGCCAGGAAATGCGGTCCCTGCTCCAGTCGATCCTTCTGCGGATGCGTTCGATCAGGCTGCGGGCGGTGGCGGCATCGAGCGCGGCCGGAAGTTCCAGCGCGCGGGGTTCTCCGGCAATGGCGCGGCCGGTGGCATGTTGCACGCCGGGCAGATAGTCGCGGTCGCGGTCGAAATAGCGCAGCACCGACAGCGGCTGTTCGCCGGGGGCGGCACGGCTGCGGGAAAAACCCGTCGCGGCGCCGAAATCGCCGTCCTGGGCGGATATCGCGGCTTCGGTGAGGGCGATCGGGCTCGTCTGCAGCCGTTCCCTGGCAATCACCAGACGGTCCCGCCCGGCATCGGTGCAGAGCGGCTCGACCTGGTCTATGACCTGCAGGATATCCGCCAGAGACCCGTCACAGCTCAGCCCGCCGAAGCTTTCGAGCGGGACTGCCGCGTCGATATCCTCCACCAGATCGCCGATCACCCCGGAGAGATCGAAGCGTTCGTCGGCGATGACCTCGAAAGTCAGCGCGGGGATGTGGTTGTAATATTCCGAAAGGTCGAGATCCTCGAACACCACGTAGGCCAGATCGCGGTGAGCGGGGCAAAGGGCTTCACCCTCTGCCGCAAGGATCAGCGGATCGCAGGCCTGATCGCCGTGCCCGGTATGGATGCGCAGCGTACCGCCGACCTTGAGGTCGCCTTCCGCGCCGCGCAGCAGTCTGCCATCGGCCCAGATGCGGCCGAGGGCCAGGATCGGGCGGCTGGAGAGTGCCACGGCAAAGCTGGCCGAATAGCTGTAGGTCGTGACGGAGGGAGCGCCCTTGCCGCCGCCCAGCGTTTCGCTGTGCTCGGTGAGTTCCGCCGCCCAGATCATCTGGCCGGCAACGCGCATCCGGCCGAAATGACGGGGGAGGGGCTGGCCGTAGCTGGAAGTGGTCACTTCCAGTTCCTTGAGCCTTGCACCCTGCCGGTTGGGAGATCCGAAGATCGCGGCATCGAACTGACTGCCTACGAGCGAACCGATCGCACCGCCGACCGGGCCGCCCAGCGCCGTGCCTACCGTGCTGAAAACGAGCGTTGCCATGTCTTGTCCTTCAGGAAAGGGAGCCGAAGCGGGCACGCCAGTGCCCGGTGAGCGGCCATTCACGCGGGAGCGGGGCGATTACGACGCGGCGCAGGCCCGCATGGGCATGAACGATGCGCGCCTCGCCGAGCGCGATGGCGAGATGGTATTGGCAGGGGCCGGGGCGCAGCATCAGCACATCGCCCGCCGCGATTCCGCCGGTGGCAGCTTCCAGCCCCAGCGCGGCGGCAACGGCATCTGCGCGGTCGATCCGCATGGCGCGAAGGCTGTAGCCGTTGGGAACGGCCATGGGCCTGCCCGCGGCGACCGCGACGAGGCCGAGGCAATCGAGCCCGGCCGCCGGATCGCGGCCATGAAGTCGAAACGGCACGCCGATCAGTGCCCGCGCCGCCCCGGCCAGATTCTCGCCCGTCATTGCGAGGGCGAGGGGTAGCGGGTGAGCAGGTCGTTTCCGGGAAGATAGGGTTCGCCGCGAAAGTTCACGGCATTGCCGAACCGTTCCGCGCAGGTGCCCAGCGTATGATCGCACCCTTCGCGCAGGAAGGCGCGGGTGCCGGGCGGAATACTCCCGTCCAGCGGGACATCGAGGATCAGCCTGCCGTCTTCCCCGCCTACGATGCCCATCCGCACGCCCGCTTGCGGCCCTTCGAGCCACCGCAGCGTGCCGCCAGCGAACAGGTCCGGAGAGGCCGGTTCGGCAAAGGAGACCGTATTGCTGGCGGTATCCACCAGTGCGACGGCCAGTTCGCGGGTGAAGCGCTGGGGATCGAGATTGCATCCCGGCCCGCAGAACCCGGCGCGACAGGCGGGGCTTGTGCGGGGGACCGGATCGCGCGCCAGTTCCGCCTTGCGCGACGCGAGTTCGGCGGAGAACGCACCGTCTTCCTCGGCAACGGCGCCGATAGTGCCGGTGTAAAGGGTTTCGTGTTCCAGCGTTTCCCAGTCGATCAGCCCGATGCGGACACGGGCACCGTCGAACCGCCCGGTGGCCAGATCTTCCGTGGAAATCTCCTCATGCGTGATCGTGCCGCGCACTTCGGCACTGTCTGCCTCGAAGCCGGCGGACTTGCGTATCGAGGACGGAACCATGCCGGGTGACGCCCGATGCGAGAGGCCGTCGAACCAGAGATCGGCATCGTGCGTGGTGAAGCCCAGGGTCACGCCGTCACGCCGGTCGATGCGCCAGAAGGTGGCGACCGTTTCCAGGTCGCCCGAGAACCACTTGCGGCTCATGATGCCTCCCGGATTTCGACGACGGGCACGCTCGGCGCCTCGCCTGCCGCGAAAGCGGCGCCCGCGACTTCGAGCTGATCTTCCGCAAAGCGCACCGGCACGTCGAACAGGAAGCCTGCCCGGACGGCCGCGCCCAGGGGCGGAGGATCGTCGAACGCGATCACGCCTTGCGGTTCGAGCGTCCAGTTGCCGACCTGCACGGCGCCGCCGATCGAGACGAGCAGGGTGTCGAACAGCGGCCGGGTCACGCGGCGGACCTGTTCGGCGCTTCCTTCGCCGTAGCGCTTCACGAGCGGGAACCGGGCGGTGATGCCGTCACCGGTGCCGAGCGGCTGGTCGAGCGGGCTTGGCGTGCCGACCATGCCGTTCGAACTGTAATCGCTCGGATCGCGCAGTCGAAAGCCGCGCGCGGGGCCGCGACGGGCGCGATAAAAGGCGATCAGTTCGCCCAGTTCCGCTTCGGAACGCACGCCGGGGCCGACATCGAAGCGCAGGCGGGCGTTGGACCAGAGACTGTTGCGCCGTTCGAAGCCGGATGCGGTGACGGAGATCGAAGTGGAGAACTCCGGGATCACCGTGGCATCGCGGCCCAGCGCGAGGGGATAGAGCACGTCGTCGAAGGCCTGCATCTGATCGGCTCCTGAGGCTTGCGGAGAGAGGGGGGGAAGGCGGACGAAGCCGTCGCGCGCGACCTGGGGCAGTGCCCAGACCACCACTTCGCGCGGCGAGCGGGCGAGGGCCTCGTCCAGCCCGGCGTCGATGCGGCGCCACTGGTCGCCTTGCGCCGGCGTCAGCACGAAACCGGCGAGGTAGTCCTGCTCTTCGGGGGGATAGCCGAGCCGCTCGTTCACTGCGGCATAGGCGGAACGGCGCAGGGTATCGGCACCGGCGGTGAGCCAGTCATAGTCCTCCACCTGCAAACGGTCGAAGGCGGGCGAGGCCCAGCCGACCGGGAGATTGGCACGGCGCATCTCGGGCATCGCCGGATCGAGCAGGGTGGGCGTGAAGACCAGCGCCAGCGTTTCGACCGGCGCCGGAGCGGCGGCGGCACGGACCGCATCCACGAGATCGGCGGTGGACTGCGCAAGAAGGGCACCGGCTTCGTCCAGCAAGGCCTTTTGCGCGGTATCGAGAGGGGCGCGCATGTCGGGAATGGCGGCAGGCGCACCGCCAAGCCGGGCGGTCGCCTCGGCATCGTAAAGGCAGATGCGGCCGTCCGCGAAGCACCACCACCACGGTTCGCCGACCTGGAACCGCACCGCGGCGCCTGCCTCGGTCATGAGCTGCGCGAAAGCGGCGCCGACCGATTGCAGCCAGCCCATTGCGGCACCGTTCGCGGGGGAGAGCAGGGTTGAGGGCGGGTCCCATCCGGTCAGCGCCGGATTGCCCTCCAGGTCGCGCTGCTTCCACGCGGGGGGGCAGTGCTGGTCGAGCAGTTCGTAGGACAGCGAGGCGATCGGGTTGAAACCGAGCTTCACGCATTCCGCGAAGAAAGTGCGGTGCCAGACCCGCGTCGGCGCGTTGAGCGGGTCGCCCCCCATGCCGGCGAGATAGGCTCCGTCTGCGGAAGCGAGCCGGAAGTAATGGCTCATGCCCAGATAGTGGACCACCGAGCCCCGGTAGCCGAGCTGGCGCACGCCGCGCAGGAGCCGGGCGGGGGTCTGCACGCCCTGATCGTCGAATCCGGTCGCCATGGCGAGGCCGTTCGGCGGGAGGATGACGTCGCCGATCTCCAGCATGGCGCGCGCGCCGTCCACCGCGATCTCGCTCAGTTCGATCCAGCCTTCGGCCTCGGCCGGCAAGGGGGCGGTGCTGCCGTCGTAGCCCGGCGGACAGAAGGAAATGAACATGCGGTCGATCGCATGGGGCCATATGCGCTCTGCTTCGGCAGGGAGCGCGAAGCCGGCGTCCAGCTCCGAAAAGCGCAGGCTGATCCGGGCATCCTCACCCGTCCCCTCGGCATAGTTCCAGAGCCGGACGTACCAGGCGCGCGCGGTGCCGCTTGCGTCCTGTCCCTCTATCGTCAGGGTCGGACCGTTCCCGGCGTCGAGCGGGATCACCCCCGAGGAACGCCAGCGGAAGCTGAGCGAGGTATGGGCGTAGTCGCGGTCGGCCTTGTAGGCGAGCAGCGGGTGGTCGAGCCGGTCCTCGCTCTCCCAGATCAGTCCGCCGAGGTCGCCCTTGCGCAGGAATGCGGCGTCCACCCGTAGGGAGTCGGGGCCGGTCGAGATGACGGAGGCCATCATCGGGCGCGGGAAATTGACGGTCCAGAAGCGCGGGTCGAAGCGCCTGATCCAGTCGCTCTCCTGTCCGTTGCGCTTGTCAGCAAGCCAGAATGCCATGTCGGGTGCTCCGGTGAGATCAGCGGCTGGAAAGGGCGCGGCGCACCGCGCTGGCGACCTGGCGGGACGAGCGCTGGAGCGATTGCGGCGTACTGGCGCCGCGCGGCCCGGTGAGGTTGATGGCCACTTTGACGTCGCGGGCGCCGGAACCGGTGCCGGAGCCAGTGCCGGTCTCGATCCGCCCGGCGGAAGTCGGCACGAAAAGCTCCGGTCCGCGTTCGCCGACGAGATAGCCCCGCCCCGGCGAGACATTGCCCCCGGTCGCGCGCCCGGGCAGGCCGAGCACGCTGGAAAACAGGCCGGAGAGATCGAGCGCGCCGGTGGCTGCGCCCCCCGTGCCCGCCGCGCCGAACAGGCCCTGCAGCGATTGTGCCGCGATTTCGCCAAGCGTGCTCAGGGCGACGCGCTTGAGGTCGTCGAAGCCGAGGCTGCCGCGGCGGATCGCGCCGGTCAGGCCCTTTTCCAGCGCCTGCCCGGCCTGGGTGAAGCCGGAGACGAGATCGCCGTCGATGCTGCCGCGCATCTGCGCGATGTCGCGCGTGAAGCCTTCGGTGCTGGCGCGGACTTCCACCAGCAGGCTGTCGATGTCATCGCTCATTGTCGTGTTCCATCAGCTTGTCGAGCAGGGACCGGTCGACGCCCGGTGCATCGGCGGCGCCAGCTGGCCCAGGGGGCAGCAGGCCGAGCGCGGCGGCGAGTTCGGCGGGCGTGGCGGCCCAGAAATCCCGTGGGCGCCAGCCGAGCTGTCGCGCGGCGAGACCGCAGAGCCTGAGCGCCGCCGGGGCGAGCCGGGTTTCGCTCATCCGCTGCCCTTGAGGATCTGGCCGAGCAACACCCGCAGCGGTGCGGCGCAGGCGGCAAGGCCCTGGGCAACCACCGCCTCTCCCACTGCTTCGCGCGGGACGGCGTGCAGCGGGTCGACGCAATGCCAGAACAGCGCGGCCAGTTCGGAAAGGCGAAGCTGGCCCGCGCCCGCCCGCTCGACGAGGGCGAAGAGCGGGCCGAGTTCCTCCTCGGCGGCGACCAGCGCGGTGAAGCTGGGGCGCAGGACATGCGCGGTGCCGCCGATCTCCAGCAGCGCCTCGCCGCGCAGCGCGTTGGCCCGCTCCCCCTGAGCCTGTCGAAGGGTCATGCCGGCGCCACCAGGCCGGAGCTTTCGAGCTGGAGCGTGTAATTGCGCTCGCCGTTGAAATCCCCGGCATAATCGAGCCGCTGGACAAGGAAGCGGCCACGCAGCCGCTCGCCGTCCTCGAAGCTCAGTTCGTAGTCGTCGAGGGTGCCGGCCATGGCATTGGCGCGAATCTTCGCCTCGGCCGTGCTGCCGAGGAAGATGCCCGCCGCGCTTACCGAGACCGAGCGGACCCCGGCCCCCGAAAGCAGTTCGCGCCAGCCGCCGCTTTCCTTGCTGGTGACGACGACCGCATCGCCCGTGACCGACATCTGCGTGGTCCGCAGCCCGGCAACGGTCTGGTAAGTGGCGGGAGAGCCGCCGTTAGAGATCTTGAGAAGGAAGGCGCTGCCTTTCTGGGCGGGCATGGTGAGGCTCCTTTGAAGCGGTTGGGTCAGGCGGCGAGCAGGCGGAAGCGGTATTCGAGCAGGATCGCGCGGCGGCTTTCCCCGCGCTGTTCGGCGCGGGCCCGCAGGAACTGGATGGAGGCGGCGGAGAAAGTCGGCTGCGTGCGCGGAAGGCTTTCCACCCGCGCCTCGATGGCCGCGACCAGTGCCGCCGCCGCATCGGGCGCGTCACCCCGGCAATGGAGTTCGAGCGCGACGCGCACTTCCCGGCCCGGTGCGGTCTTGCAGCTCCAGTCGGCGCTGGCGCTGGAGGCCAAGGCCAGCCACGGCAGGCTGGTGCGCGAGGGCGTTTCCTCGGTTACCGAGTTCAACTCGGCCACGAGCGCGGGATCGGCGGCGAGCCATTCGATCAGCGCGGCGCGCAAGGCGATTTCCATCACTTATCCTTTCGCGAAGAGCGGCCAGACGAGGTCGGCGCGGCGCCACCGGGTTTCATCGCCGCGTGCGGCCATCCGCCGGGCTTCGGCATGGGCGGCGGCAAGCGCTTCGGCGCGGGAGGCGAGGCGGCGGAAAAGGGCGGCGAGCGATGGTCCGGCATCGGCCGAGATCATGCCGGTCACGCCAGCCGCATCCGCCGCCAGGGCCGCCAGAGCGCCGCGACGGAGGCAGGCGGAAGCGGCGCGGCGCTGCCGCTTTCGCGCTCGCGGTGCTGGTGCGCGGCGAGCCGGACGATGCCGTGGCGCAGCCCGTCCGGCAGGCTGTCCCAGTCATCGGCGAGCCCGGCCGTGAAGCCGATGGCGATGCGGGTGGCGGGCGTGCCGAAGGGAAGGCGGACACGGCCGGTGCCGTCGGCATCGAGGTCAATCTCGTAAGTCCCGGCCGAAAGCGGGAACCGGGTGCCATTGGCATCGACCCCCTCGATCAGGGTGATGGCCTGCACCGGACGGGTGGACAGCGCATGCCAGCCTGCTTCGGCGGGCAGCATTTCTTCGCACGGGGCGACCAGCGGCATCCGGCCGGTGAAGGCCTCGCAAGTCTCGACCGCGCTGGCGAGCAGGGCAACGAGCGGAAGATCGTCGCGCGTGGTGGTCACGCCGAGCCACTGCTTGAGCTCGGCGAGTGCCGAGGACGGAAGCACGGGCGGGGCGGGAATGGCCCGGTTCATGGATGTCTCCGATCAGGAAGGAAGGAGGCGGTTGGCCCGCGCCGCCGCCCGAGGTGAGGGAGCGGGGAGACGGCGCGGGCCGCTGCTCAAGACGTGCGGGGCCGGAAAGGAGCGGGCTCCTTTCCAAATGCGGCCCCGCACGGCCCGGATGGCGTCAGGCCGAGATCTTGAGCAGCTTGATCGCGTCGGAATCGAGCACCTGCCCGCCGATCCGCTTGGTTGCGTAGAAGTGGACGAAGGGCTTGTTGGTGAAGGGATCGCGCAGGATCGAGGTCGCGCTGCGTTCGGCGATCAGGTAGCCGGCGCGGAAGTTGCCGAATGCGATCGGGAAGGCATTGGCCGCCACGTCGGGCATGTCCTCGGCTTCGACCACCGGATAGCCCAGCAGGCGGTTCGGCTGTCCTTCCATGAGGCCCGGCTGCCACAGGAACGAGCCGTCAGCCGCCTTGAGCTTGCGGACCACCGCCAGCGTCTTCGAATTCATCACCCAGCTCGCGCCCTGGCGGTGGCCGCCCTTGAGCGAATGAACGAGGTCGATCAGCTTGAGTTCGGGCGAGGTGTCGAACCCGGCGGCATTGCCCGAGACCAGGAACTGGAGCGTGCCGAAGGGGCGGGCGGCGTCGGCAGTGGCGGCGTTGGGGGCGGCAAGGAAGCCCTTGGGCTGGTTGGTGCCGGTGCCGTTCACGAAGGCGGCACCTTCGGCACGGGCGAATTCCATGGCGATCTCGTCCGCCAGCCAGGACTGGATGTCGAAGGCGGAATCATCGAGCATGGCCTGGCTCGCGGCCGGATTGGCGTAGAGTTCGCCGGCGGGCGGGGCGATCTCGGCGAAGCTGGGGGTGGCGGTTTCGGTGCGGGCGCCGGTCTCGCTCACCCAGCCAGAGGCGGTGCCGCCGGTGGTGATGAGCTTGCGGTAGCCCGCCGTGCCGGTCTGCACGACTTGCGCGATCGAGCGGATCGGGCTGATGTTCTTGAGGCGGGCGGAGATCAGCGCATCGACTTCGCGCGGGACCGCATAGCCGCCATCCGAGGCGACGATGCCGGAGATCGACTTGATCTCGGTCTCGCGGCCCATGCGCAGGTAGCCGTCCACGAAGCCCTTCACTTCGAGGCTGGCGGTGGTCGCGGCGCCGCCTTCGATCACCGGCCGGGACGCGGCGCGGCTGACGCGGTCGAGGCGGGCCTTCACGTCGTCGACGTCACCGCGCAGGGCTTCGACGGCGGCTTCGGTGGCGTCCTGTCGGGCGACGAGGTCGAACGAGGAGTCGAGCGCTTCGACCGGGGCAATGGATTCCATCGGGCATTCACCTTTCGGTTGGAGCCGCCCGTCGGGGCGGCGGGAAAATGGGTCGGGGGAGGTCGTCAGGAGATCAGGTGCACCCGCGCGCCATGCTGCATCGGGTGCGTGACGAGGCTGACCTCGAACAGCTCCAGGTCGAGCAGTTCGCGGCCTTCGGCGCTGTTGCGGCTGGCGCGGGCGCGGTAGCCGAACGAGAGCCCGTTCACGGTGCCGCGCCGAAGCGCGAGACCGGCGGCGCCGTCCGGGTTGTCCACCGTGGCGACCACGCGCAGGCCGCGATCGTCTTCCGCCACGGTTTCGATCCAGCCAATCCTGAGATCCGGCCGGTGCTGCCAGAACAACGGGATCGGATCGCGCCGCTCGGCCAGCGTCCGGGCGAAGGCGCCGGGGCGGATCGTGTCGCGTCCGGCGTCGCGCTTGCCGAACAGCGCCGCATAGCCGGCGAAGCGGAGGGTGCGCTCATGCAGAGCCGGTTGCAGCGTCATCGCAGCAGCTCGCCCGCGCCGAGGCGCACCGCCAGGCCGAGCAGCAGCAAGGCCAGCACGCCGCGCACCAGCCAGCCGATCGCGGCGGCCTGCGCGCTGGCCTTGGCGTCGCGCCAGGCCTGGAGCAGTTCGCGCAGTTCGGAGAGGTCGCCCGGCGCGGTCGCGTCGTCGAGGCCGATCCGCGAGAGCATCCGCCGCGCGCCGACTTCGCTGGCTTCCTCGACGATGGCGCGCAGCGTCACGAGTTCGCTGCCCTCCGTCGTCGCCTGGGCGAGCAGGCCGGCCAGCATGTCCTTCTGGTTCATGATTTGTTCTCCTCATCCTTCGAGGCCGAAACGGGGGGCAGCCCCAACAAGGATCGCTTTTCGTCGTCGCCAAGGAAGTCGGCGGCGCTGACCTGGGCCCAGAGCCGCTCGCGGTCCTCGGCAAGTGCGGGAACCCGGTCCAGGTCGATGGCCAGGATGTTCTCGCGGCAGTCGTTCGGGAACCACGGGGCCAGCCCTTCGCAGAGCCCGGCGAAGATCTTGCTCGCCAGCGGCAGCAGGGTGAGCCGCCAGAGCGCGCGGTTGGCCTCGCGGTAATTGGCGTAAGTGGCATCGCCCGGCAGGCCCAGCAGCATCGGCGGCACCCCGAAGGCGAGTGCCACGTCGCGCGCGGCGGCGGCCTTGAGCGTGGCGAAATCCATGTCCGCCGGGGTCATCGCCATGGCCTGCCACTTGAGCCCGCCTTCCAGCACCATCGGCCGTCCGGCATTGCCCGATCCGGCATAGGCGCTGGCAAGTTCGGCCTTGAGCCGGTCGAACTGGTCGCCGGTCAGGGTATTGCCGTCGCCCGCCTCGTAGACCAGCGCGCCGGAAGGGCGGGCGGCGTTTTCCAGGAGCTGGCGGTTCCACTGCGCGGCGGCATTGTGCGTGGCGATGGCTTCGTCGGCGGCGGCCAGACAGCCCGCGCCGTAGTGATCGTCCACCGGGTGGAAGTGGCGGATGTGGATCACGTTGGGCGAGGCGTCCTCGTCCAGCAGCGGGATCGTCAGCCGGCGGCCGGCCACGTCATAGGCGAAGGCGGCGGGCCAGCCGTCCTCCCCGGCCTGGATCGAGACGCGTTCGGGGCGCAGGGCGAACAGTTCGACCGGGCGGCCCCGCGCATCCTTGAGCACCTGCACATAGGCATTGCCGTGAAGCAGGAGATGGCAGGCGAGCGTTTCCAGCAGCGATTGGCCGGCGCTGGTTTCGGTGACGAGCGCGATGAGCGCGGGGTCGGCGGGCCGAAGCGGGGCGCCGCCGATACCCTCGGCCACCAGGCGCACCGCACGCTGGGCGACGGGATTCTCGAGATAGGCGCGGCGCACTGCCGAACCGTATTCGAAGGGGGCACGCCCGCCGCCGCTCTCGGCGAAGAACCATGGCGAGGCCGGCCCGCGCGCCAGTGGCACGCGGGCACTCTCGCCCTTGAAGGCGGCGACGAGCGTATCGATGAAGGACATGTCGATCCTTTCGGAAGAGTTTCGAATTCGGCGGTTCACGCCAGCCTGACCCGAGGCTCGCCGCTTTTGCCGAGCATCAGTTCGGTAAGCGCCCAGACCAGCGCGTCGGCACGGTCGGGAGAACGCCCCGGCCCCTGGTAGGCGCCGCCGGCGATCAGCCCGCACATCTCGTCCTCCAGCCGGGGGAACTGCCCCGCGTGGCGGACGCGTCCGGCTTCGTAGAGCGCGGCGACGGGTTCGGCGCGGGCGACCTTGCCCCGGCAGGCGTGCACCAGCCGCAGCGGCAGGGAGAGGCGCGCCGCGCGCAGGACCGAGGCGACCATCGCGCCGCCCTGGTTCGCCTCGGCGACGACGCGGTCGGCGCGCCACGCTTCGGCGGTTCCTGCAACGGCGCGGGCCCAGCGTTCGGGGCCGGCCTTTTCCACCGAGGCATCGGCCATCACATGCGCGGTGCCGTCCTCGGCCATGCCGACCACCACGATGCCGCAGGCATCCCCCCCGGCCGATGTCGGCGGATCCACGCCGACGACGACGCGGCCGCATTCGGGCGCGCGTTCCTCGCGGCTGGTTTCCAGCAGGGCGCGGCTCCAGAGCGCGCCTTCGACCTCGGCTATAAGTTCGCCGTCCAGTTCCTGCCGCCCGAGCAGGCTGCGCGAGAAGGTGCGGCGCATGGCCTTGAGGAAGCGCGCGGGCAGGTTGGCGGCATTGTCGAAAGTGCTGCCGCGCGTCACGATCACGTCGCCCTGTTCGCTTTCGGCCAGCAGGCGCATGACCAGCGGCACGCTGCGCGGGGTGGTGGTGGCAACGAGGCGCGGATCGTGGCCGAGCCGCAGGCCCATCAACAGGTTGTCCCAGGCCGAGACGGCCCGGCCCGAGGCATTGTCCCACTTGGCGATCTCGTCGCACCAGGCGTGGCTGTGCTGGGGGCCGCGCAGGGCTTCCGGCTCGGCGGCGGAATAGAGCGTGGCCTGCGCGCCGTTGGGCCAGGTCAGCCGCCTGAGCGAAGGCTCGAACACCGGACGCCGCCAGGGCGCGCCGACCGAAAGCAGCCCGCTCTCGCCCTCCACCATGACCGAGCGCGCCTCGCCAAGATGAGCGGCAACCAGCGCGATCCGGGCTTGCGGGTGGCGTTCGGCGATTTCGTTTACCCATTCGGCGCCGCAGCGGGTCTTGCCGAAACCGCGCCCCGCCATGACCAGCCATACGCGCCAGTCACCGGCGGGTGCGATCTGCGAGGGACGACCCCATACCCGCCAGTTCCAGCGCCATTCCTCCTGTTCGCGCGGGGCGAGCCTGGAGACGAAGCCGTCAAGGTCACTGGCATGGGCCTTGGCGAGCCAGTCCAGGGGATCTGCTTCAGCCATCCTCTTCCTCCTCTTCGCGGGCGGTGCGGCGCGCCAGGACCTGTTCGCGCAGCTGCGCCAGCTTGGTCTGGATCGAGGCGCGGACAGCGCCGAGATCCTCGTTTTCGCGGATGGCCCGCTCGCGCGTCACCGTTTCGCGGTGAAGGCCCAGCAGGCGCAGGGCATTGGCGTTGTCGAACTTGACCTCGCCATCCTTGGGCTCCCCGAAGCGAAGGCGGTAAAGAACCTCGATCTCGAGGTTTTCGTAGCCTTCGAGCAGGGCGGTGCGCCATTCGCGGGCAAATTCGGGTTCCGAGCGGCGCACTTTGTAAGGCCGGCTCGGGTGAACTCCGGCGGCGGCGCTCGCCGCGCTGACGTTCGACGTTTCGGCCAGCGCCGCCAGGAAGACGGCGCGCCAGTGCCGGTTCAACTTGTCCTCGGCTTGGGCGATGACGGGACTGATCTTCGTCCGGGGCCTGCGCGGGGCAGCACCCGGCGAAGCCGCTTTCGGCTCGGCCATGGGGATGATCCTGTTTCTGGAAAATTCCGGGGCGGAAGAACGTGCCGCGATGAGCGACCCGTTTCACTCGCTGTTCCTGTTTTGTACCAATTGCGATAGGCGATGTCAAGCGGATATAACCAAATGGGTTATAGCTTGCCGCCTCATCATCGGCCTACTAAGCACGCCACGTCACTTCCCGGAGAACTCGATGCTGCGCCGCCTCTACGACTGGACCATGGCCAAGGCGGCGCACCGCCACGCCGAATGGTGGCTGGCGCTGTTCGCCTTCATGGAGGCAAGCTTCTTCCCGGTTCCGCCGCATCCGCTGCTGGGCCTGATGTGCCTGGCAGAACCGAAGAAGGCGATTCGCTTCGCCCTGATCGCCACGCTGGCTTCGGTGGTGGGCGGGCTGCTCGGCTATGCCATCGGCCACTTCGCCTATGCCGCTTTCGGCGAGGCGCTGCTCAAGGCGCTGGGGCTGGCGGCGAGCTTCCCCAAGGCGGCGTGCTACTTGCGCGAATATGGCGCCGAGATCATCGTCGTGAAAGGCGCGACGCCGATCCCGTTCAAGCTGCTGACGATCACCGCGGGCTTCATCGGCATGAACCTTGCCGTGTTCATCGGCGCCTCGATCGTCTCCCGTTCGATCAGCTTCCTGATCGTGGGCGTGCTGTTCCGCCTGTTCGGCGCGCCGATCAAGGCGGTGATCGACAAGCATCTCGGTAAAGTCACGGCGGCCTTCGCGGTCGCGGTCGTCGCGGGTTTCCTCGCCGTGGCCTTCCTTGGCGGCGGCGCCAAGGAGACCAACGAGAAGTGCGACGTGATCGCCGCCGCGAAAACGGCGTGATCCCGGCCTGAGCGGACTTACAGGGGCAGGGCGGACGACCTAGCTTCGCGCGAAAGAACGCGCGAAGGAGAGATGCCGTGACCGATCCTGCCTCGAAGCTGGCCGAACTGGCCGATCGGCATGAGATCCACCAGGTGCTGCTGCGTTATGCGCGCGGGCTCGACCGGCTGGATAACGCGCTGGTCCGCTCCTGCTACTGGGACGATTGTATCGAGGACCACGGCCAGTTCGTGGGCATGCCGGATCAGTTCGTGGCCTGGGCGGACGGCACCACGCTGCTTTTCGAATCGACCCAGCACGCGATCCTCAACCATGTCTGCGAACTGGCCGGGGAAGAGGCCTTTTGCGAGACCTACTACCACTTCTCGGGCGTGACGGCGCAGGGACCGAACTTCATGTCCACGGGGCGCTACGTCGATCATTTCCGCAAGCGCGCAGGAGAATGGCGGATCGCCAACCGGGTCACGCTGGTCGAGGGGACCTACGACGTGCCCAAGGCCGCCCATGCGCCGAGCCCGGCCAGCGCCTATACCGCCGAAGAGCCCTGCCAGGCCCGGCGGGATCGCGGTGACGTGAGCTATCACCGCCCGCCGGTGCCGCGCCGCCCCCGCGCGGTCCGAGGAACCGGGGCCGAACCGGGGACTTCCAACTGACACCTTTTGCACCGATACCTGTGATCGGCTGCAACCAGTCATGAGGAGTCGTCATGTCGAAGATCGTCGTCGTCGTCGGAAGCCTTCGCGCCGAATCGTACAACCGCCGGTTCGCGCAGGCGCTGACCCGCCTCCCCGCCGCATCCGGCCATGAATTCGTGTTTGCGGATATTGCCGCCCTGCCGCTCTACAACCAGGACGATGACGGCGATCAGGCCCCTTCGGTCAAGGCGCTGAAGGAACTGGTGCGGGGAGCAGACGGCGTGATCTTCGTGACGGCGGAGTACAACCGCTCCATCCCCGGCGTACTCAAGAACGCCATCGACAACGCCTCGCGCCCTTACGGGGACAGCGCCTGGGCGGGCAAGCCTGCGGGGGTGATCGGCGTTTCGATCGGGGCGATAGGCACGGCGCTTTCGCAGCAGCACTTGCGCAACGTGCTGGCCTACCTCGACATGCCGACCCTCGGCGCGCCGGAAGCGTTCATCCAGTGGAAGGACGGCCTGATCGGCGAGGATGGAACCGTTGGCGCGCAGTCTGCCGGGTTCGTCGGCGGCTGGCTGGAGGCATTCCTCGCACTGGTGGACCGCCACAAGGGCTGATACGAGGCGCCGTCCCGGAACCGGGTCCGGGACGGCGCCGGATCGGCGTCAGAGAATGCCGGCCGTCTTGCCCGCGCGGGTGAACATGCCGATGATCTGCTGGACCTGTTCGGCCGAATGCTCGGCGCAGAGCGAGCAGCGCAGCAGGGTCATGTTCGCAGGGGTTGCCGGCGGACGTGCAAGGTTCACGTAGAGACCCTCGTGCAGAAGGGCTTCCCACATCGCCGCGCCGCGTTCGAGGTCGGGCATGATCACCGCGATGATCGCGCTCTGCGGCTCTGCCGTGCCGAGCTGGAAGCCGGCATCGGTCAGGCCCTTGTGCAGGGTCCGAGAGCTTTCCCAGAGGTGCGCGCGCTTCTCGGCCGCCGTCATCAGCTTGCGGATCGAGGTCGTCGCGGTGGCGACAACGCTCGGCGGGAGGCTGGCGGTGAAGACGTAAGGGCGGCAGACCAGGCGCATGATCTCGAACTTGGGGTGGTTCGAAACGCAGAAGCCGCCGACGGTGCCGACCGACTTGGAGAACGTGCCGATCACGAAGTCCACATCGTCAAGACAGCCCTGGTCCTCGGCCACGCCGCGACCGTTGGGACCGATGAAGCCCATCGAGTGCGCTTCGTCCACCAGCACCATCGCGCCGTACTTCTTGGCGACCGCGATCATCTCCTTGAGCGGAGCGATATCGCCCAGCATCGAGTAGACGCCTTCGAGCACGACAAGCTTGCCGGCACCTTCCGGGATACGGCGCAGGCGCTTTTCCATGGCTTCGATGTCGTTGTGCTTGAACGGCACGACTTCGGCATCGCCCATCTTGCAGCCGTCCCAGATCGAGGCGTGGCTGTCGATGTCGAGGACGATGTAATCGCCCTTTCCGGCGATCGTGGAAATGATCCCGAGGTTGGCCTGGTAGCCGGTCGAGAACACCATCGCGTGCTTCATGTCGTAGAAGTCGCATAGCGCTTCCTCGACCGCCTTGTGCCCGGCGTAGGTGCCGTTGAGCACGCGGCTGCCGGTGGTACCGGCGCCGAAATCGTCCAGCGCCTGCTTGCCCGCCGCGATCACGTCAGGGTCGAACGTCATGCCCATGTAGTTGTAGGTGCCGAGCAGGATCGTCTCGCGCCCGTTGCACATGGCCACGGTGGGCGAGATCACCTTCTCCATGACGAGGCCGAACGGGTCGGTCACGCCGGTGGACAGCAGGCCGCGGCGCATTTCGATCAGGGGATCGAACTTGCTGAACAGGTCGGTTGCGGCTTGCGTTTCGTTGTCGCTGAGCATGTCGGTCATCGCGAAGTCCTTCAGCCCTGGAGCTTGACCACGGCGTCGACGAGCTGGCCGTAGTTCTCGATCTCGGCCTGCTGGTTCATCGAGATGATGATGTCGAAGCCGTCTTCGATCTCGGCCACGAAGTCCATGACGGTCAGGCTGTCGAATTCGAGATCGTCGGTGAAGCGGGTCGCGTCGGTAATCTCGACGCCCTTCTTGTTGAAGGGTTCGATCAGCGCGGCGATGCGGGCCGAGGTCTCTGCGCGGTCCATGGTCATTTCAACTCCGGTAATTTCGGGCGGCTCTCTGGCCGGGAATTGCGGCGCAAAAGCGGCGGCGAGGGGTAAAGTCAAGCGAAGGCCGGATTCGCCTGGTGCTTCGCCCTATCACAGAAGGGCGCGAACCGCCTGCATGAACGGGCCGATCGACACCGGCTTGGCGAGGTAGCCTTCCGCGCCTGCTTCGCGGATGCGCTCCTCGTCGCCCTTGCCCGCATAGGCGGTGACGGCGAGCACCGGAATCGTGCGCAGGACGGGGTCTTTCTTCGCCGCCTCGATCAGGTCCAGCCCCGAGACATTGGGCAGCTGGATGTCCATGATGACGAGGTTGGGCACGAACTGGCGCGCCCTTTCCAGCGCGTCCAGTCCGTCGGCCACCGGCTCCACGGCATAGCCCTGGCTCTTGAGCACGTCGCAAAAGAGCTTCCGATTGAGGTCGTTGTCCTCGACAACAAGGATACGCTTTGCCATTCGACGCCTGAACACCATCTAGGGCTGGGACTTCCCGCTCTATGACACGCAAGCGAGACTGACAATTCTTCGAGAGTCGCCATCCCCATCGCAGGACCCCCAGGCGCTCGCGCTCAATGCGCTCGGCTGGGTGCTGGGCGATCCCGACCGCGCCGAACGCTTCCTGGCGCTGACCGGGCTGACGCCCGACGAACTGCGCGCCTCGCTGGGGGAACCCGCGACGATGGCGGCCGTGCTGGAATTCCTGTGCTCGCACGAGCCTGATCTCGTGGCGGCGGCGGAAGCACTGGCGGTTTCGCCGATGGCGCTGGCCTCGGCGCGCGAAAGGCTCGGCTCATGAACCGCCCGCTGCTCATCACCGATTGCGACGAAGTGCTGCTCTACATGGTATCGCATTTCAGGGACTGGCTGGCCGAGGAGGAAGGCGTGGCCTTCGACATGGGCCGGGGCGAGTTTTCGAGCGCGATGCGGCGAATCAAGACCGGCGACCTGCTCGAACAGGCCGAGATGTGGTCGTTGCTCAACAAGTTCTTCGATGGCCAGATGCACCGGCAGACCCCGGTGGAGGGCGCTGTCGAGGCGATCCGCGCGATCGGCGAACATGCCGACGTGGTGGTGCTCACCAACCTCATGGATTTCCGGCAGGAGGCGCGCCGCCTGCAACTGGCCGATCATGGCATCGACGTGCGCGTCTTCACCAACCAGGGGCCGAAAGGCCCGGCGTTGAAGGCGATCCTTGATGAATATACGCCCTCTCGCGCGGTTTTCGTCGACGATCTCGCCCAGCATCACGGCTCCGTGGCCGGGGTTGCGCCGGAGATCGGCCGCCTGCATCTCTGTGCCGAGCCCTTGCTGGCGCCGCACATCGCCTGTGCCCATCTGGCCGGTCATGCCCATGCGCGGATCGACCGATGGGATGCCGCAACCCCCTGGCTTATCGACTGGTTGACCCAGAACCCGACTGACGCCCCGATTGAAGGCCCGATTGAAGGAAAGCCCTGAACATGAGTGAGATCGAAACCCGCCTTTCGCAGCTTGGCCTGACGCTTCCCGAGCCCGCCGCGCCGGTCGCGGCCTATGTGCCGGTCGTCGTCGCGGGCGGCCTGGCGCATGTTTCCGGCCAGTTGCCGTTCGTCGAGGGCAAGCTCGTGACCGGCCGTCTGGGCGATGACGTGAGCCTCGAATCGGGTGTGGAGGCGGCGCAGGCCTGCGCGGTGATGATCCTGGCGCAGCTGAAGGCGGCGCTCGGTTCGCTGGATCGGGTGGAGCGCGTGGTGAAGCTTGGCGCCTTCGTCAATTCCACCGGCGATTTCACGGACCAGCCCAAGATCGCCAATGGCGCCTCGGAACTGATGGTGGCGGTGTTCGGCGAGGCGGGCAAGCATGCCCGAAGCGCTGTGGGCGTGCCGGTGTTGCCGCTTGGCGCCGCTGTCGAAGTGGACGCCATCGTTGCCGTTCGCCCTGCTTGACCGCTGGTGTTCGCCGCCGCCCGATCCGCGCAAGGTCGGGTGGATCGGCGGACACGACTATGCCCATCGTGGGCTTCACGGCGCTGTCATTCCCGAAAACTCGCTCGCGGCTTTCCGGCTCGCGGTAGAGGAGGGCTACGGCGTCGAACTCGACGTGCAGCGAGCCGGTGACGGTACGCCGGTCGTATTCCACGATGGCGAACTGGACCGGCTCACGGGCGAGACAGGGCCGGTGTTCCGCCGGAGTGCCGCCCAGCTTGCGGGCATCACGCTGGGCGGGACGGCGGAGACGATCCCGAGCCTGCGGCAGGCGCTGAACCAGATCGCCGGCCGTGCGCCTGTGCTGATCGAGCTGAAGTCGTCACGCAGCACGCGAGTTGCCGCCCTGTGCCTGGCGGTGCGCCGCGTGCTGGAGGGCTATACCGGCTCTCATGCGGTGATGAGCTTCGATCCGCGCGTCTCGCGCTGGTATCACCGTCATTCGCCGCACACCGTGCGCGGACTGGTCGTATCCGAGGGCGAAGACCGCGCGCTTCCCGGCAAGCTGCGCCGCCGTCTCGCGCTCTGGCAGGCTCGTCCCGATTTTCTTGCCTATGACGTTCGCGACCTGCCGAGTCGTTTCGCCGCCGCGCAGCGCAAGCGCGGCCTGCCGGTCGCGACTTGGACGGTGCGGCGGCCTGAGCACCACGCACGCGCAGGGCTTCATGCCGATGCGGTCATCTTCGAACGACCAGCGGAAGAAACGGCATGAGTGCGGGGGAATTCACGGCCCGCATTCACGGCAGCGTCAGTGAACTCCCCGCAGCTGAATGGGATGCGCTGAGCGGCGGCGGCAATCCATTCGTTTCCCATGCTTTCCTTTCCGCCATGGAAGCGTCGGGCAGCGTTGGCGGGCGCAGCGGCTGGACGCCGGTGCCGATCACCGTGGACGGCCCCGGAGGCAGGCTCGCGGCAGCGCTTCCCGCGTACCTCAAGGAACATAGCCAGGGCGAATACGTGTTCGACCATGCCTGGGCCGATGCGTGGCACCGTGCTGGCGGTTCGTATTATCCCAAGTTGCAGATTTCGGTGCCCTTCACGCCCGCGACCGGGCCTCGCCTGCTCACGCCTCACCCCGAGCTTGCTCCGGCGCTGCTGGCCTCTGCCGAAACGCTTTGCCGCGAGAACGGGCTCTCCTCCGCTCATGCGACTTTCATCGCACCCGATCAGGTTCCCGTGTTCGAGGCGGCCGGGTGGCTGCTGCGCGAGGATATTCAGTTCCACTGGGAAAATCGCGGCTACGAAAGCTTCGATCAATTCCTTGGCGCGCTCTCATCCCGCAAGCGCAAGGACATCCGCAAGGAGCGGGAGAAGGCCTGCGAGGGGCTGGAGGTCCGCGTGCTCACCGGGGATGAACTCGGTGAACGGCACTGGGACGCGTTCTGGGCCTTCTATCAGGATACCGGCGCGCGCAAGTGGGGGCAGCCTTACCTGACGCGCGAGGCGTTCTCCCTGCTCGGAGAGACCATGGGGGACCGGATTCTGCTGCTGCTCGCCTACATGGACGGCCGGCCGGTGGCGGGCGCGCTCAACTTCATCGGCGATCAGGCGCTCTACGGACGGTACTGGGGCGCGCTGGTGGACAAGCCGTTCCTGCACTTCGAACTTTGCTACTACCGGGCCATCGACGCGGCGATCGCGCTCGGGCTTTCGCGCGTGGAGGCGGGGGCGCAGGGCGGGCACAAGCTGGCACGAGGCTATGAACCGGTGCGCACGATCTCGGCGCACTACATCGTCCACGAGGGGCTGCGAGCCGCTATCGCCGACTATCTCGAACAGGAACGCGCGGGAATCGCGCAGGATCAGCTCCTGCTGGGCGGGCGGACGCCATTCAGGAAACCCTGAACACGGCCTGTTTCCGATGTCAGGCGGCCCCGGGTAACGGGGAAGAGGGCGAGGCGGCAAGCCACTGACGCGCGCGGCGCTGGGCTTCGGCGATCTCGCGCGCGGTCATCTCATCGGCCAGTTCGGCCCGGCATGTCGCGGCTTCCTCATGCCCGTTCACGGCGGCGAGGTTGAACCACTTGTGCGCTTCGACAAGATCGCAGGCCATGCCGTGGCTTCCGGTCGAATACGCTACGCCAAGGTCGAAGCAGGCCGAAAAATCGCCATGTGCCGCTGCTGCAAGCCGGTCGGCCACCAGCAGGTCGTTACCCTTCAGGTCGGCCACGCCGGCAGCGGTAAGGCGGCTCTCCTTGATCCAGACATCCTTCATCGTTCGTATCCCGAGACATTTCTGCCGCGGTCTGCGGCCCGATGAGGGAACAGTGACCTGCGCATGGTCAACAAACGGTTAAGGATAAATCTGCAAGGTTCCTTGTAGGGATACGGAGCAAAACCGTCCCGAACCGAACTAGCGTTCAGGTTTTTTGTGGACTGCCATGGTTATGGCCTTGTGCAGGCAATGGGGCGGTCTTATAGGCCGCCCACCGCGGTTTGCCGTATAGGCCACTGGAAAAATCCGGGGTCGCAGGGCGTAGGCAGGCCGGGGGGATTCGTGCGGAGATTCTCTGGATGGCAACGGCCCTAGCTGACGAAATTGATGTCCTCGCCAAGGCAAAGCGTATGCTTGGCGGTTCTTACGTTCCCGCTGAGAACGAGACCTACATGTGTGAGGCTCAGCAGGATTACTTCCGGCGGCTGCTGCTGGCCTGGAAAAAATCGATCCTCGATGCCTCTGCCGGCACGCTGGCACAGCTTCAGGACGGTCCTATCCGTGAGCCCGATCTGAATGATCGTGCCTCGAGCGAGACCGACTGGGGCATCGAACTGCGCACCCGCGACCGTCAGCGCAAGCTGATCGCCAAGATCGACTCCGCCCTGCGCCGGATCGAGGAAGGCGAATACGGGTACTGCGAAGTGACCGGCGAACCGATCGGCCTTGGACGGCTCGAAGCCCGACCGATCGCGACCATGACCGTAGAGGCCCAGGAAGCGCACGAGCGGCGCGAAAAAGTCTCTCGGGACGAATAGTTCTCGGCTGTTTTCAGCGCTTGAAGCCCCGATCTACCGGCCGGCAACCCTTGCAGGCAGATCGGGGCGTTAAGGCTTTCTTTGCCACTCGCCTTTAGGTATCGACCGGAAACGCGCCTTGGGCGCGGGTGCGGTGGCTATCGCGGACCGTTCTTCGTGATATCATCGCCGCCAGACGGAATGCCGGACGAGACCTCATGAACGAAACCGAAAACCGCCATATCGCGCGCGACAGCCTGTTCCTCATGGCGGATTTGCGCATCGATGGCCTTGAGGGTGAGTACCGCATCAAGGTCCGCAACCTTTCGGCGGGCGGCATGATGGGGGAAGGCGGCGTGCAGGTCATGCGCGGCACCGTGGTTTCGGTGAACATCCGCAATATCGGCTGGGTTCCGGGGTCTGTGGCCTGGGTCCAGGAAAACCGCTTCGGTGTGGCTTTCAGCGATGAGATCGATCCCAAGCTGGCGCGCGCAACCGCGGCTCCGGCGGCCGATCATGCACCCAATTACGTGCGCAATTACGAAGCGCAGTACGCACCCGTGACGTCGACCGACCAGAACCTGCGCAAGGTCTGATTCGCGTCACGCTGCGGATCGTGCTTCCGATAGCCTTACGAAAACTCGCCTCCGAGCCTTGCCGGCCATTTGCGCATCTGCCGAAATGGACTAGGTCGTAAACTCATAAACGGCACCATCGAGGTTTGAGGCAAAATGGCTCAGCGCAAGAAGGGAAGGCGATGGAATATGTCGATATTTCAAGACTTCCCGACGCAGCGATGGGCCATTTTGGTCAAATCCCGAAGGGACGCCCAAATGGCTTCCATCTCGAACCGAAGCTGCCTTGGACGGGCAACCAGCCCGCCCGGCGTCAGCTTCGGCCCGAGCTGTTCGCCATTTGGGCGCCTCGATGATGCTGTTCATGAGTTTACGACCTAGGCCGGTGCCGATGTTCGCTTCGCGCAAAGCCTTCCGGGCTCTGGTCCCGCTGGCCGGGCTGGCGCTCGCCGCCTGCGGATCTTCCGACAATTCGGCGTTGAGCGTCGCGGTGATTGGTGCTGCCGGCGATCCTTTCGAGGCCGGAGACAATCTGCCCCTGGCAGGCCAGCTCATTCGTGCCTCCACCGCCGAGGGGCTCGTTTCCTTCGACGAGAAGGGGCGGGTGATTCCCGCCTTGGCGGACCGCTGGATCGTTACCGACGACGGACAGAGCTACATCTTCCGGCTCCGCGACGGAGACTGGCTTTCAAGCGATCCGCTGACTGCCGAATCGGCGAAGAAGTCGCTGGAAGAGGCACTGAAATCGCTCGACGACACACCTCTGGCGCGTGACCTTGCCGGTATCGACGAAATTCGCGCAATGGCCGGAAGGGTCGTCGAAATCCGCCTGAACAGGCCGATGCCCTATTTGCTGCAACTGCTTGCGCAGCCCGAACTCGGCCTGACCTTCAAGCGGCGCGGCGCCGGGCCCATGCGGCTGGAGCGTGATCGGCAGACGGCGCGCCTGACACCGATCGACCCCGCAACCCTTGGGCTTCCCGCGATCGAGAACTGGGCACAGCGCACACGCCGGATCGACGTGCAGGCGCTGAATGGTCCCGCTGCAGTGGATGCCTTCAATGATGGCACGGTCGATCTGGTGATGGGGGGCGAGATACAGGACTTTCCGCTGACCCGTTCGGTGGGAATTCTGCGCGGCACCATCCAGGTTGATCCCGTGGTCGGGCTGTTCGGCCTCAAGATAATGAACGAGAAGGGTTTCCTTGCCGATCCTGCAAACCGGGAAGCCCTGTCCATGGCGATCGACCGCGATGGCCTGATCGCACCGTTCAGCCTTGGCGGCTGGTCCGGGACGACGCGGATCGTCACGCCAAGCCTTGACGGCGATCTCGGCACCATAGGCGAACGCTGGAGCGAGCAATCGCTTGAGGAGCGCCGCAGCCTGGCCACCGCGCGGATACGCCGCTGGGTGGCGGCTTCGGGGGGCAAAGGCGCGTCCGAACCGCCGGCTCCGGCGGTGCGGAGCGCGCGGGGTGCTTCGTCCCCGGTGCCCCTTCCCGCTCCGAACGGTCCGCGTGTTACGGTCTGGCTGCCCGTGGGCAGCGGATCGGACATCCTGCTGGACCGGCTGACCGCCGACCTCGCCGCGATCGGCGTGCATCTGGCGCGAACCGGCAGCGCCGAGGAAGCCGATCTCCTGCTGATTGACGACGTAGCCCGCTATCCGCGGGCGGCATGGTTCCTCAATCGGCTTTCCTGCAGCGCCCGGCACGGCCTCTGTTCCACGGATGCCGATGCCCGCGTTGCCGAAGCCGCCACAGCGGCGACCCCTCAGGAACGCTCGGCGCTGCTGACCGAAGCCGAGGCGGAGTTGACTGCCGCCAACGTCTTCATTCCCTTCGGAACACCCATCCGCTGGTCGCTGGTCCGTGGCAGCGTGGCCGGTTTCGCGCCGAACACCTGGGGATGGCACCCCTTGATGCCGCTGGCCTGGGTGCCCAAATAAGCGGAACGGCGTTCATGCCGATTGAGGAGTGCCACGACTTTGGCGACTGGACAGACTTCCGCCCGCCGCATGGACATGGACCTGCCGCTGGGCGCTGACGCGGTTTCGATCGTGCGCCGCGTCGAGATGGTCGAATATGTGCTGGAACGCGCCATCGCCCTGCCCGGCCTCCGTCGCAAAGTGGGGCTCGATGCGGTCGTCGGGCTGGTGCCGGTGGCCGGAGACGTGGTTTCGGCGGTCCTGGGGATGTACCTCGTCTGGGAAGCCCGCAATCTCGGCATGTCGAAGTGGCAACTCGCGCGGATGACCGCGAATGTCGGCGTGGATACGCTGCTGGGCGCCATTCCCCTCGCGGGCGACCTGTTCGACTTCATGTTCCGTTCGAATAGCCGGAACCTCAAGATGATTCGCAAGCATATCGACAGGCACCACCCCCATGCCCGGGTGATCGAGGGCTGAGATCCTTGAGACTTCCCTGCCTGCTGATCGCAGTCCTGCCGCTGGCAGCTTGCGGGCCATCCGATTCGGTACCCGGCCCGGGCGCCGTCACCATGGGTGAAGCCCGCGCGCTGGGCGAGGCGGCCGAGATGCTGGAGGTGCGGCGACCGCCTGCCGGAGTCGGCGGCGCCCATGGAGAGCCGGGAAAATCCAGCCCCAGCGAAGCGGCCACCCCCGCCCGCAACTGAACCTCAGTCGAAACTGATCCTGCCGCGCCCGGCCTTGACCGAGCCGCGCAGCTTCTTGCCTTTCAGCCGCTGCTCCTTGCCAACCCGGTTGAGACGGCTCTTTGCGCGCTTTTCCGGCAGTTTGTGAGCATCGCGCAGCATTTCCGCCAGTCGTTCGCGCGCATCGGCGCGGTTCGCTTCCTGCGTGCGGAAGCGGCGGGCGGTGAACATCAGTTCGCCCGCCGAGGTCATGCGGCTGCCGGCCAGTTCCCTCAGCCGTGCGAAGACCGGCGGAGCCAGCCGCAGCGCATAGACGTTGATCCGCAGCTGGACCGCCGTCGCCACCTTGTTGACGTTCTGCCCGCCCGGGCCGGTCGAGGCGATGAAGGCTTCGCTCGCCAGCGCCTGGGCGCGGCCGATGGTCTCCTCAACCTCGCTCATTCATCGCTGAAGCCGAACGCGGCGAAGTCTGCCGGGAGGGGCGCAACCGCCACGATCGGCTCCTTGTCACCACCGCGTGGGACCGTGATCGCGGCGGCGTGAAGCATGGTGCGCGGCGCGCCCTTGCTCGAACCATAGACCGGATCGCCAAGCAGCGGCACGCCGAGACCGGAAGCGGCATGGACGCGGATCTGGTGCGTGCGGCCGGTTTCAGGGCGGAATTCCACAAGGGTCATCCCGTTCTTCTCGTCCAGCTTGCGCCAGTGCGTGACGGCGGGCTTGCCCTTCTTGGCCGGGATCATGCGCCAGCCATCCTTGACGGTGCTGACCTTGGAAAGGTTGAGCGCGATAGTGCCTTCCTCGTCGGCGATGGTCCCGGCGACGATGCCGAGGTAGCGCTTCTCGACGACCTTTTCCTCGAAGGCGGCGGAGAACCGCTTCAGCGCCTTGGGGTTGCGGGCGAGCAGCAGGCAGCCCGAGGTGTCGCGGTCGAGCCGGTGGACCGGCGCAGGCGCGCGGTGGAAGCCGAGTTTCAGCTCGTCGAGCCGGTCTTCGAGGCTGCGGCCGCCCGCGCGGGGCGTGTCGAGCGGAAGGCCGCCCGGCTTGTCGATGACCAGCGCCTCGCCGTCCTCGAAGAGGATTTCCAGTTCCATGTTACGTCAATGCTTTCTCTATGCGCCGGAGCGCTTCTTCGAGCCGCGCGTCGTCTGCGGCGAAACTGATGCGGAAGCCGTCACGCCCGCCGAACGCCGAGGCCGGCACGAGTGCGACGCCTTGCTCCAGCAGGTGAAGGGTGAGTTTCACGTCGTCTCCGAAGCGCTCCATCAGCGGGGCGGCATCGATCATGCAATAGAACGCGCCCTCCGGAGTCGGCGTGGACAGTCCGGGAATCGCGTTGATCGCGGCCACCACCCTGTCCCTGCGGGCGCGGAAACGCTCGCGCCATTCGGCCAGGAAGTCCTGCGGGCCGGCAAAGGCGGCCACGGCGGCGGCCTGGCTGATAGAGCAGGGGTTTCCCGAGGAGTGCGACTGGAGCTTTTCCATCGCCTTTATCAACCACTGCGGGCCGGCGGCGACGCCGATGCGAAAACCCGTCATCGCGTGGCTTTTGGAAACGCCCGAGACGGTCAGGATGCGGTCCGCAAGATCGGGGCAGAGGTTCGCCAGCGTTGCATGCGGGCGGGCCTCTGTACCATCGAGCGTATAGTTGAGCGGCGCGTAGATATCGTCGGAAAGCACCATGACGCGCGGATGGCGGCGCAGCACTTCGCCGATGCCGCGAAGCATGTCTTCCGGATAGTAGGCGCCCGTCGGATTGCCGGGACTGTTGAGCAGAACCCACAGCGTGCGCGGGCCGATCTGCGCTTCGAGATCGGCGGGCGTGAAGCGGAAGTTGTCCTTCGCCAGGGTTGGCAGGGGCACGACCTTGCCGCCCGCGAAGCGCACGATCTCGGGATAGCTGACCCACCAGGGCGAAGGCACGATCACTTCGTCGCCTTCGCTCACCGTGGCCAGCATGGCGTGGAAGATCGCCTGCTTGCCGCCCGCGCTCACCGTCACTTGCGAGGCAGGAACCTCGATCCCGAGGTCGCGCGCGAAGTGCAGGGCAGCGGCCTGCTTGAGCTGCGAAGTGCCGCCGACTGCCGTGTATCTGGTCTGGCCATCGTCGAGCGCGGCCTTGGCGGCCTCGATCACGTGGGGCGGGGTGGCGAAATCAGGCTCGCCCACCGAAAGCGAGATGATGTCGAGGCCGGATTCGCGCAGTTCGATGGCGCGGTCGGTCATCGCGGTCGTCCCCGAGGGGGCGATGCGGGAGAGGGCGGCGGAGCTATGCATCAGCAGGACAACATCACTTGAGGAGTTGGGCCGGGAGAAGCCCCCGCAGCGAATTGCCGATCATGAAGCCATCGGCGAGATCGTCGAGCGTGAGTGCCGCTTCCACCGCGCGTTCCTGCTCGATCAGCGAGCGGCGCAGCACGCCGGGCAGCAGCCCGAGCGCGAGGGGCGGGGTAAGCAGCATGCCGTCCCGTTCGACGAAGAGATTGGTGAACGTGCCCTCAGTCACGAGCCCGTCGTCCCGCAGGAACAGGGCTTCCCCTGCGCCTGCCGCCTTGGCTGCCGCGAGGCCAGCCTCGTAGAAGCCGCGGTCGCTGGTCTTGTGGCGCAGGCGCCAGTCGCCGCTGTCGACCGGCAGGCGCAGCACGCCCACGATCACCGGCCCGGCAAAGGCTGGGGGCAGTTCGGAAAGTTCGAGCGCGTAGGCGCCGCTGCGCGAGGCGACGAGGCGCAGCTTAGAGGGGGCATCGGCATCGAAGCACAATGCCTGGATGGCATTGCGCACGGCGTGACGGTCGAAACTGAAGCCCAGCGTTTCGGCGCTGGCGCGAATCCGCTCGAGATGGAGTTCGAGCAGCGGAATGCCCTTTTCGGGCGTAAAGCACATCGTCTCGATCAGGTCGAAACTGGCGGGCGAGGATGCCCCTGCCGACTCTCTCACGAAACCCCCTTTGACCAGGCATTCCCGCCATTCGGGAAGCGCTTGTGAATCGGCGACCACGGCCGAGCCGACGCCCAGCACCGCGCGGCCGGTGCCGTTGTCGCCCGGCGTCAGGCGCAGAGTGCGGATTGCCACATTGAACGCGGCCTCGCCAGTAGGATCGATCCTGCCGATCGAGCCGCAATAAGGGCCGCGGGCATGGCGTTCCACTTCGGCGATCAGTTCCATGGCGCGGATCTTCGGCGCACCGGTGATCGAGCCGCAGGGGAAGAGCGCCCGCAGGATGTCCACCGCGCCCTTGCCTTGCGCCAGATCGGCCCGCACCGTCGAGACCATCTGGTGGACGGTGGGATAGCTTTCGATGGCGAAGGGATCCTCGACACGGACACTGCCTGCAGCGGCCACGCGCGAGAGGTCGTTGCGCATCAGGTCGAGGATCATGAGATTCTCGGCCCGGTCCTTGGTGGAGCCTGCGAGTTCGGCGCGCAGGTCTTCGTCCTGTGCCGCATCCCTGCCGCGCGGGCGGGTGCCTTTCATGGGGCGGACCGTTACTTGCCCGCCTTCCAGCGTGAAGAACAGTTCGGGCGAGAAGCTCAGCAGCCAGTGCGAGCCGTCGTGAATCACTCCGCCGTACCCGGCCGCCGCCGAGGGGCGGATCGCGGCGTAGAGCGCCAGCGGGTCGCCATGCCATGGTCCGGCCAGCGGGAAGGTGAGGTTGGCCTGGTAGATGTCGCCGGCCTCGATCGCGTCATGCAGGCGGGCGAAGGCCCGGGCGTAGGTCCCGCTGGATATCTGCGGTTCAAGCGGGCCGATGCCGCGCGGTCCGCCCGAGGCATGGCGGGCCAGCCAGCCGGGCATTTCGGCGGCCGCAACCGTCTCGTATCCCTCGAAGGCGCCGAACCACAGCAGCGGTCCCGCAGCGCCGATCCGGTCCGGCAGCAGCGCGGCCAGCTTCGGTTCCAGGGCGAGGCCGGCCTCGTAAGTCAGATATCCGGCAAGATGCAGTCCGTTTGCCGCCAACTGCTCGATACGCTCCAGCGCGGGGGCGATTTCGTGCGGCTGGCGGGCCACGACGATTTCGGTCGCGGCCCGGTAAAACCGGGCATCGGCGGCGCCTTCGCGGCGCGCATCATCAAGGAGGACGAAAGCTTCGGACATGTTCGGAAATGGGCCTTTAGCGATGAACGGCGCCGCTGGCAAAATCCCTCTCGCCCTCGCACCGAGGCCGCTCTATCACGATGGCGGGTGCAAGGAGCGGTGAATGGACGAGATTTTCCTGGGACTCGGTGGGAATGGTGAACGGCAGGTCCTGCGGCTGGGCCGCGCCAACCGTCACGGGCTGATCGCGGGAGCCACCGGCACCGGCAAGACCGTCACGCTCCAGACTATTGCCGAGCAGTTTTCCGCCGCCGGCGTGCCGGTTTTCCTCGCGGACGTGAAAGGCGATCTCTCGGGCATTTCGATGCCGGGCAGCCCGCAGTTCAAGAATGCCGCCATCCTGGAAGGGCGGGCCAGGGAAATCGGCATAACCGACTATGCCTACTCCGATAATCCGGCGGTCTTCTGGGATATCTATGGCGAGCAGGGCCATCCCGTCCGCACCACGATCTCGGAAATGGGGCCGTTGCTGCTCGCGCGGCTGATGGACCTCAACGATACGCAGGAAGGCGTTCTCAACATCGTCTTCCGCTATGCCGACGAGCAGGGGCTTCTGCTTCTCGATCTGCCCGATCTCCAGGCGATGCTTGCGCATGTCGCGGAAAATGCCGCTGCGCTTTCGGCCCGGTACGGCAATGTGACCAAGGCCAGTGTCGGTACTATCCAGCGGCAGGTCCTCGCGCTCGACAGTCAGGGCGCGGCGCGGTTCTTTGGCGAACCGGCGCTGGAAATCGCCGATTTCATCCGCTGCGACGACAAGGGGCGCGGCTACATCAACGTGCTCGCGGCCGACAAGCTGATGCGCAGTCCGAAGCTTTACGCCACTTTCCTGCTCTGGCTGCTGTCCGAACTGTTCGAGGTGCTTCCCGAAGTCGGCGACCCCGACAAGCCCCGGCTGGTGTTCTTCTTCGACGAGGCTCACCTCCTGTTCGACGATGCTCCCAAGGCCTTGCAGGACAAGGTGGAGCAGGTCGTCCGCCTCGTCCGTTCGAAGGGCGTGGGCGTCTACTTCGTCACCCAGAACCCGATCGACATTCCCGAGGATATCGCCGGTCAGCTCGGCAACCGCGTGCAGCACGCGCTGCGGGCCTTCACCCCGCGCGACAAGAAGGCGATCAAGGCGGCGGCGGATACGTTCCGCATCAATCCCGCGCTCGACGTGGAGGCGGCGATCACCGAATTGAAGGTCGGTGAGGCGCTGGTTTCCACGCTTGACGACGAAGGCGCGCCCACCGTTGTCCAGCGCACGCTGATCGCGCCGCCGCGTTCGCGGCTGGGTCCGATCGAGGCGAAGGAACGCGCGATCATCCAGTCCGTCAGCCCGTTCGACGGCAAGTACGATACCCCCGTGAACCGGGAAAGCGCGGAGGAAATCCTTGCCGCCAAGGCTGCCGATGCGGCCGCAACCGCGCAGGAAGTGGCGGAAAAGGGCAAGGAGGAAGTCGGCAAGCAGGAGCGCAAGAGCCCCAGTCTTTGGGACGGTCTGGGCGGAAAGGTGGCCAAGGCCGCTGCCGGCGCGGCGGCGGCGAGCGCCGGTTCGATTCTCGCGCAGTCGATGCAGGGCAGGAAAAGCCGTGCCGATCCCAAGGCTTCGGCCGCCAGCGCGGCGGCGGGAACGGTGGGGGATGCTCTTGGGAAAGCCATAGGTTTTCCGGGGCTTGGCCGGTTTGCGCGCAATCTCATCGGCGGCCTGATGCGCTGAGCTGATGGGGATATTCCGGGGCTCGATCCCGTTCGCGGCGCTGCTTGCTGTGCCGGGTGCCGCCGCGGCGCAGGAGACGGGTGGCACCATGGCCGAGCCGGCTGCCGCAATCGTGGTGGAGGCGCAGAAACCCGACCTTCCGTTCGGCCGACTGGACGATTCGGCAAGGCCGCTGGCCTATCGGCTGGACCTCACCGTGGACCCGTCGAAGCCGCGATTTTCCGGTCGGACAGAGATCGACCTGAACCTGACCAGAAAGACACCTAGACTATACCTGCACGGCCGGGAGCTCGGCATGACCCGGGTCGAGGCCCATTTTGCCGGGCGGACCCTTGTCGGCCACTGGAGGCAACTCGATGCAGAGGGTCTTGCCGAGGTGCGCTTCGACGAAGACCTTCCCGCAGGTCCGCTGACCCTGGCCTTCGATTACACCGCAGCCTTCGGACAGGGACCGGCCGGTCTGTTCCGCGTGGAAGTGGAGGGCGCCTGGTATGCCTGGAGCCAGTTCCAGTCCATCGATGCCCGCGCCGCCTTTCCCGGTTTCGACCAGCCGGGATTCAAGACGCCTTTCGCGATCACGCTGCGCACGCCGCCCGGCCTCGCCGCGATCAGCAACGGGCCGGAGACCGGCACTCCCGCGCTCGAGAACGGGCTGGCGGTTCACCGCTTCGCTCCGGGGCCGCCGCTGCCGACTTACCTTGTTGCGGTGATGGTCGGGCCTTTCGCGATCCTGTCCGGCGAAGTGCCCCCTACGCCGGAACGGAGCGAGCCGCTGCCGCTGCGGATCGTCTCCACGCGCCAGAATGCCGGAAACCTTGCTTTCGCGATGGAGGGGAGCAAGCGCATCGTCACCCTGCTGGAGGACTATTTCGGGGAGCGTTTTCCCTTCCCCAAGCTCGACCAGGTGACCAGCCCGATCCTGCCCGGCGCCATGGAGAACCCCGGCGCCGACCTCTACCGCGACGATATCCTCGTCATGGACGAAAACGCGCCGGTGGAGCAGCAGCGCCAGTTCGGCATGATCGTGGCCCATGAACTGGGCCACCAGTGGTTCGGCGATCTCGTCACGCCGGACTGGTGGGACGATCTCTGGCTGAACGAGAGTTTCGCCAATTGGATCGGTTACCGGGTGGGCGATCGCTGGCGGCCCGATCTCGGGATCGCGGGCGACGCGCTGGGCACCGGCTATCAGGCGATGGATATCGACGGGCTATTGGCGGGCCGCCCGATCCGCCAGTCGATCGAGACCAGCGACCAGATCGATTCGGCATTCGATTCCATCACTTATGGCAAAGGCGGCCACGTCGTCGGCATGATTGCCGATTGGCTGGGCGAGGATCGCTTCCGGCAGGGTGTGCGCCGATACATCGCCGCGCACCGGCAAGGCACCGCCACCAGCGCGGACTTTTTCGCCGCCCTTGCCGAAGTGGCGGGCGATCCCCGGCTGGTGCCGGCGCTGCGCAGTTTCGTGGAGCAGCAGGGCGTGCCGCTCCTCGCCATGCGCCAGACCGGCGACCGGCTGGCCGTGACCCAGCTTCGCTACACGACCGCCGGGGTGGCGACGCCCGATGCCCGCTGGACCATTCCGCTGTGCTTCCGCCGCGGCCTTCAGCGCACCTGCACGATCATGGACCAGCGAAGCCAGATCTTCACGGTTCCCGGCGAAGGCCCGGTGTTCCCCAATGCCGGCGGCAGCGGCTATTACCGTTTCGAACTGACGGCCCGGCACTGGAACGAACTCATCGCTTCGGCAGACGGTCTTCCCGGCGGCGAGGCGCTGGCGCTGGTCGATTCGCTGGACGCCTCCATCCGCGCGGGGCGCGGCAATGTCGGCGAAATGGCGCAGCTCGCCCGCAAGCTCATCCACCACCAGGATCCGCACGCCGCCGACGCACCGGACAAGGCGCTGGCCCGCTACATGATGCAGGGCTTCGTCAGCCCGCAGGCGCGCCGCAGTTTCGGCCTGCTGCGCGAACATCTTTACGCTCCGCTGCTCAAGGAGCTGGGCTTCGATCCCCGCTACGGCATCTATGCGCGCGAGGCTTCGGCGCGCACCCAGCGGCGGGTCCAGGTGGTATCCGCCCTGCTCAACACCGGGCGCGGCGGCAGCCTGCGCGACCAGCTTTCCAATGCCATGGCCGCCTATCTCGCGGGAGACAGGACCGCGCTCGATCCGGCCTGGCTGGACCATGCGCTGGATCTCTATCTCTACAAGCGCGACAATCAGGCCGCTCGCGATCTGGTGGACCGTGCGCTGTCTTCCGAAGACCCGGTGTTTCGCCCCGCCGCGCTTGCCGCCGCCTCGCGCACCAGCGATCCCAAGCTGGCCGCCTGGCTTCTCGCGCTTGACGATCCGCGCCTGCGCGAAAGCGAGAAGCGCGACCTGCTCGATGGGGTAATGGCGCGCAGCGCCACGCGCGAGATGGGCTACGACTGGGCTCTCGCCCATCTCGACGGGATGCTGGACAGCGGCGACGGCCAGTTCTTCGCCACCCGGCTGCCGCAAATGCTCGGCCGGTTCTGCTCGGTCGCCCGCGCCGAGCGCATCGCCCGCGATTTCAGGCTGCGCCTCGCCGGAACGCCCGGCGCTCTCGAACTGGACCGTGCGATCGAGCGGGTGCGCAACTGCGGCTTGCTGGACGACATGCTGGGCGAGCAGATCGACGCCGGTTTCGCGAGGATGAAGTAACCGGCAGGCAGGGGCTTCTCCTAACCGACCGGGAGTTCCAGCCGCGCTGTCAGCCCCTCGATCGTGCCGTTTGCCGAGACCCGGTTCGACAGCTTGAGCGCGCCGCCGTGCTGGTCCGCGATCGCGCGGGCGAGGGCAAGGCCGAGGCCGGCGCCGCCGGTGGCGCTGTTGCGCGAAGGGTCGCCGCGGGTGAAGGGGTTCATCATCGCGTCGATGGAATCGTCGGGTATGCCCGGCCCATCGTCCTCGATGAGGATCACCGCCCGCGTCGTTCCATCGCGCCCGTCCTCGCGCGAGAGCGAGACGCGTGCGCGCTCGCCGTAGCGCAGGGCATTGCCGATCAGGTTGCGCAGGGCGCGCCGGATCCAGGTCGGGCGCAGTTCGAGCGCGACGCGTTCGGTATCGCCCACGTCCACCGGCTCGCCCATGTCCTCGTATTCCTCGATCACCGAGAACATCAGCGCCGAAAGTTCGGTGCGTTCCAGCGGGTCGCTCGGGCGGCCGACGCGGGCGAGGGACAGGATATCGTCCAGGGTATGGACGATGTCCTCGATGGTGGTGGCCATGCGGCCGCGTTCCACATCGTCGGTGACGGATTCGATGCGTACGCGCAGCGCGGCGAGCGGGGTCTTGAGATCGTGGCCGATGGCGCCGAGCATGACGTTCTTCTCGTCCAGCAGGGCGGCGATGCGCGATTCCATGGCGTTGTGCGCCACGATCAGGCGCTGCATGTCCTCAGGGCCGGAAGGGGCAAGCTGGCCGTCGACGTCCTGCGTGGCGGCGAAGCGTTCGAGGCGGCGGGTAAGGGCGGCCAGCGGGCGGGTGATGCGGCGCAGGATCAGCGCCACGGCGCCCATGATGACCACGTAGATGATGATCGTCTGGATCAGGATCGGCGTGATCAGCACGTTCTCGGCCCGCGGCGCGCGCACGCGGGAGATGATCCAGTTGCCGCTGTCATCGGTGCGCACGCCCACCACCAGCAGGTTGGCGCGCATCAGGCCCTGCGTTTCCTCGCGCGAGAGGCCGTAGCCCGCCGCGCGTTCCAGCGCGTTCCGGCGGGCCACGCGGTCACGCCCGACATCGCGGTGGACGACGACGATCTCGCGGATCGGGAATTCCTGGTCGGCAAGGATGCGGGCTATGCCGGCCTCGGCCTCCTCGTCGCGGGTCTCGCCGGGGGCGACGGGCGAGCGCGTGCTGTATTCGAGGTGGTAGCCCTTGGGCGGCGGGCCGGAAAGTTGCACGCGCGGGCCGCCGTCATGGCGGCGCGATAGCGCACGGGGGCCGCGCGTTTCCATGACCAGCCTGAAGGCGGAGGCGTTGAGCATGCTCGCCTCGTACCCTTCGCGCTGGGCGCGGTAGACGAAGAACGCGCCGAGGCCCTGCACGAGCATCAGCGCGACCGCGATGGCAAGCAGCATCTGGCCCATCAGGCTGTGGGGACGAGGCATCTTCAGGCTCGACATGGGGGCGATCCGATCAGTCCGCTTCGAGCGGTACGCGCTGCACGTCGGTAGCGAGCATGTAGCCGCCGCCCCAGACCGTCTGGATCAGTTGCGGATTGCGCGAATCGACTTCGATCTTGCGGCGCAGGCGGCTGACCTGGTTATCCACCGCGCGGTCGAACAGGTGCGCCTCGCGGCCCTGCACCATGTCCAGCAGGCGGTCGCGGTTCAGCACCTGGCGGGGGTGTTCGAGGAAGGCCATGAGCAGGCGGAACTCGACCGAGGAGATCGGCACGGTCGCGCCCTCGGCATCGGACAGGCGGCGCTTGAGCGGGTCCAGCAGCCAGCCCTCGAAGGCGAAGGCCTCGTTCTCCGGTGCCTGCGCGGGTACGCGGGCGGCGCGGCGCAGCACCGAGCGGATGCGGGCCACCAGCTCGCGCGGTTCGAACGGTTTCACCACATAGTCGTCCGCGCCGATCTCAAGGCCAACGATCCGGTCGGTCGCCTCGCCGCGGGCGGTGAGGAAGATCACCGGAATGTCCTGCGCTTCCACGAGGTGGCGGCACAGCGAGAGGCCGTCCTCGCCGGGCATCATGATATCGAGCAGGACGAGGTCGGGCTTCTCGCCCTGCAGCTTGCTCCGGGCTTCGGCGGCGCTGGTGGCCGGCGTGACGGCAAACCCCTGGCGCGACAGATAGTCGGCCAGGGGCTCGCGGAGTGCAGCTTCGTCGTCGACCAGCAGGACGCGGGCGGGCGAGATGTCGTTCATTCCATTCCTTTTCCGGCCGGTCGCTCGGGCGGGCTTCGATTTACTTCTTCGCGGGCGGCGGCGGAGCGTCAGGCGCGCCGCGTGCGTCCCGGCGGTCGTTCTTGCGGGCCTGCCACTCGCTGCGCATCCTGTCACGCGCGGCGCGGCGTTCCTCGGGGGTGATCTTGCCGTCCTTGTCGGTGTCCACCGCATCGAAGCGCTGGAGCGCGGCGGTGACGAATTCGGCGCGGGTGACGGCGCGGTCGCCATCGGCATCGGCCTTGCCCAGGCCCATCATCGGCCCCTTCATCCCGCCGCGCGGACCGCCGTGGCGGCCATGGCGTTCGGGGCGGCCATCCTTGCCGGGGCCATTCATGTCGGGGCCATTCATGTCGGGGCCACCGGGAGGCGGCGGGGGCATGTCGCCCGGCCCTGCGCCATCGGGGCGATCGCCGCCGGGGCGGGGACCGCGATCGCCGTCCGGGCCGCGATCGGCCATGAACTCGGCTTTGGAGATCGAGCCGTCCCGGTTGGTGTCGAGCCGGTCGAACATGCCCTCGCGCCTCTGCTGGCGGCGGGCCTCGCGGTCGGCGCGGTCGAGCTTGCCGTCCTTGTTCACGTCGAGCCGGGCGAACATCGCCTCCGCGCGGGCCTGTGCCTCGGCGCGGGTTTCGATACGGTCACGCTCGGGGGCTGCCGGCGATGTCGCCGAAGGGGCCGCCGGCCTGGTCGTCGCATTCTGGGCGCCGGCCATTCCGCCAATCGCCAGGGCTGCGGCGGAGATGCCGATGGTGATCGTGCGGAAGCGATTCATGCTCATGGCTCTCTTTCTCGAAAAACTGGCGAAAGCCGTGGGGCGGGGAAGGGAGGGGGAAGGAACGCCCCGCGGCTTTCTGATGCCCGGTCTAATCGCCGCTTGTCGCGCAGTTGTGCCGTCTTGCGGGTTTATTGTCGCCAATTGTCACAGGCTTGGCACTCCATTCAGCGCGAGGCAAGCCTTCCGGCAAACTCATCGCGGGCGATGCTGCGTTCCTGCACCGGCGGTAATGAACAGGGCGGTGGCCGGTCCGTCGACATCGGCGGTGTGCCAGGCGCCGGGCGGGTTTATCGCATATTCGCCGGGGCCGATGGTCACGCTGCGGGCGCTGCCGTCCGCCAGTTCCTGATGCAGGGTCATGGCGCCGGCGAGGCAGACCACGAGTTCGTCGCCCGCCGGGTGCATTTCCCAGCTGTCCCAGCTTTCGGCGAAATCGTACATCGAGACGAGCCGGCCCTCGGCACCGTCCGGCGCGGTGCGTTCGGAATAGGCGGCGTACCATTCCATGCCGGTGAAGGCGGGCTGGGCACGGGCTGCCGCGCCGAGGCCGAGGTGGACCGGATGGGTCCTGAGATCGTGTACGGGTTCCGTCATGGGCAGATCCTCCCGGCAATCCTGTTGCCGGGAGGATGCTACGCCTGAGCCGCAAGGCTCACAATATCGGAAGCAGCCGCACCGCAACGGCTCCGTATCGATGCGGCGATATCAGAGCGGCAGGCACTGCTCTTCGAGCCAGACCTTCACTTCGCCGTCAAGCTGCGGGCCGATCACGTCGAGCACCCTGGCGTGATAGGCGTTCCACCAGGCCGTCTCGTCCGCCGAGAGCAGGGAGGTGTCCACCATGCGGCGGTCGATCGGCACCAGCGTCAGCGTTTCGAAGCCGAAGTATTCGCCGTCCGAACCGGCGAACCGGCGCGGTTCGACGAGGATCAGGTTCTCGATGCGGATGCCGTACTCGCCCGCCTTGTAGTAGCCCGGCTCGTCGCTGAGGATCATTCCCGCGAGCAGTTCCTGCGACGTGCCGGCCTGTCCGCCGGCCGGCTTGCCGATGCGCTGCGGGCCTTCATGGACGGAAAGGAAGCTGCCCACGCCGTGGCCGGTGCCGTGGGCGTAGTCGAGACCGACCTGCCACAGGAACTGGCGGGCAAGCGCATCGAGCTGGCCGCCGTTGGTGCCCTTGGGGAACACGGCGCGGTCGATGGCGATGGTGCCCTTGAGCACGCGGGTGAAGCGGTCCTTCACTTCGGCGAGGGGTTCGCCGGTGCCGATCCATACGGTGCGGGTGATGTCGGTGGTGCCGTAAGGGTACTGTCCGCCTGAATCGACGAGATAGACGCTTTCGGGAAGCAGGGTCAGGCTCGATTCCTCGGAGACGCGGTAGTGCGGGCTGGCCGCGTTCGGGCCCGCGCCCGAAATCGTGTCGAACGAGAGATCGCGCAAGTCGCCGCATTCGCGGCGGAAGGCGTGGAGGCGGTCGGACGCGCTCATCTCGGTCACTTCGCCCCTGGGGCCTTCGACCGACAGCCAGTGCAGGAAGCGGGTGACGGCCACGCCGTCGATCGCCTGCGCCTGCCGGTGGCCCTGCCGTTCGACCGGGTTCTTCACGGCCTTGGGCAGGATCGTGGGATCGCGTTCCTCGACGATCGTGGCGCCCGCGGCGCGCAGGGTCTCGAACACGGCGGCCACGGCATTGTCGGGATCGACCGCGACACGCTTGCCGGCCAGGGTGCCGAGGCCGGAAACGAAAGCGCCGCGCGGCTGGATGCGCACGGCATTGCCAAGGTGCTGGCGAAGCTGCGGCGTCACCTTCTCGTCGGCGATGTAGAGATCGGCGGTGCCGTCGGCATGGGCGACGACGTAGGACAGCGCCACCGGGGTCCGCTCCACGTCGGTGCCGCGCAGGTTGAGCAGCCAGGCAATCGAATCCAGCGCCGAGATCACGGTGGCGTCGAGGCCTCGCGCGGTCAGCCATTCGGAGACGGCGGCGCGCTTGGCCTTGCTCGATTCGCCGGCGAGCCCATCGTCATGGACGAGCGCGGGGGCAGGTGAGGGTGCGGGCTGGTCTTCCCACACCGCGTCGATCGGGTTGCCGTCCACCGCGACGAGGGTGCCGCCCACAGCGGCGAGCGCGGCCTGCGCCGCTTCCACCCACTTCGATCCGTGCAGCCAGGCGTCGTAGCCGATCCTGGCGCCCTTGGGGGCATATTGCCCCAGCCAGCGCGCGGGGCTGGTCTGCGGCACGCTTTCATAGGCGTAGAACCGGCCGTCCACCTGATCGCGCACCTGAAGGGTGTAGCGACCGTCCACGAACATGGCGGCGGCGGGCGACAGCGCGGGATCGGTCAGCACCACGGCGCTGCCGGCCGAGCCGCCGAAGCCGGTGAGCCAGGCAAGGCGCTGCGCATAGGCGCCGACATATTCGCTCATGTGCTCATCCGAGATCGGAATCACGAAGCCATCGAGGCCGCGCGATTTCAGTTCGCCGCGCAGGGCATCGAGGCGCGCTTCATGGGTATTCATCAACATGGAAAAGGTATCCGGCTTGCGGGGGTCATGGTGCGATCATAGATGGAGGTCATGGCAGATTCCACCCAGACCCTTTCCGGTCCTCCACAGGCGGCGAAGAAGCCGCATTCCTTCACTCACCATGGCCTTGCCGTCGAAGACGACTACGCCTGGCTGCGCGACGCCGGTTATCCCGAAGTTACCGACAAGGCCGTTCTGGAGCACCTCGAAGCGGAAAACCGCTGGTTCGAGTCGCGCATGGCGGATCGTCAGGGCAAGATCGACGCGCTGTTCAAGGAAATGCGCGCGCGCATCAAGGAAGCCGACAAGTCGGTGCCGCAGAAGGACGGCGACTGGCTCTACTGGATCGAATTCGAGGAAGGCGCCGAATACAAGAAGTGGTGGCGCCGCCCCGTCGGCGCGACCGATGACGGCAGCGCCGACGAACTGATCCTCGACGAAGTGGCGCTGGCCGAGGGCAAGGAGTATTTCAACCTCGGCGCGATCTCGACCAGCAACGACGGCAAGCTGCTTGCCTATTCGGTGGACGACAACGGCTCCGAGCGCTTCACCGTCCACGTCAAGGTGCTGGCGACCGGCGAACTCCTGGCGGACGAGATTCCCGGCACGCTGTCCGGTCTCGTCTGGGTCGCGGGCGACAAGGGCCTGGTCTATTCGCTCGCCAACGAGCAGTGGCGCACCGACAATGCCCGCCTGCACTGGCTGGGCCAGCCGCTGGAAAACGACGTCGAACTCTATCACGAGAACGACGAGGGCTTCCGCGTCGGGTCGTCGCTCTCGTCGAACGAGAAGTGGCTGCTGATCGGCACCAGCGACCATGAGACCAGCGAATGCCGCATGGTCCTCGCCAGCGATCCGCTGGGCGAGCAGATTCTGGTGAAGCCGCGCCAGAAGGGCGTGGAATACGATGTCGATGAGCGCGACGGCGTGCTCTACATCCACACCAACGACACCCACGAGAACTTCCGCTTCGCCACCGCGCCGCTGGAGAATCCCGGCGAATGGACCACGCTGATCGAGGGTACCGACGCGTTCTACCTCACCGGCGCCGACCTGTTCCGCGACTTCTACGTGACCGAAGGCCGCAAGCTGGTGGGCCACGGCGCCGGGCTCGACCAGATCGAGGTCCGCTACTACGACGATCCCGCCCGCGTGGAGCCGATCACCTTCCCGGAAGCCAGCTATTCGGCAGGCCTTTCGAACAATCCCGAATGGCACATGGACGTGCTGCGCCTGACCTACGAATCGATGGTCAGCCCTTCGTCGGTCATCGATTACGACGTGGCGGCGCGCACGATGGAAGTGCTCAAGGTCCAGGAAATCCCCTCGGGCTACGATGCCTCGCTCTATGCGACGGAACGGCTGGAAATCGCGGCGCGGGACGGCACGCCGATCCCGGTCTCGATCGTCTACCGCCGCGACAGGACGGGCGCGGGGCCGCTGCACCTCTACGGCTACGGCGCCTATGGCATCTCGATCGATCCCGGCTTCTCGACCACGCGGCTCAGCCTGGTCGATCGCGGCTTCGCTTATGCCATCGCCCATATCCGCGGCGGCGACGATCTGGGCCGCGCCTGGTACAAGGCGGGCAAGCTGGAGAAGCGGAACAATACCTTCAACGACTTCGTGGATGTGGCCAGGGGCCTGATCGCGCGCGGCTTCACCGAGGCGGGCAGGATCTCGATCTCGGGCGGATCGGCGGGCGGCGAGCTGATGGGCGCGGTGGTCAACTCCGATCCTGAACTGTTCGGCGCGGTGGTGGCGCATGTGCCCTTCGTGGACGTGCTCAGCACCATGCTCGACGATACCCTGCCGCTGACGCCGGGCGAATGGCCGGAATGGGGCAATCCCATCGAGGACAAGGCCGCCTTCGAGCTGATCCGCAGCTACTCGCCCTACGATCAGGTCAAGGCCCAGGCCTATCCGCCGCTCATGGTGACGGCCGGCCTCAACGACCCGCGCGTGACGTACTGGGAACCCGCCAAGTGGGTGGCGAAGCTGCGCGAACTGAAGACCGACGATAACGAGCTGATCCTCAAGACCAACATGGGCGCGGGCCACGGCGGCAAGTCCGGCCGGTTCGAGAGCCTGAAGGAAACGGCGGAGGAGTTCGCCTTCATCCTCTGGCAGCTCGGCGTTACCGAGTGAAGCCGCCCTTCACCCTGACCTTCACGGCGCAGGCCCATGACATCGACGTCATGGGCCACGTCAACAATGCGGTCTGGGTGCGGTGGATGGAGGCCATGGCCACGGCGCACTGGGAAGCGGTGGCCATGCCCGATCATCAGGCGAGATACGCCTGGGTCGTGACCCGGCACGAGATCGACTATCGCGGCAATATCCGCGAGGGCGAGAGCGTGACCGGGGAAACCTTCATCCCCGAAGGCCCGACCGGCGCGCGGTTCGTGCGCCGGGTGGATTTCCGCAATGCGGCGGGCAGGGTGCTCGTTTCCGCGAAGACGACCTGGGCCATGATCGAGATCGCCTCGCAGCGCCTGATGCGGGTGCCGCCGGAAGTGGCCGCGCCGTTCTGGGACGGGGCCGGATAACCATCCCTATCGTCACCCTGAAGCGAATTCAGGGTGACGATGTCCTTCGCGCAAACTCAGCCCAGCACGTCGCCGACCGGCGTGTAATCGTAGCCCAGCTCAGTCGCAACAGCCTCGAAGGTCACTTTCCCGGCGTGGACGTTCAGCCCGTTCGCAAGGTGGGGGTCCGCCTTGAGCGCCGCCTTCCAGCCCAGGTTGGCGATCGCCAGCGCATGGGGCAGGGTGACGTTGTTGAGCGCATAAGTGCTGGTGCGGGCCACCGCGCCGGGCATGTTGGCGACGCAATAGTGGACGACCCCGTCCACCACGAAAGTCGGATCGGCATGGGTGGTGGCATGGCTCGTCTCGAAGCAGCCGCCCTGGTCGATGGCGACATCCACCAGTACCGCGCCGGCCTTCATGGTGCCCAGCATCTCGCGCGTTACCAGCTTGGGCGCGGCGGCGCCGGGGATCAGCACGGCGCCGATCACGAGATCGGCCTCGGCCACGCTCTCGGCAAGGTTGGCGGTGCTGGAGAAGCGGGTCTTGGCGCGCGCCTCGAAGTGGATGCCGAGCCGTTCGAGCACGTCGGGGCTGCGGTCGAGGATGGTCACGTCGGCGCCGAGGCCCACCGCCATCTGCGCGGCATTGAAGCCGACCACGCCGCCGCCGATCACCGCCACCTTGCCCGGCATCACGCCGGGAACGCCGCCCAGCAGCACGCCGCGTCCGCCATGGGCCTTTTCCAGCGCGGTGGCGCCGGCCTGGATCGACATGCGCCCCGCGACCTGGCTCATCGGCTTGAGCAGCGGAAGCTGGCCGCCGGGGCCGGTCACGGTCTCGTAAGCGATCGCGGTGACGCCGGACTTCACGAGATCGGCGGTCTGCTCGGGATCGGGCGCGAGGTGGAGGTAGGTGTAGAGGATCTGGCCCTCGCGCAGCATGGCGCGTTCGCCCGCTTGCGGTTCCTTGACCTTCACGACCATTTCGCAGCCTTCGAAGACCTCGCTCGCCGATGCCACGATCTTCGCGCCCTGACGGGTATAATCGGCGTCGCTGGCGCCGATGCCGAGACCCGCGCCGCTTTCCACCCAGACTTCGTGCCCGTGCGCCACGAGTTCGCAGGCGCTCTCCGGCGTCAGGCCGACGCGGTATTCGTGGTTCTTGATTTCCCTGACGGTACCGACACGCATGTTTTCCACTCCGGCAAAATTCTCTCCTGCCCGTGAGATACACCCGGCACCCTGCAATGTTTCACCGAATTGGGGCTTGTCAGAAAGAAGAACAGGAATATTTCCCACTCTTGAAACAAACGACAAGAGAATTTTCCATGGACCGGGCGGACCGCGCACTTCTTGGTGCGTTGCAGGCAGACTCCTCGCGCTCGATCGCCGAACTGGCCGCGCTGGTGAATCTCTCGCCGTCTGCCTGCCATCGCCGTATCCGCGCGCTGGAGGAGCAGGGTCTGATCCTGGGATATGCCGCAAGGGTGGATGCCAGGCGGCTCGGGCTTGCCGTGGAGGTCTTCGTCGAGATCACGCTGACCAGCCAGACCCGCGAAGCGATGGAGCGCTTCGAACGCGCGGTGGGGGATTTCGAGGATATCCTCGAATGCCACCTCATGTCAGGCGCGGCGGATTACCAGTTGCGCGTCGCCGCCGCCGACCTCGATCATTACGACCGCATCCACCGGGACTGCCTGGCGCGGCTGCCGGGGGTTTCCTCGATGCGGACCAGCTTCTCGCTGCGGCGGATCAAGCGCTTCGAAGGCTATGCGGTGCCCTGACCGCCGCCGGTGGCCGATCGCCTTCAGTGAGCGTCGCGCAGGTCCTGGGTGAGGATGCGGTCACGGGCGGCGCGCAGATCGCCGGTCTCGTACTGGATCGACAGGCGCTCCTTGTCGCTGGAGCGATAGGTATTCTCGGCAATGTCGATCTGTTCGAGGGACAGGCCGAGCACTTCCAGCGCCTCGCGGCCCATGACCACGGCCGATTCCATCACTTCGCGGACCATGAAGGTGACGGGTGCGTCCTTCAGGCGGATCATCGCGCGGCGGTCGTAGACGCGGGCGACGATGCGGGCATCCGGGAAAGCCTCGTGGACGTTGAGGAGGAAGCTTTCCGAAAGCTGGTCGCCGTCGATGCAGAACACGATCATCTGCGCATGGCCCGCGCCTGCCTGCCGCAGCAGGTCGATACGGGTGCCGTCGCCGAACCAGACTTTCGCGCCGAAGCCGCTGGCCACGTCGATCATCTCGATATCGGTGTCGATCAGCGTCACCTGGATATCGGCGGCGATCATCACTTGCGCCACGGTCTGGCCGAAGCGGCCGTAGCCGACGACCAGCGCGCTGGCACCGTCCTTGCGCGGGCCTTCGCGGGTTTCCTTGCTGACGGGCATTTCGCGGATGCGCGCGGTGGCCATCATCAGGAACGGGGTGGTGATCATGGACAGGGTGACGATGGCGCTGAACAGGCTGGCCGCCTGCGGCTCGATCAGCCAGGCGTTCTGGGCCTGGGCGAAGAGCACGAAGCCGAATTCGCCGCCCTGGCTCAGCAGCAGGCCAAGCGCCAGCGCGCTGCGCCAGTTCATCCTGAACAGCAGGCCGAGGCCGAAGATCACCGATGCCTTCACCGCGATCAGCGCCACCGCCATGGCGGCGACGAACATCGGCCGCTCGGCAATGGCCGAAAGGTCCAGCATCATGCCCACCGACATGAAGAAGAGGCCGAGCAGGATCGAGCGGAACGGCTCCACGTCCGCTTCCAGTTCGTGGCGATAGGGGGTATCGGCCAGCATGACCCCGGCGATGAAGGCCCCCAGCGCGGTCGACAGGCCGAGCGACTGCATCAGCGCGGCCGAGGCGATTACCGTGAACAGCGCGGCGAAGACGAACATCTCGCGCTCGCCCAGGTTGCCGATCAGGCGGAACAGCGGCCGGATCACGAAGCGCCCGGCCAGGATGAGCCCGGCGATGGCGGCCAGCGTCTCCAGCACCAGGATCCAGCCCGGAGGGCCTTCCGGCAGGTGCGGGTTGCGGTTCATCGCCGCGATGATGGTGATGAGCGGGATGATCGAGAGGTCCTGGAACAGCAGGACCGCGAAGGAACGCTCGCCGAACGGGGTGTTGAGGCGTCCGGCGCTCTGGAGCATCGGCAGGACCTGCGCCGTCGAGGACAGGCCGAGCGGCAGGCCCAGCGCCAGCGATGCGGCGACGCTGAACCCGGTCGAATAGAAGATCACCGCCGAAACCGCGAGGCCGCACAGGGTCACTTGCAGGAAGCCGAGCCCGAAGATCTCGCTGCGCATCCGCCACAGCCGCCGCGGCGCCAGTTCGAGGCCGACGATGAACAGCAGCAGCGTGATCCCCAGTTCCGCGATCCCCAGCTTGTTCTCGGCATCGCCGACGAGGCCGAAGGCATAGGGCCCGAGAATGGCCCCCGCGAGCAGGTAGCCCAGGGTGGCGCCAAGGCCGAGGCGGCGGAACAGCAGGACGAAGGCAAGCGCCGTTCCGAGCAGCAGGAAGCCGTCGTTCAGCAGGAATGCCTGAGTATGATCTTCCATCGGGGCCTTTCGGGCGGGAAGCGGAAAAAGCGGGGCGCGAAGGGGTTACTTAGAACCTCGCAGCGCAGCGCGTAACCCTCGATGGAGGGGGGCCGGAGAAGTTTGGCCGAATTTATCCGCGCCGCCTAGCGGGGCAATATTCCCGTACAGACGTACTTCAGCACCAGCCCGTCCTCGCCTGCCCACTGTACCGCGGAAACCGCCGGGCTGGCGTCGCTCCAGTCCCGCAGGACGGCGCCGTTCGGCTGGACGATCCGCCAGTGATAGGACAGCACCCGCCCGTTCGCGCAGTCCACCGCGCGGTCGGCGTAGAGCATGGTGCCTTGCGGATAGCCGCCACCGGCGCGCAGCAGCACCTGCATCTGCTGGAACTGCCGCCCGATCATGCCGCTCTTCACGCTCAGCTTGTCCACATAGATCCTGCGGCCGAGCATGTTCTCCACATTCGGCACGAAGAGGCGCTGCCACTGCGCGGTCGCGGCGGCGAGCGTCGGCGCCGCGATCAGGCTCAGGCTCAGGCCCAGGCTCAGGCTCAGGCTCAGGCTCAGGGATGCCAGGACGGGAAGCACGGCCAGAAGCGGAGGGTGCGGCCTATTCATCGCGATCAGAGCGGGCTGCCGTTTTCGTCGCGATAGATGTCGCGGCGGCCGACATGGTTGGCGGGGCCGACGTAACCGTCCTGCTCCATGCGTTCGACCCATTTGGCGGCAGTGTTGTAGCCCACGCCCATCTGGCGCTGGAGCCACGAGACCGAGACCTTCTGGTTCTCGAACACGAGCTGGCAGACCTGGCGGTACTTGCGCTCTTCCGGTGCATCCGAAGCGGTGGCGTCGAGGTCGTCGAAGCCGAAGGAGCCTTCTTCCGGCTCTTCGGTGACGGCATCGACGTAATCCGGCTTGCCCTGTCCGCGCCAGTGGTCGGCAACGTGTTCGACTTCCTCGTCCGAGACGAAGGGGCCGTGGACGCGCTTGATCGGGTCGGTGCTGGGTTTGTAGAGCATATCGCCCTTGCCCAGCAGCTGCTCGGCGCCCTGTTCGCCCAGGATGGTGCGGCTGTCGATGCGGCTGGTGACGGCGAAGGAGATGCGGGTCGGCAGGTTGGCCTTGATGACGCCGGTGATGACGTCGACCGAGGGGCGCTGGGTCGCCATGATGAGGTGGATGCCCGCGGCGCGGCTCTTCTGGCTGAGGCGCTGGATCAACACTTCGATTTCCTTGCCGACGGTGACCATGAGGTCTGCCAGTTCGTCGACGATGAGGACGATCTGCGGCAGCGCCTCGTAGTCGAGCTGGCGGTCCTCGTAGAGTTCCTCGCCGGTCTCGGGATCGAAGCCGATCTGGATGCGGCGGCCCAGCGGCTTGCCCTTGGCGGCGGCGGTGCGGACCTTCTCGTTGAAGCTGGCGAGGTTGCGCACGCTGATCTCGCTCATCTGGCGGTAGCGGCGCTCCATTTCCTCCACCGCCCACTTCAGCGCGCGCACGGCCTTGGGCGGTTCGGTGACGACGGGCGAGAGCAGGTGCGGGATGTCGTCGTAGCTCTTGAGTTCCAGCACCTTGGGATCGACGAGGATCAGGCGGCACTGCGCCGGGGTCAGGCGGTAGAGCAGCGAGAGCAGGATCGCGTTGAGGCCGACCGACTTACCCGAACCGGTCGTACCGGCGACGAGCAAGTGCGGCATCGTCGCAAGGTCGGCGACCACGGGTTCGCCGGCGATGTCCTTGCCCAGGATGATCGGCAGCATGCCCTTGTGATTGGCGAAGGCCTCGGAGGCGACCATCTCCTTGAACGAGACCATCTGGCGGTCGGCGTTGGGCAGTTCGATGCCCATGACGGTGCGCCCCGGAATCGAGGAGACGCGCGCCGAGATCGCGCTCATGTTGCGGGCGATATCGTCGGCCAGGCCGATCACGCGGCTGGCCTTGATGCCGGGTGCAGGCTCCAGTTCGTACATGGTGACGACGGGGCCGGTGCGCACGGCCGTGATCTCGCCCTTGACGTTGAAGTCGTCGAGCACGGTTTCCAGCAGGCGCGCGTTGCGTTCGAGGCTGAGCTTGTCGACCTTGGGCTGCGAATTGGGCGGCGGGTCGGCCAGCAGGTCGAGACCCGGCAGCGCGTACTTGTCGAACATGTCCTTCTGGCGGTTGCCGAGGGTGAGCTGCGCAGGGGTGGGGCTGGCCTTGGGGTCGCTGATCTCCGGGGCCTTGCGCGGCTTTTCCGAAGGACCGTCGATCCCGGCGGGCGCTTCCGCGCGGGCGGCGGCGCGGGGCTTGTCGTCCGCCGTTTCGCGCAGTTCCGCCTTCTTCGCGGCAGCGGCCGGAGCGGGGCCATCCTCTCGCGCGCGGCCGATGCGGCCGGGGAGGGTCAGCAGGCGCACCCAGTCGAACGCGAAGACCTGCCCGATCAGCGCCACGCCCGCCAGCGCGCAGAGCAGCGCCAGAACGAGCGTGATCCAGCCCTGCACGGCCGCCGGCGTGAAGGCGGAGATCGAATTGATGGCCTTGGCGCCGAGCAGGCCGGTGATGCCGCCCATCGAGGCGGGAAGGACGCCGCCGGGCTCGGTGAACAGCAGCGACATGACGGTGGCGATCAGCATCATGGCGATCGCCAGCACCGCCACCGGGCGCCACCAGCGCTGGTTCGAATGCTCGATCTCGTTGTCGTCCTCCTCGACCAGCAGCCAGAGCTTGCGGGCGAAGACGTAAAGCAGGGGAATGAAAAGCGCCGCGACCGGGCCGAACAGCACGAGCGCGCGCTCCGCCACCCAGGCGCCGACCGATCCCATCCAGTTCTGCGCGGGGCCGCCTGCCGCCGTGGAGGCGGAGGGGTCCGTCTGGTGATAGCTCACCAGCGCAAGGGCGAGGAACGCCATCGCCGCGAACAGCGCCAGCGCGCCGCTCAACTCGGAGGCGCGGCGCAGAGAACGCTTCATGACGGCGCGCCAGTTCGGCTTGGCGATTCGCCGTCCGGGCGCGAGGGGCCGTGTGGCCATTGGAAATTCCCCCTGGAAATCGGGCCTTGGTCGGGCCCTGGATAATGCGCTCTGGCGGGACTCGCCGTCAAGAATGGATCGGGAACACCCTTGTGGGTGATCGGGCAAGGCCCTGAATCGCGGCCCATTTTCGCGTCGGCAGATGGCGTGCCCGATGCCCGGTCATGCCGCCAAGCGCAATCACCGTAACGCCGGAACGTGCGGCGAGAAGGTGGAAACGCACCGGGCCGAGCGTGCCTGCGCCGGGGTGGGAGCGGGTGGGAAACACCGGCGAGAGCAACACGGCGTCGGCACGGGCCCGGCGGGCTTCGGCGATTTCGCGCAGGGAATGGACGGTGACGAGGCGCAAGGTCGCGGGCCCGGGGGCGAGCTTTCCGGCCGCTCCGTAAGCGCCGTCCGCCCGCCATTCCCGCGCCTGCCGGGCGGTGCCGGACAGGACCACGCGGTGCCCGAAGCGCCGCGCGGCGCGGGCAAGCGCCTCGAACCGCGCCCGGCGATCGGCCGGCGCGAGGTGATAGTGCCGGTAGATCAGGCCCGATCCGCGCGGAAGCCGGGCAAGGGCGTGCTCCAGCCCGCGATCGTTGCGGGCATCGCTCACCAGCCAAATGTCGGGAAGCGGCGATCTGGAAGGACGAGGCATCTGGCGGTTCGGCACGATGGCGCTATAGCAGCGCGCCATGGATCAGCCAGCATCTCCGCTCGAAGACATTCGCGCCCGCATCGCGCAAGCCGCGCATATCGCCGGCCGCGAGCCCGCGTCGATCGAACTCGTCGCCATTTCCAAGACTCACCCGGCCGAGGCCATCGCGCCCCTGATCGCACAGGGCCAGCGCGTGTTCGGTGAGAACCGCGTGCAGGAAGCGGAGGCCAAGTGGCCCGCCCTGCGCGAGGCGCACCCCGACCTGCGGCTCCACCTCGTCGGCCAGCTTCAGTCGAACAAGGCGGAAGACGCGCTGGCGCTGTTCGACTGCATCCACTCGGTCGACCGGCCGTCGCTGGTTTCGGCGCTGGGCAAGGCGATGGACAAGGCCGGGCGGCAGGTTCCCTGTTTCGTGCAGGTCAACATCGGCGCGGAAGAGCAGAAGGGCGGCTGCGCGATTGCCGAGGTGCCCGCGCTGCTGGCTGCCGCGCGCGAGGCGCAGATTCCCGTTGCTGGCCTGATGTGCGTGCCGCCGTTCGGCATCGAGGCGGCGCCGTTCTTCGCGCTGCTCGCCAAGATCGCGGCGGACAACGGCGTTTCGCAGCTCTCGATGGGCATGAGCGACGATTTCGAGGTCGCGGTCATGCTTGGCGCCACGCATGTGCGGATCGGCAGCGCGCTGTTCGGCGCGCGGGACTGATCGAAATCTTCCCGACTTGTCCCGGATCGAGTCCGGGACAAGTCGGGTTCATTCCTCGGCCGTCACTTTCAGTTCGGCGAATCCAGCTCGTTGCCGGTCAGCGTCACGACGTGCAGCAGGTTGGTCGAGCCCGGGGTGCCGAAGGGCACGCCCGCCAGCGCCACCAGGCGCGTGCCGGCGGCGCCGAAGCCGTGGCGCAGGGCCATGCGCTTGCCCTTGGCGATCATTTCCTCGAAGCTGCCGATATCCTTGGTGGTCACCGTATGGGCGCCCCACAGCAGCGCGAGGCGGCGGGCGGTCTTCATCGAGGGGGTCAGCACCAGCATCGGCGCACCGGGACGCTCGCGTGCGACGCGGCGGGCCGAACCGCCCGAGCCGGTGAAGACGATGATGCCTTCGATCGGCAGGGTGTCGGCGATGGTGGCGCAGGATGCCGAGAGCGCGTCTGCCGTGGTGGCATCGGGCGGGGTCTGGGCGAGGTGGATGCGTTCGCGGTAGGTGGAATCGGTTTCCACCTTCACGGCGATGCGGTCCATGATGGTCACGGCTTCGACCGGCCACTGGCCTGCCGCCGTCTCGGCCGAGAGCATAACCGCATCGGCACCGTCATAGACGGCGTTGGCGACGTCGGACACTTCGGCGCGGGTGGGCGAGGGGCTGGTGATCATCGATTCCAGCATCTGCGTGGCCACCACCACCGGCTTGCCGATGGCGCGGGTCTTGGCGATGATGTGCTTCTGGATCGGGGGCACTTCCTCGGGCAGCAGTTCCACGCCGAGATCGCCGCGGGCGACCATGATGCCGTCCGAGAGCTCGATGATACCATCGATCGCATCGACCGCAGCCGGCTTCTCGATCTTCGACATGAGCGCACAGGCCCCGCCGATCAGGCGGCGAGCCTCGGCCACGTCTTCGGGACGCTGGACGAAGGAGAGCCCGATCCAGTCCGCGCCCTGCTCCACCGAGAAAGCGAGGTCGCGGCGGTCCTTGTCGGTCAGCGCCGGGACCGGGACGATGGCGTCAGGCACGTTCACGCCCTTGCGATCCGAGATGTAGCCGCCGACTTCGGCGGTGCACAGGATCGAATCGGCTTCCGGCTTGATGACCACGAGGCGCAGCTTGCCGTCGTCGATCAGCAGGCGCTGGCCCTTCTGGAGGATGCCGAACAGTTCGGGATGGGGCAGGCAGACGCGGTTCTCGTCACCCGGAGTGGGATCGCGGTCCAGCGTGAAGTGCGCGCCGTGGCGCAGGAAGACCTTGCCTTCCGCGAAAGTGCCGACGCGCAGCTTGGGGCCCTGGAGGTCGCACAGGATGGAGACCGGGCGCATCAGGTCCTTTTCGACCGCGCGGATGTTGGCGATGGTTTCGCGGTGGGTTTCATGGTCGCCATGGCTCATGTTGACGCGGAAGGCGTCGGCGCCGGCCTTGAGCAGCTTGGCGATCGTCTCCTTGTCGCGGCTGGCAGGCCCCAGCGTGGCGAGAATCTTCACCTTGCGCTGGCGCTTGATGCCGCGATGGTGCGGCGAACGGCGAAACGGAGGGGTGGTGGCCAAAATCTGTCTGCCTCTCTTTCGATATTTCGGCGACATATGGCAAAGGCGGCATGACAAACCAAGGACGATTGGCAGAAATATGAACGGAAACGACCAGATCGACCAGCTTGACGACGCCGTGGCCGCCGCCGCGTTCCGTCGCCTCGTGCGCCACCTCCAGAACCGCCACGATGCCCAGAACATCGACCTGATGGGATTGGCCGGATTCTGCCGCAACTGCCTGGCCGACTGGATCGTCGATGCCGGGTTCGCAGGCGACAGGGCCGCCGCCCGCGAAGTGATCCACGGCATGCCGTTCGGGGAATGGAAGCAGGCCTACCAGACCGAGGCGACGCCGGAGCAGATCGCGCGGATGGAAGAAAGCGTGAAGAAGAACGTCCCGGGGCACTGATCCTTCGGCCGTCGGCGACCCTGTGGCCCGGTTCGCCGGGTCGCCGCCCGCGCGGTTGCGTCGATCAGGAACTCGCGAGCTTCATGAGCACGAGCCCGGCGAGGATCAGTCCGGCGGCGGCAAGGCGCATGACGCTCAGCGTTTCTCCGAGGAGCACGATCCCCACCGCGAAAGCGCCCAGAGCGCCGATGCCCGTCCACACCATGTAGGCGGTGCCGAGCGGCAGCACCCGCATCGCCCAGGAAAGCAGGCCGAAGCTGGCGAGCATCGCGGCGAGCGTGACGATGCTGGGCCACAGCCGGGTGAAGCCGTGGGACTGTTTCATGGCCGAAGCCCAGACGACTTCGAACAAACCGGCAATGACGAGAACGATCCAGGGCATGGCAGTGGGCATCGGCAACCTCCAAAAAGTGGCTGCCGGGCCGTCCCGGACTTGAATCCTTCAGGGCCGAAGCCGCTGAAAGCCGGGAACGTTGTCACCGTTTACGCTGCTTAGCCAAGGGGGCGGGCAGAGGCAACCGGGGCACTTTTCCCGCTCTACGCACAGGATTTCCACAGGGGGCGCCTTTGCCCGAATCCGGTGCAGCCGCTATCAGCCGCCGCCAAACCGATTCACGATTTTTTCTGGAGCACCAATACCGATGGCCGAAACCACCGACGATCGCCTGCGTCTGCTGATCGAGCGCGTCGAGCGCCTCGAAGAGGAAAAGAAGGGCATTTCGGACGACATCCGCGACGTCTACAACGAAGGCAAGGCAGTCGGCTACGACGTCAAGATCATGCGCCAGATCGTCCGCATCCGTAAGATGAAGCCGGACGACCGCCGCGAGATGGACATGCTGCTCGATACCTACAAGACGGCTCTCGGCATCGACTGATCGCCTGAAAAGGCAAGGTTGCTTTCCGTTGTGCGGGTCCGGCGAATTTTCGGCCGGGCCCGCGCAGGACGCTTGCGTTCCAGCGGGGCGGTTGCCCTCTGCCCTGCGCCTGTTGTAAGGGCGCCCATCCTTTCGACAGAACAACGAATACGGCGGACCCAATGGCAGGCCATTCCAAATTCAAGAACATCATGCACCGCAAGGGCGCGCAGGACAAGAAGCGCTCGGCGCAGTTCAGCAAGCTCAGCCGTGAAATCACCGTTGCGGCCAAGATGGGCATGCCCGATCCGGACATGAACCCGCGCCTGCGCGCCGCCGTCAACGCGGCCAAGGCGCAGTCGATGCCCAAGGACAACATCCAGCGCGCGATCGACAAGGCCAGCAAGGGCGATGCCGAGAACTACGAGGAAGTGCGCTACGAGGGTTACGGCCCCGGCGGCGTCGCCCTCATCGTCGAGGCGCTGACCGACAACCGCAACCGCACCGCCACCAACGTGCGCACCGCTTTCTCCAAGAACGGCGGCAATCTTGGTGCTTCGGGCGCGGTTTCGCACGGTTTCGAGCGTCTCGGCCTGATCGAGTATCCCGCCAGCGTGGGTGACGAGGACAAGGTCCTCGAAGCCGCCATCGAAGCCGGTGCCGACGATGTCGAGAGCGACATGGGCGATGGCGACGAGAATCCCGGCAGCCACCAGATCTGGGTCTCGGTCGATTCGCTTCACGAAGTCGCCCGCGAACTGGAAAAGGTCCTTGGCGAAGCCGAGGGCGTGAAGCTGGCGTGGAAGCCCAACCTCACCGTCGATGTCGATGCCGACACCGCCGGCACGCTGATGAAGCTGGTCGATACTCTCGAAGACGACGACGACGTCCAGACCGTCTGGGGCAATTACGAAATCTCGGACGAAGTCATGGAGAAGCTGGGCTGATCCAGCTTCCCGTAGCGTCCGTTTTCCCGGTGCTCGCGGTAGCGGCACTGGGAGCCGCGTGCCTGGCGCTTTCGCCTGCCGGGCCGGCGGTCGCGGACAGCGGCGCGCCAGTGGCCAGCCACTGCGTGCCGGGCGAGCGGGTGCTCTACTCCTGCGCGTTCCCGCGCGGAGTGGGGTCGCTCTGCTCCGACGGCGAGACCGTGCATTATCGCTACGGCCCGCGCGGAAAGGCGGAGATCGACCTTGCCGGCCTGCCGGACTGGTCGAACGTGCGCGTCGGCGACGTGCGCGGGCAGGGCAACGGCTATGAACGGCATGTCCGCATCAGCCGCGGCCGCTTCCATTACGTCGTGTTCGAAGGGATGAACGGCGAACTGAGCGAGAGCCCGGGGCGGGCCTATTCGGGCATCGCCGTGCTGGAAGGCGCGCGCGGGGAACGGGAACTCACCACCCTGTCGTGCCCCGGACGGTCCGCGCACGACCTTTCCGCTCCCCTCCTCCAGGAACGCGCCGAAGCGGAGGAGCCGAACGGCCCCTTCGACATGTGGTACTGAGGCGATGATCATCATCGGGCTCGACCCGGGGCTGACCTGCACCGGCTGGGGCATCGTCGCCAAGAGCGGCAGCCGGCTCAGCCATATCGCCAACGGCCAGATCCGCACGGACGCCAAGGCCGGAATGGCCGAACGGCTGGTCGAACTCGATGCCGCGCTCACTGACGTGATCCTGCATCACCGTCCGGATTCGGGCGCGGTGGAGGAGGTCTTCGTCAACGTGAACCCGCAATCGACGCTCAAGCTCGGTCAGGCGCGCGGCGTTGCCATGCTCAGCCTTGCGCGGGCCGGAATGCCGGTGGCGGAATATTCCACCAAGGTCATCAAGAAGGCGCTCGTCGGCACCGGCGGGGCGGACAAGAAGCAGATCCAGCATATGCTCAAGGTCCTGCTGCCCGGCGTGACGCTGGCGGGCGAGGATGCCTCGGACGCGCTGGCGGTGGCCATCACGCATGCCAACATGCTCGGCAGCCATCGCTGACGGAACCGGCAGGGGGCAGCGCCGTTGCCTCTTCATGGACAGTACCGACGAGAACTGGATGCGCGAGGCCCTGCGTCTTGCGGTGGAGCGAAAGGGCACCGACCCGTCGCACACCCCTATCGCCGCGCTGGTCGTGCTGGGGGACCGCCTCGTCGCCTCGGGCGTCAATCGTACCGCCGAATGCTGCGATGCCACCGCCCACGCCGAGATCGAAGCCTTCCGCGCCGCTGGCAAGGCGATGGGCGACATGCGCATCGAAGGCGCCACGCTCTATTCCACGCTCCAGCCCTGCGGCATGTGCACCATGGCCGCGATCTGGGCTGGGGTTAGCCGCATCGTCCATGGCGCGGGGCGCGGCGATGTCCATCCGATGTACTTCGAGGATCGCCACCTCTCGACGCTCGATTTCGTGGCGGACGCCTACAAGGACGACCTGACGCTGAGAGGCGGCGTGCTCGCGCAGGATTGCGCCGCGCTCTATTACCGGCCGTGGGACGATGTGCCCGAGGATCAGCAAGCGAACCTTTAAGCGCCTAGAGCCCCGCCCGCTCGATCGAGCTCTGGAGATTGTACACCGGGTCAGGAGTGCAGCTTCCCGGGCGAAGGTAGAGGCAGGGCTGCTCCTTCGGAAGTTGCCGGCAGGCGATCTTCTCGTACCCTTCCGCCCCTCGCGGGCGTTCGCTTCCCGCCAGCAGGGCATTGGCCGCCCGGGCAAGCCCCGGAGGAAGCGGTTTGCGCCCCTCCTGCACGCCCTTGGGCGCCACCGAGATCGGCAGGTCGCGGGGCAGGATCGAAGGCACCACGTAGAGATAGTAGGATTCGGCTACGGCAAGCCGGCAGACGCGCGGGTCCTGCGCGGCTGCTATCGCCAGTTCGCTCAGTCCGCCGCCTCCGCGCATCGATCGGTAGCCGCCGGTCGTCGCGAAGGAGGCGAAGCTGAGCAGCGCCCAGATCGCCATGGTCGCCGCCAGTGGAAGCGTATCGCGTCGACCGGCCGTCCGGTTTCTCAGCAGCCAGTCCACCAGCGTCAGGGAGCCGATGCCCGCGATCGTCAGGGTGCCGAGCGTGGCGATCCAGACGAAGCGGTATTCCTTGTGCGCGATCAGGCTGTGCGCAGCCACGGTGAGCGCGGCAGCGAGAAGCAGCGGGGCATATCGCCGCGCCGCCGGAACCACGGCAATCACGGCGAACAGCAACGGTGCGGCGCCGAAATGGCGATAGAATTCGAACAGGTATTCAAGCGGCCCGCTGGTTCCGAAGCCAGCCGCCTTGCCCTCGCCGATGTTCTTGGTGAGGTTGGCGATCACCCAGCCGAACGGCACAGCGCCGCGCGCAAGATCGCTTGCCGCGCCGATCGCCAGCGCCGCGATGCCGCCGATCGCCAGCGGTTTCCACCGCCTGACGTCGGCGAACAGGGCTGAAAGGGCGAGCACCGCCACGAAAGGTGCGAACTGGAAACGGACGAGCAGGCCGATGCCGAGCAGGAAGCCGCTGCCGGTGATCGCCGCGCGGCCGGCGGCGCTGTCCAGGAGCGGAGCGGCGGCAAGCAGGATCAGGGCCGCGGCAAGGCTTTCCGACAGCAGCAGGTCGGAGAACAGCACGCTCTGCCACCATGTCGCCACGACGAACATCGCGACCAGCGCATGGCGGCGGGACGTCAGCGCGCCCAGTCGCCACGCGGCGGGAAGGGCCAGCAGCGTCAGCACGGCATAGCAGATCCGCGCGGCGTACATCGGCGCGAGAGTGCCCGGCGCCAGCCTGTGGGCGATCCACATCGGCAGGCAGAGAAGCTGCGGGATCAGTTCGTTGCGGATGCCGAAGCGCGTTTCCCACGGCAGCAGCCCATGCCCGGTGGCGAGCCGGTTGGCTTGTTCGAGATACTGCGCCAGTTCGTCGGGGTGCAGCAGGTCAAGCGGGGCGAAGGCCAGCGCCCTCAGCACCAGCGCAAGGATCAGCACGCCGCCTGTGACCAGCCACCCCGTTTGCCGGTTCCGGTTGCGCGTTCCGGCTGCGCCCTGCTGTCCGCTCTGCCCCATGCCTTCGTGCTAGCCGAGCGGCTGTGCCAAGTCATCCAGAGCCTTGGCGCTTTTCGCCCTTCCTTGGCCATCCGCGCTATGCCATAGGAACAAACCATGATCGCCAAGCTTACAGGTCTGCTCGACGACACCGGCCCCGACTGGGCGATTATCGACGTCAACGGCGTCGGTTATCTCGTCCATTGTTCGGCGCGCACGCTCGACCATCTCGGCATCCGGGGTGACAAGGTTGTCGTCCATACCGAGATGCAGGTCTCGGAAACCGACCAGCGCCTGATCGGCTTCACCAGCGGGGCGGAACGCAACTGGTTCCGCCTGCTGACGGCGGTGCAGGGCGTCGGTTCTAAAGTGGCGCTGGCGATCCTCTCGGCGCTGACGACCGAGGAACTGCAGCGCGCCTGTGCGGGCGGCGACAGCGCCATGGTCGCGCGCGCCAACGGCGTCGGCCCGAAGCTGGCCAGCCGCATCGTCAACGAACTCAAGGACAAGGCGGGCGGCATGCCCACCGTGCCCGGAGCGCCGGGCCTTGCGGCGGTGGCGGCACCTGCCGGATTTTCCAGCGCAGATGCCGTTTCCGCACTCCAGAACCTCGGCTTCAAGCCCGCAATCGCCGCGATGGCGGTCGGCAAGGCGGTGGAGGAACTGGGCGAGGATGCCGGGCTCAACGACCTTGTCCGCGTCGCGCTGAAGAAGGCGGCGGGGTGAACAAGGTTTTCGTCCCGCCCCAATGTCATCCTGAACTTGCGTCAGCGGCCTTGTCGCCGCGTGCTCCGGAACCGGCGCGGTGTTGAGGCGCCGGTATATGATTGTGTCGGCGCTCGCGCTTGCTGCCGCGGCCGGTTATCTGTCTATCCGCAATGACCTTGCCATCGACCATTGTTTGGACGGGGGCGGAGCGTGGGATTACACGAAGAAGGTTTGCCGTTTTCAATGACCGATAATCCCATCCTTACCTCTGCCCGCCAGCCCGAGGACGTCGATGCGGCGCTGCGGCCCAAGACGCTTGCCGAATTCGTCGGGCAGGCTGCGGCGAAGGACAATCTTCGTGTCTTCATCGAAAGCGCCAAGTCGCGCCGCGAGGCGATGGACCATGTGCTGTTCTTCGGGCCTCCGGGCCTCGGCAAGACCACGCTGGCGCAGATCGTCGCGCGCGAACTGGGCGTGGGTTTCCGCGCCACCAGCGGCCCGGTGATCGCCAAGGCGGGTGACCTTGCCGCGCTGCTGACCAATCTCGAACACGGCGACGTGCTGTTCATCGACGAGATCCACCGCCTCAATCCGGTGGTCGAGGAAGTGCTCTACCCGGCGATGGAGGACCGTGCGCTCGATCTCATGATCGGCGAAGGCCCTTCGGCGCGCTCGGTGCGGATCGACCTGCCGCCCTTCACGCTGGTCGGTGCGACGACGCGTCAGGGCCTGCTCCAGACGCCGCTGCGCGATCGTTTCGGCATTCCGGTGCGTCTCCAGTTCTACACTGTGGAGGAACTGGAAAAGGTCGTGACCCGCGGCGCCGGGCTGCTGGGCATCGGCATCGACAAGGGCGGCGCGACCGAGATCGCCCGCCGCGCGCGCGGCACCCCGCGCGTCGCAGGCCGCCTGATGCGCCGCGTGCGCGATTTCGCCCATGTCGCGGGCAGCGATATCATCACTCACGAAATCGCCGATGACGCGCTGACGCGGCTGGAAGTCGATTCCATCGGCCTCGATGCGCAGGATCGCCGCTACCTGCGGATGATCGCCGGTATCTACAAGGGCGGCCCGGTGGGTGTGGAGACACTGGCGGCGGGCCTGTCCGAGCCGCGCGACACGATCGAGGAAGTGATCGAGCCCTACCTGATCCAGCTCGGCCTCGTCGCGCGGACTGCGCGCGGGCGCTGCCTGAACGACATGGGCTGGCAGCACCTGGGCATGACGCCGCCGCAATCCGGAGGCCCGCAGGGCCCCATTCCGGGCGGACTTTTCGATTCGGAAGGCGATTGAGGGAAAGGCGATTTCCGCCAGAAAACTGTCGGTTGTGTTTACAGACCTGTCTTTCGATAGTCCCGCTTCGGCACAGGTTGTGCGTTACATCGGAAAACTAACGCGATTTCCCGCTACGGGACTGTCGAAACTCGGTTAACGGCATTGTTCCGTTAACCGCTCTCTGCGCTTGTTGATGGCAAGTCGGTTCAAGTGGTGTCGGTCGCAGTCGCACACGAGCCGAGCAGAACGAAGAGAGAGACGATCATGTCGGTTCGGATGGCCTTGGCGAAACTGTCTGCCTGTGCGGCGGGCTGCGCTATCATTGGCGGCGGCGCCGTCCATGTCGCCGAGACTCAGAAGAGCGGTGTCGAGTATCGCAAGCTGAAGTCGGCGAAGGTCGCGAAAGTGGCGAAAGTCGAGCGTCCGGCCAGGCGCCTCGTGCGCAAGGAGCCGGAACGGACCACCAGGCGCATGCGCCGCATCGTCAAGCGGACCTGCTGCGACCAGCCGCAAGTGGCCATGGTGCCGCTGCCCCCGCCCTACATTCCGCCCGCCCCGCCGCCGAGCTACGCCGGCGGCAGCGGCGGCGCGCCGGTCGTGATCGGCGGCGGAGGAGGCGGTTTCGGCGGTGGTTTCTTCGGCGGCTTCTTCGGCGGCGGCGGTGGTTCTAGCGGCGGCAACGTCATCATCAGCTCGACCAGCAGCGGTGGTTCCACCTCCAGTTCATCGTCCACCGGCGGACTGACGACCACGACGACCGGCGGATCGACGTCTTCCTCTTCCTCGACCGGCGGTCTCACGACCACCACGACCACGGGGGGGCTGACCACCACCACAACAACGGGCGGAATCACCTCGACGACGACTTCGTCCAGTTCCGGCGATGTTTCGACCAGCACGAGTTCCTCCACCTCGTCGTCCAGTTCCACCTCCTCGTCCAGTTCAACGTCGTCGTCGACGAGCAGTTCGAGTTCGACCTCGACATCGTCGGGCTCGACCGGTTCGTCAGGTTCGACCACCACTTCGACCGGCGGAGATGGTTCGCCGCCTGGACCGCCGACCGACGTTCCGGCACCGCCGATGCTGATCCTGTTTGGCGCGGCGGCGGCAGCGGTGATCGGTCGCCAGCGGCTGGCCCGCCGCAAGACCTGAGTTTCCCACCACCGGGGGAAGCAGGAAGGGCGGCGCCTCGGCGCCGCCCTTTTTCGTGTCCGGTCATGTCGCCGAGGCAGCGCCAAAAGGAAAACCCCGCCCCGCGCGAACGCGGGACGGGGTTTTACCGAGCCGGTTAAGGCTGCCGGTCGCTTAGGCGGCCAGCTTGCGCAGCACGTACTGCAGGATGCCGCCGTTGTTGAAGTATTCCACTTCGTTGGCGGTATCGATGCGGCACAGCGCGGTGAAGGTGAAGGTCGAACCGTCCGGACGGGTCACTTCGACTTCCACGTCCTGGCGCGGCTTGAGGCTGGCAACGCCCTTGATCGTGAAGGCGTCGTCGCCGGTCAGGCCGAGCGACTGGCGGCTGTCGCCGTCCTTGAACTGCAGCGGAAGCACGCCCATGCCGACCAGGTTCGAACGGTGGATACGCTCGAAGCTCTCGACGATCACGGCGCGCACGCCGAGCAGGTTGGTGCCCTTGGCCGCCCAGTCGCGCGACGAACCGGTGCCGTACTCCTTGCCGGCCACGACCACCATCGGCGTGCCTTCGGCCTTGTACTTCTGCGCCACGTCGTAGACCGGCAGGACCTCTTCACCGAAGCGGCTCATGCCGCCTTCGATGCCGGGGACCATTTCGTTGCGGATGCGGATGTTGGCAAAAGTGCCGCGCATCATGACTTCGTGATGGCCACGGCGCGAACCGTAGGAGTTGAAGTCCGCCTTGGCGACCTGGTGCTCCATCAGCCACTGGCCTGCCGGGCTGTCGGCCTTGATCGAACCGGCCGGCGAGATGTGGTCGGTGGTGATCGAATCGCCGAGGATCAGCAGGGGCTTCGCCTCGATGATGTCGTTCACCGGCGCCGGGGTCATTTCCATGCCCTCGAAGTACGGCGGGTTGGCGACGTAGGTCGAACCGGCGCGCCACGAGTAGGTGTCCGAACCGACGACGTTGATCGCCTGCCAGTGCTTGTCGCCCTTGTAGACGTCGGCGTATCGGGCCTGGAACATGCCGCGATCGACGCAGGCATTCATCGTGGTGCTGACTTCGAGGTTGGTCGGCCAGATGTCCTTGAGGTAGACGTCCACGCCGTCCTTGCTCACGCCGATCGGGGTGGTGGTGAAGTCTTCCACCACGGTGCCCTTCAGAGCGTAGGCGACGACCAGCGGCGGCGAGGCCAGGAAGTTCGCGCGCACGTCCGGCGAGACGCGGCCTTCGAAGTTGCGGTTGCCAGAGATGACCGCCGAGGCGACGAGGCCGTTCTCGTTGATCGCCTTCGAGATCGGTTCCGCGAGCGGGCCCGAGTTACCGATGCAGGTGGTGCAGCCGTAGCCGACCAGGTTGAAGCCGATGTTGTCGAGGTGAGACTGGAGACCGGCCTTGTTCAGGTAGTCGGTGACGACCTGCGAACCCGGTGCCAGCGAGGTCTTGACCCAGGGCTTGGGCTTCAGGCCCAGTTCGTCGGCCTTCTTGGCGACGAGACCTGCCGCAACCAGCACGCCCGGGTTCGAGGTGTTGGTGCACGAGGTGATGGCGGCGATCATGACGTCGCCGTCACCGATGTCGAAGTCCTTGCCTTCCACGGGAACGCGGGTGGCGGTCTTCTTGTAGGTGTCGGCCATGTCCTTGTTGAACACGTCGTCGACGTCGGGAAGCGCGACCCAGTCCTGCGGACGCTTCGGGCCGGCGAGCGAAGGCACGACGGTCGACATGTCGAGTTCGAGGGTCGAGGAGAAGATCGGGTCGGCGGCGGCCGGGTCGATCCAGAAGCCCTGTTCCTTGGCATAGGCTTCGACGAGGGCGATCTGCTCTTCCTCGCGGCCGGTGAGGCGCAGGTAGTCGATGGTCTTTTCGTCGATGCCGAAGAAGCCGCAGGTGGCGCCGTATTCCGGGGCCATGTTGGCAAGCGTCGCACGGTCGGCAAGGCTCAGCGAGGCGAGGCCGGGGCCGAAGTATTCGACGAAGCGGCCGACCACGCCGTGCTTGCGCAGCATGGCGGTGCAGGTCAGCACGAGGTCGGTGGCGGTGACGCCTTCCTGAAGCTCGCCGGTCAGCTTGAAGCCGACGACTTCGGGGATGAGCATCGAGACCGGCTGGCCGAGCATCGCGGCTTCCGCCTCGATGCCGCCCACGCCCCAGCCCAGCACGCCCAGGCCGTTGACCATGGTGGTGTGGCTGTCGGTGCCGACGCAGGTGTCGGGATAGGCGACCAGTTCACCGTTCTGGTCTTCGCTCGACCAAACGGTCTTGGCGATGTTTTCCAGGTTCACCTGGTGGCAGATGCCGGTGCCCGGGGGAACGGCGTAGAAGTTGTCGAGCGACTTGGAGCCCCACTTGAGGAAGTCGTAGCGCTCCATGTTGCGCTGATATTCGATTTCCACGTTCTCTTCGAACGCCTTGGGGTGGCCGAATTCGTCGACCATGACCGAGTGGTCGATCACCAGGTTCACGGGAACCAGCGGGTTGATCTTGCTGGTGTCGCCGCCGAGGGTGGCGATGGCATCGCGCATGGCGGCCAGATCGACCACGCAGGGAACGCCGGTGAAGTCCTGAAGCAGAACGCGGGCGGGACGGTACTGGATCTCGTCGCCGGTAACCGGGTTCTTCTGCCAGTCGGCAACCGACTGGATGTCCTTGGTCGAGACGGTGAAGCCGCCGTCCTCGAAGCGCAGGAGGTTTTCAAGAAGGACCTTCATCGAGAAGGGAAGGCGCGAAACGTCGCCAACCTTTTCGGCAGCCTTCTTGAGAGAGTAGTAGGCGATCTGCTTGCCGCCGACTATCATGGTGCTGCGGGTGCCGAGCGTATCCTGTCCGACCTGGGTCATATTGGGTATTATCCCCTTCTGTATGGAGCGTGCCACGTGAAGAGCGGCTATTCCGAAACCCACTAGCCCAGGTTCCGAAAATCATCGCCGTGCTGCATCGCGACAAGCGGATTCTTCGGCCCCGCCGATGCGCGTTCGCGGCCCTCAGGTCAAGGGGGCGTGCGTGGTGACTAGGACTCGACTTTTGCGTTTCTTGCACCTGTCCAGCAGCCGATCATGATGAGAATCGTCCCGGCAACGGTGGAGACATCAAGTCGCTCCCCGAACATCAGCCAGCCCAGCAGGGCGGCCCAGAAGAAGCCGGTATATTCGATCGGCAGCAGTACTTGCGTCTCGGCACGGGCATAGCCCCAGGACAGGAACAGCAGGGCACTTGTCGCCAGCGCCGCTCCGGCAAGGATGAGAACCAGGCTCCGCCCATCCGGCACGACCGCGAACCAGGGCGAAAAAGCCAGGAAAATCAGCGTAACGAGCAGGTTCTGGAACTGCGCGATCTCCACCGGCCCTGCCAGCAGCGCCTGTTTGCGCTGGAGAACGAGGTTGATCGCATAGAACACGGCGGAGAGCAGGATCGCGGTCGTGCCCTCTATCGCCTCGTTCGAATAGCTCCCCGCGCCGAAGCGTCCGGCGCCGATCACCAGCACGCCCAGAATGCCCAGCAGCGAGGCGACGATGGCGCGGCGGCGGATCGTCTCCCCCAGCAGGATCGCCGCGAAATAGAGCGCGATGATCGGCGAGACGAAGGAAATCGCGATTCCCTCGGCCATAGGAATTCGTACCAGGCCATAGAAAAACAGCGCAGCCATCGCCGAAGTGATCGCCGCGCGCAGGGCGTGGACCTTCAGTACCGCGCGCGAGGGTACCGGGCGGCCCGCGACGAGCCAGAGCGGAAGGGTGAGGATCGTGCCGAAGAGATTGCGCAGCAGCAGCGCGGTAAACACGCCGATCGCGATGGAGGCGCCCTTGATCGCGGCGTCCATCGCGCTGAACGTGGCGATCCCCGCAATCACCGCAAGCACCGGCAGGACTGAGGGACGATGGTCCGAAAGGGGGGCTGCGGCTGTACTCATCAGGCCCTGCCTGTCGCCGGGCGCAAGCCTCCAGGCAAGCAATTCATCGCAGCGACAGGCGAAATCCTTGATGTAGGCCTTATATAGGGGCAAAGCGGGGACTATCGGCAGCCGTCTTCACATGGCTGCGTTTCCTCCTTGCATCACACACGCATCACTACGGGCAGGTTCAGATCACAATGGCGAGTTTCATGAGGTTCGGTTGCAGCGTGCTGGCGGTCATCGCGGCGACGGGTCTCGCAGCGGAGCCGGCCCTGGCCCAGAAGGCGGATTCCGCCAGGACGGATACGGCAACGAAGAAGAAGACCGTGTCGACGCCGACCTCGATCCTGCCGACCACGCAGGCGACCCCGGCCGTGCCGTCTTCCGCTTCCACGAAGCCGGTCTCGCGCCCGGCCGTGCAGCCGGTCATCCAGCCCAGCGCGGTTCCCACTGCCATTCCGACCGTGTCCTATCCGGTCGTGCAGGATACGCTGCTGGCGGAGCCGGTGATGTCCTGGTCGGTGGCCGATGCCAAGGCGCTGCTGTCGACCGTGGGCTACATCGGCAAGGAAGGTCTCGTTCCGGCCGATTATCAGCCCGCCGCGCTTAAGGCGGCGATCGCCAAGGGTGAGGGTGACGACCTCGATGCGCTGGCGAGCCGCGTGTTCGGCTGGCTGATCGAGGATCTTCGCGACGGTCGCACGCCGATGAAGTCGCGCGTGCAGTGGTTCGCGGTCGATCCCGACCAGGATCTCATGCCGACCGCCCAGATCATGGCGCAGGCGCTTTCGGAGCATGACGTGGCGGGCGTCGTCGACAAGCTGGCCCCGACCAATCCCGACTATGCCGCGCTCAAGGCCGATCTCAACGCCACCCCCATGGCGAACAAGGCGCGCCGCGCGCTGATCCAGGCCAATATGGACCGCTGGCGCTGGCTCGCCCGCGACCTTGGCGACGTGTACCTGATGACCAACATTCCGGAATTCCAGCTCCGCCTCGTGGTCCGCAACAAGATCATCCGCAGCTACAAGACCGTGGTCGGCAAGCCCGGCCGCACGGCGACGCCGCAGCTCGCCGAAACGGTGAGCGCGGTGGTCTTCAACCCGACCTGGACGGTGCCGCAATCCATCGTGAAGGGTGAAGGCCTTGGCGCGAAGGTGCTGAACAACCCGACCTGGGCGCGCAATGCGGGCTACAAGGCCACCAAGAACGGCGACGGCACCATCACCGTGGTCCAGCAGCCCGGTGCCAACAACTCGCTTGGCCTGATGAAGATCGACATGCCCAACCCGCACGCGATCTATCTGCACGACACGCCGTCGAAGCAGTATTTCAACTCGGACGTGCGCGCCTTCAGCCATGGCTGCATCCGCACCGAGCGCGCGGTGGAACTGGGCATGACGATGGCCATTCTCGGCGCCAAGAAGAGCGCCACCGAAGCTGCCGAAATCTCTCGTTCCGGCACTTATACCAAGGTCGAGATGACCCGGACGTTCCCGGTCTACCTGACCTACTTCACATATGCCCGCTCGATCGACGGGCAGCTCAAGCCGTTCAACGATCTCTACGAACGCGACAAGCCGGTGCTCGACAGTTTCCTCGCCCCGCGCCAGATCAAGACCACCCAGCGCGCGAGCGAGGAAGAGATCATCAAGCTCGACAACCCGCTTTAAAAAGTGCGGGTTTCGCCTTGGCAACGGCGAAGCGGGCCGGACGGAGGTAACGCGCAGGCGATTGCCGGTGCTCCGGCCTTGCCTCGCCTGATCGGGGTGGCCACCTAGGCGAACGATGTTTGCCGAGGAATCCCGATCATGAGCGAGAACACCGACCGCATCGGCGAGGCGACCTCCCGGATCGTCGAGCTCGAAGCCGAACTCGAAGCTTCGGGCACCACCACCCGCGCCGAGGCCGAACTGGTCCGCGCCAAGGCGCTGCTGCACGAATGGGTCGATAGTGTGGTGGCCGTGGTCGCCACGCCCGGCGTCGGCCGCGCGGTGCTGATTCACGATAACGGTACGGAATCGCGGATTGCCTCGCCAGAGCTGCCGTTCCGGCTGGCCGTTCCGGTTTCCTTCGAACGGCGGGAAAATTAGGTCGCAGGCGGCCTCCACCCGTCAGGCGCGGACGTGCGAGCATGAGCTCGGGATTAGGGAGGGGCGCTCAGCCTCTCCGCAGAAGCCTGACCACCACCTGATCGAGGCTTGAGAGGTACCGGGAACGGTCCGTCTTGCTGAACGGCGGCGGGCCGCCGATGGCATCGCCGCCGGCGCGCAGGTCGGCCATGATTGCGCGGGTGGCGATGGCGCTGCCGATCGAGGAGGTGGTGAAGGGCTTTCCGTTCGGCGCCACGACTTGCGCCCCCAGCTTCAGGCAGCGGTCCGCCAGCAGGATATCGGCGGTGATGACGACGGTGCCCGGCCCGGTGTTCTCGGCGATCCAGTCGTCGGCGGCGTCGAAGGCATCGCTCACCACCTTGCGGGAGATGAGCGGACTTTGCGGCACCCGGATCGGGCTGTTGCTGACAACCACCACCGGCACTTTGTAGCGCGCGGCGACACGGTAGGTTTCGTCCTTCACCGGGCAGGCGTCGGCATCGATCAATATGCGGATCATCGCGGCCCCATAACCCAACTCGGCGCAAATGACGAACCCGGTTGCCGAAATTGCGCTCGCGGCCCATCATGCCGGTGAACGGGAGAGCCGCCATGCCGCAGCCTACGATCACCGCTTTTGCCCAGTCGCCCGATCGCGGCAGGGGCCTCGCCCGCGATATGGCGGTGCGCTGGGCGCTGGAGGAAGTGGGCCAGCCCTACGCCGTGCGCCTCGTCTCTTTCGAGGAAATGAAGCAGCCGGATCACCGCTCGCGCCATCCTTTCGGGCAGATCCCGACCTATGAGCAAGGCGATCTCGCGCTGTTCGAATCCGGGGCCATCGTCCTGCATATCGCGCAGAGCCATCCGGGCTTGCTACCGGAAGGTGGAGACGCGCGGATGCGGGCGGTTATGTGGATCTTCGCCGCCCTCAGCACGGTCGAACCGGTGATCGTGCAGCGCTCCGAGGTCCTGCTGTTCGAGCGTGAGCGCCCCTGGTATGAAACGCGCCTCGCTTCCATCGAACAGCGTATCGAGGCGCGGCTGGCGGAACTCGCCGTGCGTCTCGGCACGTCGGAGTGGCTGGAAGGCGAATTCAGCGCGGGCGACCTGATGATGGTGCAGGTGCTGCGGCGGCTCGGCGGATCGGATGTGCTGGCCGCCAACGAAACCGTGCTTGCCTATGTGGCGCGCGGCGAGGCGCGTCCGGCCTTCCAGCGCGCCTTCGCCGCCCAGCTTGCGGTGTTCGAACAAGCGAAGGCCTGAGGGCGCTGGGCCTTCAGTGCTGGCGGATCACCGCCAGGAAAGCCTCGCCATAAGCTTCGAGCTTGCGCGCGCCGATGCCGCCGATTTCACCGAGCTGCGCCAGTGAAGACGGGCGCGCGGTGGCCATTTCGCGCAAGGTGGCGTCGTGGAACACGACATAGGGCGGAACCCCTGCTTCCTGCGCAAGATCGCGGCGGAGCGCGCGCAGGGCGTCGAACAGCGGATCGCCCACCGGGTTGGCGCCGCTGTCCGCCCCGCCTTTGCCGCCGCGCTTCTTCTTTTCGCGCTTGGGCGGAACGACGATCATCACCGCGGCTTCGCCCTTGAGGATTTCCCGCGCATCTCCGCCCAGGGACAGGCCGCCATGCTCGGTCGGCAGCAGGCTGCCGCGGGCCTGCAGGGCGCGGGCGAGCGGCTTTAGCAGCGGTTGCTCGTCCGCCGTCAGGATGCCGAAGACCGAGAGCTGGTCATGCCCGCGTTGCAGCACGCGGTCGTCGCTCATGCCCAGCAGCACTTTTTCAAGATGGCCGAGGCCGTAGCTCTGCCCGGTACGATAGACCGTGGAGAGGAGCTTTCGCGCCAGCTCGGATACATCGATCACGCCCGCCGGTTCGAGGCAGTTGTCGCAATTGCCGCAGGACGAGGCGGGTGTTTCGCCGAAGTGGCGCAGCAGCACCGCGCGGCGGCATTCGGCGGTTTCCACGAGCCCTGCGAGCGCATCGAGGCGCTGGCGTTCGCTTTGCAGGCGGTGCGGCTCGATCTCGGACAGACGCTGGCGGGCGCGGGCGAAATCGTCGGCCCCCCAGAACATCACCGCGACCGAGGGATCGCCGTCGCGCCCGGCACGGCCGGTTTCCTGGTAATAGGCCTCGATCGACTTGGGGATGCCGGCGTGGGCGACGAAGCGCACGTCGGGCTTGTCGATACCCATGCCGAAAGCCACCGTGGCGACCATTACCATGTCTTCCGAGGCCACGAAAGCCGCCTGGTTGCGGGCGCGGACTTCGGGGTCGAGCCCGGCGTGATAGGGCAGCACGCGCCGCCCGGTGGCGGATGCGAGGGTTTCTGCCAGTTGCTCGACGCGGGCGCGGGTGGGTGCATAGACGATGCCGGGGCCGGGGTTCTCGTCCATGACTGCCTTGATCTGCCGCATCGCGCTTTCGCGGGGGCGGATCGTGTAGCGGATATTGGGACGGTCGAACCCGGCAACGATCAGTCCTTCGTCGGGAATGCCGAGCTGGGCGAGGATGTCGGTGCGGGTATGGTGGTCTGCCGTGGCCGTCAGCGCGAGGCGCGGCACGTCCGGGAAAGCGTCGAGCAGCGGTCGCAGCAGGCGATAGTCTGGCCGGAAGTCATGGCCCCATTCGGACACGCAGTGTGCTTCGTCGATGGCGAAGAGGGCGACGCGCGACTGTTCCAGAAGCTCGCGGAAATGCGGCTGGCTGGCGCGTTCGGGGGCGATGTAGAGCAGGTCCAGCTCACCGGCGCGGAAGCGGTCCATGGTGAGGCCGCGATCGGTGTCGGCGCTGGTGAGCGTGGCGGCGCGGATGCCGTTGGCGCGGGCCGAGCGAAGCTGGTCGTGCATGAGCGCGATCAGCGGGGACACGACCACGCAGGTCCCGTCCAGCATGACCGCAGGAAGCTGGTAGGTCAGCGACTTGCCCGCGCCTGTGGGCATGACGGCCAGGGTCGAGCGGCCGGAAAGCGCGCGCATGACGACCTGATCCTGCACCCCGCGGAAGGCGTTGAAGCCGAAGGTTGCATGAAGCGCTTCGTGAGCATCAGGCAGGAGATCGGCGAGAAGGTCAGCGTCTGGCACGGGGCGCTTATGGCAGAGCATGGGCATGTCTGAAAACCGCCGAACCGATGATTTCCTCCGTTTCCGCGCCAAAGCTTGCGGTTTGGCCGCCCGGGTAGTGGAAATGGCGGCAATGAATGGAGAGGATTGGCAGGCATGACCAAACGCGTGGCGGTAGTGACGGGCGCAAGTTCGGGCATCGGGCTGGAGACGGCACGGGCCCTGGCGAAGCAGGGGTTCTGGGTGATCGGCGTGGGCCGCGATCCGCAGCGATGTGCGGCGGCCGAGGCAGACCTTGCGGCCGATGGCGGCGAGATCGAGATGCTGCGCGCCGATCTATCGTTGCTGGCCGAAGTCGACCGGTTGGCGGATGCGATCGCGCAAAAGGTCGATTCCATCGATGTACTGGTCAACAACGCGGGCGGCATGGCGCGCGAACAGGCGCTGACGGCCGAGGGTTTCGAGGCGAATTACGCCGCCAACTTCATCGGGCCTTTCGCGCTGACCGCCCGCTTGCTGCCGCTCCTGCGCAAGGCTGCGGCGGATGCGCCGGAGGGCCGTGTCAGGATCGTCAACACCGCCTCGGATGGCAGCGAGATGATCCCCGCCATCAATCTTGCCGACTTGCAGAACCTCGGCAACTGGAGCCCGGGCGCGGCCTACTGCAGCGGGAAGCTCGCCAATGTGCTTCATGCCCGCGCGCTGGCGCCCCGGCTGGCGGCGGATGGTGTCGTGGCCCATTCGGTCCATCCCGGCACGGTCGGCAGCAATTTCTTCTCGCATACGCCGGACAGCGTGCAGGCGGCCTACGGCGATGCGCCGAAGCTGACGCCGGTGCAGGGGGCGGATACGGTGATCTGGCTGGCGACGGCGGAAGAGCCGGGCCGGTCGAGCGGCGGCTACTGGTTCGAACGCGCGCCGCGAAAGCCCAATCCGCTGGTCGAGGATCAGGCTTTCGTCGAGGCGTTCTGGCAGGCGGCGGAAGCGCTGGCCGGAAGGGCGGGTGTCTAGACCTAGTCGCTGGCGGCCAGCCGGGCGAGGCGGGGTTTGACGATGGGCACGGTCAGCATCGTGCTCATCACCGCCATCAGCAGCAGGGCGGTGAAGGTCTCCGGGGTGACGATCTTCTTGTCCAGCAGGACGTTGACGAAGATGATCATGATGAGCGCCTTGGTCTGGAGCATCCAGCCGATCACGCTCGCTTCGCCCTTCTTCCAGCCCAGCAGCTTTCCGGCGAGGTGAATGCCCGCCAGCTTGCCGACGACCGAGGCGACCAGGAACAGGATCGCTGCACCGATCACCATCGCCCCGCCCATTCCCCAGTTGGTCCGCAGGCCGGTGCTGAGGAAGAACACCGGCATCACGGTCAGCAGCAGGAATTCGCGGAACAGGTCGAGTTTCTCGCGGCTGAACCAGCCGGCGTCCAGCACGACGCCGGCAAGGAAGGCGCCGACCATGAAGTGCAGTCCGGACCAGTCCGCCGCGAAGCCGACGAGTGCCAGCCAGATCAGCGCCACATACCAGCGGTCCTGTTCGCCGAGGCGCCTGAACAGCGCGCGGACGGCGAAGGAGGCCACCGCGAAGGCGGCGAGGAACAGGCCCTGCCGGCCGACGCGCTCCCAGTCCACCAGGATCAGCGCCAGCACGCCCCAGATCGCGATATCGTCAAGGCTGGCATAGCGCAGCAGGCGCTGGCCGAGCGGTTCCCGGAAAATGCCGAGCTTTTCCATCAGCAGCACCAGAATCGGCAGGGCGGTGACGGCGCAGGCCATGCCCACGCCGAGCACGGCTTGCGGATAGCTGCCTTCGGGGCCGATCCAGCCGGGCGAACGCAGCAGCAGCGCAGCGGCGAGGGCGCCGAAGGCGAGCGGGGTAAGCAGGGCGCAGGCGGCAGTGAGGGTGGTTTCGCCGCGATGCTTCCAGGCGTCGCTGAGATCGAGTTCGACTCCGGCGACGAAGACGAACATCATCACCGCCCACCAGGCCACGCCGTTCAGCGCGGTCATGACTTGCGGGTTGAAGACCAGCGCGTGGAAGTCCGGCGCCGCATGGCCGAGCACGCCGGGGCCGAGCAGGATGCCGCCGATGATCTGGACGACGACCAGCGGCGCCCAATGCTCGGTGCGCAGCAGCCGCCACACGAGATATGGCGCCGCGAGGATGATCGTCAGCGCAATCAGGTAGATTTCGGTCGTCCCCATCGGGTGCCCCGTCCCCATTCATTTTTCGTTGGGGCATGGATGCCTTGCCCGGCGGCATTGGGCAATCGGGCTCGATGGGGTTTTTCCGGATTGTAACGAGAGGCACCGCCGCGATCGGGATGGCGGCGGTGCCTTTTGCAATCAGTCGAGGTTGGGACGCAGCCAGCGCTCGGCGACGGAGAGGTCCACGTCGCGCCGTTCGGCATAGTCTTCGAGCTGGTCGCGGCCGATCCGGGCAACGCCGAAGTACTGGCTTTCCGGGTGGCCGAAATAGAAGCCCGAGACGGCGGCGGTGGGCAGCATCGCCTGGCTTTCGGTCAGCACGATCCCCGCATTGTCCTGCGCCTTGAGCAGGTCGAACAGGATCGGCTTGAGCGAGTGGTCCGGGCAGGCCGGATAGCCGGGCGCAGGGCGGATACCGCGATATTCCTCACGGATCAGGGCGACATTGGTGAACTGCTCGTCCGGCGCATAGCCCCACAGTTTCGTGCGGACATGCTGGTGCAGGCGTTCGGCGAAGGCTTCGGCGAAGCGGTCGGCCAGGGCCTTGAGAAGGATGTCCGAATAGTCGTCGTGCGCGGCCTGGAAGCGTTCGAGGTGCGGTTCGATGCCGTGGATGCCGACCGCGAAGCCGCCCAGCCAGTCTCCGGCGGGGTCGACGAAGTCGGACAGGCAGAAGTTGGCCCGTCCTTTGCCATTTGGGCCCCGGCTCTTCTTCACCTGCTGACGCAGGAACGGCAGGCGCACGAAGTCCGGGCCTTCGTCCACGCCCTGCTGGATGGCGTCGTAGACGACCTGCGGGTCCATGCCGCCGGCGCCGACGATCACATCGTCACCCTGGGTGGCGGCAGGCCAGAAGGCGCAGACGCCCTTGGCGGTCAGCCACTTTTCCTCGACGATCTTCGCTAGCATCGCCTGGGCATCGGCGAAGAGGTTGCGGGCGCTTTCGCCCACGATCTCGTCATCGAGGATGGCCGGGTAGTTGCCCGCCAGTTCCCAGGCGCGGAAGAACGGCGTCCAGTCGAACGTCTCGACGAGTTCGGCAAGATCCCAGTCCGCGAATACGTGGAGGCCGGGTTCCAGCGGGGCGCCGGGCTTCTGCGCGAAATCGGGCGCGAAGGCATTGGCGCGGGCATCGGCGATCGGGAGCAGTTCGCTCTGGCCCTTGCCCTCGCGCGCAATGCGCACCTTTTCGTATTCGTCGGCCACGGAGCTGACGAAAGGCACCGCCTGCGTGTCCGACAGGAGCTGCGAGGCGACGCCGACCGCGCGGCTGGCGTCGAGGACGTGGATCACGGGGCCCTTGTAGGCGGGATCGATGCGCAGGGCGGTGTGGACCTTGGACGTGGTGGCGCCGCCGATCAGCAGCGGGATATCCATCCCGGCGCGCTGCATTTCCTCGGCCACGGTCACCATCTCGTCGAGCGAGGGGGTGATGAGACCGGAAAGGCCGATGATGTCGGCATCGTTCTCGTTGGCGGATTCGAGGATCTTGCTCCACGGCACCATCACGCCGAGGTCGATCACTTCGTAGCCGTTGCACTGGAGTACGACGCCGACGATGTTCTTGCCGATGTCATGCACGTCGCCCTTGACGGTGGCCATGATGATGCGGCCCTTGGCCTTGGCGCCGGCGTCCTTTTCCGCTTCGATGAAGGGGATCAGGTGGGCCACGGCCTTCTTCATCACGCGGGCCGACTTCACGACCTGGGGCAGGAACATCTTGCCCGAGCCGAACAGGTCGCCGACGACGTTCATGCCGCCCATCAGCGGGCCTTCGATCACCTCGATCGGGCGTCCGCCCGCTGCGGCGATGGCGGCGCGCGCTTCTTCGGTATCCTCGACCACATAGGCATCGATGCCGCGCACGAGGGCATGCTCGATGCGCTTGGTCACGTCCCAGCCGCGCCATTCCTCGGCGGCCTTTTCCGCGACCTTGTCCTTGCCCTTGTAGCTTTCGGCGAGGTCGATCAGGCGTTCGGTGGAGGTCTTGCCGTCCTCGCCCACGCCGGGGCGGCGCATCATGATGACGTCTTCGCAAGCCTCGCGCAGGGCGGGGTCGATCTGGTCGTAGACGTCGAGCTGGCCCGCATTGACGATGGCCATGTCGAGCCCGGCGGGGATCGCGTGGTAGAGGAACACCGAGTGCATCGCCCGGCGCACCGTCTCGTTGCCGCGGAACGAGAACGAGAGGTTGGAAAGGCCACCCGAGAAGTGGACGTGGGGGCAGGCCTTGCGGATTTCGACCACCGCCTCGATGAAATCGAGCCCGTAGCGGTCATGCTCCTCGATGCCGGTGGCGACCGCGAAGACGTTGGGGTCGAAGATGATGTCCTCGGGCGGGAAGCCGATGCCGGTCAGCAACTGGTAGGCGCGCGAGCAGATCTCGATCTTGCGTTCGCGGGTGTCGGCCTGGCCGGTCTCGTCGAAGGCCATGACGACCACGGCGGCGCCATAGTCCATGCACTTCTTCGCCTGGGCCAGGAACGGCTCCACGCCTTCCTTCATCGAGATCGAGTTGACGATCGGCTTGCCCGATACGCACTTCAGACCGGCCTCGATCACATCCCACTTGGAACTGTCGATCATCACCGGGACGCGGGCGATATCCGGTTCGGCGGCGATGAGTTTGAGGAAGGTGGTCATGGCCACGACAGCGTCAAGCAGGCCTTCGTCCATGTTGACGTCGATGACCTGCGCACCGTTATCCACCTGCTGGCGCGCGACATCGACGGCCTTGGCATAGTCGCCGGCCATGATGAGCTTCTTGAACGCGGCCGAGCCGGTGACGTTGGTGCGCTCGCCGATATTGACGAAACGGGCGCCGGAATGAATCGAGGTCATGGTTTGTTGTTCTCGTTGGGACACTGGGCCAGCGAATCAGTTCGCCAAATTTAGCGCGAGCACGAAATCGTCGTAGGTCTTGCCGCCCACGTCGAAAGTCCGGGTGCCGATCGTCTCGAAGCCATGCTTGGCGTAGAAGGCGAGGGCGCGGTGATTGTCGTTCTTCACGCCGAGCAACAGGCGCGAATGGCCCGCCGCAGCGGCATCGCGCACGGTGCGCATCATCGTGCTGGCCATCATGGAACCCTGGAAGCGCGAGAACAGGTAGATGCGCTTGAGTTCCAGATCGCCTTCACGCGCGAGTTCCAGTTCGGGCTCGCAAAGCAGCGCATAGCCGACCGGGGCGTGGCCGGGCTCGACTTCGGTCAGCCAGGCCTTCGCGCCCTGCGCGATATATTTGCGATAGCTGTCGGCAGAGTGCTGCCTGATGCAGTGCGCGACGAGCCCGGCCCCGTCTACCTGGCCCGCGAAGCTTTCGAGGAAGGTCGCCGATGCCACGAGCGAGAGCGCCTCGGCGTCGTCGGCTCCGGCAGGGCGGATGCGCCAGATGGGAAAATCGGTCATGGGATCACACCGCCATGGTGAAGGGTTCAAGGCCGGCGAGGCGCGTCACCGGATCGAGATCGGGCAGGCGGCGCGGGGCCAGCCCGGAGACCTTGCGCGCCATTGCGGCAATGTGGGCCGGCGTAGAGCCGCAGCAGCCGCCCAGCACGTTGACCTGGCCGGCAACCGCCCATTCGCCGACATAGCCTGCCGTGGTCTCGGGCATTTCGTCATAAGCGCCCAGTTCGTTGGGCAGGCCGGCATTCGGGTAGATCATGATGAGCGTGTCGGCGAGTTCCGACAGCGTCTTCACATGCGGGCGCAACTGGGTGGCGCCGAACGAGCAGTTGAGCCCGATCGTCACCGGCTTGGCGTGCCGCACCGCGTGCCAGAACGCTTCCACCGTATGGCCCGAGAGATTGCGGCCCGACAGATCGGTAAGCGTCATCGACATCATGATCGGCACTTCGCGGCCCAGTTCGGCCTCCAGATGGCGCACTGCCATGATCCCGGCCTTGGCGTTCAGCGTGTCGAACACGGTTTCGATCAGGATGAAGTCGGCGCCGCCTTCGACGAGGGCCGCGGCCTGTTCCTTGTAGACATCGACCAGTTCGTCCCAGTCGATCTCGCGGTAGCCCGGATCGTTGACGTCGGGGCTGAGCGAGAGCGTCTTGTTGGTCGGCCCGATCGCGCCGGCGACGAAGCGCGGGCGTCCGTCCTTTGCCTGATACTCATCCGCCAGACGGCGGGCGAGGCGTGCCGATTCGACGTTGATCTCGCGCACGAGGTGCTCGGCGCCGTAATCGGCCTGGCTGATGCGGTTGGCGGAGAAGGTGTTGGTCTCGGCGATGTCGGCCCCGGCCTCGAAATAGGCGCGGTGGATCGATTCCGGCACCTCTGGCTTGGTCAGCGCGAGGATGTCGTTGTTGCCCTTCTGGTCGTGCGAGAGGCCGAGATTGCCTGCGTAATCCGCTTCGCTGAGCTTCCAGCTCTGGATTTCGGTGCCGAAAGCGCCGTCCGTGATGAGGATACGCTTGGCCGCTTCGGCGAGGAACTGTTCTCTGGCAGTCATGGTCGTTGTCCTTCGTCGCCCGGATGCGGGCCCAAAGTTCCCTTGAGGGACCGTTCGCGCGCGCCTTGCTGCACGAACGGTCCGGAAACAAGTCTGCTCAGGCGCCGGTCCCGGGGCGCAGGCCCAGGAGCTGGCAGATGGCATAGGCCTGCTCGGCGCGGTTGAGCGTGTAGAAATGGAAATCGCGCACGCCGCCTTCGTAAAGCCTGCGGCACAGATCGGCAGCGGCGACGGCGGCGACAAGTGCGCGCGGGCCGGGGCGTTCGTCTAGCCCTTCGAACATCGTTTCCAGCCACGCGGGAATCTCGGTGTTGCCCGACATGCGGCGGATCGCCGTGAAGTTGGTCACCGGCATGATCCCTGGCAGGATCGGCGCGGTGATCCCTGCGGCGAGCACTTTGTCGATGAAGCGGAAGTAGGCGTCCGTCGAGAAGAAGAACTGCGTGATGGCGCGGTTGGCGCCCGCGTCGAGCTTGCGCTTGAGGTTGTCGAGGTCGGCTTCCGCGCTGGCCGCTTCGGGGTGGACTTCGGGATAGGCGGCCACCGAGATGTCGAAGTCATGGCGTGCCTTCAGGCCCGCCACGAGATCGGCGGCGCCGGTGTAGCCTTCGGGGTGCGGGGTGAAGACGCCGCCGCTGCTCGGCGGCGGATCGCCGCGCAGGGCCACGATGTGGCGCACGCCCGCTTCCCAGTACTGGTCCGCGATTTCCGCGATCTCGCCCTTGCCTGCGCCTACGCAGGTGAGGTGCGCGGCGGGAACCAGCTCGGTCTCGCGCACGAGGCGGGCGACGGTGGAATGCGTGCGCTCACGCGTGGAGCCGCCGGCGCCGTACGTCACCGAGACGAAGCTGGGGTCCAGCGGGGCAAGCTGGGTGATCGCATCCCAGAGCTGCTCCTCCATCTTCTCCGACTTGGGCGGGAAGAATTCGAAGGAAACCGAAATGTCGCCCGGCAGGCATCCCAGCAGGGGAGCCTGGACCGGTCGCTGGGCAGAAGTCATGAGTGCGGGGTCTTTCTTTCTTGAGTCTCGATCGTGCCGGTTTCCGCCATCTCGGCAGCATGGGCGGCGGCAGGAAGACGGCGGGCCGTCCAGATCTTCACGGTAAGCGGGTCGCCCGGCAGCGAGACGGGCGCTTCGGGTGCGAACCCGGCTTCCGCCAGCAGGGTCTCCATTTGCTCGTCGGCAAAACCGAGGCGGGCATGGGCATGGCGCTCGCGCAGTTCCTCGCGTTCGTGCGCGGCAAGATCGACTACGGCGATCCGCCCGCCTTCGCGCGTGACGCGCGCCGCTTCGGCCAGGACCAGGCCGGGAGCCTGTGCATAATGCAGGACCTGATGGAACAGCACGGTGTCGAAGTTCGCAGCTGCGAACGGCAGCTTCGTGAAATCGCCCTGCACCAGGGAAATCTTGTCCGCTGGCAAAGACTGCAACCGTGCGCGTGCAATTCGCAACATGTCCGGGCTCTTGTCGAGCGCGGTGACGTGCCCCGCCTTGCCCGCCAGAAGTTCGGCCATGCGGCCGGTGCCGGTGCCGACGTCGAGCAGCGCGCCCAGCTTCTGTCGTCCGAAAGCCGTGAGCAGTGCCGATTCGACGGGGCCGTCCGCACCATGAAGCTGGCGCAGCGTGTCCCACTCCTCGGCATGGCTGGCGAAGTAGGCCTGCGCGCTGGCCTCCCGGGCGTCGCGAATCGCCGCAAGCTGGCGGCGATCCTCGTTGCAGCGGGCGGAAAAGGCCGGATCGTCGCGCTCGGCAATAGTGAGGAGCTGGGCGGCTGCGGCCCCTAGCGGCGGCTCGCTCTTCTCCTTCACGGCAGTGCGCAGGAAGACCCAGCTACCTTCCTTGCGGCGCTGCGCGAGGCCGGCGTCGCAGAGAATCTTCACATGACGCGAGACGCGCGGCTGGCTCTGGCCGAGCACCTGCGCAAGCTCCCCGACCGCCAGTTCCATATGCGCCAGCAGACGCATGATGCGCAGGCGCGTCGGCTCCGAAAGAGCCCTCAGGAGGGGGTCGATTTGCATGCGATGGCATATAAAGATATCTTTATATGTGTGCAAGCCCTAGGATTTCTGCGGATTTCAACCCCCATACTTCCCATTTGCGTTGCACCATTGTCTCGTCTAAAGAATGGCACCGCAGGCTTGCCTGCAAGCGTTGGCCTGTGCGCCAAACAATGCAAGGGGATTCGCATGAAGAAGATTGCTTTTGCCGCGTTCGCGTCGGCTGCCGCTCTGTCGCTCGCTGCTTGCGGTGGCGAAAAGCCCACCGAAGCTGCTACCGAGTCGGTTGAGACCCTGCCCGAGGAAACTCTGGCTGCTACCACCGAAGCGGCTACTGAAGAAGCCACCGCGGCTGCCGAGTAATCCGGCAGGGGGCCGCGCACTGACCTTACGGTCTGCCGGCCCCCGGTTGCTTTCCGCCCTTTCAGGGAATCACGGAAAGTCCGTCCGAGACGGAAAAAGCCCTCCCCGACGGGAGGGTTTTTTATTTGTCTCGTTCGTTTTCATCTTTCGTTTGCACCGGCCCGATGCGCGGGGCATCAAATCCGCCATGGCCGATACGCTCCGGATCACGCTGGCGCAGCTCAACCAGTCCGTCGGCGATCTCGACGGCAACGCTGCCGGAGTGCTTGAAGCGCGCACCGCGGCGCAGGGCGCGGACCTTGTCGTCTTTCCCGAACTCCACCTGATCGGTTATCCGCCGGAGGACCTGATCCTCAAGCCGGCGCTGATCGAACGCGCCGCCGCCCGCCTCCAGATGCTGGCCCAAGCCAGTGCATCGGAAGGCCCGGCCATGCTGGTAGGCTCCGCTTTCGTACTCGATGGTGCGCTGCACAACGGGGTTGCGCTGCTCGACCAGGGCAAAGTCGCGGCTGTCCGGCTGAAGCACGAACTTCCTAACTACGGCACGTTCGACGAGATGCGCCTGTTCCAGCCGGGCCCGCTGCCCGAGCCGGTGATTCTGCGGGGGGCAATGATCGGCGTGCCGATCTGCGAGGATATCTGGCGCCCGGAAGTGTGCCGCCACCTCGCCGATTTCGGTGCCGAAATGCTCATCTGCATCAACGGCAGCCCTTACGAAATCAACAAGGATGCGCTGCGCATCGAAGGTGTGGCCAAGCGCCGCGCGGTCGATACCGGCCTTCCGCTCGCCTATCTCAACCGCGTGGGCGGGCAGGACGAACTCGTGTTCGACGGTGCCAGCTTCGTCGTCAACGGCGATGGCGCCGTGGCGGTCCAGATGGCGGACTGGCGGGAACAGGTCGTCCAGACCAACTGGACCCGAACCGCGCAGGGCTGGCGCTGCGACCGGGGGCTGATCGAGGATCTCGCGGTCCATCCCGAGGATATCTACTGCGCGATGGTGCTCGCGCTGCGCGACTATGTGAACCGCAACGGCTTTCCTGGCGTTGTGCTGGGCCTTTCGGGCGGCATCGATTCGGCGCTATGCGCCGCGATCGCGGTCGATGCGCTCGGGGCGGAGAGGGTGTGGGGCGTGATGATGCCATCCCGTTTCACCAGCCGCGCCAGCCTGGACCATGCGGCGGACTGCGCGAAGGCGCTGGGCATACGCTATTCGGTCATGCCGATAGCGGAGGCGGTGAACGGCTTCGATTCGGTGCTGGGCGAATGCTTCGAAGGAACCCGCCGCGACCTTGCGGAGGAAGACCTCCAGTCCCGCATTCGCGGCACCTTGCTGATGGCGCTGTCCAACAAGTTCGGGCCGATGCTCCTGACCACCGGGAACAAGAGCGAGATGAGCGTCGGATTCGCGACCATCTACGGCGATATGGCCGGTGGCTACAATCCGCTCAAGGACGCCTACAAGACGACGGTCTATGCGCTGGCCCGCTGGCGCAACGGCCATGTTCCGCGCATCGGGATCGGACCGCGCGGGGAGGTGATTCCCCCGGAAGTCCTGGTCAGGGCGCCCAGCGCCGAACTGCGGGCGGACCAGCGCGATTCGGACAGCCTGCCGCCCTACGAAGTGCTGGACCCGATTCTTCTCGGCCTTGTCGATCATGACAAGAGCGTGGAGCAACTCGTCAACGAGGGGTTCGACCGGGAAACCGTGCGGGAGATGGAGCGCCTGCTTCACCGCGCCGAATACAAGCGGCGCCAGGCCTCACCCGGGGTGAAGCTGACCGCGCGCAATTTCGGCCGTGACCGCCGCTATCCGATCACGCACGCCTTCCGCAGCGCCTAGTTCCGAACGCCCACCAGCATCAGCGAAACCGGCGTTCCGGGCGCGGGCAGGGTTACGCGTGTGTCGGTAATCCACAGCAGCCGCCCGCCCGAATCGGTGATTCTCGCGGACACCGCATAAGTGCCGTTCGGCGCGAGGCGGGCCGGATCGTAGCTGAGGGCGAATGGCAGCGGCACCTGGCGGCCCTCGCTGGCGAATTCGGTTTCGGCGATGACCGTGGCAGGCGCGTCCATGCGGCCGACGTCGGCCAGCGTGACTTTCACGCGGGCGTCGGGCTGCAGGGCGATCCGTTCACGATAGGCGACCGTGCCGTTCAGGGTTTCCATCGAGGCGCTCGCTCCGGCAGGAGGGGATTTCGCCGCGGGGGCGGTGCAGGCAGACATGGCTGCAATCAGGGGCAGAATCAGTCCGGCGCGCATTTTCATGTCGATCCTCCTATCCAGTTCCGAAAGCTTGCCCGAGGGGGACGGCGAGGTAAACCTCGGGCAGGGCGAGGCGTCTTTCCTTCCACGGCAAACCTGCCATAGCGCGAAAATGATTTCCCGACTGCCGCCGCTCGCATCCTGGACTTCCGCCCTTGTCGCCGCCCTGATCGGGTTCGGCGGAACCGTCGCTCTCGTGGTCCAGGCCATGCAGGCGCTCGGGGCCAACGGCGGGCAGGTCGGTTCGGCAGTCACGGCCCTGTGCCTCGGCATTGCCGTGGCGGGGGCGATTCTCTCGCTGTGGATGCGCATGCCGGTGGTGCTCGCCTGGTCGACGCCCGGCGCGGCACTGCTGGCCGCGAGTGACGGGGCCGTTGCATGGCCGGTGGCGACAGGCGCGTTCGTTGCCGCGGCGGGCCTGATGTGCCTGCTCGGCCTGGTTCCCGCACTCGGGCGACTGGCGGCGCGGATACCGGCCTCGGTCGCCTCGGCGATGCTCGCGGGGGTGCTTCTGCCGTTCTGCCTCCAGCTTTTCCGGACGCTGGAAACCGACGCGTTGCTGGTCGTGGTCCTGCTGGTGGTCTTCGTGATCGCCCGGCAGAGGTTTCCGCTCTACGCGCTGTTGCTGGTGCTGGTTTCCGGCGTCGCCATCGTGCTGGCGCGCGGGGATGTGGCGGGTTTCGAACCCGGATCGCTGCTCGGCGGGATGGAGCCGGTAACCCCGGCCTTCGATATCAAGGCGGTGGTCAGCATCGGCGTGCCGCTGTTCCTTGTGACGCTGGTATCGCAGAACCTGCCCGGTCTCGTCGTGCTGCGGACGGCGGGCTACACGCCCAGGCCGCAACCGCTGCTGCTGGGGACAGGACTGGCTACGATGGTGCTGGCGCCCTTCGGAGCGCACGGGGTCAACCTCGCGGCGATCACGGCGGCGATCTGCACCAGTTCGGATGCGCACCCCGACCAGGGGCGCCGCTGGATGGTCGGCCTTATCTATGCCGGCTTCTACCTGGCGTTGGCCCTGTTCTCGGCCCCGTTGGTGCAGTTCTTCCTCACAATGCCCCGGACCTCCATCGCCGCCTTCACAGGCATAGCGCTCATCGCGCCGCTTTCGGGCGCGGTTGAGCACATGCTGGTCGAGAAAACCGAACGGGACGCCGCGATCCTGACTTTCGCCGCGACCGCCTCCGGGGTTTCGGTCCTTGGCATCGGCTCCGCTTTCTGGGGCCTGCTGGCGGGGTTCGCGGCGCTGGCCGCCAAGGCCATGTTCGCGCGCCGCGTTTGACGGCGGAGCGCGCCCGCCGTAACGCGCGGGACATGACCGTTACCCGCTTCGCTCCTTCGCCCACCGGGCACCTCCACGTCGGCAACATCCGCACGGCACTGCACAACTGGCTGCTCGCGAAGCAGGCGGGTGGACGCTTCCTTCTGCGTATCGACGATACCGACGCGGCGCGTTCGAAAGAGGAATATGTAGACGGCATCCGCGCCGATCTCGCCTGGCTCGGTATCGCGTGGAGCGGGGAGGAGCGCCAGTCTGCTCGCGTTGCCCTGTACGAGCGCGAGTTCGAGCGGCTGAAGGCTGCCGGGCGCGTCTATCCCTGCTGGGAGACGCCGCAGGAACTGGAACTGAAGCGCAAGGTCCTGCTCGGCCGTGGGCTACCGCCGATCTACGATCGCGGCGCGCTCAGGCTGCCGGAAAAGGAAAAGGCCGCGAGGATCGCTGCGGGGGATCTGCCGCACTGGCGCTTCCTGCTCGATCATGACGAACCGATCGAGTGGGAAGACGGGATTCGCGGCGCCCAGAAATTCGATCCCGCGCAGATCAGCGATCCGGTGATTCGCCGCGCCGATGGTTCCTGGCTCTACATGCTGCCTTCCGCCATCGACGATGTGGACATGGGCGTGACCCGGATCCTGCGCGGTGAGGACCACGTTTCCAACACCGCGGCGCAGGTCCAGATGTTCACCGCACTCGGCGCGCCGGTCCCGGCCTTTGCGCACGAGGCGCTGCTGGTCGGCGCCGAGGGCAAGCTGTCCAAGCGTCTCGGCTCGCTGGGCGTCGCGCATTTTCGTGAGGTCGGTATCGAGCCGCAGGCGGTCGTTGCGCTGCTCGCGCGGCTCGGCACGAGCGATCCGGTAGATCCCTCGCTGGACGCCGAGGCCCTCGCAGCGGCGTTCGACCTTTCCCGTTTCGGCCGTGCGCCCGCCCGTTTCGACGAGGCGGAACTGGAGCGTGTCAACGCGGCGATCGTTCATGCGCTGCCATTCGAGGCGGTGTCCGCGCGCCTGCCCGAGGAGATGGACGCCGGGGCATGGGAGACGGTGCGCCCCAACCTCGCACATGTTCACGAGGTGCATGACTGGTGGAAGGTGGTCATCGGCCCCATCGAAGCGCCCGAGCTTTCGGAAGAAGACCGGGCTTTCCTGGCACAGGCAGGCAAGGTTCTGGCGGGGATCGAGTGGAGCGAGGGCGTGTGGAAGATGCTGACCGGCGCGCTCAAGGACGCGACGGGGCGCAAGGGCAAGGCGTTGTTCCTGCCGCTGCGTCTGGCGTTGACGGCCATGGAGCATGGGCCGGACATGGGCGCGCTGCTGCCGCTGATCGGGCGCGATGAGGCTCTGGCGCGGCTGAAGATCGCCGCTGGCTGAGCAAGGGGGAGGCCGGGCAGCAGATGCCCAGCCTCCCGGAATATCGGACCGGAATCCCCGCGTCCTTATTCCATGAACCATCCGTGGCTGGCCACCAGGGACTGCCCGGTAAGCGCATTCGTCTGGAAGCCCGCGAAGAACAGCGCCACTTCGGCGATATCGTCAACGGTGGTGAATTCGCCGTCCACGGTTTGGCCGAGCATCACCTTGCTGATCACTTCGTCCTCGGAGATGCCGAGTTCCTTGGCCTGTTCCGGGATCTGCTTGTCCACCAGCGGGGTGCGGACGAAGCCGGGGCAGATCACGTTTGAGCGGACGCCCTTCCTGCCGCCTTCCTTGGCGACCACGCGGGCAAGGCCGAGCAGTCCGTGCTTGGCGGTGACGTAGGCGGACTTGAGCGGGCTCGCTTCCTTCGAATGGACCGAGCCCATGAAGATGATCGAGCCGGACTTCTGCGCGTACATGTGCGGCAGCACGGCCTTGGAGGTGAGGAAGGCGCCGTCCAGATGGATGGCAAGCATCTTCTTCCAGTCGGAGAAGGCGAACTGGTCGACAGGGTTGACGATCTGGATGCCGGCATTGGAAACGAGCACGTCCACCGTACCCCAGGCTTCCACCACGGCGGCGACGCCCGCGTTCACCTGATCCTCGCTGGTCACGTCCATGGCGACGGCGAGGGTCTCGGTGCCGTACCGGGCCTTGATCTCGTCGGCGGCTTTCTGCGCGGCATCGATGTTGAGGTCGGCGATTGCCACTTTGCCGCCTTCGGAGGCGTACTTGTGGGCGATGGCGTTGCCGATGCCGCTGGCGGCGCCGGTGACGATGCAGGCCTTGTCCTTCAGTTTCATTCACCTACTCCTGGTTGTCCGATCCGGTGCGGGGCTTTGTCCGCAAGGTCGAACGTCATGATTTCGTCAGGCTTGAGATGCCGCCTCGTCCACTCGGGGTGCTCCAGCGAGAATTGGGCGTCGGCCTTTCCGGCTTCCCAATGCTCGGTTACGGTCATGCGCGAGAATTCGTAGTCCTTGGACATCGTCTCGTACCCGCGGGGGCGGTTGATGAGGTGCATCACCGCCACCGCGCCGGCAGGGCGGCAGCCGAGCAGTCGGTGCAGGTCAGGATCGTCGCGCAGTTCCTCGGGCAGCCTGTGGGCAAGCCGCTGAGCCGCGGCGCGCATTTCCTGGAGTTGCTTCGAGAGGTCCGTGTTGAGACGCGTGCGGCTGGAAAAGCGGATGTCCTTCTCGCGCTGGGCGATATCGGCCATCGTTCGCGGAACCGACCCGCGCGATGGGAAGAGGTCTACCTGGAACACCGTCATCTCGCAGGGGCTGCGATTGTCGAGCACGTACTGCAGCGGCGTGTTGGAGACCAGGCCTCCGTCCCAGTACCATTCGCCGTCGATCTCCACCGGCGGAAAGCCGGGCGGCAGTGCGCCACTGGCCATGATATGCTCGGGGCCGATCCTGCGATCGCTGCTATTGTCGAAATAGGCGAAGTTGCCGGTCATCATGTTGACCGCCCCTACCGAAAAGCGGGTTTCCGCCCGGTTGATCCGTTCGAAATCGACCCGATCAAGCAAGGTCTGGCGCAGCGGCGCGGTATCGTAGAAGCTGAGGCGGTCCAGTTCTGCGGGCCACTCGGGCAGCGGTGTGGGCAGGCGCGGGGTGAAGAAGCCGGGCACGCCGAAAGTGGCCGCCCATCCAGCCGAAACCTCGTTGAAGGCGCGGCGGGCGAACCCGTTGCCGATATCCAGCTTGTAGAGCAGCTCGTTGCTCAGCCCCTCCCAGAATGTCCGAAGCTGCGGCACGCGGTCTTCCGGTGCGTTGCCGGCGATGATCGCGGCATTGATCGCACCGATGGAGATGCCGGCGACCCAATCCGGCGCATGGCCTTCGTCGGCAAGAGCCTCGTACACACCGGCCTGGTACGCTCCCAGCGCGCCGCCGCCCTGCAGCACCAGAACCGACTGGTCGCAGCCGAGCTTGTCGTTGAAATCGGTAGTTCTGCGGGCGTTCATGGGCAGGGTCCTGCGCATGGGGATGTTGCACCGCAACAGTTGGGGCCAGGCGCGCCGCGTTTCAAGCGCCGGATGCCGTGATATCGATCAGCCGAACAGCCAGTGTCCCAGCAGGCGGTCGAACGGAAAGGTGAAGAAGCCCGCGATCAACAGGGCGCCGGTGATGAGGCCGCGCACGGTGCGGCGGTGCCGGGTGACATTATGGCGACGCGCGGCGAGGACCAGCACCGGGACCATGATGAGCGTGAACACCGAAAGGATATGGATCAGGCTGAAGTGGCCGGGCTTGCCGACATGCACGAAAAAGCTGTCGAGCGCGGTCAGCATCATGGCGGCGGACCAGATATAGCCGATCACGCGGTGCCGCCCGTCGCCGCGCCGCCGCCAGAGCAGCACGGGCGTCAGCACCAGCGCAACGAGGATCGTGGCGAGATGTATCCAGATGACCGCCGGAATGAGCGGCCACTGCGGCATCCCGCGCAGGATCGCCACGCAGATGAAGCCGAGCATGACCAGCGCCAGAGCGCCCAGCGCCCGTTCCAGCCGGTCGGGGCCGCGCAGGTCCTGCACGCTCACGCCCTTTACCTTTTGCCTATCCACTTCCTGAACTACCCCTGCCGTCGCTTCGTTCATGCTCGTCCCCTGTCCGGTCCGGTCAGAACCCTGCGCCTTGCGGCCAGTCCGGCCCGGTCACGCCCATGACCTTGAACAGGGTTCCCATCTCGTCATCCCTGATAAGCCGATCCGTGGCCCGCCGGATAGTCTCTGCGTGTTGCGGTGCAGCGGATGACAGGTTGGCGGCGCGCGTCTCGATCCCCAGCGCACGCAGGAAATCGCCCTGCGTCACCGTTCCGAGCCAGGTCGCACCTTCATTTCGGGCAATGTCGGCAAGGATCGTGAAATCGACGAGGCAGGTAAGGTCGGCCTCGCCGGGCATGGCGAAGGGATCGACCTTGGTATGCGCGTGGAGCGCCTGAAGCGTGGAGCCGGTGCAGGGCTCGGCATAGCCATAATCTATCAGCAGGGCGGCTCCGCCCTGCGCGGCCATGCGCGTGGCAATCTCGTGCATGACGGCGGCCGCGCCCGGGCAAGTCTCGATCAGGGTGCCTTCGTCCGCCGGTTTGAGCGCGTCCGGCACGGCAGCGTCCATCGGCTTGTCCCCGGCGACGGGACGGAAGCGATCTTCCCCCCAGTCGACCATGCGTTCGCGCCAGCCTTCTGCCGTTTTCACCAGTTGTCGAACCGGCAGCGCGTCGAGGAATTCGTTTCCTACCAGCAGCAGCGGCGCATCGGTGGGCACGCTGGCGAGGTCGTGATGCCACTGCGCATCCGGCACGGCCTCGGCCTGAAGTGCTTTCAGGGCGTTCGAGCTTTCAACGAAGTGGACCTGCGGTTCCAGGCCGACCCGTTTCATCGTGCGCAGCGCGTCGCGCGCCAGGGTGCCGCGCCCGGGGCCGAGTTCCACGTAGTGGACGGGAACCGGGCTGCCCGCGCGCATCCAGATGTCCGCCAGCCACAGGCCGATCAGTTCGCCGAACATCTGGCTGATCTCGGGCGCGGTGATGAAGTCGCCCGCGCTGCCGAGAGGATCCTTGTCGGCATAGTAGCGGGCGTTCGATTCGCCCATGTAGTGCAGCAGCGAGATCGGCCCGTAGCTGCCGATCAGCCGCCGGAAGATCGTGGTGAGCGGCTCGGCATTCGCTTTGGTCATCGTCGGGCGGCCTGGCCGGCGGGGATCAGGCGGTGACCGGGCGAACTGCCGCCAGCGCCGGCTTGGTCAGTGCGCGGGCGACCAGCGCGAGGCCCAGCAGGATCAACGGGATCGTCAGCCACTGGCCCATCGACAGGCCGGTGCGGGAGGCGAAGTCCTGGAGTTGGGCGTCGGGCTGGCGGAAGAATTCCACGGTGAAGCGCGCACAGGCGATGCCGGTGGTGAAGACGCCGACCAGCAGGCCTGGACGGAACCGCGCGCGGGTCTTCCAGAACAGCGTGAGCATGATGACGATCATCAGCAGGCCCTCGAGCCCGGCTTCATAAAGCTGGCTGGGGTGGCGCGGCAGCGGCCCGGCGTCGGGGAAGACCATGGCCCAGGGCAGGTTGGGATCGGTGACGACGCGGCCCCAGAGTTCGCCGTTCACGAAATTCGCGAGGCGGCCGAACATCATGCCGAAGGGCACGCAGACCGAAATGTAGTCCGCCACCCGCAGGAAATCGAGCTGGCCGCGCCAGGAAACCCACGCCATGGCCAACAGCACGCCGATCAGTCCGCCATGGAAGCTCATGCCGCCGTGCCAGAGCGAGACCAGCGCGCCCGGGTCCGACCAGAGGCTGGGAATGCCGGTGTCGCCGCCCGTATAGAACGTGGCGTAGCCGAGGCGCCCGCCCAGGATGATGCCGATCGTGCAGTAGAAGAACAGGTCGTCGGCATGGCGCTGCGCGAGCGGCGCGCCGGGGGCCTTGATCATCCGCGACAGGTGCCAGTAGCCGAGCATGATGCCCGCCAGATAGGCTAGCGAGTACCAGCGCAGTTCGAAGCTGCCGATCCGGAAAAGATAGTTCTTGAGGCCCAGGTTGACCCAATAGATCGGCTGGTGCGCTTCTGCGGCGGCGGTTGCGGCAAGTGCTGTCAGGGACAAGTGCTCGACCTCGTATCTCGTCTTGCCATCGGGCCGGAGCGGCGCCGACGGTGCGTTGCCGGGGCCTTCTGGCATAGCCGGGGGGGCGATGGTAGGCCGGATTTCGGCCCTCCACCCAAAATCGGCAGGCCGAGCGTGCGGATGTTGTTCCCCTCAAGCTCTTGAATGTCTAGATATCACCCGACATGAGCGTGATCCGCATCCCTTCGCCCCGTTCCGTGATCGACCGCCGCGCGCTGGTCGAGGCCATAGAAGCCGTTGTTGCCGAAGTCGGTGCCGCCAAGGGGCGCAAGCAGGTGGTCGAACTCCTGCGCGAGGCGCTGGAGAACGGCCGGGCCGAGATTGCACGACGTCTCGTGGAAAAGCCGTCCGCCGGGCACGAAGTTGCCGAGGCGCAGGCCTATCTGGTCGACCAGCTCCTGAGAGTGATTCACGATCACGTTTCCACTCACGTCTACCCGGCGATGAACCGCTCCAAGGGCGAGCGTCTTTCGATCATTGCCGTGGGTGGTTACGGACGCGGCGAGATGGCCCCGCATTCCGATGTGGACCTCGCCTTCCTCACCCCGATCAAGCAGACCGCCTGGTGCGAGCAGGTCATCGAGGCGATGCTCTATTTCCTCTGGGATCTCAGCCTCAAGATCGGCCATTCGAGCCGCTCGGTGGACGACATGGTCCGCATGAGCCGGTCGGACCTCACCATCCGCACGGCCATGCTGGAGGGGCGCTATGTCTGGGGCGACCAGGAACTCTACGAGGAAGTGCGCGCGCGCTTCTGGAAGGATGTCGTCGCCGGGACCGAGCGCCAGTTCGTGGTCGAGAAACTGGCCGAGCGGGAGGAACGTCACAAGCGGATGGGCGACAGCCGCTACGTGGTCGAACCCAATGTGAAAGAGGGCAAGGGCGGCCTGCGCGACCTGCACACGCTCTATTGGATCGGCAAGTATATCCACAAGGTGCGCGATCCCAGCGAACTCGTCGACGTGGGCCTGCTTACGCACAAGGAATATCGCGCCTTCCGACGGGCCGAGAATTTCTTCTGGGCAGTGCGCTGCCACCTCCACACGATCACCCGCCGGGCCGAGGACCGTCTGACCTTCGATCTCCAGCGCGAGGTGGCGGCGCGGATGAACTATTCCGACCGGCCGGGGAAAAGCGCGGTCGAGCGGTTCATGCAGATGTTCTTCCTTCAGGCGAAAGTCGTGGGAACGCTTACCGGCGTCTTCCTTGCGCAGCTTGATGACCAGTTCGCCAAGCGCCAGCCGCGCGGTCTGCTCGCGGGGTTCCGGGCACGCCCTCGCACGGTGAAGGGCTACAAGGTCTTTGGCGGCCGCATCATGGTCCCCGGAGAGAACTGGTTCGAGACCGATCCGGTGCGCCTGATCGAGATTTTCGTCATCGCGGACCGCGAGGGGCTGGAAATCCATCCCGAGACCATGCGTCTCGTCTCGCGCGATGCGGCGCTGATCCGTGACGACGTGCGCCGCGATCCGCGCGCCAACGAACTGTTCATGGAACTGCTCACCAGCCGCAACAACCCGGAAGTCGCGCTGCGCTCTTTCAACGAGGCAGGCGTGTTTGGGCGGTTCGTCACCGAATTCGGCCGCGTCAACGCGCAGATGCAGTTCGACATGTACCATCACTACACGGTGGACGAGCATACGATCCGTGCGATCGGCCTGCTATCGCGCATCGAGAAGGGGGAACTGAAGCAGGACCACCCCCTTGCTCACGAGATCATCCACAAGGTCCGTTCGCGCCGGGCGCTCTACGCGGCGGTGCTCATGCACGATATCGCCAAGGGCCGCGGCGGCGACCATTCCGAGCTCGGCGCCGAGATCGCGTTGAAGCTCTGCCCTCGCTTCGGTCTCGACGAGGAGGAGACCGAGCTGGTTTCGTGGCTCGTGCTGCAGCATCTCGTGCTGTCCGCCACCGCCTTCAAGCGCGACTTGTCCGACACCAAGACGATCACCGACTTTGTCGAGCTGGTGCAATCGGTGGATCGCCTCCGCCAGCTTACCCTGCTCACCATCGTCGATATCCGCGCGGTGGGGCCGGGAACGTGGAATTCGTGGAAGCGCCAGCTCATCAGCGAACTTTACGGTGCCGCCGAGGAAAGGCTGCGTCTCGGCCATGTCGAGTTCGGGCGCGAGAAGCGTGTGGCGGCCAAGAAGGCCATCGTCGCCGCCGGTGTCCCCCGGAACGAGCTGCTGGTGCAGGAACTGGGCAGCCAGTTTGCCGATGCCTACTGGATCGCCGAGCCGGAAGACGTCATCGCCAAGAACCTTGCGCAGTTCCATGCCTCGAAGGACGAGCCGCTCTCGATCGTGACCGAGTATTACCCGGCGCGCGGGGCCACTCTCGTGACCGTGATCGCCTCGGACCATCCGGGCCTGTTCTACCGCATTGCCGGCGGCATTCATCTGGCTGGCGGCAATATCATCGACGCACGCATTCACACGACCCGTACGGGCCGCGCGGTGGACAACTTCCTTGTTCAGGACCCGCTGGGCCGGCCCTTCATGGAAGAGACCCAGCTGGCCCGCCTGCGATCCTCGATCGAGAACGCGCTGGCGAACCGCATCAAGATCCTGCCGCAACTCGTTGCCCGGCCCGATGCCAGGCCGCGGGCCGACGCTTTCGAGGTGCGGCCGCGCGTGCTGGTGGACAACAAGGCATCCAACCGCCTCACCGTGGTGGAGGTCAACGCCCGTGACCGTCCGGCGCTGCTCAACCGGCTGGCGCATGCGTTGTTCGAATCGAAGCTCATGGTCCACTCCGCCCATATCGCCACTTATGGGGAGCGTGCGGCAGACACGTTCTACGTTACCGACCTGCTGGGCGAGAAGCTGACGTCGTCCTCCCGCATCAGGGCGCTCGAACGTCGCCTGCTGGAAGCGGCCAGCGAAGGCAGCCTGACCGAGGTGGCGGCCTGAAGCCGGCGCCATGAAAAAAGGCCCCGAAGCGTCTGCTTCGGGGCCTTTTTTGCGATCACTTCGTCTCGGAAGTCCGGTCTTCTTCCGGCACCTTTCGCATCGGCACTGCCGAGAGCCAGTCTTCCATCGCCTCGATATCGATGCCGCCCCGCGTGCGGTCCATACCGCCGATGAAGCCGCTGAAGCCGTCGCCGCCTTCGGCCAGGAAGTTGACCACGCTTACCCGGTAGCTCTTCGCCGGATCGAGCGGCTTGCCGTTCAGCGTGATTGCCGTGATCCGCGAGCCTGAGGGGCGGCGCATGTCGAAGGCGATCCGCATGCCGGCGCTGGGCGTAAGCATCTGCTTGTCGCCGGTATCGTCGAGCCCCTGTTCAAGCGTCGCGCGGATGGCCGCGCCGGTCAGCGACATGGTGACGAGTTCGTTGTTGAACGGCTCCACCGCATAGATCTGGCCGAAGGTCACGGTGCCGTCTGCCGCCGGGATCAGCGAGGTGCGGATGCCGAAGGGGTTGGTGAAGGCGATCTGCGCGCCGGCCTTGAGGGTCGCGGCGAGCTGCGAATCGGCGATCAGGTTGCCGAGAGAGCCGCCTTGCGCGGTGCCGTTTCCTTCTTCCTTGCCAAGCGGGCCGGACAGATGACCCACCGGCCGGGCGACGAGGTGCAGCGAGGCATCCTTGTAGCGCTGGATGAACGCCGCGACGTCGGCTCGGGGTTGGAACTGCGGGAAGGCCGCGCTGTTGGCAACCTCGCCCTTGGCGGACTTGTAGGCGGCGGACTGCACGATCAGGTTGTGCGCCTGCTTGTCGATCAACTTGTGCGTCACCGGGTCGAACTTCAGCGTGATGTCCGTCACCAGCTTGCCGTAGACGCCCGCGCTGGTCAGCAGGATCGGCCCGGCCCGGATGTTGGCGGTGTAGTCGCAGACATAGGCCCAGTGGGTATGCCCCGAAACCACGAGATCGACGCCGGGATTCAGGTGATCGAGGATGGGTTCGATCTCGCCGGTCATCTGGTTGCAGCCGTTGGGATCGGGCGTACCGGTGGTGCGTCCGCCCTGATGGATCAGCACGACCACGGCATCCGCGCCCTGCGCCTTCAGCGCCCCGGCGGCGCGGTTGATCGTCTCCGCCTCGTCCGCGAACTTCAGCCCTTCCACCCGGTCGGGCGCGACGAGCGTGGGCACCGTCTTGAGCGAAAGGCCCACGAAGCCGACGGTGATCCTGTCCTTGCCCTCGCCGAAGGTCTTGATGCCGGTGGCGGGGAACAGCGGTGAACCGTCAGCCAGGGTCGTGCTGGCGGCGAGGTACTTGTAGCTGGCGCCCTTGAAGGCTTCGAGCTGGCAGGGCTGGACCCGCGTGTTCTTCTCGCAGCCGCCGTTCTGGAGGCGCCGCAGTTCCTTCCAGCCCCGGTCGAATTCGTGATTGCCCACCGCGTTGAATTCCACGCCGACGCGGTTCATCACGCCCACCGCAGGCTCGTCGAGATAGAGCGAGGAGGCGAGCTGTGAGGCGCTGGTCAGATCGCCCGCCGCCACGACGACGTTGTTGGCATGCCTTGCCTTCAGCGAATCCACCGCAGATGCGAGCCAGGCTCCGCCGCCCGCCGGCACCGAAACTTCGTTGCCCTGTCCGTCCGGCGCATCGACCGATTGGTTCGGCGGTTCCAGCGCGCCGTGGAAATCGTTGATGGCGATCACGCCGACCTCGATCGGGGCCGCGGCTTGTTGCTGGGTGGGGCCGGATACGGGCGTCGTTGCGCAACCGGCAAGCAGCGCGGCCATGAGCGAGGCGGAAAGGAGCGGGAGATGACGGGGGAGGGAGAGAGTCATGCCCCTGCTCCTATCGGATCATTGCGCGGCGCGGCAACGATTTTTCGCGCCATTTTGCACCTCGCCAGACCCACTGCTTGACACGGTTTACACAGTCCAGGGGACGAAAAAGCGGCTCCCTTGCCGCAGACCCGCCGCCGGGTCCGGCCGAAGTGGAAGGAGGGGGTCTGCGTGAGCCATGCCGGTCAGGATATTGCGCGGCGGCAACTGTAGGAAAGCGGAACGTTCAGTCCGCGTCGTCCTCCAGGCCATGCATATCGTCGTCGGAAAGGCCGAAGTGGTGGCCAACTTCGTGGACCACCACATGCGTCACGAGGTCTTCCAGCGTCACCCCGGTCTCGCACCATTCCGCCAGTAGCGGCTGGCGGTAGAGGGTGATGCGCGGGCGGAACTCTCCCGCGACCCAGACGGATTCCTCGTCCAGCGGGCGGCCGTGGTAGAGGCCGGTCAGTTCCCATGCATCTTCCAGCCCGACGGCGCGCAGGGTGTCCTCGTCCGCGAACTCCTCGACGTGGACGGTCACCCCGTCGAGGTGCTGCGCGAACGGTTCGGGAATGCGCGCGAAGGCGGCATGGGCGAGAGCCTCGAACACGTCGGGCCCGGGGGCATTGCCGAAGCGAGTGGACAGGCCTGACGTCATGATGGCTACTCCTGCACGGCATCCGGCGCGACGATGCGCCCGATACCCGCAGCGGTCGAGGGGTGATAGGTCGGCCTGGCTTCGGCGAAGAAGTCCCGCGCCTTGGGCTGGCCCCAGTCGCCCTGCTTCATCAGCCCCTTGTAGAGCGGATAGACCAGCAGCCCGCGCCCGATCCGCGAAAGATAGCCGCGCAGATAAGGTACTGCCGGATCGTAGCGGTTGGTGATGGCCAGTTCGAACCAGGCCGACTGGACATAGGCATTGCCCGAGGCCGAGAGTCCGAGCGTCTCGTCCAGTTCCTTCAGGCGCGCGGGCGTCTGCCGGCGGTCGATGCCGTTGAGGAAGCGCAGCCATTCCTGCGTGGTCCAGCCCTTGGGCTGCACCGCGCTGGCGGGGCCGCCCGCATTGAAGGCCGCCAGCTTTGTATCGATTTTCGCCAGTGTGGCGCTGTGGACGCGAACGGCATTGCCGGGCAGGCCCGCGCCGTAGGACCAGCGGTCGAGCTGGAGTTTCAGTTCGAGGTCGGGCTGCCCCTTCAGCAGGCGTTCGCGCAGGTCCGACAGGAATCCGGCGGTGGTCTGCGGCTGGAAAGCGTGGCGGTCGAAGTAGGAAGTGAGATAGGCGTCCCACTTCTCGCGGCCCACGGTGTATTCGATCATGCGCAGGAAGTTGGACCCCTTGGTATAGTCCACCTCGCCCGCGCCCGGTTCACCGTTCAGGCGCGTGGCGGCGCCGGTCTGGCCGCCGGCATCGGCGATTTCGCGGCTCATCACGTCCCAGTCGAGATCGGCATACGTCGCGGCCTGCTCCTTGCCGTAGAGCGACTCCATGATGCGGTTCTCGAAGTAGGTGGTGAAGCCCTCGTTCAGCCACGAATCCGACCAGGTGGCATTGGTGACGAGGTTGCCCGACCACGAATGCGCCAGTTCATGCGCGACGACATCGGTGTTTGAGCGGTCCCCCGTGACGATGGTTGGCGTCAGGAAGGTCAGCATCGGGTTTTCCATGCCGCCGTAAGGGAAGGCAGGCGGCAGCACGAGCATGTCGTACCGGCCCCAGCGATAGGGACCGTAGAGCTTGCTGGCGGCGTCGATCATCTTTTCGACGTCGACGAATTCCTTCGCCGCCTTGTCCAGCATCGGCGCCTCGGTCCAAACGCCGGAACGCGGGCCGAGCGACTTGAACTTGAGATCGCCCACCGCAAAGGCGATCAGGTAGGGCGGCACCGGCTTGTCCATGCGGAAGCGGAATTGGCGGCGGCCGTCGGGCAGCGCCTCTCCCTTGTCGCCCGAAAGCTTTTCCGCGCTCATCACCGCAACCATGTCGCCCGGCACGCGCAGGGTGGCTTCCCAGGTCTGGCGGATGCCGGGGCTGTCCTGCGTCGGCACCCAGGAACGGTTGAGGATTGCCTGGCCCTGGCTGAACAGGAAGGGCTTCTTCTTTCCGAAGGTCATCTCCGGCGGCAGCCATTGCAGCGCGGTGGCGCCGGGCTTCGACCGGTAGGTTATCCGGATCTGCCTGGCACCGGCCAGTTCGACGGTGAGCGCCGAACCGATGTCCTTGTCCTTCGGGCCAAGCGTCCATTTCAGCGGCTTGCCGGCAGGGTCGGTTATCGCGGCAATGTCGATATCGTCGGCGTCGAGCACGATCTGTGCCGCATCGGGGGCGGCCAGCACGTCAAGCACGGCGCTCCCCGCGAGAGTCTTCGTGCCGAAATCGACGTCGAGATCGAGGGCGACATGGGTGACGCGGGCAACCTGAGGCTGGGCGTGAGTCCAGACGTCTTTCGCGTCGGGCGTCGTCAGGATCGGGGCAGGCGCTGTCTGGGCGATGGCAGGGGAGGCGGCAGGGGAGGCGGCAGGGGCGGCGGTTCCGGCAAGCAGCGCGGCAGCAAGGAGAATACGCATGGGCGCGACTTATGGCCGCGCCCATGCCGGCGTGCAAGCTACAGCGTCGCGGGGAAGATGTTGAACTTTCGCGTTCCTCCGGCCCGCGCGATCGCGGCCTGCACGTCGGGGCGGTGCTTGAGGGTTTCGAGGCCCGCCGCGAAGGGTGAGGGCGGCAGGTTCGCCGGGAGCGGATCGTAGTCGCTGAGCTGGGTCAGCGCGTTGATCCGGCGATCCGGGTCGTCCAGCCGGGCGATCATCGATGCGGCTGCCGCGTCGATCCGGCCAGTGCAGATCTGCAGGTCGGTAACCGCCTCGGGATGGTCGGCCGCGTGGGCTTCGGCATAGGCGAGGTCGGCCTGTGCCAGGTCGGTCTTGCCCAGCGCCTGCGCCGCGCAGCCCCGCGCCAGGCGCAGTTCCATCACGCCGTAGGGGCTGGCCATGCTGTCCGTCTTGCCTTCGACGGTGGCCAGCGTGGCAAGGGCAGCGTCGTCGTGCCCGAAGCGTGAATGGAGATAGGCCAGGTTGATGGTCTGGCTGAAGTTGCCGGCGCCTCGTTCGCCGCCCTCGATGGCCTTGCGATAGGCCGCAGCCGCCTCGTCGTAGCGGCCGAGCTGTTCGTAAGTGCGGGCCATGCCGTCCCACCACCAGTTGAGCTGCTTGTCGTGATCCGAAAACTGCTTGGAAAGCACCCCTTCCGGCCGTGCGGCCTCCAGCGTGGCAAGCGCCTTTTCGGCCTGGCCGAGCGTGCGCCGGGATGCGGCGATGGCGATGGGCAGTTCGAGCAGGCCGGGGCGGGTGACGCTGCGGCTTTCCAGCGCTGCGATCTGCCGTTCATAGGCGGCGCGCAAGTCGAAGCTGGCGGGCAGCATGTCCCGAAGCGCGGGGTCCAGGGTTATCTCGCGCAGGGCATCGGCGGACCGGATCGCCGCTATCTGAGCAGCCGCGGCCGGTCGATCGCCGGAGGAGAGGAGCAGGCGCGCATAGGACCGGCGCATCCAGTCGAACGCCATGTCTTCCTTGCCCCGCGCGAATTCGGGCGCGGTGAGCAGCGCGAGGAGGCGGCGATAGGCCGGGTTGTCCTTGTCCTCCTGGAACTTCCGGCTAAGCGCGAAGAGCCATTCGGTGTCGACACCGTCGATCCCTTCCGGAAGGCGCTGCTGCATGGCTTCCAGCGTGGCGACGGCGTCCTCCGGCTTGCCGCCGTCGAGTTCGATGCCGAAGCGCAGCGTCCATGCGATCTCGGGCGCACCGGTGATGGCCGTGGCGGCGCGGGCATGGACGAGCGCGGGTTCGATCCGGTTCGTCCGCGCTTCGCACAGGGTCGAGATCAGCAGGAAGGGAAAGCGGACCGGTTCTTCCAGCGCCGGGAAATCCTTGCTGGCGACGATGGGCGAGACCTGGCCCAAGGCACCCTCGCAGTTTTCCGCTTCCATGTAGCGCTGCGCCTGCGTGAGCGCGGTAGCTGCCGTCTGGCCGATATCCTTGCGGGCCAAGGCTGCCTGCGGAGCCAGGGCCAGTGCCAGACCTGCCAGCAGTGCCGCGCGCGCGGATGCACCGCGTCCGAATTTCGTCATGTCGTCCCCCATTGCCGAGCGGCCATGCTAGGGGAGCGGAGTTGGCTTGTCAGCCGGGCAAAGCGTTAAAATCGCGGTCATTTCGGACGGTGCCGGCAGGCAGGGAAGCGCGCGGCTTCCCTGCCCTTTACCGTCACACGTCGAGGTTGGCGACGTTCAGCGCATTTTCCTGAATGAAGTCGCGGCGCGGTTCCACCACGTCACCCATCAGGCGGGTGAAGATCTCGTCGGTGACGTCTGCATCCTCGACCTTGACCTGGAGCAGGGCGCGGTTTTCCGGGTCCAGCGTGGTTTCCCAGAGCTGCTCCGCGTTCATTTCGCCCAGGCCCTTGTAGCGCTGGATCGAGAGGCCCTTGCGGCCCGCGGCGAGCACGGCTTCGAGAAGCTGCGAAGGGCGGCTGATGATATCGCCGCCAGCCACCGGACGGGCGGTGGGGGTTTCCTCCTCGCCATCGGTGGTTTCGGCTTCGACCGCTGCCGCACTGGCGCGAACGAGGCGGGCGGTGGCGGAATAGACTTCGGCGTTCTCCACCGCGAGCTTGGCGAGCTTGCGGGCTTCGGCGCTGGCAAGGAAGCCTGCTTCGATCTTGTGGTGATCGGTGACGCCGCGCCAGAGGCGCTCGATCTCGAGATTGCCGTCCTCGGTGAGGCGGGCGGTCCACTTCGCCTCGGGATCGCCGAGGTCGAGCCACTGGGTCGAGCGGTTGAGCGCGTTGGTGCGGTCCGCCGGCGAGAGATCAGGTGCGAATGCGCCGGCGATCGCCAGGGCTTCGATGATGACGGGATCGAAGCGTCGGGGAACGAAAGCCATGAGGTTGCGCATGCGGATCGCATGTTCGACCAGCGCCTCGAGGTCCGCGCCCATGCGCGCGCCGCCTTCGGTTTCCAGCACGCGGCCGGCAAGGCCCGCCTCGACAAGGTAGCGATCGAGCGCGGGATTGTCCTTGAGGTAGACTTCCGAGCGTCCCTTGGCGACCTTGTAGAGTGGCGGCTGGGCGATGAAGAGGTGCCCGGAACGGATGATGTCCGGCATCTGGCGATGGAAGAACGTCAGCAGCAGGGTGCGGATATGCGCACCGTCGACGTCTGCGTCGGTCATGATGACGATCTTGTGGTAGCGCAGCTTCTCAAGGTTGAAGTCGTCGCGGATGCCCGTGCCCATGGCCTGGATCAGCGTGCCGACCTCCTTCGAGGAGATGATGCGGTCGAACCGCGCGCGCTCCACGTTGAGGATCTTGCCCTTGAGCGGCAGGATCGCCTGGGTCTTGCGGTCGCGGCCCTGCTTGGCGCTGCCACCTGCCGAGTCACCCTCGACCAGGAACAGTTCGCACTTGCTGGGATCGCGCTCCTGGCAGTCCGCCAGCTTGCCGGGCAGCGAGGCGATGTCCATCGCACCCTTGCGGCGCGTCAGTTCGCGGGCGCGCTTGGCAGCTTCGCGCGCGGCGGCGGCGTCGATCACCTTCTGGATGATGGTCTTGGCGTGGCCGGGGTTTTCCTCCAGCCATTCGCTCATCTTGTCGGCCATCAGCGATTCGAGCGGCTGGCGCACTTCCGAGGAGACCAGCTTGTCCTTGGTCTGCGAGGAGAACTTGGGATCGGGCAGCTTGACCGAGACGATCGCGGTCAGGCCTTCGCGCATGTCGTCGCCCGAGAGCGAGACCTTTTCCTTCTTGAGCAGGCCCGAACGCTCGGCATAGCCGTTGAGCGTGCGGGTCAGCGCCGCGCGGAACGCGGCCAGGTGGGTGCCGCCGTCACGCTGCGGAATGTTGTTCGTGAAGCACAGCACGTTCTCGTAGTAGGAATCGTTCCACTCGAGCGCGACTTCCATGCCGATGCCGTCCTTGTCCGCGCCGATCGCGATCGGTTCGGGCATGAGCGCCTGCTTGTTGCGGTCGAGGTATTTCACGAAGGCGCCGATGCCGCCTTCGTAGTAGAGGTCATGCTCCAGCGGTTGCTCATGGCGGTTGTCGCGCAGCTTGATGCGCACGCCGGAATTGAGGAACGCGAGTTCGCGGTAGCGGTGCTCGAGCTTGTCGAAATCGAATTCGGTGACGTTCTTGAACGTGTCGGTCGAGGCGAGGAAGGTCACGCGGGTGCCCTTCTTGAAGCCGTTGTCGTCCGCATTGTCCGCAACCTTCGGTGCGGTGCCCCGCACTTCCAGCGGGTTCACGGCATCGCCGTGGGCGAACTTCATCCAGTGTTCCTTGCCCTCGCGCCAGATCGTGAGTTCCAGCCATTCGGACAGGGCATTGACCACCGAGACGCCCACGCCGTGGAGGCCGCCGGAAACCTTGTAGGCATTGTCGTCCGAGGTGTTCTCGAACTTTCCGCCCGCGTGGAGCTGGGTCATGATGACCTCGGCGGCGGAGACGCCTTCCTCGGCATGGATGCCGGTGGGGATGCCGCGTCCGTTGTCTTCCACCGAGACGGAGCCGTCGGCGTTGAGTTCGATCAGCACGAGGTCGCAGTGACCTGCCAGTGCCTCGTCGATGGCGTTGTCCGAGACTTCGAAGACCATGTGATGCAGGCCCGAACCATCGTCGGTATCGCCGATGTACATGCCCGGCCGCTTGCGTACCGCATCCAGCCCCTTGAGGACCTTGATCGAGTCAGCGCCGTAGCTGTTCTGGTTCTTGCCGTTGTCGGGCCCGGTGCCGGGCGTGCTGTCTTCGGTGCTTGCCATGCCGAGCATATAGGGTTTGGCGGCTATAAACCCAAGCAAAACCGGGTTCGGGGGCGGGCTTTTCCACAAGGATTGAACTCTCCCGGAAAACGTCCTCCGTGCGGTGTCGCCAACCTGTTGCCGAGGAGCGCCCGGTTGCGCGCGGCGCATGCCCGGCTGACGGGGAATCCGGGATCGCGGTTGTGCCGGACGCAAAAAAGGCGGCCACGAGGGCCGCCCTTCTGTCTAGTCGGAAATGCCGACCCTCAGATGAGGGTGACGGCAAATGCCAGAGCGCTCACACCCAGCGCTGCGGCAAAACCGAACGTCTTTTCGACGATGGTCATTGAAATGCTCCTGCAAACATTCTTGTTTTCTTTTTATCGCATGCATGGCTCTTCTCGTCGCTCATGCTGCAAGTGCGAGATAGGCTTGATTGGAATTTCTGCAACGTCAAAAGCAACAATCTTGTTTGCTATTTATGCAACTGCATTGCCGGTTCCGGGAAGCGCGCAAAATGGCAGGTGCAGGGCCTGCGCGTACTGGACACTCGCACTATCCCGCTATAGTGGCCGCCCATGACTACTTCGACTCCTGGCCAGAGCCCTACCCAGACGTCCGATTCCATCCTGATCGTCGATTTCGGCAGTCAGGTCACGCAGCTCATCGCTCGCCGCGTGCGGGAAGCCGGCGTCTATTCCGAAATCGCCCCGTTCAACGCCGCGAAGGAAGCCTTCGCCCGCATGAACCCTGCCGGCGTGATCCTTTCCGGATCGCCAGCGTCGGTGCTGGACGCGAACGGTCCCCGCATTCCTGACGAAATCCTCGATAGCGGCCTGCCGATGCTGGGCATCTGCTACGGCCAGCAGTCGCTGATGCATCAGCTTGGCGGCGAAGTGCTGTCGGGAGATTCGGGTGAGTTCGGCCGCGCCTTCATCGAGATCGGTGACGATTGCGCGCTGTTCGACGGGCTCTGGGCCAAGGGGGAAAGCCATCAGGTCTGGATGAGCCACGGCGACAAGGTGACCAGCCTCGCTCCCGGCTTCCGCCCGGTGGCATCGAGCGCCGGCGCGCCCTTCGCGGTGATCGCCAACGACGAGAAGCGCATCTACGCGATGCAGTTCCACCCCGAAGTCGTGCACACGCCCGACGGCGGCAAGCTGCTCAAGAACTTCGTCCGTCACGTCTGCGGCCTTGCCGGCGACTGGACCATGGCCGAGTTCCGCAAGACCAAGATCGAGGAAATCCGCGCGCAGGTCGGCGAAGGTCGCGTGATCTGCGGCCTGTCGGGCGGCGTCGATTCGGCGGTTGCGGCGCTGCTGATCCACGAGGCGATCGGCGACCAGCTCACTTGCGTCTTCGTTGACGGCGGCGTGCTGCGCATGGGCGAGGCCGAGCAGGTCGTCAGCCTGTTCCGCGGCCACTACAACATCCCGCTGGTACACGTCGATGCCTCGACCCTGTTCCTCAAGGGTCTTGAAGGCGTCACCGACCCTGAAGCCAAGCGCAAGTTCATCGGCAAGACCTTCATCGACGTCTTCGAGGACGAAGCGAAGAAGATCGGCGGCGCCCAGTTCCTGGCGCAGGGCACGCTCTATCCGGACGTGATCGAATCGGTCTCGTTCACCGGCGGTCCCTCGGTGACGATCAAGAGCCACCACAACGTCGGCGGCCTGCCCGAGCGCATGAACATGCAGCTCGTCGAGCCGCTGCGCGAACTGTTCAAGGACGAGGTCCGCGTGCTCGGCCGCGAACTCGGCCTGCCCGAGATCTTCGTGGGCCGCCATCCGTTCCCCGGACCGGGCCTGGCGATCCGTATCCCTGGCGAAGTGACCCGCGAACGCTGCGACATCCTGCGCAAGGCCGATGCGATCTACCTCGAGGAAATCCGCAACGCGGGTCTCTATGACGCGATCTGGCAGGCTTTCGCGGTGCTGCTGCCGGTCAAGACCGTGGGTGTCATGGGCGACGGCCGCACCTACGACAGCGTCTGCGGCCTGCGCGCCGTCACCTCGACTGACGGCATGACCGCGGACATCTACCCGTTCGACGCCGCCTTCCTGTCGCGCGTCGCGACCCGCATCATCAACGAGGTCAAGGGCATCAACCGCGTGGTCTACGACTACACCTCGAAGCCGCCGGGCACGATCGAGTGGGAGTGATCCCGCGCATGCATTGAGTTTTCCAAGGAGCCGGGTCCCCAGGGATGCCGGCTCCTTCTCTTTCAGAGCAGGAAGCCGCGGCCTTCGAGGCGGAGCAGGAAGGCTTTTGCTTCCAGCCCGCCCGCGAACCCGGTGAGGGTGCCGTTCGCGCCGACTACCCGGTGGCAGGGCGCGACAATCGAGATGGGGTTGCGGCCGTTCGCGGCGCCCACGGCGCGGCTTGCACTGGGGCGGCCAAGGGCCACGGCGATCTCGCCGTAGCTGCGCGTTTCGCCGAAGGGGATCAGGAGAAGCTGGGCCCAGACGCTCTTCTGGAAATCGGTGCCGCGAAAGTCGAGGGGGAGGTCGAACGATTGTCGCTTCCCGGCGAAGTAGTCGGCAAGCTGTGCCTTGGCTTCGTCCAGGATCGGATGGCTTTCCGAATCCGCGATGTCGCCAAGTCGCACCCGGCTGGGGTCGTCGTTCTCCCAGAGGATCGCTGCAAGGCCCCGGTCTCCGGCAATTAGCGTGAGCTCACCGACGGGAGAGGGCATCTTGTTTCGGAGCAGCGGCATCGGGCGGTCTTTCCGTGTTCGAACGAGGTCTCCCGGCTCCAGTAGTTCAGTGCCGCCGCCGCGGCCAGTGCGCCGCCTCGCTCGCCCACAGAGCCCACCAGATCAGTACCGGCTGCAAGGCGAGGCGCGGGATATGATAGGCGAGGCCCAGGCCGTGGCCGGGGTTTGCCAGATCGATAAGCATATGCTGGGCGTTGGCGGGCCAGACGCAGAGGGCGTAAGCGGCCAGGCCCCAGCCGGCGGCTTTGCGCAAACCGTTTGAGAAGGGCTGGAGCAATCCCGCCGCGCCGAGGATTTCCGCCACGCCGGTCAGCGAGACGGTTGTGGCGGGGGCGGGTACCCATCCCGGAACGATCGAGACAAACGGCGCGGGAAGGACAAGGTGGAGAATGCCTGCGGCCAGGTAGAAGAATGCCAGCAGCCACCGCGGGATGTATCGCCGCAAGGCTCTTCCGCGCATCACTTGCCGCATGGTCCGCAACGCAGAAGGCGGCCGCGGGTCATGCCCGGGCCGCCTTCCTCAGGGGACGCTTCAGGTTCTACTTGGCCGATGCGGCTTTCGGCTTGGTATAGGGCACGAAGTCCTGCAGGCCGACGAATCCGCTCCACATGCTCGGCGTGCTGCGGCTGTGAAGCTGCACGGTATCGAGACGGCAGAGCTGGCTCGAATAGAGCTTCGTGACGAGGATATCGTCCGAATCGAGCCGGTCAGCATTGGTCGGACGGTTGACGTAGAGCGTTCTGCCGACGCGGTAGACGAGCGCGGTCTTGTCGATCACCTGAGTGTCCTGCGACTGGCTGAGCTGGATGCAGGATACCGGGTCTCCGGCCACGCGGCCGTCGAGCAGCTTTGCAAGCTGTTCCTCGCCGGTCAATTTCTGGCGGGCGTTCACGGTGGGCGCGGCGAGCAGGCTTGCCGCGATCAGCGTGGCGCCGACGACATGCTTCAGTGACATGGTCTTTACCTCACTTTCCCAACCCTAGATCGTGACTATGGCACGGTTCGTCTGAACCTGCGCTGAAATTATTCGCCGCTTGCAGGGCTCTTGCAGAATGGCAGCGAGATAACGGCAGCGACTGGATCGATCAGGCAGTCCCACCCACGGTAATGCCCTCGATCAGCAGGGTCGGCTGGCCGACGCCGGCCGGAACGCTTTGTCCGCCCTTGCCGCAGATGCCGACGCCGCGATCGAGTTCGAGATCGTTGCCGATGCCGGTGACGCGCGTGAGGACCGACGGGCCGTCACCGATCAGCGTGGCGCCCTTGATCGGCGCGCCGAGCTTGCCGTTCTCAACCTTGTAGGCCTCGTTGCACGAGAACACGAACTTGCCCGAGACGATATCGACCTGGCCGCCGCCCATCGATTTCACGAAGATGCCGCTCTTCATGCGGGAGAGCAATTCGGCCGGATCGTCGTTGCCCGCTTTCATGAAGGTGTTCGTCATGCGGACCTGGGGCGCGTGGGCATAGTTCTCGCGGCGGCCGTTACCGGTCGATTGCACGCCCATCAGGCGGGCGTTCATGCGATCCTGCATGTAGCCTTTGAGGATGCCGTCCTCGATCAGCACGGTTTCCTGCGTGGGGGTGCCTTCGTCGTCGATGGAGAGCGAGCCGCGCCGGTCCGCGATCGAGCCATCGTCGACGATGGTGACGCCGGGAGCTGCCACGCGTTCGCCGATGCGGCCGGAGAAGGCGGAAGTTCCCTTGCGGTTGAAGTCACCCTCAAGCCCGTGGCCGACGGCTTCGTGGAGGATCACGCCGGGCCAGCCGGGGGCCATCAGCACGGCCATTTCCCCGGCGGGAGCGTCCACGCTCTCCAGGTTGACGAGCGCCTGGCTGAGCGCGGTGTCGATAGCCCGGTTCCAGTTCGCAGGGTCGAACAGCGAATCGTAGAGATGGCGGCCGCCCATGCCGAACGATCCCGTTTCGCGGCGGCCGTTGCTTTCCGCGACGATCGACACGCTCAGGCGTACCAGCGGGCGCACGTCGGTGGCGATGAAGCCGTCAGGCCGCACGATCTCGATTACCGACCACTGCCCGGTCAGGCTTGCGCTGACCTGCGAGACGCGCGGATCGCGGGCGCGGGCGGCGGCGTCGATGGTCTCCAGCAGCTTTACCTTGGCCTCGAAGGGCACGAGATCGAGCGGCGAGACGTCGGTATAGAGGTGGCGGTTGCTTTTCTGCGGCGCTGCCGGACGGATCGTGCCGGTGGCGGGGTCCAGCAGTTGCAGGGTCTCGCCCGCACGGCGGATGGCGGCGGGGGAAATCTCGTTCGCATGCGCGAAGCCGGTCATCTCGCCGGTTACGCCGCGCAGGCCGAAACCGGCATCGCGCGAATAATCCGCCGTCTTCAGGCGGCCGTCATCGAAGCCGAAGGCTTCGGTGGCCATGAACTGCATGTAGAGTTCGCCGTCCTCGCAATTGCGCAGGGTTTCGGCGGCGAGTGCCTGTGCATCCTCGGGCGAAAGCTGGCGATAGAGGAGCGAGCGCGGGTCGGTCATGGTCATGCCTCCCGATATAGGCCGCACGGGGCGGGAGGCAATACGGGAGGGAGACGGGAAGGGAGGGGGCACCGAAGCCCCCGCCGGACTACCTGTTCAGGCTGCCTGCTGGTCGGCCGGGCCGCCCTTGAGGACAAAATGACGGTCACAGTAGCCGCAATCGACGTAGCCTTTCTCGTCGATCTCCAGCCACACGCGGGGGTGGCCGAGGGCGGCGGGGGCGTAATTCCCCGTGGCGCGGATGTCAGTGGCCCCGTCGCAGGAAACGCGGTGGGAATCGGTGAAGACGGTTTCGGGCTGCGTGCTCATGGATCGGCCGATTACCAAGCCTTCACGGGAATTTCCAGCGGGCAAATGGTCCCGGCGCATTGTTGGGCGCGCCGGGACCATTTCCGTCAGGCTTCAGGCGGGTACGGCGAGCGCACCGGCTTCGGCCAAGGCATCGGCAACGGCCTTTTCGCGGACTTCCGGACCGATGGCGATGCCTTCGGCAAGCACGAAGATCGGATCGCTGATGCCCACGAAGCCGAGCACGGCGCGCAGGTAGCTTTCGGCATGTTCGACAGCGGCGCCGGGCTGGCCTTCACTGTAGTAGCCGCCGCGCGACAGGGCGACATAGACCTTCTTGCCGCCAGCGAGACCCTGCGGACCTTCGGCGGTGTACTGGAAGGTCTTGCCGGCCACGAGGACGCGGTCGAACCAGGCCTTGAGCTGGCTGGGAATGGTGAAGTTGTACATGCCCGCGCCGATCACGACGACGTCGGCGGCCAGGAATTCCGCGAGTTCGGGAGTACCGTCGGGGTTGCCGAGCACGTCGAGCGTCAGGTGCGGCAGGGCCTCGGCGGCGAGGTCGTGGTAAGTGACTTCGAGCGAGGGATCGGCCTTGGTCAGGGTGGCGACGATCTCCGCCGAAACGGCGCGGCTGACCGAGTTTTCGCCAAGAATGCTGGAATCGAGATGGAGAAGCTTCATGGGAGAGAACCTCTAAGGGGTGGTCTGGAAAAATGGTGGTCTGGAAAAGTGACTGGCCATAGCTATGTTGCACTGCGACGGACGCCAAGAGCGCATTTTTTCAGGACCAGGTACCATGGAGATGACCACCTTCGACGCGGCGGAACAGGCGGCGGAACAGATTGCGGAAAGCCCGCCCGAAACCGGACCGGCCATCGTACACTCGGCAAGTGCATGCCGGGTTATCGGCGATATTCTCAGCCGCGTGGGCGACAAGTGGTCGATGCTGGTCGTGATGACCCTGCTGGAGGGCGACCTGCATTTCAACGAGTTGAAGCGCGCGATCAACGGGATCTCGCAGCAGATGCTTTCCCGAACCTTGCGCGCCCTGGAGCGGGACGGACTGGTGGTGCGCACCGTTCACGCCAGCGTGCCGGTTCGTGTCGAATATTCCCTCAGCGACCTTGGCCGTTCGCTTTCGCAGCCGGTGCAGGCACTGGGCTCATGGGCTTTTGCCAACCGCCCTGCGATCGAGGCCAGCCGTTCGGTCTTCGATGAGCGCAGCGACGCCTGACGGCGGCCCTATTCCAGCTTGAGGTGCAGGGCGGCAAGCCCCCGGATGATGTAGCTGGGCTCATAGGCGATGCGGCGCGCTTCGGCGGGGCCGTGATGCTCTTCGTCCAGGGTGATGCTGCGGGTCTGTTCGAGCAGCCGGTCGAGCAGGACCGAGACTTCGGCGCGGGCCAGCGGCGCGCCGGCGCAAGTGTGGGCACCGCGGCCGAAAGCGACATGTTCCTTGATGCGCGGCCGCCCGATCACGAACCGCTCGGGTTCATCCCAGCGGCGCGGGTCGCGATTGGCCGCCGCGAGCGAGATGACGAGGCGCTGACCGGCGGGAATCTCCACGCCCGCCAGCGTCGTTCGGCGCGAGGCGATGCGGAAGGTGGCCTTGGTCGAACCTTCTATGCGCAGGACTTCTTCCAGGAACGGGCCGATCAGGCTGCGATCCTCCCGCAGGCGCTGCTGGAGTGGCTGGTCCTCGGCAAGGCGGCGCAGGGCATTGCCGATCAGTTTGGCGCTGGTGTCCTGTCCGGCCGCGAACAGGAACATGGCGGACTTGACCACTTCCATCGCGTCCGGCGTCGATCCATCGGGATAGCGGGCAAGCGCCATTTCCGTCATCACGTCGTCCTGCGGAACGGCGCGGCGTTCCGCGATGTAGCGGGCGAAGTAGCCGGCCATCGCCAACAGGGGATGAATGCTCTGGCCATCGTCGGCGGCATCCATGTTGCCCGGCGGCGGCGCGGAATCGATGAGCGCGCGGAAGGCCTCGCGGTCCTGCGCGGGAACGCCCAGCAAGTCGGCGATGACCATGGTGACGAAGGGCGTCGCCACTTCGGCCACCAGTTCGCAGCCGCCACGTTCGACAAGGCCGCGCACCATGTCTTCGGCATAGCCGCGCATGAATTCGCCGTTCGCGCGTAGCCGCGAAGGCGTGAACAGCGGGTTGAGCAAGGACCGCGCCGCTGCGTGCCGGTTTCCGTCATAGGATACCAGCAGTTCCATCTCCCCGCTGGGATGGGCCGCAAGCTGCGCCGAAATGTCGTCACCTTCGGGTTCGAAAGGGAGCGGCGCCAGCGGATCGGGGTTGAGCCATGACGAGAAATCGCGGGTGTTCAGGAGCACTTCCACGGCTTCGGCGAAACCCGTCACGATCAGCACGTCGCTGCCCGGCATCTGCGTGACCGCGCCCCGCGCGCGCAGGCTTTCGAAATAATCGTAGGGGTCCAGCAAGACGGCATGGTCGGTGAAATAGTCGCGTTCCGCGATGCCGGCCTCGGGGGTGGTTGCCATGGTTCTTCTCCCGATCATCCGCAGGATCGTGCTGTCCTACAATTATGATATATTGTGGATCGTAAATCCAACGAAGAAGCGCGTCAACGCCGGGAATGGCTGCGCGGCGCACACGCGCCCTTTACTGGCGCGCGAACCTGCCCCACATGCGGGCCATGACCAGCACGACCTCTGCCGCCATCTCGATCCGCGACCTCAAGAAGCGCTATGCGCCCGCCGGCAGCGGCGAGGGCAAGCTGGCGCTCAAGGGCGTGTCGTTCGACGTGCCCGAGGGCGGCATCTTCGGGCTGCTCGGCCCGAACGGGGCGGGCAAGTCGACGCTCATCAACATCATGGCGGGCCTCGTCCGCAAGACTTCGGGCACGATCGACATCTGGGGCTTCGATATCGACAGGCACCAGCGCAACGCAAAGCGTTCGATCGGCATCGTGCCGCAGGAAATCGTGTTCGACCCGTTCTTCACGCCGTTCGAGGTGCTGGAGAATCAGGCCGGGCTCTACGGCATCACCAAGGCGCTTCGCCGTTCGGAAGAGCTGCTGCGGGCGGTCCATCTTTCCGACAAGCGCGATGCTTACGCCCGCACCCTTTCGGGCGGCATGAAGCGTCGTCTGCTGATCGCCAAGGCGCTGGTCCACCAGCCGCCGGTGCTCGTGCTCGACGAGCCGACCGCAGGTGTCGACGTCGAACTGCGCCGCCAGCTCTGGGAACTGGTCAGCGAACTGAACCGCGAAGGCGCGACGATCGTGCTGACCACGCACTACCTCGAGGAAGCCGAGGAACTGTGCGACCGTATCGCCATCATCAATCATGGCGAACTGATCGCCAACAAGCCGACTCGCGAACTGGTCGGCATGGCACGCGAGAAGATCCTCGTCCTCACCTTCGACCGCGACGTGACCGCGTTGCCCACCCATCCCGGTTTCCTCAAGTCGGAAAAGATCGGCGAACGGGTCCTGCAGGTCACTTACGACAAGGACCGCAGCAATGCCGGGGAAATCCTGTCGGCCGTGCAGGCGCAGGGCTTCGCCATCGTTGACGTGACCACGCGCGAGGCGGATCTGGAGGACGTGTTCGTCAGCCTCACGAGTGCCGTGGCGGCCTGAAAAGGGCGATGAGCTACATCTATCTCGTCATCGCCATCATTGCGGAAGTCATCGCGACCTCGTTCCTGAAACAGTCCGAGGGTTTTGCGAAGCTGGTACCCACCGCGATCATGGCGGCGGGGTACATCGTGGCGTTCTTCTGCCTGTCGCTCGCCCTGCGGAGCATCCCGACGGGCGTGGCCTATGCGATCTGGTCAGGCGTGGGGATCGTCCTGATCACGGCGATCGCGTGGATATTCCAGGGTCAAAAGCTCGATGTCCCGGCCTTGATCGGAATTGCGCTCATCATGGCGGGCGTGATGGTGATGAACCTGTTCTCCGGAGCGGCCGGGCACTGACGGTTCGGCAATTCGCCGCCGGGGCCTCTCCAGCTTGCCCCGATCAGCTTTTTTCCGTGTCCTCTTTCCATACCTTGTGCGCCTGGCGGCGTATATCCTTGCCGCAACCCAGACATGTCGAGGTATAGTGCGTGCCGTCCCAATGTACGGTGTTCCGGTTGGGTTCGTGTCGGTTGAAAGTGCAAAGCACCGTTTGAAATGGTTGCTTGGAAAAGGCTGACATTGCGGCACGCTCCGTACTGGAGTTCAGATCACGAAGCAGTTCCAACTGCTTCCCTGCGTGCGACCGCCCGGCAGACCTCGTGCGTTTTTCTGATTATCTTGTTGTGAATGCTCGGCAACCTTACCCCTTGCGACGCTGCACTGCAACATGATTGCAGGGCAAATACGGATGCAAAGCTAAATATTGCGCACCGGTCATAGTCTGGGCATGGAGCCGTCATGACCATGTCCAATGTCCCCTCCGACAATGCTTGCTCCAGCGCCCATGATGTCATCGTCGTCGGCTCCGGCGCTGCCGGCCTCACCGCGGCGCTTGCGCTGGCAGACAGGCTGAAGGTTCTCGTGCTGGCGAAGGGCAGTCTCACCGGCGGCTCCACCGCCTGGGCGCAAGGGGGCATCGCGGCGGTGCTCGACGCGGGAGATACCTTCGAGGAGCACATCAACGACACCATGATCGCCGGCGCCGGCCTCAACCGGCTGGAGACCGTGGAGTTCGTGATCGAGCGCGCACCTCATGCGATCGAGCGGCTGGTCGAACTGGGGGTGCCGTTCAACACCGAGGGCAGCGAACTGCACCTCACCCGGGAGGGCGGCCATTCCCACCGCCGCATCGTCCACGTCGCCGATGCGACCGGCTGGGCGGTGCAGAGCGCGCTGCTCAAGGCGGCGGAAAGCCATCCCAACATCACCCTGCTGCCCGGTCAGTCCTGCATAGACCTCATCACCGGGCGCCATGAACTGCGCTATTCGGGATCGGGCCGGGTCTGGGGCGTCTATGCGCTCGACGAAAAGACCGGCCGCGTCGAGGCGCACACCGCCGCCGCGACGATCCTTGCCACTGGCGGGGCGGGCCGCGTCTACCAGTTCAGCACGGCGCCGCGCGGCGCCACCGGAGACGGCATCGCCATGGCCTGGCGGGCGGGCGCGCGCGTTTCCAACATGGAAATGATGCAGTTCCACCCGACCTGCCTTTACAACCTCGACGTGAAGAACTTCCTCATCACCGAGGCTGTTCGCGGCGAAGGCGGGCAGCTCAGGCATCCCGTCACCGGGCACCGTTTCATGCCCGATTACGACGAGCGCGCCGAACTGGCCCCGCGCGATGTCGTGGCCCGCGCCATCGACGACCAGATCAAGCGCTATGGCCTCGACTATGTCCACCTCGACATCAGCCACCAACCCGAAGCGTTCATCCGCGAGCATTTCCCGAACATCTACGAGAAGCTGCTCGGCCTCGGCATCGACATGACGAAGGAGCCGATCCCGGTCGTCCCGGCGCAGCACTATACCTGCGGGGGCGTGCTCATCGATCTCGATGGCAAGACCGACCTGCCCGGCCTCTATGCGGCCGGGGAATGCACCGAAAGCGGCCTTCACGGCGCCAACCGCCTCGCCTCGAACTCGCTGCTCGAATGCTTCGTCTTCGGGGAGGCCTGTGCCGCGCATATCCTCGACAACTGGGATACGTTCGACGCGCCCCCGCCGGTTCGCGCCTGGGATGAAAGCCGCGTGACCGATTCCGACGAGGAAGTCGTCATCAAGCAGAACTGGACGGAAATCCGGCGCTTCATGTGGAACTACGTCGGCATCGTGCGCACGACCAAGCGCCTCGAACGCGCCATGCACCGCATCCAGATGCTCAACGGCGAGGTGGAGGAATACTACCGCCACTTCCGCGTGCGCACGGACCTGATCGAACTGCGCAATCTGCTGCAGACCGCCGAACTCATCGTGCGATCCGCGCTGCATCGGCATGAGAGCAGGGGCCTGCATTTCACGCTGGACTATCCGGAGACGGAAGGGGAACCGCACGATACGGTGCTCGTGCCCTGACGGAACAAGGGGGCGTGGCACCGCCCCCGTCCACCTAGGTCGTAAACTCATAAACGGCACCATCGAGGCGCCCAAATGGCGAACAGCTCGGGCCGAAGGTGCCGTTTATGAGTTTACGACCTAGTTCCCCACCAGCACGAACGGCGCCCAGATCGCCGGATGGGCCGCGCCCGCCACGCTCCGGTCGCCCAGCACATCGAGTTGGGCCCGGCGCAGCGCTTCGGCGCGGCGGGTATGTCCACGCGCGCCTTTCACCGTGGCCAGTGTCAGCCGGCTGGCGACATCGTCCCGCACCGGCCAGTGCGACAGCAGCAGCGAACGGGCGCCGGCGGAAATGAAGGCCTGTGCCAGGCCGGAATAAGTCGGCGCATTCTCGCTGTCGCCCGCACTGGTGTCGCAGGCGGAAAGGATCACCCAGTCCGCGTCGAGCTTGAGCCGCGCGATTTCCGAGGCCGTGAGCAACCCGTCTTCGGACCCGCCCGCATCGGCGGGAGGCGTCAGGACGAGCGCGGGTTCGAGCATGTTGCGATAGGCGCCGCCCACCAGTCCGTGCGTGGCGAAGGCGATCACCCCCGCCCGGTCCAGCGGCGCGGCCTTGACCGCTGCCTCGGTGGCGCCGGAGCCGAGGAGCAGCCGGCGTTCGCCCCTGAAGGTTGCGGCCATCGCGGCAAGCTCATTCCCGGCGCCGGGCAGGCTCGGCAGGCCGGGGAGAGCGGAGACTACCGTGGCGACGGCATCAGAGGCATCGGCATCGGGATTTCGCAGCACCGGAGCGCCGATGCCGACGAATCCGCGCCGGCCGGCTCTTCGCGATGTACCGGATGACAGCGTGGAAGCGCTTATCAGGGTGCCGACGGCGTGAGTCCTCACCAGCCACGGGGTTTCGCGCAGGGCTTGTGGATCGCTGTCCGATCCACGGGGCGGTGCGGTGACGAGCAGGTCGAACGGCAGCGCGGCCAGGGTGCCCTGCGCGAGGACGGCCAACTCTTCGCGGTCATGCACGGCGCGCGCGATAGGGGTAGGGAACAGCAGCGTGTAGAGTTCGTGGGCAGCCTGCCGGTCGAAAGCGGATCGGCCGTCCGTTAGCACGCCTTCCTCGATCGATCCGCGCAGGCGGCGTTGCAGGTCCAGCAGGCGGCGCGGTGTTACCGGCACCAGCGCGGAAGCGATGCCCCCGCGCGTGACCGCAAGCACGACCAGACCTTCGGCATCCTGTCCGTAAAGGAGAACCGCCTGATCGCCGCGCAAGTGTGCGCGGGTGGCGATGAGCCCGGCGGGGGTCAGGCTGGACAGCGCGGTATGGCCGGGGACGAGCCGCGCGATCTCGGCATCGAGCCGGAAAAGGCGCGTTTCCGATGCGGCGAGCTTTTCCTCAGCATCTGGGGACAGGCTTTGGCCGTCGCCGGTCGCCCGGTCACGTTCTCGGCGCAGGGCGCGCAGTTCGGCGGCTTCGTTGCGGTAGGCGCGAATGGCCTCTTCGGCTTCGGGGCCATGGCCGCCGCGATAGGGGCCTGCGCCGCCGAACGCGGTCTGGAGGTCCCCCATTCCCGCCATCTGGAGGGCGCCGAACGCGGTTTCCATGTCCCCTGCGGCAAGCGCCACGCGGCTTTCGAGCACGAAGAGCCCCGAAGCCTGATCGCGCAGGCGCACCGAGCCCGCAGCAGGGGATGCCCGGTCCAGCAAATGTTCGCGCAAGGTAGCCAGGACGGGTTTCAGCCGTTCGAGCGCACCGACCGGATCGCCCTGACGCGCATCGATAAGACCCCGCAGCGCGAGACCGGAGATGCGATCAAGATTGGCGGCCTGCGCCCGCTTCGCATAGCCCGCGTTGACGTGATCGAGCAGCGCCAGCGCGCTTTTTGGATCGCCCGTCAGATTGAGCATCTTGGCGAGGCTGAATTCGGCCCACAGCACTTCGGGATCGTCGGGAGAGGCCGCGTTGCGGCGAGCCAGCGCCAGTGCCTTGCGATAGAGGGCCAGCGCGGTTTCGGTTTCTCCGTCGTCCCGCGCGATGCGTGCGATCTGGCCGAAGATGTTGGCGCCCGACATCGACTGGCCCGAAGGTGGCAATGCCTCGAAGATCGCTGCCGAGCGCTCGTAGAAAGGACGCGCTTCTTCGGAAAAACCGGCGAGGTCGAGCGAGTAGGCCAGCGCATTGAGCGAATAGCCGACGTCGCGCTGGTCAGGCGAAGGGTTCGCCATGCGCAAGTCCAGCGCGCGGCGCAGGATCGGGGTGGCCCGTCCGTAGAGGCCGGCATCGTTGAGCGCGGCCCCCAGTGCATTGAGCGATGCCAGCGTGATCCGGTGTCCCTTGCCAAGGCGAGCCTCGGCCCAGCTGGCGGCATCGCGGGCGGCATCGACGGCGGAGGCGGAATCGCCTGCCTGTATGCGAAGGGTCGACAGCGTGATGCCGTAGATGGCCGGATTTTCGAGGTTCGTTCCGGTGCGCTCCGCAGCGGCGCGGCTGATGGCGAGGGCCTGCTCGACTTTCGGGATCGCCTCCAGCGGCAGGCCGCGTCGATAGTCGATCACCGCGAGCCCGTAGAGCGCGGCGGCATATTCGCTGCTGCCCGGCCCGGAGATCTCCTCGGCGATCGCGAGAGCGCGCTGTTTGTAGCCGTGGGCCTCGTCGAGCTTTCCGAGGCTGGAGAGCGCGGAACCGATATTGTTGACGATGTCGGCCCGGCGCGGTGTCATCGGTTGGCCGCGAGCGGTCATTTCCGCATCGAACCGGCGGAAGACGGCGAGCGCTTCCGCGTAGCGGCCGAGCCAGAACAGGGCTTCGCCGCGCGTGGCATCGGCAAGAAGCAGGTCCACAGGGTCGAGGCCCCGGATTTCGCGCGCCTTTGCGAGCAGCGCGTCGATCCGGTTCAGCGCGGCTTGCGGGTCGCCTGAGGTGTCATAGTCGGCAAGGGCATGAAGCTCGCTGGCGAGCTGGCCCGGCAAAGGTGCAGGACGGGCCATGGCCGTGCCTGACCCGCCCATTGCCGTCCCCGCCAGGAGGCATGCTGTCAGGCCTGCCCAGAGCCGCATCGTCATCGTCGCCCCCGACCGGAAGAATTCATCGCTTCGGGGCCAGCCCCCGATTTCCGGTACGATGTTCGTCAAGCACAGGAATGCGGCCTGACGGCAAGGATGTAATTGTTCTTCGGCGGGAATCGCAGCTTTCGAGAGCGGCTTCGATGCGGCCTGCCGTCAGTCGCCCGTGGCGACGGGACGCGCCGGATCGGCGATCCACTCGCTCCACGAGCCGGGATAGAGATGTGGTTCGGCCAGCCCCGCCACGGCCATGGCGAGTGCATTGTGGCAGGCGGTTACGCCCGAACCGCAACTGAGTATCGCGGGCCGGCCGCCGAGCAGGTCGCTGAAGCGGGCGGCAAGTTCCTCGGCGGAACGGAAGCGTCCGTCCGGCCCGAGGTTGTCCCGGAAGAACCGGTTTCGCGCGCCCGGGATGTGCCCGGCAACGGGGTCGATCGGATTGGGATCGCCCCGGAACCGCGACGGATCGCGGGCGTCAAGCGTCTGCGCGGCGCCGGTTTCGATATTTGCGAGCACTTGCGCGGCATTTACCGGGGCGGGCACCAGCGGCTGGCCCGCAACGAAAGTACCCGGTGCGCAGGGGGCAGGCTCTCCGGTTTCGATCGGCAGGCCTGCCGCCACCCAAGCCTGCTTGCCGCCGTCCAGCACGGCGACCGGGGCATGGCCGACCCAGCGCAGCAGCCACCAGGCGCGGGCGGCCCAGGCCCCGCCGCTGGAATCGCAGGTGACGACCTGCTGTCCCGGCTTCAGTCCCTGTCCGCGCAGGAACGCGGCGAGCGCGACCGGGGCGGGCAGCGGATGGCGACCGTTGGTACCGTCCGGCGGCCCGGCCAGGTCGTCGTCGAGATGGGCATGGCGCGCGCCGGGAAGGTGCCCGGCGCGATAGCTTTCGCGGCCCTTGTCTGGCTGGCCCAGCTCGAAGTCGCAGTCGAGGATCAGCACGTCCTCCCCGGAAGCCAGCAGGTCATGGAGTTGGGAGACGGAAATCAGCGTTTCATATGCCATGGGTCAGCCTTGGGTCAGCCACGGAGAATGGCCGGTGCAATCGTGCGGCAGGTAGGACGGGGAAGGCGCGATGTCGACGCCTCCCGTCCCGAATTACGGTCGCATCGCCGGCTTAGCCGAGCAGGGATTCGATCTCGTCTATCGTCTGGCCGAAGCCGGCGATGAGATCGCGGTAGGGCTGGGGGCTGGTCATGTCGAGACCGGCCCGTTTGAGGATCGCCGTGGGATGGTCCGAGCCGCCCGCGCGCAGCACGTCGAGATAGCGTTCGCGCTCCGCGTTTCCTCCCTTGAGGATGGCATTGGCGAACCATGTCCCCGCAGTGATCGAGGTGGCGTACTGGTAGACGTAGAAGAAGCTGAAGAAGTGCGGGATATAGGCCCATTCGATCGCATAGGGTTCGTCGATCACGAAATCCGGGCCGTGATAGCGTTTCAGCAGATCGAGATAGACCCTCGTCAGGCTCTCGCCGGAAAGGCCCTGACCAGCCTCCGCCATCTCGTGCATCTTCAGTTCGAACTCCGCGAACATCGTTTGCCGGAAGTAAGTGCCGCGCAGCCCTTCCAGCCGCATGCCGAGGTAGTAGATGCGCTCCTGCTTCGTCTTGGCCTGGTCCAGCATGTAGTCGGTGAGCAGCAGTTCGTTGCAGGTCGAGGCGATTTCCGCCGTGAAAGTGGGATAGTCCGCCAGTTCGAACGGCTGGGCTGACTTCGCCAGCAGGCTGTGCATGGCATGGCCCCACTCGTGCGCGTAAGTGGACAGACCTTCGTAGTTCTCGCCGAGGTTGAGTAGCAGGTAGGGGTGCACGTCGTAGACGGAGCCGTTCATGTAGGCGCCGGACGTCTTGCCGGGCCGGGGAAGCGGATCCATCCAGCGGGCCGCGGTCGCCTCGCCCAGCTGCTTCACGTAATCCGGCCCGAGCGGGGCGACGGCTTTCAGCGTGATGTTGCGCATGTCGGTGAGCGTGAACTTGCGGTCGAGGCTGACCAGCGGCGGGTAGATGTCGTAATAATGGATATCCGGCAGGTTCAGCATCTTGCGGCGGAGCTGGAAATAGCGGTGAAGCTGGGGAAGCCCTTCGTTCGTGGCCGATACGAGCGTGCGGTAGACGGTCTCGGGCACATCGTCGTCCGCCTGGGCCATGGCGAGCGAATTGGGGTATTTGCGGATGCGCGCCTCGAACACGTCGCCCTTGAGCTTGGCGGCCATGGCGGCGCCCAGCGAGCTTTCGAATTTGCCCATCTCTCCGAAGTAGGCATCGAACACCTTCTTGCGGTCCTCGCGGTTCGCGGCATCCCGGGTAAGCGAATAGCCCTGGCTGTCGAGCCGGGTTTCGCGTCCGTCCGAAAGGGTGATCGTGGGCCAGGGGATGTCCGAGTTGAACAACTGTTCGCGGATCGTGCCGGGACCGGAGAGCGGCGACGATGCGGCCGCGAGGATCTGCTCGCCCTGTGTGTCGAGCGTGTGGTCGGCCTTGCGCAGGGTATTGCGCAGCGAGAAGGCGAAGCGGCGCTTCAGCGCATCGTTGGAGGCGATGAAGCGCTCCACCTTGTCCTTGCCCGCGGCGAGGATTTCCGGGCTGGTCCAGGCGGTTGCCTCGCCGAAGGCGGCGAACATGTCCTGCACCTGGGCCTGACGTTCCTGGTTGGGGGCGATGCGCAGGTCCTCGTCGGCCTTGAGCGCGGCATAAGTGTAGACGCGGATCGCCTTGAGAGTGACGGCGGAGATGTCCTCAAGCACTTTCGCCATGGCCTCGGCGCTCTGGCCGAGCGTGCCCTTGTATGCGGCAAGGCGGGGCAGGGCATCCATCACCTGCTTGCGGGCGGTTTCCCAGCTTGCAAGGTCGGGATAGAGATCAGTGAGATCCCAGGCGGCAAGATCGTTCGTGGCGGCGCTGGCGAGACCGGGCAATGCCGATACGAGCGGAAGCGCGGCAGCCAGTCCCAGGGCGCCGCGGCGGTCGAGTTCGATCATGTGGAGTGTGTCCCTTGATGCCTGCCGGCAAGGCGCGGCAAGCCGATGCCATGAGGCTAGGTCGTAAACTCATAAACGGCACCATCGAGGTTTGAGGCAAAATGGCTCAGCGCCAGGAGGGAAGGTGATGGAATATGTCGATATTTCAAGCCTTCCCGACGCAGCGCTGGGCCATTTTGGTCAAATCCCGAAGGGACGCCCAAATGGCTTCCATCTCGGGCCTAAGCTGCCTTGGACGGGCAACCAGCCCGCCCGGCGTCAGCTTCGGCCCGAGCTGTTCGCCATTTGGGCGCCTCGATGGCGCCGTTTATGAGTTTACGACCTAGACCGCTTGCCGCGCAGTGCAAGCCGGAAGCCGTCGTTGGTCGATCAAGGTTGGCGGTTCATCGATGGCGAGGGCCGGACCGGCTCCGCGCCAAAGCGAACGGGCCGGGCTTCCTTTCGGAAACCCGGCCCGTTTCAATGCCTTCGAAGGTGCGGCCGGTCAGGCCAGTGCGGCCTTCAGTGCATCGGCAAGGTCGGTGCGTTCCCAGGGGAACAGGTCGCCTTCCGGCTTGCGGCCGAAGTGGCCATAGGCCGCGGTCTTGCCGTAGATCGGCTTGTTCAGGCCAAGGCCGACGCGGATACCGCGCGGGGTCAGGCCGCCAAGCGCGTCAGCCGCGACCTTGGTGATCGCCACTTCGAGTTCGGCATCGCTGGCCTTGCCGGTGCCGTGCGTGTCGACGTAGAGCGAAAGCGGCTCGGAAACGCCGATCGCATAGGCGATCTGGATCGTGCAGCGCTTGGCCAGGCCCGCCGCGACGACGTTCTTGGCGAGGTAGCGGGTGACATAGGCAGCCGAACGGTCGACCTTCGTCGGGTCCTTGCCCGAGAAAGCGCCGCCGCCATGCGGGGCCGCGCCGCCGTAAGTGTCGACGATGATCTTGCGGCCGGTCAGGCCGGCGTCGCCGTCAGGGCCGCCGATTTCGAACTTGCCGGTCGGGTTGATGTGGAACTTGGTGTTCTCGGTGACGAAGCCCGCGGGCAGGATCTCGCCCACGGCCTTCTTCACGTAAGCCTTGAGTTCCGCATCCTTCGCGCCTTCGTGGTAGCCGGCCTTGTGCTGCGTCGAGACGACCACGGCGGTTGCTTCCACCGGCACGCCGTCCTTGAAGCGCAGGGTCACCTGGCTCTTGGCGTCGGGTTCGAGGAACGGCGCGGTGCCCGAATGGCGGTCCGCCGCGAGGCGTTCGAGGATCTTGTGGCTGTAGTCGAGCGTGGCCGGCATGAGGTCCGGCGTCTCGTCGCAGGCGAAACCGAACATGATGCCCTGGTCGCCTGCGCCTTCGTCCTTGTTGCCGGCCGAGTCCACGCCTTGCGCGATGTCCGCGCTCTGCGGGTGCAGGTGGTTTTCGAACAGCAGGTCCTGCCAGTGGAAGCCGGCCTGTTCGTAGCCGATGCGCTTCACGGTTTCACGGACGATGTGCTGGATTTCCTCCTGCGCGCCATCTTCCCAGTGGCCGTCCTTGTCGATCATGCCCTTGCCACGCACTTCGCCGGCGAGGACGACGCGCTGGGTGGTGGTCAGGGTTTCGCAGGCGACGCGGGCTTCCGGGTCCTTCGACAGGAAGAGATCGACGATGGCGTCGGAAATCTGGTCCGAAACCTTGTCGGGATGGCCTTCCGAGACGCTCTCGGAGGTGAAGACATAGTCATTGCGCATCGTGACACCACATATAAAGAAATCTTTATGTGGTTACGGGTCTACCCGCGCCGACGCCGGAGCGCAATAACGGAAACCGCAACAAGCCAGAAACCGAGGGCAAGCGTCAGCGGCAGCAGGTTGCCGAACCGTGCGAACGGCGTGGGCTCGTGAGGCGGCGGAATGCTTCCGTCGAGCCTTCCTGCGCTATGCCAGGGGACATACGAGCGCACGATACCATCGGCATCGATCACGGCGCTGATCCCGGTCGTGGTCGAGCGCATGACGGGCAGGCCTTCCTCGATAGCACGAAGCCGGGCCTGGGCGAGGTGCTGCGGCGGGCCCCAGCTCCCGAACCAGCCGTCGTTGGACGGGTTGAAGATATAGTCAGGTCTTACGCGGGGATCGACGACCTGCCCGCTGAAGACGATCTCGTAGCAGATCTGGATGCCGGCCTTGCCCCATTCGCCGAAGTCGACGGTGCGCGGGCCCGGGCCGGGCCAGAAGTCTAGGTTTCCCGCTACGAACCGGGTGGCGCCAAGGGGTTCGAGCAGCCAGCGCAGGGCAAGGTACTCGCCGTAGGGGACCAGATGCGCCTTGGAATAGCTTGCCAGCAGGTTGCCATTGCCGTCGATCGCGGAAACCGAGTTGCGGGCGGCCACGGCCTGATCGCCCTCCATCACCAGATCCACCGCACCGGTCATCAGCAGGCCGTAAGGGCCGATTACCCGCCCGATCCGCTCGCGGGCGAGAACCGGGTCTCCGGCATATGTGTACATGCGGTAGAGGAAGGGGGGATAACCATCGCGAATATAGTCCCCAAGGCCGGATTCCGGCCAGAGGATGAGGCGCCTGTCCCCCGGCGAGCGGGGAACGGAAAGGCGCGCCAGTTGCACGAAATTGGCCTCGTAAAGGCGCGGATCGTCGATCCGTTCCTGCCGGATGTCGGGCTGGACCAGCGTGAAGCGGATCGCTCCCTCGCTGCGCTGTGCCCAGGGATCGGGCTGCGCCATCAGCATCGTGAGCGGGATGTAGACGGCGAATCCGGGCAGCACCCAGCTCCAGCGTGCAGGGCCTTTGAAGCTGCGGATCATCCGCCAGAGCAAGCCGGGGAGGCAGGCGATCAGGACCAGCAGGCCGGAAAGACCGTAAGTCCCCACCCACGGTGCCGCCAGCGCGAGGCCGCGGCTTTGGAAGCCGCCGAGCAGAGCCACGCCGAGCGGGTTCCAGGCAAAGCCGGTGAAGACCCAGGCGCGCAGCCATTCGCTCACGATCCAGGCGGCGGCGAGTGCCAGCGCGAGAATGAGGAAGGCGCCCGGCCCCGGCACATCACGCGGACCGTCCCTGCGGCCGCGATCCAGCCTCAGCAGCAACCAGCCCGCCAGCGCGGCGAGGCCGGGATAGATCGCGAGGTAGAGCGACAGCAGGAATACCGCGATCATCCCCAGCCAGGCGGGCATGGAGGCCTGGTAAGTGAATGCCGTGGCGATCCAGTTGTCCCCCAGGGTGAAGTGCCCGAGGCCGAAGCACCAGCCGATCAGCAGGGCGCGTCGCCATCCCGGCGCACGTGTGATCAGTTCGGCAAGCCAGGCCACGCCGAGCAACGTCAGCGGCCAGAGTGCGAGGGGCTGGAAGCCGCAGGCCGCCATGGCCCCGGCGAGAATCGCTGCAAACCCCGCCGCAAGGCGCGGATGGCGGTTCAGGAAGTCCATTGCGGGTTTCAGAACCGGGCCTCGCGCCGTAGGGAATCCATTGCTGCGGCTATGTACGGGCAAGATGGCCGGAAGCAAGCGGAGTTCGCGCCGGGTTCGCTTCTTGCCGGCGGGATGAAACGCCAACGGCCCACGTCTCGCCTTGTGGCGGGACGTGGGCCGTGGATCGGAACGTCAGCGAATGCGCGCCAAGCGCATTCGCGTTTCGTTTCAGGAGTTGACCGCTTCCAGCGGGCTGTCGCCACCTTCGTCGGCCGGGGTAGCGGCCTTGCGGGTACGGCGACGGCGCGGTTTTTCCTCGGCGGTTTCATCGGACTTCACATCGTCCGACTTTTCGGCCGCGGGCTTTTCCGCGGCGGCCTTGGGCGTCCGCTTGGCGGGCGCAGCCGAAATCGCGGGAGGCAGGATGGCCGGGTCGAGGTTGGCCGCAGGTTCGGCAGCAGCAACATCGGCGGAGGCCGCGTTGCTTTCGCCTTCGCCGCCGGCCTCTTCACGGGTGCGACGCGGCTTGCGCTGCTTCAGGCCGCGCGAAGGGCGGTTGTCACGCACGAAGGGGTTTTCGGCCGGTTCGTAGACCGAACGCTCGGGCTCGGCTTCGTTACCGGTCGCCTCGGCGGTCGGTTCCTCGGCCTGCTGCTCGGCGCGCGGAGCACGGTCCTGACGCTGCGGACGGTCCTGGCGGTCGAAGCTGCGTTCCTGACGTTCAGGGCGTTCCTGCCGCTCAGGTCGATCCTGGCGTTCGGGACGTTCCTGCCGCTCAGGTCGATCCTGGCGTTCGGGACGTTCCTGCCGCTCGGGACGTTCCTGCCGCTCCTGGCTGGCAGGCGCATCGTAATCGCCATATTCGTCCGTGCCGTAGTCATCGCCGTAATCCGACGAACGATCGTCGCGGCGCGGCTGGCGCGAATCTTCCTGGCGCTGCTTCTGGTCGGCGATCACGCGAAAATAGTGGTCCGCGAACTGAAGGTAATATTCCTCAGTCACGCGGTCGCCATTGAGATGCGCGTCATGTGCCAGCTTGCGATACTTCTCCAGCAGCTGCGGCGCATTGCCGCGAGCCCTGCTGTCGATCCGATTGGTCTGCTGGCCGCCTTGCTGGCGATTATTACCGCGGCCACGCCGACGGTTGTTACCACGATTATTATTCAAGGATTTATTTCCTCAAAACCCAGGGCACCGGCCTGTTCCCGTCGGGCCGATCTGCCACACGTCACATGATCACGGATCGCCCCCGAGTGCCGTGAACTCCACTGTTGCCCGGTCGAGGCGTTTCCGTCCGCGACTGTCTGCAAGTGATGGAGGCGAACCGTCCGCATGGGAAATTCCATCCATGTACCGGTTCGCCGTAATCCTTAGGCATTCCGGACGGCGATTCCAAGTGAAAACTTACGCGGCTGTTGAAAACTCCAACACTCTCGGACGATTACCGAGGTCGCGGTGGAGACGGCTGGCGAGGCCGGCAAGCTGGCCGATCTCGGCGACGGATTCGGCCTGTTCATGACCGATCTCCACGAGGGCGACGCCGCCGGGCGCCAGCAGGCCGGGCAATTGCGGTATCAGAATCCGGTAGTCATCAAGGCCCAGTTCGCCGGAATAAAGTGCGCTGGCAGGCTCATAGGAGGCGACCGAGCGATCGAGTTCCACCGTCGTCTCGACATAGGGCGGATTGGCCAGCACGAGATCGAAGGGCCCGCCGAGGGCATCGGCCCAGTCGCTGAGGAGCCAGTCCGCCGCAACCATGCGCGCGCGATCGGCAAGGCCGAGGGCTTGTGCATTCGCCTTCGCGGTGGCGAGGGCGCCGGGCGAACTGTCCATGCCCACGCCGCGGGCCTGCGGGAGGTTCGCGAGCACAGCCAGGAGCAGCGCGCCCGATCCGGTGCCGCAGTCGAGCACGGAACGGGCATCGGGGCGGGCCGCAAGGGCGGCTTCGACGAGAACTTCCGAATCGCCGCGCGGAATGAGCACGTCGGGGCCGACCGTGAAGGGCAGGCCGAAGAATTCCTGTTGGCCGGTGATATAGGCGACCGGTTCGTGCTCCGCCCGGCGTGCAACCAGCGCGGCGAAGCCGGCGGGGGCATCGTCGCGCATGCGGGAAAGCAGCAGGGACGAGCGCGAAGTGTGCAGGGCATGGGCCATGAGCACTTCGGCATCCAGCCGGGCGGTGTCGCTGGTCGCGGCAAGGCGCTCCGCTGCGTCGCGGATCGCCTCGCCGACTGTTTTTTCAGGCATCCATCGCGGCGAGGCGCTTGGCCTCGTCCTCGGCGATCAGCGCGTCGATCATTTCGGCAAGGCCCGGCCCTTCGAGGATTTCCGGCAGGCGGTGCAGCGTCAGGTTGATACGGTGATCGGTGACGCGCCCCTGCGGGAAATTGTAGGTACGGATGCGTTCGGAGCGGTCACCCGAGCCGACCATGGCCTTGCGGGCCTCGGCCTCGGCGTCATGGGCCTCGTCACGCATCTTCTCGTAGAGGCGCGCGCGCAGAACCTGCATGGCCTTGGCCTTGTTCTTGTGCTGGCTGCGCTCGTCCTGGCAGATCACCACGAGATTGGTGGGCAGGTGAGTGATGCGCACCGCCGAATCGGTCGTGTTGACGTGCTGGCCGCCCGCGCCGGAAGCGCGGTAGATATCGATCTTGAGGTCCTTGTCCTCGATCTGGACATCCACCTCGCTCGGTTCGGGCAGCACCGCGACCGTGGCGGCGGAGGTATGGATCCGGCCGCCCGATTCCGTGACCGGCACGCGCTGTACGCGGTGGACGCCGCTTTCGAACTTGAGTTTGGCGAAAACGCCCGAGCCGGTAACGTTGGCGACGACTTCCTTGAAGCCGCCGACGTCGCTGGCGTTGGCGCTGACCATTTCGACCCGCCAGCCCTGCTCGGCGGCATAGCGCTCGTACATGCGGTAGAGATCGGCCGCGAAAAGCGCGGCTTCATCGCCGCCGGTTCCGGCGCGGATTTCCAGCATGGCCGGGCGGACGTCGGCCGCATCGCGCGGCAACATGGCGATGGCGAGCTGACGTTCGGTTTCGGGCAACTGGCCCTTGAGGCGGAAGATTTCCTCCTCGGCCAGTGCGCGCATGTCGGGGTCCGGGTCTTCCAGGGTTTGGAGCGATACCAGTTCGCCGCGCATCGACACGACTTCAGCGGCAACGCGCGCCACCGGTTCCAGTTCGGCATAATCGCGGCTGGCGGCGACGAAGGCGTCGCCTTCCAGCGTACCCGAGGCAAGGCGTGCCTCAAGTTCCGCGAAACGCGCGGCGATCTGGCCGAGGCGGGCGTCGGAAATGCTCACGGGTGGACCGACTGGAGAACCTGCTCGACCGCGAGGTATTCGGCGGTCGGCTCGGCCGCGCGCAGGTTTGCGCTCGGCAGGCCATCCTTCGTGCCGAACGAGACGAGCACCCGGGCGCCCATCTTCACGGCCTTGTCGAAGCGCTTGCGGGCGCTGCCGGTGGCGACCATCTCGGCGTCGAGGCCCTGGAAGCGCAGCGCGGTGATGACCTTCTGGGCATAACCCAGCGCGGCATCGTCCTCCACTGCGAGAACCACGGTCAGCGGGGCTTCGGTAAGCGTGCCGGCATCGGCGACGAGCATCGACAGGCGCTCGATCCCCGCAGCCCAGCCGACTGCTGGCGTAGCCGGGCCGCCAAGGCTTTCCATCAGACCGTCATAGCGGCCGCCGCCCAGCACCGTGCCCTGCGCGCCAAGCCGGTCGGTCACGAATTCGAAGGCGGTGTGGCGATAGTAGTCAAGCCCGCGAACCAGCGAAGGCGCGCGCTCGTAAGCCACGCCGGCAGCGTCGAGGCCGTGAGTCACCGCGCCGAAGAAGTCCTGTGCCTCGGCCGAGAGGAAATCGTCGATCCGGGGCGCGTCGCTGACGAAAACCTTGTCGCGCGGGTCCTTGGAATCGAGGATGCGCAGCGGATTGCGCTCCAGGCGGTCCTGCGAATCTTCCGAAAGCGCATCCTTGTGGGCGCGGAAGTATTCGATCAGCGCGGCGCGCCAGGCTTCGCGGCTGGCAACGTCGCCCAGGGTGTTGAGCTGGAGCGTGACGCCGTCCGAAATTCCCAGCTCCTTGAGGAGGTGGTCGGCCATGACCAGCAGTTCCACGTCGGCGAGCGGTTCGGGCGAGCCGATCAGTTCGGCGTCGATCTGGTGGAACTGGCGGTAACGGCCCTTTTGCGGGCGTTCGTAGCGGAACAGCGGCCCATGCGTGGCCAGCTTGACCGGGGCGAACTGCTTCCAGCCGTTGGTCAGGTAGGCGCGGGCGATGCCGGCGGTGAATTCCGGGCGCAGGGTCAGCGATTCGCCGCCGCGATCCTCGAACGAGTACATTTCCTTGGACACGACGTCGGTCGTCTCGCCGATCGAGCGGGAGAACACTTCGGTCTTCTCGAAGACCGGCATTTCGGCGCGGCGAAAACGATAGAGCTTGCGGACGCGTTCGAACGTCTCGACAACGTGCGCGAAAGCCTCGGCGTCGATGCCGAAGATATCCTGGGTTCCGCGGATCGCCTGAGGCGTCTTGCCCAGGGGGGTGTTGCTCGGTGTGCTGCTCATGACGCGCGCGCTTAGCCCGATTGGAGCGGCGGGGAAAGTGGCCCCGATCCGTTTAGTGGATTGGACGGTTGCCAAATCCGGCAACTGTCGCAAAGAATGACGTAATGAAATATCGTTCCGCGGTCGTCACGCTCCTCGCCCTACTTTCCGTTTCAACCCCCGCCCTCGCGCAGGAATCCGCCCAGCGGAGCCGGCCGATGGCGCCCGCGTTGCCCGCGCCGCTGCCGGCTGCGCAGGACAAGGCTTATGCCGGTACCATCTCGCTCGACATCGACGCCAGCGATGTCGTCCACGGCGTCTACCGGGTCACGCAGCAGTTCCCGGTCGCGTCGGGGACCGACAAGCTGACCCTCGTCCAGCCGAGCTGGCTGCCGGGCAATCACTCGCCGACCGGCCCCGCTGCGCTGCTCGCGCAGATCCATTTCCTTGCCGACGGCAAGGAGATCAAGTGGCAGCGCGACACCGTGGCCGTGAATGCCTTCCATCTGGAGCTTCCGGCCGGAACGCAGGTCGTCACGGCGAAGTTCATCCACACCTCGCCGGTGCAGGCCAAGGAAGGCCGCATCACGATGACGCAGGAAATGCTCAACCTCCAGTGGGAGAAGATGAGCCTTTATCCCTCGGGCTACTACACCCGCGGCGTGACCGTGAAGCCGACCGTGAAGTTCCCGGCCGGCTGGACCGTCTACACCTCGCTCGACGGGAAAGTGCAGCAGGGCGACAGCGTGACCTGGACGGCGACCGACTATGAGCGCCTGGTCGACGAGCCGGTCTTCGCGGGCAAGTACGCCCAGCGCTGGGATCTGGGCCATGACGTCAGCATGGATGTCGTTGCCGACGAGGCGAAGCTGCTCGGCATCAAGCCCGAGAACATGAAGGCTTATCGCAATCTCGTGTCGGAAGCGCTGCTGACGTTCGGCGCGCGCCATTTCGACCACTACGACTTCCTGCTGGCACTGACCGACCGCATGGGCGGGATCGGCCTCGAGCACCATCGTTCGAGCGAGAACCAGATGGAGCCCAAGGTCTGGACCGACTGGGACAAGATGGACTGGGATCGCAACGTGATCCCGCATGAATTCGTCCATAGCTGGAACGGAAAGTACCGCCGCCCGGCCGACCTCTGGACGCCGGACTACCAGCAGCCGATGCAGAACACGTTGCTCTGGGTCTATGAGGGCCAGACCCAGTTCTGGGGCTACATCCTCGCGGCGCGCTCGGGCGTGCAGACCAAGCAGACGATCCTCGACACGCTGGCAGGCGCTGTCGCGCGCTATTCGGAAGCGACGCCGGGTCGCGGCTGGCGTTCGGTGGAGGACACCACTTTCGCGCCGGTCCTCAACATGCGCCGTCCGCTGCCCTACACTTCCGTCACCCGCACCGAGGATTATTACGTTGAAGGTGCGCTGACCTGGCTCGAAGCGGATCAGATCATCCGCCAGGGCACCGGCGGCAAGAAGGGCCTCGATGATTTCGCAAAGGCCTTCTTCGGCGTGCGCGATGGCGACTGGGGCGAATTGACGTATGATTTCGACGAAGTCGCCAGGACGCTGAACGGCGTCTATCCTTACGACTGGGCCGGTTTCCTCAAGACCCGCATCTATGACACCAACCAGCCGGCGCCGACCAAGGGCATCGAGATGGGGGGCTACAAGCTGGTCTGGAAGGACACGCAGAACGGCTACGACAAGGGCGTTTCGGATTCGCGCAAGTCGCTCGACCTTACGTATTCGCTGGGCGTGACGCTGGATAACGAAGGCACTGTGACCGGCGCGGTGTTCGACGGGCTTGGCTACAATGCCGGTCTCGTCAGCGGCGTGAAGGTCGTGGCGGTGAACGGCACGGCCTATAGCGGCGAAGTCGTCAAGGATGCGATCACGGCGGCGAAGACGGCGAAGGAGCCGATCTCGCTGCTGGTCAAGCGCGGCGACGCATTCAGCACCGTGGCGCTGGATTATCACGGCGGCCTGCGTTGGCCCTGGCTGGAAAGCACCACGCCGGGCAAGGTCAACGGGCTTGATCGCCTGCTGGCGCCGCGCGGGAAGTAACCGGCACGAAGTGACCGCATTCAGGTAAGTTGCGGAAACTTATAGCGTAACCCGGGGGATGGCACGTGCCGTTCTCCGGGTTACGCATTTCTGCGAGGCGCAATCCCGCGTTCCGGGCTCCATCGCAGCGGCGCAAGTGTCGCAAACGATGCGCCGCAAGTGCGAGAAGGCGGTTGCGATGCATTAACCGCAAGGCTAAGCCCCCCGGTCAAAGATGAACCGGCACGCCTGACCCGTGCCTGTAAATGAAGGACCAACATGCGCATCGACATGATTCCTGTCGGCAAGAACCCGCCGGAGAGCCTGAACGTCATCATCGAGGTTCCCGTTGGTGGTGAGCCCGTGAAGTATGAGTTCGACAAGGACTCGGGCGCGCTGTTCGTCGATCGTATCCTGCACACGCCGATGCGTTACCCCGCCAACTACGGTTTCGTGCCGCACACGCTTTCGCCCGACGGCGATCCGCTTGATGCGCTGGTCGTTGCCCGCTCGCCCTTCGTGCCCGGCTCGGTCGTGCGCGTTCGCCCGATCGCGGTGCTGAACCTGGAAGACGAGCACGGCGGCGACGAGAAGCTGGTCTGCGTTCCCGACGACGCCACCTTCCCCTATTATTCCGACGTTCAGGAAAAGGGCGATCTGCCGCCGATCGTGTTCAGCCAGATCGAGCACTTCTTCACCCACTACAAGGATCTCGAAAAGGAGAAGTGGGTGCGCGTCGGAACCTGGGGCGGCGCCGATGAAGCGCGGCAGATCGTCATCGAGGCGATCGAGCGCTATAACACCGAAGGCAAGGGCGCTCAGGCCTGATTCGAATTTAGCAGTTCCACCACCCCCCATGTGGAACGAGGGCCGGCGGTGCAAACCGTCGGCCCTTTATGTTTCGGCACCTTATGTTTCGGCCGTGGGTTCAGGTAACCACGCGCCCGCCGTTGACGCCGATGGTCTGGCCGGTGACGTAGCCGGTATCCTCGTGGCACAGCCAGGCACATGCATTGGCGATATCGTTCGGTTCGCCAAGACGGCCCACGGGCACCGATTGGAGCAGGACTTCGGTCGGGATCTGGAAGCGGTCGCGATTGGCTTCCGACATGATCGTGCCCATTACCGAGCCGGGCGGGATATTGTTCACGGTGATCCCGAGGGGGCCGAATTCCTGCGCCATGGAGCGGGTCATCGTCACGACCGCGCCCTTCGAGGAGGAATAGGGGATCATGTTTATCGCCCCGGTTTGCGCACTCGATGAAGAGATGTTGACGATGCGGCCCCAGTGCGCCGCCTTCATGTCCGGCAGGCATTCCTGGGTCATGATGAAGAGCCCGCGCACGTTGACCGCATAGATGAAGTCCCAGCGCTCGTCGGTGAGTTCCTCGAACGGCGTGAAATCGGTGACGCCGGCATTGTTGACGAGGATCGAGATCGGGCCGAGCTTTTCGCGCACCTGATCCACGGCGGCTTTCACCGAGGCGCGGTTCGACACATCCGCGCCAAGCGCGAGCGCGGTCCCGCCGGCTTCGCGGATGGCCCTGACGGTGTCTTCGCAGCGCTCCGCATCGAGATCGAGCACGGCGACCGCCACGCCCTCCCTGGCCAGGCGCTTGGCGCAAGCGGCGCCGATTCCGGCGGCGGCGCCGGTGACGATGGCAACCTTGTAGGACATTATCCAGTCTCCCGTTCCGGCGCCTGTGCGCCCGATTTTTTCGTGGGAGCAGGCTAGACGGGAACGGAACCCGCCAGAAGAGCCGGGCTGAACTTGTGTTCAATTATTCGCCGGGGCGAAAGGAGAAGTCCCGGCACATGATCGCCGCACTCCGCCGAACGGCCGGTTCCGCGGCAATTCATCGCGTTGAGGGGGGGGGGGAGCAGGGGCGCCGCGCAAATCGGGCGCCCCTGCCATCGTCCTGGCGTCAGGCCGCCGGTTTGATCCCCATGCAGAGATATTTCACTTCCATGTAGTCATCGAGCCCGTAGTGCGAACCTTCGCGCCCCAGACCCGATTGCTTCACGCCGCCGAACGGCGCGACCTCGGTGGAGATGAGGCCGGTGTTGATGCCCACCATGCCCGCTTCCAGCGCTTCGGCGACGCGCCACACGCGGCTGATGTCCGAGGCGTAGAAATAGCTGGCCAGGCCGAACTCCGTGTCGTTGGCCATGCGGATGGCGTCGGCCTCTTCCTTGAAGCGGATCACCCCGGCGAGCGGTCCGAAGGTTTCCTCGCGTGCCAGCTTCATGTCGGGCTTCACCCCGGCGATCACCGTGGGGTTGAAGAACGAGCCTCCGCGTTCGTTGCGCTGGCCGCCGGCAAGCACCGTGGCACCGCCGTCGATGGCGTCCTTGAGGTGCTCCTCGACCTTCTCGACAGCCTTCTCGTCGATCAGCGGGCCGACCTCGGTGCCCGAATCGAGCCCGTAGCCGACCTTTATGGCCGAGACGCGCCCGGCCAGCTTCTCGACGAATTCGTCATAGACGCCGTCCTGGACGTAGAACCGGTTGGTGCAGACGCAGGTCTGGCCGCCGTTGCGGAACTTGGAGATCATCGCGCCGTCGATCGCGGCATCGACGTCGGCATCGTCGAACACGAGGAACGGCGCATTGCCGCCCAGTTCCATCGAGCATTTCTTGATGGTTTCGGCGCATTCGCGCAGCAGGTCGCGGCCGATCTCGGTCGAGCCGGTGAACGTCAGCTTGGACACCTTCGGGCTGGAGGTGAGCGCGCCGCCGATCTGCCCGGCGCTGCCGGTGACGACGTTGACGACTCCCGCCGGAATGCCGGCCATCTCGCAGAGCTGGGCGATGGCCAGCGCCGAATAGGGCGTGGCCGATGCCGGTTTGATAACGATGGTGCAGCCCGCCGCCAGCGCCGGGCCGAGCTTGCGGGTGATCATGGCATTGGGGAAGTTCCAGGGCGTGATCGCGGCGACCACGCCAACGCCCTGCTTGATGCAGACGATGCGGCGATCCGGGGCATGGCCGGGGATCACGTCGCCATAGGCGCGCTTGCCCTCTTCGGCGAACCATTCGATGAAGCTGGCGCCATAGGCGATCTCGCCCCGGCCTTCGGCCAGCGGCTTGCCCTGTTCGCGGGTGAGCAGTTCGCCCAGGTCGTCCTGGTGCTGGAGCATCAGCTCGTAGAGCTTGCGCATCAGCTTCGCACGCTCTCCGGCCGTCTTCGCCCGCCAGGCCGGGAGGGCCTTCTCGGCCGCGTCAATCGCGCGGGCGGTTTCGTCACCCGCCATCTTGGGAACCGTGCCCAGGACGGCGCCGGTGCCGGGATCGGTCACTTCGAGAGTCGCGCCGGAATCGGCATCGCACCACTTGCCGTCGATGTAGCACTGCTGCCGGAGGAAGTCGGTGTACGCCATTTCGTGCAGGTCCTCGCTGGTTGCGGCGGCGCTGGCGCGCCGGCCTCTCGTTGCGGGCATGGAATAGGGATAGCCCGGCGAAGTGACAACCGCCGGCACGGCGCGAGGCTGCGCCAGCGTGGACGCGATTGACGCACCGAAACTCCTCGGATAGCCTCATCTGCGAACATAAATTCACAATAACGAATAATGGAGAGAGGCTCTGGACTGCGCAGGCCCCCCGGCAGGCACGAACGCCAGCCCCTCAGCCGGCTACGTCGGCGGTGTGTTCCTTGCCGGAGAAGGCGCCCGTTTCGAGGTGCTGGACCCCTCCGACGAAAGCGTCGTGGCGGTCCTTTCCGGGCTGTCGGCAGGGCAGGTGGAAGCCGGGATTTCCGCGGCCCGCGCGGCTTTTGACAGCGGCGAATGGCCGCATTTGCCGATGGCGGCGCGCGCCGCAGTGATGACCCGCTTCGCTGCGTCGCTGGAAGATCGTGCCGACCGGCTGAAAGACCTCGCGATCCGTGAAGCGGGCAGTCCGGTCGGCTCAACGGTGATGGGCGCGCAAGTCCAGGCGCCGTTGCGGATGGCGCGGGAAATCATCGATCTGATTCTCCGCCTGCCGGAGATCGAGGACAACCCCTTGCCCCTGCACGAGCGGGTCAACGCCCATTTCGCGGTGCAGAGCGTGAAGCGCTGGTCGCCGATCGGCGTGGTGGCGGGGATCTCGGCGTACAACGTGCCGTTCTACACCGCGCTCTGGAAGGTCGTGCCTGCGCTGATGGCGGGCAACACGGTCATCCTGCGGCCCAATCCGCTGACGCCGCTTTCCGCGCTGGTCTTCGCCGAGGCGGCCGAGGAAGCGGGCCTGCCGCAAGGTGTATTCAACCTCGTGATCGAAGCGGGCGTCGAGGGCGCGCAGGCCCTGACCAGCGATCCGCGCGTGGACATGGTGAGCTTCACCGGCTCCTCCGCCGTGGGTGTGGAGGTCGCGAAGCAGGCGGCGGCTACGTTGAAGCGGCTGGTGCTCGAACTCGGCGGCAAGTCCGCGCAGATCTACCTGCCGGATTCGGTGGACCGCGCGGCCATGGCGGCGATGAGCGTCTGCACCTCGCACGCCGGGCAGGGCTGCGTGCTCGGCACCCGCGTCTTCGTGCCGCAGGAAAGCAAGGCCGAGGTGCTGGAGGCGATGGCGAAATTGCTGTCCGGCGTGAAGATCGGCGCGGCCAGCGACCCGGCGACCCAGCTTGGCCCGGTCGTCAGCGCCGCCCAGCGCGCGCGGTGCGAGCACTTCGTTGCCGCCGCCGTCGCGGGAGGCGGCCGCGTGGTCTGCGGAGGCAAGCGACCCGATGGGCTGGAGAAGGGCTATTTCTTCGAGCCCACCGTGCTCGACCTGCCCGACAACGCCAACCCAGCCGCGCAGGAGGAGATCTTCGGGCCGGTGGTTTCGGTGATCGGCTACCGCGACCTCGATCACGCGGTGGAAATGGCCAATGACAGCCGCTTCGGCCTGTCCGGCTGGGTCCACGGCAAGGACAAGGTCAAGGCGCTGGAAGTGGGGCTGAAGATCCGCAGCGGCGCGGTGAACGTCAACGGTGCGCTCGCTTCCAGTCATGCCAGCGGCGGCGGCATCAAGATGAGCGGCCTTGGCCGCGAGCGCGGCGTCGAGGGGCTGCGCGAATTCCAGATCATGACCACGCTGAATATTGGCGGGTAGGAGAGGACCGGGATGCAAGGACTGCTCGAAGGCAAAGTCGCACTGATTACCGGGGCCGGATCGGGTGTGGGCCGCGCCGCCTGTCTGCTTTTTGCGGAACACGGCGCCAAAGTGATTGCGGCGGACGTAAACGCGGACGAAGCGGTCGCCACCGCTGCGATGGTGCGGGCTGAGGGCGGCGAGGCCATCGCCGTGGCATGCGACGTTTCCGATCCCGCGTCGGTCGATCACGCCGTGGCAGCGGGCGTGGAGGCGTTCGGACGGCTGGACTGCATCTACAACAACGCCGGGATCACCATCAGCCCGGTCCCCGGCAAGGGCCTGCGCAGCCTGATCGAGTGCGAGGACGAGGAGATGCGCCGCGTCTCCGAAGTCAACGTTATGGGCGTGGTCCACGGTTGCCAGTCGGCTATCCGGCAGTTCGAGAGGCAGGCCAAGGACGGACTGGGCGGCGGGGCCATCGTCTCCACCGCTTCGGTTGCCGGGCTGATCGGCTATGGCGGGGTGTTCTACGGCGCCACCAAGGGCGCGGTGGTGCAGCTTACCCGCGCGCTCGCCATTGAAGTGGCGGAAAAGGGCATCCGCGTGAACGCGGTCTGTCCGGCGGGCATGCTCACCCACTATGCCGGGATGGACCCCGACAGCGAGCACCGCGACCGCATCCTGGAAGGCATGGGCCGCGTCCATCCGCTGGGCCGCGCCATCGATCCGCGCGACACCGCTTCGGCGGCGCTGTTTCTCTGTTCCGATCTCGCAAGCAACGTGACCGGCGTGAACCTTCCCGTGGACGGGGGGCTCTCGGCCGGCCGAAAGGTAGGAGGCTGACCATGGCGACCTGTCCCTATTCGGGTAACGATTCCCGCTCCAACGCGCTCGCATCGCTGCTGTCCGACAATCCGCGCTATGCGGAGATGTTCGATGTCGACAAAGTGGACGCCAATTCCGGCGTCGACCCGACGCGCGACTATACCGAGGACATGAACCGCCTGCGCGAGGCCGGCGCGGTCCAAAAGGGCACCTTGCGCGAATTGCTGGGCGTGCCGGAAATGGTCTCGATGCTCGGGCCCCCGCGAGAGAACATGACGTTCTTCTCCTATCGCGCCTGCGAGATCGGCTTTCGCGAGAACCAGCTCTATTCCTCCGAGGGTTATAACGAGAGTGCCGGGGTGCGGACGATCGGCACCACGATCCTCTCGATGGTCGGCAAGCCGCACAAGCGCCTGCGCTCCGCCGCGCAGCCGCTGTTCAAGCGGCCCAAGGTGCTGGACTGGTGGAACAAGCGCTGGATCGAGGAGACGGTCGACGTCCTGCTCGACCAGATCAAGGACCGCGAGACGACCGACCTCAACACCGACCTTTGCGCCCGCCTGCCGATGGCCACCGTCACCCGCGCCATCGGGCTGGAGGGCGAGGATGTGATCGAGTTCCGCTACCAGCTCAACCGCGCCACGTTTGGTGCGCGCAACCTGCCGCCCGAGGAAGCGGCCGAGGCCCGCGCCTGGGTTGACGGCACCTTGCGCCGCCTGATCGCGGAGAACCAGCGCGAGCCCGGCGACAACCTGATCGCCGGCCTGATCGCCTGCGAGATCACGCACGAGGACGGCTCCAAGCGCCCGCTCACCGAGGATGAGCTGTTCGGTTACTGCAAGCTCGCCATTTTCGCGGGCGGCGGCACCACCTGGCGGCAACTGGGCATCACTATCGATGCGCTGATGACCCACCGCCATTTCTGGGAGGCCTGCAAGGAAGACCGCAGCCTGATCGACCTTGCGGTGGAAGAGGGCCTGCGCTGGCGAGCCACCGATCCGGTGTTCATGCGCCTTTGCATGGAGGATACCGAGATGGAGGGCGTAAAAGTCCCCGCCGGCACCCGCATCCACTTGTGCCTCGGCGCCGCCAATCACGATCCGACGGTGTTCGAAAAGCCTGAGGAATACGACATCTTCCGCCGCAAGGAGCATCACATGGGCTTCGGCTTTGGCCCGCACCGGTGCCTCGGCATGGATGTCGCCCGGCAGGAGATGGTGGTGGCGATCAACGGCTTGCTCGACCGCTTTCCGAACATGACGCTCGACCCCGCCAAGCCAAAGCCGGAGTATCGCGGACTCGACCATCGCGGCATGTCGGCGGTGACGGTGAAACTGCGGTGAGCGGAACTATGAAGCAGGTGGTGCTGGCACGCTATGCCGCAGGCAATCCGAAGTCATCGGATTTCCGCGTGGAGGATGCGCCGATCCCCGAGCCGGGCGAGGGTGAGGTGCTGCTGCGCACACTGTGGCTGGGTCTCGACCCGCTGATCCGCTTCGCCATCGACGAAAAGCGCCTTTCCGGCGTGACGCAGGTCCATCCCGGAGAGGTCATGTATGGGCCGACGGTGAGCGAAGTCGCCGCCTCCAACCACCCCGGCTATGCGGTGGGGGACGTGGTGGAGGATCGCACCGGCTGGCGCGAATATGCCCTTGTCGCGCCGGACAGGGCCGATTGGCGCGGGCCGCCACGAAAGCTCGATCCCGCGCAGGCACCCGTCTCCACCGCGCTGGGCGCGCTGGGGATGCCGGGGCAGACCGCCCATGCCTGCGTGATCGGCATCGGCCGGGTCGCGGCGGGGGAGACGGTGGTGATCTCGGCCGCGGCCGGCGCGGTGGGCAGCCTTGCCGGGCAGATCGCGAAGATTCGCGGCGCGCGCGTCATCGGTATCGCCGGCGGGCCGGACAAGTGCCGGTGCCTAATCGACCTCGGCTTCGATGCTGCCGCCGATTACAAGGCGCCGGATTTCGCCGAGCAATTGGCCAAGGCGCTGCCCGAAGGTGCGGACGTATTCATCGACAATGTCGGCGGGGACGTGATGCTGGCCGTCCTCCCCCACCTCAAGCGCGGTGCGCGGATGCCGGTTTGCGGTTTCATCGCCTACTACGGTATGGGACTCGAAGGCCCCGGGCCTGACCGTCTGCCCGGATTTTTCCGCGCGATTATGTCCAAGGGTCTGGAGATCAAGGGCTTCGGCGGCTTCCTCGTCGGCGGGCAGCAGGCGCTGGACGACATCGCCGGGTGGATTGCCGAAGGGCGCATCCAATGCCCGGAGGCGGTGGTCGAAGGGCTGGAGGCTGCACCGGCCGCATTCGCCGGGGTGTTTTCTGGCAACAACCATCTAGGCAAGCTGCTGGTGAAGGTGTCAGGCTGATCGGCGAAAACAAAAAATTGCAGGATGCCACCATGACGACCTCAGTTCCAACAGGGCCAATTCCCTCCGCGTCCTACCCGCCGCCCCCGCGCCAGACGGCCAATCCGGCCCCGTTGCGCTCCGTGAACTCGCTGCGCCGCACCTCCAGCATCGATGTCGCCTGGCCCGATGGCGTGGACGGCCAACGCCTCTTCGTCGGCCGCGCGCGCGACTATTTGACCGGCCCGGACGGCACGGGGCGCTCGCTGGCCATGGGCGAATTCTCGCTGCGGATGACCGAGGACAAGACGATCACCCAGATCGCCGCCGATTCCGCTCCGGCAAGCATCGGCGCGCTTGTGGGTGCCCGCGCGGGCGGCCATTTGCGCATGACCCTGCGCGAGATCATGCCCGAACTCATTGCGCGGGCCGATCCGCTCTATCTCGTGCTCGACGATCTTTCCGGCACCGCCCTCGTCTCCTCCTTCGCATGGGGCCAGTGGTTTCCCGAGCGGATGGAAATACTCAGGCAGCGGCTTGGCGGGGGTAATGAAGACAACCCCGTGCTCGCCCAGCGCGCCAATGTCTGCTGGGGGCTGCAGGAGGGGAACAGCGGTGTCACCGGTGATGCCGCGCTGGACAAGGTGGCCGATGCCGATGCAGGCCAATTGCGCAACCCGGCCGATCCGGAGGGCTGGCACGAATTTCTCGAACACGAAGGCCCCGGTTTCCGCCGCGCCCGCCGCATCGATGTGACGCGAGACGGCAACCTGATCCACATCGCCTCCGCCTTTCAGGATAGCGCCAGGCTGCGCGAAGGTGGCCGGGTCGCCATCCACGAATACAACCTTGGCGCAACCGTCGATGCCCAGACGCTGGAAGTGCTGAGCCTCGATCCCGAAGCGCGCATCCTGCCTTTCCGCGAATGCCCCGGCGCCGTCCATAACGTCGCGCGGCTCGTCGGGCGTAATCTGGGCCAGGTGCGCGAGGACGTGCTGGAAATGCTGCGCGGGCCGGAAGGCTGCACGCACCTCAACGACGCCCTGCGTGCGCTGGCCGATGTGCCAAGGCTTGTGGAGGAACTGCGCCAGCCGGCCTGAACTGACCGCGCAAAATCAAGCTCGTCATCCCCGCGCAGGCGGGGATCCAACTGTTCTCGAGGAGCGCGCAACCAAGGCGGGGCTCCCGCCTTCGCGGGGGCGACGGAGTGTTGATGGAAATAGTGTTTTGAACGGCCCGAAACACCCGGTTCCCTACCCCAACCGCACCCCCATTTGACCCCCACGGCGCACCCTGCGTTCCCTGCTTGCTCCCCCGCCCGGCATCTGAAAGGCCGCGGGCAAGGACAGGAAAACCGGGGGTTCGAGTGACCAAGACGGTCGTCACGCTGGAAGACAAGTACAGGCAGGGCGAGGGGCAGGTCATGCTCTCGGCGCTGCAGGGCGTGGTGCGCCTGCTGCTCGACCAGTCGCGGCGGGACCGTGCGGCGGGGCTGAACACGGCGGGTTATGTCACCGGCTATCGCGGCTCTCCGATCACCACGCTCGATGCGCAGTTGTGGGCCTCCGAAAAGCTGATCACCGAACATCATGTGCGTTTCGAGCCCGGGTTGAACGAGGAACTGGCGGCGACCTCGGTGCGTGGCACCCAGCAGCTCGACTGGTACGGCAAGCCCAACGTCGATGGCGTTTTTGCGCTCTGGTACGCGAAGGGCGTCGGCGTCGAGCGCGCGGGGGAGGCGATCAAGGCGGCGAACTTCGAAGGCACGCACCCGAAAGGCGGCGCGCTGCTGCTCTGCGGGGACGACCATGCGGCGAAGTCCTCGCTGACCGCGCATCAATCCGAACACGTGCTGATGACCGCGATGGTCCCGGTGCTCTACCCGGCAACGACCGACGAGATTCTCGGCTTCGGCCAGTTCGGCTGGGCACTGTCGCGGGCCAGCGGGCTCTATGTGGCGATGAAGGCGGTGACCGACACGCTGGACCTGACCACGACCGTCACACTGCCCGGACACAGCTTCCCGATTGCCCCGCCGGAGATTCCAGCCGGGCCCTCTCCGAACTTGCGCATCGGGATGTCGGCGCTCGATCAGGAGAGAATGGTGATCGAGCGGCGCCTGCCGATCGTGCCACTTTTCACCGCGCTCAATCGCATCGACCGCGTGAGTCACGAGGCGCCCGGCGCGCGGCTGACGGTGGTGAGCGCGGGCAAGGCCTGGCTTGATCTCTGCCAGGCGCTGGCAGATCTGGGGCTGGACGAGGCCGGGTGTGCGGTGCTGGGGGTCAGGGTCGTGAAGCTCGGCCTTGTCTGGCCGCTCGACGTGACGTTCGTGCGGCAGGCCTGCGGGGGCAGCGCCGAAGTCATGGTGGTCGAGGAAAAGCGGCCCGTTATCGAGGACCAGATCGCCCGTCTGTTCTATGGCCGCGCCGATGCCCCGGCGCTTTCGGGCAAGACCGCGCCCGATGGCTCCGCGCTGCTGTCCGAAGTGGGTGTGCTCGATGCGGCCATGGTGCGGCGCGCGCTGATCGCGCGCATGGCGGCGCTGGGTATGCTGCACGATGACATAGCCGCGCGGGATGCCATGCTGCGTGAGCGGGAAGACTCCGCAGCCGTGCTGGAACGCACCGCGATCCGGCCGGCCTATTTCTGCTCGGGCTGCCCGCACAATACCTCGACCGTGGTGCCCGAAGGCTCGGCGGCGATGGGGGCGACCGGGTGCCACGGCCTTGCCCACTACATGCCCGAACGCAGCACCATGCAGACGGTGAGCATGGGGCAGGAGGGGATGCCCTGGATCGGCGCGCAGCATTTCGTCGATACGCCGCACATGTTCCAGAACCTCGGCGACGGAACCTACACGCACTCCGGCCTGCTGACGATCCGGGCCGCGGTGGCGGCGAAGAGCCGGGTGACGTTCAAGATCCTCTACAACGATGCCGTCGCCATGACCGGCGGGCAGCCCGCAGAAGGTGCGCTCAGTCCCGAGCAGATCGTGTGCGAACTGGTGGTGGAGGGTGTCCACCCGGTGGTGCTGGTGAGCGAGGAACCGGCGCGCTTTGCTGCGTCCGATCTGCCCGCCGGAACCCGCGTGCTGCACCGCGATGAACTGGATGCGGTCCAGCGCAGCTTGCGTGATCTCCCCGGCACCAGCGCCATCGTCTACGAGCAGACGTGCGCCAACGAGAAGCGCCGCCGTCGCAAGAAAGGGGGCTATCCCGATCCCGACAAGCGACTCTGGATCAATCCCGCGGTCTGCGAAGGCTGCGGCGATTGCTCGACGCAGTCCAACTGCCTCTCGGTCGTGCCGATCGAGACCGAGTTCGGCCGCAAGCGCGCCATCGACCAGTCGAGCTGCAACAAGGATTTCTCCTGTATCAAGGGCTTCTGCCCCAGCTTCGTCGAGGTTTCGGGTGGTACGCTCCGGAAACGCAGCATGGACGATGCCGCGCTGGCGCGCATGGTCGCCGCTTTGCCCGAACCGGCGGTGGCGGACTTGTCGGGCGGAGCCTCCGCCATGCTGGTGGCGGGCATTGGCGGTACCGGCGTGCTCACGGTTGGCGCGGTGCTGGCGATGGCGGCGCAGCTGGAGGGCAAGGCCGCCAAAGTGCTGGATCAGACCGGCATGGCGCAAAAGGGCGGCGCGGTGGCGAGCCATATCCGGATCGGCGCCGATGCAGCGGCGATCCCCTCGGCACGGCTGGGTGCGGGCATGGCGGATCTGGTGATCGCCTGCGATCTGGTGGTGGCCTCATCACCCGAAGTCATGGCACTGGCGCGGCCCGATACGCGGGTGCTGGCGAACGAGGACGTGGCGCCTACCGGCGAATTCCAGCGCAACCCGGACCTTGATCTGACCGCCAGCCGCTTCCTGCACGCCATCGGCAAGCGCGTCGATCCGGCGGGAATCGCCTCCCTGCGCGCGGGCTCGCTGGCGACGCGGCTCTTGGGGGACTCGATCTTCACCAATCTGATGATGCTGGGCTTTGCGGCGCAGAAGGGCCTGCTGCCGGTGCGGCTTGCCTCGGTGGAGGAGGCGGTGCGGCTGAACGGTGTGGCGGTGCGCGCGAACCTTGCAGCGCTGTCTGTGGGAAGATTGGCGGCTGCGGGCGGTGAAGACCTCTTAGCGCTGGCCGATGCTGGGCCTTCGGCACCCGAGCCGCCGCGCGATCTGGCCGCCCTGACCGCGCGTTACGAGCGCCTGCTGACTGACTGGCAGAACGCCGCCTATGCTGCGCAATACCGCAGGTTCATTGACGAAATCGCGGGCACACTTGCAACGCGCGGGCTGGAGGACAGCGAACCTCTGCTGCGCGAGATCGCGCGCCAGCTTGGTCGGCTCATGTCCTACAAGGACGAGTACGAAGTTGCCCGTCTCTACAGCGCACCGGCCTTTCGCGCGGGCCTGTCTGACGCATTCGGCGGCAAACCTCGCCTCAAGGTCCACCTCGCGCCGCCGCTGCTGGCTTTCCGCAAGGATCGCAAGACCGGCCGCCCGCGCAAGATCGCGTTCGGAAGCTGGATTTTCCCGGCTTTCACGATGCTGGCGAAGGCAAGGGGATTGCGCGGAACATGGCTAGATCCCTTCGGCCACACCGCCGAGCGGCGGATGGAACGCGCGCTGATCGGCGAGTACCGCGACCTTGCCCGCCGGATCGCGGCGCAAGTGGAGGAGGCAACGATGGACACTGCCCTCGCGCTCGCCGCTACCCCCGCACGAATCGCCGGCTTTGGTGCGGTAAAGGAGGCCGGTGTCGCTGCCTGCCGCGCCCGCGTGGCCGAACTCTCGCCCGAACTCGAACCGGCCTGACCGCCGGGGCGGTATCTACCCGCCGAAAATTGCCGTGCGAAAGCGATTGCCGCACGACCGGGCCCATCGCCGCTGGAGGGGAATCGGCCCGTGAATAACATCCGCATCAACGTCTCGTTCGACATGCGCTCGCCCGATTGGGCAACGCCGACGCACGAACTCTACCGCGCGGCGATCGAGATGGCCGCCTTCGTCGACAGGATCGGTGCCGACCAGATCGGGCTGATGCAGCATCACGGTTCCGATGACGGCTACCTGCCGCAGCCGTTCACGCTGGCTGGCGGCATGGCGGCGGTTACCAGCCGCATCCGCTTCCTGCTGGGTGCGGTGGTCCTGCCGCTGCACGATCCGCTGGAACTGGCCGAACAGATCGCGATCGTGGACCAGATGTCCAACGGCCGGCTCAACGTCATCTTCGGTGCCGGCTATGTCCCGTTCGAGTTCGCCATGTTCCGCAAATCCCTGAAGGACCGGGCGCGGCTGATGGACGAAGGGTTGGAGATCATCCTTCGCGCGCTTCGTGGCGAGAAATTCGAATTCGACGGGCGCCCGATCTACGTGCGGCCGCTTTCCGTGCAGGCGCCGGAGGATATCGTCATGGTTGGCGGCGGCGTTCCCGCATCGGCCCGGCGCGCGGCGAAGTTCGGTGTCGGTTTCGGGCCGATGAAGCCGGAACTCGTGGACCTCTACCTGGCCGAATGCGAACGCCTTGGCCACCAGCCTCGCACCTATTTCCGGCCTGTTCCCGGCATGCCGCTTGCGGTTCACTTGTGCGAGGATCCCGATGCCGGCTGGGAAGCGATCGCGCCGCATGCGGTCCACGTCATCACCGAATACGCCAAGTGGGCAGCCGCCGAGGGTGAGGATTCAAACTCCCCGTTCAAGGGGCTGACAGACCCGGCCGTGCTGCGCCACGCGGGCATGTTCGCGGCGTGGACGCCGGATCAACTCGTTGAAAAGGTGCGTTCGATGGGCGGCGCCGGGCAGATCGGATTCCAGCCGCTGCTGGGCGGGCTTTCACCGGAAGAAGGCTGGAAGAGCCTCAAGCTGCTGGAAGCGACGATGCCGCGCTTGAAGGAAGCGATGGGCTAGGTCCGGTACCGCTTTCGCAGGACTTCGAGGAAGGCGCTCGGCTGCTCGCCAGCGGCGTGCAGCAACCCGACCTCGCGGGCGAGTTCGAAGTCCCGCACCGGCACGAAGCGGACCGATCCGTCGGCAAAGCCTTCCGGCATCATTCCCACCCCCGCGCCGCTGCGGATCACCGCAAGGACGCGCTCGTCGCTGGTGGTCTTGAGGACGAAGCGGGGGCGGACGCCGCGCTGGGTGAAGAAGCGGTTGATCTCCGGCAGGGCCTCGCAGTGGCGGCGCAGTGCCATGCGGTCCTGCGCCAGTTGTTCGGCGAGAATTTCGGCCTCATCCGCCAGCGGATGGTCTGGCGGCAGCACCATCATGTAGCGTTCGCGGGCGAGAACTTCCGGCCGATAGCGCGCATGGTGCGGCCGTATGACGGTAAGCGCCACGTCGATCCGCCCGCGTTCGAGACGCTCGGCAAGATCGCGTTCGCTGCCATCGAGAAGTTCGAGCGCCTCCCCCGAGCCTTGCAAGCGGTGCTGGGCCAAGGCGCTGCCGATCAGCTGTGTGGGAATCGTGTTGAGGACGCCCACGCGCAGCAGGCTCGCTTCGGCGGGCTGCGCGAGTTCTACCAGAGCATGCTCATACTCGGCGGCGATGCGGCGGGCACGGACCAGGAACCGGCTACCGGCGGGGGTCAGGGCAACGCGTTGGCGATCCCTGTCGAACAGGCGGGCGCCCAGTTCCCGCTCCAGCTTGGCGATACCGGCGGAAAGGGTGGGCTGCGTAACCGCTACGCTGCGCGCCGCACGGCTGAAGTTGCCGGTTTCCGCCACGGCCAGGAAATAGCGCAGGAGATATTGGTCGATCATAGACACGATCTATTACGAAGGGCGGTAACTTTCAATTTCCGCTGCGGTCCCGGCATGTCTACACGGGAATGATAAGTCACTCGTATTGGGAAGAGGCCCGTTGGCCCGACTGGAGAATGAAGCATGAGCGCACCAGTGCTCCAGACCAGCCTGAATCTCGACAGTCCCGAAGCGCAGGCGCGCGATCGCCACAACCGGGCGCTCGTTGCCGAATTGCGCGGTAAAGTCGCCAGGGCGGCGCTGGGCGGTAACGAGAAGTCACGCGAACGCCACGTTTCCCGCGGCAAGCTTCTGCCTCGCGAGCGTGTCGAACGGCTGCTCGACCCCGGTTCGCCTTTGCTGGAACTGGGGCAACTGGCCGCCGAGGGGCTCTATGAGGACGACATTCCCGGCGCCGGACTGATCACCGCGATCGGCACCGTTTCCGGCCGCCAGTGCATGATCGTGTGCAACGATGCCACCGTGAAAGGCGGCACCTATTACCCGATCACCGTGAAGAAACACGTCCGCGCGCAGGAGATCGCGCAGGAAAACAACCTGCCGTGCGTCTACCTCGTCGACAGCGGCGGCGCCAACCTGCCGCACCAGGCCGAGGTTTTCCCGGATCGTGACCATTTCGGCCGCATCTTCTTCAACCAGGCGCAGATGTCCTCGAAGGGCATTCCGCAAATCGCCTGCGTCATGGGAAGCTGCACCGCCGGCGGCGCCTATGTCCCGGCGATGAGCGACGAATCCATCATCGTGAAGGAGCAGGGCACGATTTTCCTGGCCGGCCCGCCACTGGTGCAGGCGGCGACGGGGGAGGTGATCTCTGCCGAGGATCTGGGCGGCGGCGACCTGCACAGCCGCAAGTCTGGCGTGACCGACCATCTTGCCGACAATGACGAACATGCGCTGACCATCGTGCGCGATATCGTCAGCCACCTTGGCCCCGCCCATCATCACGACCAGCCGCTGCGCGAGCCGCGCCCGCCCAAGTACGATCCCGAGGAACTCTATGCCGTAGTGCCCGAGGACGTGCGCGCGCCTTACGATGTTCACGAGGTGATCGCCCGCATCGTCGATGCGTCCGAGTTCCACGAGTTCAAGGCGCTTTACGGCACCACGCTGGTCTGCGGTTTCGCGCATATCCACGGGCAGCCGGTGGCGATTCTCGCCAACAACGGCGTGCTGTTTTCGGAGAGCGCGCAGAAGGGCGCGCACTTCATCGAACTGGCCTGCCAGCGCCGCATTCCGCTGCTGTTCCTGCAGAACATCTCCGGCTTCATGGTCGGTGGCAAGTACGAGGCGGAAGGCATCGCCAAGCATGGCGCCAAGCTCGTCACTGCCGTGGCCACCGCCACGGTGCCGAAGATCACCGTGCTGATCGGCGGCTCGTTCGGCGCAGGCAATTACGGCATGTGCGGGCGCGCTTACGATCCGCGCTTCCTGTTCACCTGGCCCAATGCGCGCATCTCGGTGATGGGCGGCGAGCAGGCGGCCTCGGTGCTGGCCACCGTCCACCGCGATGCCGCGAAGTGGTCGCCCGAGGAGGCCGAGGCGTTCAAGGCCCCGATCCGCCAGAAGTACGAGGACGAAGGTAACCCCTACTACGCCACCGCGCGCCTGTGGGACGACGGGGTGATCGACCCGGCGCAGACCCGCGACGTGCTGGGCCTTGCGCTGGCGGCGTGCCTTGAGGCACCGATCCCCGAAAGGCCGCAGTTCGGCGTGTTCAGGATGTGATGGCGATGGCCGATAAGGATAGACTCTTCGTACTCGATACCGATTATGCCGATCCGGTATTCGGCGGCGCGCGTCGCTTCTACTGCAAGGATTGCGTGACGGTGGAGGGCCTGCTGGCGCTGTTCCCGGAGCGGGCGGGCAAGATCGAAGTGGTCCGCGTGGGCTGGCCGCGACCGCGCACGGCGGTGGTCGCCATGTTGGGCGAGGAAAACCAGAACCTCCCCGCGCTCGCCTTTGCCGAAGGCGGCTTCGCGGGCGATATCGAGGGCGTCCTTGCGGCGCTGCACACCCGTCACGGTTTCCCGGAGCGTCACCCATGATCCAGTCGCTGCTGATCGCCAACCGCGGCGAAATCGCCTGCCGCGTCATCCGCACTGCCCGCCAGATGGGCATCCGCACCGTTGCGGTCTATTCCGACGCCGACGCCGATGCGCTGCATGTGCGCGAGGCGGACGAGGCCGTGCATATCGGGCCCTCTGCCGTGCGGGAAAGCTACCTTGTCGGCGAGAAGATCATTGCCGCTGCGAAGCAGACCGGCGCCGAGGCGATCCACCCGGGCTATGGCTTCCTCTCAGAAAACGCGGCGTTCGCGCAGGCGGTGATGGACGCGGGGCTGGTCTGGGTCGGGCCGAACCCTTCGTCGATCACCGCGATGGGCCTCAAGGACGCGGCCAAGACGCTGATGGCGGAGGCCGGGGTTCCGGTGACGCCGGGCTACATGGGCGCGAATCAGGAGCCTGCCTTCCTGGCAGAAGAAGCCGCAAAGATCGGCTATCCCGTGCTCATCAAGGCCGTTGCCGGCGGCGGCGGCAAGGGCATGCGGCTGGTCGAGGCACCCGAGGCTTTCGTTGACGCACTGGCATCGTGCAAGCGCGAGGCGGCGTCCTCGTTCGGCAACGACCACGTGCTGATCGAGAAGTACATCGCCAGTCCGCGCCATATCGAAGTGCAGGTTTTTGGCGATAGCCACGGCAACGTCGTCCATCTGTTCGAACGCGACTGCTCGCTCCAGCGCCGCCACCAGAAGGTGATCGAGGAAGCTCCGGCGCCCGGCATGGATGCCGCAACGCGCGAGGCGCTCTGCGCGGCGGCGGTGCGTGCGGCCAAGGCGGTCGATTATGTCGGCGCCGGCACTATCGAATTCATTGCCGACGGTTCCGGCCCGCTTTCCGCAGACCGCATCTGGTTCATGGAAATGAACACGCGCCTGCAGGTCGAGCATCCGGTGACCGAGGAGATCACCGGCGTCGATCTGGTCGAATGGCAGCTTCTCGTCGCCAGTGGCCAGCCGCTGCCGAAATCCCAGGAAGACCTCACGATCGACGGCTGGGCGATGGAAGCGCGCCTCTATGCTGAAGACCCGGCCAAGGGCTTCCTGCCCAGCATCGGCAAGCTCGAACTGCTGGAGTTCGGCGATGCCGAAGGCGGCCGCATCGACACCGGCGTTTATGAAGGGGCCGAAGTTTCGCCCTTCTATGACCCGATGATCGCCAAGGTCATTGCCTGGGGCGAAGACCGTGACGAAGCGCGCGAACGACTGGGCGAGATGCTGGAGGACAGCGCCGTCTGGCCGGTGCGCACCAATGCCTCGTTCCTCGTGAAGGCCCTGCAGCATCCCGACTTCGCGGCGGGCAAGGTCGACACCGGCCTGATCGCCCGCGACGGCGAGGCCATGGCGCAGGCCCCGGTGCCTTCGGACGAAGTGCTGGAGGCTGCTGCCAATTCCCTGGTACCGGCAAATTCGTTGCCCGGTTTCCGCCTCAATGCTGCACCGGCGCGTAGCGCGTGGTTCTCGCTCGATGGCGAAAAGGTCGAGATCGCGCTGACCGGCGATGGCAGTGATGAGCCTGATGAAGGCGTGCTGGTCACCGAGCAGGGACAGGCCTGGCTGCTTACGCCGTGGCGCCGTGACGGTGTGCATGGCGGCGTCGATGCCTCGGGCGCGATCCTTGCGCCGATGCCGGGCAAGGTGATCGCGGTCGATGTGGCCCAGGGCCAGATCGTCACCAAGGGCCAGAAGTTGCTGACGCTCGAAGCGATGAAGATGGAACACACCCTGACCGCGCCGTTCGATGGCACGGTTGCCGAACTCAACGCCACTGCCGGGGCACAAGTGCAGGTCGAAGCCCTGCTCGCCCGGATCGAGGAGAGCGAATAATGCCGGGCAGGTTTTTCGACGAATGGACCGTGGGGGACCGGATCACGCACCAGCCCGGCCGCACGGTCACCGAGACCGACAACCTGATGTTCTCGGCCATGACGCACAACATGCAGCCGCTCCATCTGGACGCCGAATTCGCCAGGCAGAGCGAATTCGGCCAGATCCTCGTCAATTCCACTTTCACCTTCAGCCTCGCCGTGGGCCTATCGATTGCCGACACCACTGTGGGCACGCTCGTCGCCAATCTCGGCTTCGACAAGGTGGTGACGCCAAAGCCGACCTTCATCGGCGATACGCTCACCTGCCATTCCGAAGTGGTCGAAATGCGCGAGAGCAAGTCTCGGCCCTCGCAGGGCATCGTCGTGTTCAAACACGAACTGACCAACCAGCGCGGCGAGACTGCGCTCTCGATGCTGCGCACCGTCCTCCTCAAGAAGCGCCCTTCCTGACGCTCTGGCGTAATTAATCCGGTCGGCGAAGCTGGCACGGTCCGGGGAATGACCGGCACTTCAACCTAGAATTCGGACCAATCCTCACCGGAGTTCGAGGGGCTGACCGCCAAGTTTCGGCTTACCGGCATAAGCGCGGGGCGTAGCGGGGCGGCCACCGGGGCGGGCGCCGCGCGCCGTGACAGGAGACGCACCGGTGCATTTGTACCCTGGTTCAGCCTGAAGCGCGCGGTCAGTCCGGCAAGTTCTTCCGCTTCCGAGGCCAGGCCGCGTGCCGCGGCGGCGGTTTGCTCGACCATGGCGGCGTTCTGCTGGACCATCTGGTCCATGCTGGCGACGCCGCCGCTGATGTCGGTCAAGGCCTCGGACTGCACTTCCGCCCCTTGGGCGATCGCATCGACCAGCTTGTTGATCTCGGCGATCCGGGTGCCGATCCGCTCCAGCATGCGGCCGGTCCGGCCTACCAGATCGACCCCTTCCGCGACTTGCGTGGACGACGTGGTTATCAGCCCGCGAATTTCCCGCGCCGCATCGGACGATCGCTGGGCCAGCGCCCGCACTTCGTTGGCGACGACGGCGAAACCGCGCCCGGCATCGCCAGCGCGCGCGGCCTCCACCCCCGCATTGAGCGCCAGCAGATTGGTCTGAAAGGCGATGCCGTCGATCAGGTCGGTGATCTGGTTGATCTGCAGCGAGCTCTTCTCGATCGCGTCCATTGCGGTAACCGCATTGCGCACGACTTTGGCACCGTCATCGGCGTCCCCGCTGGCCGCGCCGACCGCGATGCGAACCTCACCGGCGCTGCGCGCGGTGACTTCCACCATGCCCGTCACATGTTTCATGGAAGCCGAAGTGCGTTCCAGCGTGGCCGCCTGGCTTGCCGTGCGCTGCGCGAGATCATCCGACGCGGCGCGGATTTCGGCCGAACCGGTGCGCACGCTTTCGGCGGAGGACACGACTTGCGCCATGCTCGCTTCCAGACCGGCGACAGTGCGGTTGAAGCTGGCCCGCAGGCTTTCATATTCATCGGCGAAGGCGGTTTCCAGCTTGACCGCCATGTCACCGCCTTCAAGCGAGAGCAGGCCGCGTTCCAGTGAGTCCACCATCTGCTGGCGGGTGGAGTTGAGCTGGAGTTCGACGGCATTGTCCCGGAACACCGCCATGGCCTTGGTCATCCGGCCCACGCAATCGCTGTGATCGGTGAAACGTATCGGGCTGACAAGATCGCCGGCAGCCAGCCCTTCCATGCGAACGACCGTCTCGACATAGGGATCGCAGATCAGTTTGCCGCTGATCTTCACAGTGACGAGCGATGCTGCGAGCGCCACGACCGCCAGGCCGATTCCGGCCACGGTGAAATGTCGGGCGGCGAGGACCGAGCCAGCTGTCGAGAGCAGCCCCCACAGACCATGCACATAGAACAGGGTGCGGAACTTGAGCCGGATCGGCGCGTATTTTTCGAACCAGTTGAACATTCTCGGCCTCGCTGACCATTTTCCGCGAGGACATGTGCCTCCGGCGAGCCCGTGATGTACGCGGCATTTGCGAAGGATTGGCGGATGGCCGCTAAGGGGATTCAACTAGCGGCGCGGGCAAAGGCATGAGGGCGGGATCACCGCCCGGCACCGGAAGTACAAATTTTTCGGGGTGGTGGAGCCGGGGCGCCTTACATAGTCGGCAGAAGGTATGAACATGCCGGTGCAACACGCTTCCTGGGGCCTTACCGAGAAGGAGAAGCAGACGCTTCGCCTGATCGTGAGGGGGCATGACGCCAAATCCATTGCCCGCACGCTCGACCTTTCGGTCCACACGATCAACGAGCGGCTGCGCGATGCGCGGCGCAAGATGGCGGTGTCCAGCAGCCGGGAAGCGGCACGCCTGCTGCTGGAGGTGGAGAGTGACCGGACCGGCTTTCCGACCCCCGAACTGCTTGTGGACGCGCAAATCGGGGCAGACGCGGCGGCGCGCCCGGGGGATGGGGCAGAGGCGCCGATCGGCGGCGCAGGGTGGCTCCATCGCCATCCCCGGATCAGCATCGGAGTTCTGCTCATGACCATTGCCCTCGGCCTTCTGGCGCTCGCCAGCCTGACGCAAGTTTCCGCGCCCTCATCGTCAGCACCGACCTCTGCGGTCAATCAGGAGGTCGTCGATGCGGCGCGCCAATGGTTGACGCTGGTGGATCAGGGCCGCTGGGAGGATAGCTACAAGGGCACCGGCTCCGCATTCCACAAGCTGAACACCCTGCAGGTATGGGCGGAGACCTCCGAAAGGGTCCGGGTGCCGCTGGGGGCGGTGATCTCGCGCACGTTGCTCAGCCAGGAGAACCTGCCCGCGCCGCCTGCCGGCTATGAAGTCGTGAAGTTCCGCACCAGCTATGCCAACAAGGCGGATGCGGTGGAGACGGTTTCATTGGCGCGCGAAAATGGCGTGTGGCGCGTGGCGGGTGTGACCATCGAGTAGGTTGGGCGCGCGTACGGGGGCGTCCCTTTGGACTTCCCCTAGCCCGCCAGATGCTCGCTGAGGGACCGCGCCGCGCCGACCAGCGCCTGCTTCACCCGGTCCATCTCCCCGCGCAAGGTCGCGCCGATGCCGATGGCGACCAGCGCGTGGGAGGGGGCGCCGCTGCCGCGACCGCCTTTCCACACCGGCGCCGCGATCACGGTGACCCCGGCGATATAGTGGCCGTCGTCCACGGCGATCCCGGTCAGCTTCGCTTCGGCGACTTGTGCGCACCATTCCTGCCATGACGGCGCCTCGTCCCAGCGCAGCGCTTCGAACCGGGGGCGCAGCGCTTCGAGGTCCGGCGCCCCGAAGGCGGCGATGCAGCGGCCGGTGGCGGAGACAAGCGCGGGGAAGCGGCTGCCGACCTGGGTCGAGAGTTGGAAAGCCTCGCCCGATTGCGCCATCGCGGTGACGATGATGTGGTCGAGCCCGAAGATCTGCACACCCAATGTGGTCAGTCCGAACTCGCGCGAGATACGGTCGAGCGGGGACTGCGCGAGGTCGTTGAACTGGTCCCGTTTCAGCCAGGCGCGGGCGAGGGTGAGGACCCCGGCATCGAGAGCGTAGCGCTTGGTGTCCGGGTCGAAAGCGACCAGTTCCTCGGCCACAAGCGCCCGTAAAACATAGAGACAGGTGCTGGGCACGAGCCCCAGTTCACGCGCCACGGCCTGTACCCCCATGGGCGATCCACGTTTCCCGAGCAGGCGCAGCACGGCTGCCGCCCGGGCGATGGCGGGAGCCTTGCTGGCGCGCACGGCGTCTTCGAGAGGATCTGTGGGGCTAGCCATTCAATATATAGAATAACATTCAATATTTACAAAACAAGCCTGCTTCATCACATTTGCTGAACACAAGAACAAACGGTCGGCGCCGAATCGCGAGAAGCGAATCGTGCTGGCGCGGAAGCGGGATGAGCGATGGTGAAGTTGACCGACCTTTCGAGCTATGCCGATGCGCAGGCGCACGCCTCTTCGGCCGCGCTGTGGGACCTGTTCGACGGCGACCGCGAGGTGCTGAACATCGCGCATGAGTGCATCACCCGCCATGCCGATGGTTCGGGACGGCCGGCGGTGCGGATTGCCCACGCAGATGGCCGAGATGAAATCCTCAGCTTCGATCTGATTGCCGCTGGTGCCGCGCGGTTCGCGCACTGGCTCGATGCCGAGGGCGTGCAGCCGGGTGAGCGGATCGCCTTCATGCTGGAACCCTCGCTGCCGTTCTACGTCTGCCTGTTCGGGGCGATGCAGACCGGGGCGATCTCGGTGCCGCTGTTCACGCTGTTTGGTCCCGACGCGCTCAAGCTGCGGATCGACGACTGCAAGCCATCGATCCTCATCACCAATGCCGAAAAGGCGGAGCTCGCACGCGGGGCGGTGACGGCGGAAAACGGGCTGCGCGTGATCGTCGCGGACGATGGCCTGCTGGACGAGATCGCGAAGTATCCGGCCACTTATGAACCTAAGACCAGGGCGGGCGACCTGGCGGTGTTCCAGTACACCAGCGGCACCACGCGCGAACTGCCGGAGGCGGTGAAGCACACGCACAAGGCATTGGTTACGCTGATGTTCGCGGCGCTCTACGGCACCGGGATAAGGCCGGGCGATGAGTTTTTCTGTCCGTCCTCGCCCGCATGGGGGCACGGTCTGTGGCACGGCACGCTGGCGCCGCTCGGTCTTGGCGTCACCACCGGCACTTTCGCCGGACGCTTCGATCCGGTGCGGCTGATGAAGGCGCTGGACGATTACGGCATCACCAACATGTCGGCCGCGGCTACGCACTACCGGATGATGAAAAACAGCGGCGCGGCGGGGGACTTCAAGTTCCACTTCCGCAAGCTGTCCTACACCGGGGAGCCGATCGACCCGGCGACTCTGGAATTCATCGACGGAGCCTTCAAGGTTCCGGTTTGCTCGATGTACGGCACGACCGAAATCGGCGTCGTGCTGGTGAACTATCCCGGCGCACCGGACTTCACGGTGAAGCCGGGATCGCTGGGCAAGGCGGTTCCGGGCCAGAAGCTGGAAGTGCAGCGCCCTGACGGTACGCCCACCGCGCCCGGCGAGATCGGCGAACTGATGCTCTGGCGCGGCGGTGCCTGGATGACCACCAAGGACCGCGCGAAGATCGATGAGGACGGCTATTTCTACCACTGCGGCCGCGCCGACGACGTGATCATCTCGGCCGGCTGGACGATGTCCGCCGTCGAGATCGAGAACACCATGCTGCGGCATGAGAACGTGCTCGAATGCGGCGTGATCGGCGTGCCGGACGAGAAGCGCGGGCAAGTGGTGAAGGCTTTCGTCGTGGCGAACCGCGCCGGAGACGATGCCTTCGTAAAGGAGCTTCAGGACTTCACCCGCCAGAAGCTCGCCCAGCATGAATTCCCGCGCATCGTGGAGTTCGTGGACGAGCTTCCCAAGAACCCGGCCGGCAAGGTCCACCGCAAGATGCTGCGCGATCGCGAAGCGGCGAAGGCCGCCGAAGCGGTCGGCTGAACCCAATCCGAAAACTCAGGAGAGTACCGAAATGGCAACCACAGCAGAGTCCAAGTTCCCCAAGATCACCGAGGCCGGCCTCGACGATCTGCGCGCCCGCATCGGCGTGAAGATCGAGAACACCGTCGAGCCGTGGAACTACGAAGCCACCCGTGACGCGATCCGCCACTATGCCCACGGCATCGGCGACGACAATCCGCTGTGGTGCGATCCGGAATATGCGAAGAACACGAAGTACGGCTCGATCGTCGCGCTGCCTTCGTTCCTCTTCACCACCAGCCGCATCGTCTCGGGCTACTGCGGCGGTCTTTCGGGCGTGCACGCCATGTGGGCGGGTGCGGACTGGACCTGGCAGAAGCCGGTGCTGCGCAACGACACCATCACCACGGTGGCCTATCTCAAGGATCTGGTCGAGCATCAGACCAAGTTCGCCGGTCGCTCGTTCCAGCAGATCTACCACGTCGACTTCTTCAACCAGCACGGCGAGCAGGTTGCCGGCGCCGACAGCTGGGTGTTCCGTACCGACCGTGACGAGGCCCGCGAGCGCGGCACCAAGTACACCGAAGCGCGCGGCCGCGTTGAGCCCTTCACCCAGGAACAGCTCGACGAATTCTACGACATCTACGACCAGGAAGAGATCCGCGGCGCCACCCCGCGCTACTTCGAGGACGTGAACGTCGGCGACAAGCTGCCGCCGATGATGAAGGGCCCGATGACCGTCACCGGCTTCATCTGCTACGCGCAAGGCTGGGGCGGCCTCTACATCCGCGCCAACAAGCTGGCCTACAAGATGCAGAAGGCCCACCCGGGTCTGGGCATCCGCAACCGCTTCAACGTGCCGGACTGCCCCGAGCGCGTGCACTGGGACGAAGCTTTTGCTCTCGAAGTGGGCGCGCCGGGCGCTTACGACTACGGTCCGGAGCGTTGCTCGTGGCTGACGCACCACATGACCAACTGGATCGGCGACGACGGCTTCCTTACCAAGTCGGACTGCCAGATCCGCCGCCACAACCCGGACGGTGATGCCATCATCATCACCGGCGAAGTGACGCGCAAGTTCGAGGAAGGCGGCAAGAAGTTCGTCGAAGTGTCGCAGAAGGCGACCACCCATCGCGGCGAACTCTCGGCCTTCGGCACCGCCGTTGCGGAACTGCCCAGCAAGGGCTGATCGCAAGAGGCATTGCCGCCGATAGCGGCATGGCGATTTCGGCCCGGACCTTTGCAGAAGGTTCGGGCCGTGTCGTATGAGTGGCCGTGAGAAAACGGGAGAGCAGGCAGTGGGACAGGATGCAGCAGCGCCGCAGTTCGAGGCCAATGGCAATGTGCGGGTTCCGGCCTTCACCTTGCCCGTTTCCAGCCTGCTGAGCGAGGAAGCCGCAGCCTTCCAGCGCATGCGTGCCACCACCCCCGCTTTCGATGCCGCCGGTGAGAACGAAGCGGACATCGCCGCCCGGCGTGAACAGATCAATGCCTATGCCGCGCAGGGCGTCGCCCGCCTGCGCGACAATTTCGCGGTAGAGATCGTCCCCAGGACCATCGGCGGCGTGGAGGTGCTCGACGTGACCCCGGCCGACGGCAGCCACGATCCCGAGCGCGTGCTGATAAACCTGCACGGCGGAGCCTTCACCGTCGGGTGGGACGGGATCGCGCTTCTCGAGGCGATCCCCATTGCCGCGCTTGGCAGATATCGCGTCGTGAGCGTCAACTATCGCATGGCGCCCGAGCATCGCCATCCGGCAGGCGTGGAAGATGTCGCGGCGGTCTATGCCGCGCTGCTGGCGGACTATGCCCCCGGCCGGATCGGCATCTATGGCGGTTCCGCAGGCGGCGCACTGACGGCGCAGGCCGCCGCTTGGCTGCCGGCGCATGGACTGCCGCAAGCGGGCGCGGTGGGCATCTTCGGCGCGGGCGGAGTGCCGTTCGGAACCGGAGAGTCTGCCTATGTCGCAGGCTATATCGACGCATCTTTCCCGCCGCCACCCGCTGACGGCAGCACGCCCATGGATATCACGCGCGGCTATTTCGACGGCTGCGATCCGCGCGATCCCAGCGCCTGGCCGGGCTATCACCTGGACGTGCTGGCGACCTTTCCGCCCACGCTCATCATCACCGGCACCCGCGCGATGGACCTCAGCCCGGCGATCTTCACAAATTCGCAGTTGCTCAAGGCCGGCATCCGTTCGACGCTGATCGTCGGCGAGGGCATGGGCCACTGCTACCACTACGGCCTCCACATGCCCGAGGGGCGCGATGCCGTGGCGGCTATCCTCTCCTTCTTTCGCGAGAACCTGTCCCGATGAATGCAGACGAACCGGTAAACCGGGCTTGGGCCGGGCCGCTCGCCGGTGTGCGCGTGATCGACTTTACCCGCGTGCTGGCAGGCCCCGCCGCCAGCCTCGCGCTGGCCGACATGGGCGCCGAGGTTTTCAAGATCGAGCCGCCCGGCACGGGTGACGAAACCCGCTCCTTCCCGCCGCTTCGCGATGGGGAGAGCCACTATTACCTCGCGGTCAATCGCGGCAAGCAGTCCATCGTCGTCGATCTCAAGACGGAGGAAGGGCTGGCTCTCGTTCGCGATCTGGCGGCCAAGTGCGACGTGCTGGTGGAGAACTATCGGCCGGGTGTGATGGAGCGGCTGGGGCTCGGCTACGATACGATGAAGGCCATCAACCCGCGCCTGATCTACTGTTCGATCTCGGGCTATGGCCAGACCGGGCCGCTCAAGGACCGGCCCAGTTTCGACATCGTGCTGCAGGCCATGTCCGGCGCGCTTTCGATGAACGGAGAGCCTGACGGACTGCCGACCAAGCTGGGCATCCCGCTGGGCGATCTGGTTGGCGGGATCAACGGGCCGATCGGCATCCTCTCGGCGCTCTACGAACGCGAGCGGACCGGGGTGGGGCGGCATATCGACGTCAGCCTGATGGACGGGCTGATCGGGATGCTGGGCTATATCGCGCAGCTTGCCTTCTTCAACGGCACGGACCCGAGCCGGGTGGGGTCGCAGCATCCCAATCTCGTGCCTTACGGGATTTTCCCGGCGCGGGAGGGCTCGATCGTGGTCGCCTGCCTCACGCCGGGCTTCTGGAGCCGTATCTGCCGCTCGATCGACCGGCCCGAACTTACCGAAGACCCGCGCTACGACACCCTGGAGAAGCGCCGCGATGCGCGGACCGAGGTGAACGCCATCGTCAGCGCCTTTACCGAGCGGCACAGCGTGGACGAACTCGTGGCGATATTCACCGCGCATGAAGTGCCGCATGCCCCGATCCTCGGCGTTTCGGAAGCGCTGGCGCAGCCGCAGGCGGTGGAGCGCGAGATGGTGGTGGAAACGCAGCACAGCACGCTGGGGCCGATCCCCATCGTCAATCGCCCGATCCGCTTCACCGACGCGCCCCAGCCCGTGCCCAGCGCGCCGCCGGTATTGGGCGAGCACACCGATGCGATCCTTGGCAACGTGCTCGATCTTTCGCCGGAGCGAATTGCGCAGCTGCGGAACGCTGGAGTGGTTGCCTGAGCCCCCACATCGGGCAAGGCTGGCGGGACAAGACTTGAGAGGATTTCCAGATGGCAGACCTGCGCTTTGACAATAGAGTCGCCGTGATCACCGGCGGCGGGCGCGGGCTTGGCCGGGCTCATGCCCTGTTGCTGGCCAGCCGGGGCTGCAAGCTGGTGATCAACGATCCTGGCGTCTCGATGGCGGGCGATGCCACCGAGGAAGGTCCGGCGGAAGCGCTTGCCGCTGAAATCCGCGCGGCCGGCGGAGAGGCGGTGGCCAATACGGACAGCGTCGCCACGCCTGAAGGCGGAAAAGCCATCATCGGGGCGGCGCTCGATGCCTTCGGGCGGATCGATATCCTGATCCACTCGGCCGGCAACGTCCGGCGGGGCAGCCTTTCCGAGCTTTCCTACGAGGATTTCACCAGCGTCCTCGATGTTCATCTGAAGGGCGCCTACCACGTCGTGCGTGAGGCTTTCCCGCACATGATGGCGCAGGGCTATGGCCGCATCGTGCTGACCAGCTCGATCAACGGGCTCTACGGCAAGTCCGACAATGTGACTTACGCGATGTGCAAGGCGGGCTTCATGGGCCTGTCCAACACCGCCGCGATCGAGGGGCAGCACGCCGATGTGAAATCCAACCTGATCGTTCCTGCCGCCGTCACCCGCATGTCGGAAGGGATCGACACCAGCCAGTTCCCGCCGATGGAGCCGGAACAGGTGGCGCCGATGGTCGGCTATCTCTGTCACGAAAGCTGCGAGGCCACCGGCGAAATGTTCGTGGCGATGGGCGGCCGCCTGGCGCGCGCGCGCATCACCGAGAACGAGGGGGCGTTCCGCCAGGACTGGTCGCTGGAGCAGGTTTCCGCAGATATCGACGTTATCCGGCAGGGCGGCGAGACGCTGGCGTTTCCGCCGGTGCCCGATGGGCAGCTCGAACACCTTCTCTATGGTTTCGGCGTGATTCGCGGGGCGACCACGGCCGCCTGACAATTATCTGCATTTCAAGGATTTAATGCTAGCGCATTCAGGATGCGCTTTCTCATTTGCCTGACATTCACCCTGATGTCCTTGCCCGGCGTGGTTTCGGCCCATCCGGGCGGCGTGAATGCGGCCGGTTGTCATAGCAACCGCAAGACGGGGGATTATCATTGCCACGGCAGCAGGGCCGCGCCCGCGCCCGCGCCTGTCAGGCCGCAGCGGTCCTCGGGCGGAGCGGGCTATTATCCCAATTGCGCCAGCGCGCGGGCAGCGGGCGCCGCTCCGCTGCGCCGTGGTGACGCGGGATACCGTCCGGGGCTGGACCGGGACGGCGATGGAATCGCCTGCGAATAGGAGGGAAATGGTGGGCGGTGAGGGGCTCGAACCCCCGACCCTCTCGGTGTAAACGAGATGCTCTACCAACTGAGCTAACCGCCCGGAGCACTTCGTGAAGTGCTTGGTGGACGCCGCTTTACGACAATTTTCGGCCGGGTCAACCGGGTGAAGCGTGGTTTGTGCCGTTTCCTTTCGCCTCGCGCGAAAGGGGGATCGCCGTGCGGAACAGGCTGTTCTCCGCTTCCCAGTCCATCCGCACGCGGCGATGGGCGATAAGCCAGCGGCCATCCGCCTCTTTGCGCAGCCGGTCCAGGTAGATTCCGGCGTGGTCGGGGCCGATGTTCGTCCAGGCCTGCCAGTAAGTGCGCGCCGCCGCGTTTCCATCGCCGGTGATCTCGATCTGCGAGGTCGTGAGGTGATGACGCACGAAGGTGGCGGCGTGGACCGGGGTGCCGGTGGCGGCGCTGTCCAGCCAGCCCTGCTGCCAGGCGCGGATTTGCGAATGGCCTTCGAAGCGGAACGCGCGGTCTGCCGGAACGTGCTCGCTTTCCAGGATGGCGTCGGCGGTGAAGCAGGCGGCGAAGTCATCGATCTTCAGGCGATCGCCGGCCATGGTGTAGCGGGCGATCACGTCACGGATCGCCTCGCGCGCGAGCATGTCTTCCATTGTCAATTCCGCCCTCCCGCAGTGTGCTCCTACAAGGAGTCACGAATGCAGGAAGGCGGGTCAAGCGCAACTACCAGTCGAACCAGCGGCGACGGCGGACTTCGGGAACGCCGTCATGGTTGTAGTCGGTAATGACGGTGCGCGGTGCGGCCTCGACATAGCCGGGGGCCACATGGCCGTCGGTCATGGCTTCGGCCCGTGCCTCGGCCCGCGCGGCGCGCAGTTCGGCGTCGCGGATACGTTCCTCGGCATCGCGCGCGGCCAGTTCTCCCCGGCGCTCGCGGGTAATGGCGTAGTAGTGGTTCCACATCTGGCTGTGCGCGAAGGCCAGGCACAGGCCGCCGATGATCGCGACGTTCTTCAGCGCCATGATCTGCTGCATCGGGTCGGTGAAGCGGTTGTGGAAGAACAGGATCGTCGCCGCGGTAAACAGCGCCAGCAGCACCGCGACCAGCCGCACCATGAAGCCGGCGGCGAGGCAGAGGCCGGCGATCAGTTCGAACAGGCCGGTGGGAATCGCGAGGCCGGCGGGCAGGCCGGTGGCGACGATCATGGTTTCGGTAGAAGCGACGTCCATCAGCTTGGAGGCGCCGGAAATCACGAAGATCAGGGCGATCAGGAATCGCCCGATTATGGCTGCGATCTTGGACATGTCTTCTCTCCCGACATGGCATTCATGCCCGGAGAAGCGGATATGGCGGCGGATTGTTCCCTGGGCCTTGAACCTAGAGCCGGGGCAGGGTCACGCCGCGCTGGCCCATGTATTTGCCGGCCCGGTCGGCGTAGCTCGTCTCGCAGGGTTCGTTGCCCTTGAGGAAGAGAAACTGGCAGGCGCCCTCGTTCGCGTAGATCTTGGCGGGCAGCGGCGTGGTGTTCGAGAATTCCAGCGTGACGTGGCCTTCCCAGCCCGGCTCCAGCGGGGTGACGTTCACGATGATTCCGCAGCGGGCATAAGTGCTCTTGCCGAGGCAGATCACCAGCACGTCGCGCGGCACGCGGAAATATTCGACCGTGCGGGCCAGTGCGAACGAGTTCGGCGGAATCACGCAGACGTCGGTATGCCGGTCCACGAAGGAATTGCTGGCGAAGTCCTTGGGATCGACCACCGCCGAATCGACATTGGTGAAGATCTTGAACTCCGGCGCGACGCGGGCGTCGTAGCCGTAGGACGAAAGGCCGTAGGAGATGCATCCATCGCGGCGCTGGGCCTCGACGAAAGGCTCGATCATTCCGTTTTCGAGCGCCTGCTCGCGGATCCACTTGTCGCTCAGGATAGACATGAGACAAGTCATTCCCGATGCGGGCAAGCGCGACAAGTCCCCGGGAAATCTTGTCCACGAATGCGGCGGGGACTCTCTTTTAACCGCAACATTAACCACTCCCTGCTATGCCCGCCGCCATGACCGCTCAGACCCGCATCCTCGTCGTCTTCGGCACGCGCCCAGAGGCGATCAAGCTGTTCCCCGTGATCCATGCGCTCAAGGCCGATCCGCGCTTCGAATGCGTGGTCTGCGTTTCGGCGCAGCACCGCCAGATGCTGGACCAGGTCCTGGAGATCGCCGGGATCGTGCCCGATCACGATCTCGACGTGATGCAGCCCGACCAGACGCTCGACTCGCTTACCGCGAACCTGCTGACCGGGCTGGGCAAGGTGATGGACGCGGTGCGGCCGGACCGGGTGATCGTGCAGGGCGACACCGCCACCGCCATGGCGGGTGCGCTGGCGGCCTATTACCGCAAGCTGCCGGTCGATCATGTCGAGGCGGGTCTGCGCTCGGGCAATATCCACCATCCCTGGCCGGAGGAGGTGAACCGCAAGATCATCGGCGCCATGGCCAGCCTGCACTTCGCGCCGACCGAGACCTCGCAAGCCGCGCTGCTGCGGGAGAATGTCGATCCCGCCCGCGTCCACGTTACCGGGAATACCGTGATCGACGCGCTGCACTGGGTCACGGCGCAGATCGGGCGCGATCCCTCGCTGGCGGCGGGCCTGGCCGACCTTGAGGCACGCTTTGCGGGCAAGCGGATCGTCGGCGTCACCAGCCACCGGCGCGAGAACTTCGGCGAGGGCATGGAGCAGATCGCGCGCGCGGTGCGCACGATCGCGGAGCGGCCCGACACGGCGGTGATCTTCCCCGTCCACCTCAATCCCAATGTGCGCACGGTCATGAACGAGCGCCTCTCCGGGCTGGACAACGTGGCCCTGATCGAGCCGCTGGACTATCCGCACTTCGCGCGGCTGCTGGCGATTGCCGAAATCATGCTGACCGATTCGGGCGGCGTGCAGGAAGAGGCCCCCGCGCTCGGCAAGCCGGTGCTGGTCATGCGCGAGACCACCGAGCGGCCCGAGGGGGTCGCCGCGGGGACGGCGAAACTCGTCGGAACTTCGGCCGAGACGATCGTTACCGAAATATCAACCTTGCTGGACGATAAACAGGCATACGAGACCATGGCGCGCGCCCACAATCCGTTCGGGGACGGGCAGACCTCGCGCCGAATCGTGGAGCTGCTCGCGCATGAAATCGGATTCGAAGCCTGACGTCTGTGTTGTCGGTCTCGGCTATATCGGACTTCCCACCGCCGCCGTGATCGCCCGGGCCGGGTGCAGGGTGCTGGGCCTCGACGTCTCGCAGGATGTCGTGGACACCATCAACCGGGGCGAGATCCATATCGAGGAAGTCGACCTCGACGGACTGGTGCAGGGTGTCGTTTCGCGCGGGCTGCTTTCGGCTTCGACCGCGATCGCGCCGGCGGATGTCTTCGTGATCGCGGTTCCCACGCCGTTCGACAAGAATCACGCGCCGGATATCTCCTATGTGCTGGCGGCGGGCCGCTCTGTCGCCGCCGTGCTCAAGGCGGGCGACGTGGTGATCCTCGAATCCACTTCGCCGGTGGGGACGACCGAGCAGCTTCGCGACCTGATCGCCGAACTGCGCCCGGACCTGAAGATCCCCGGCCTGACCCGCGATACGCCGGACGTTTCGATCGCCTATTGTCCCGAGCGCGTGCTGCCCGGCCGCATCCTTGAGGAACTGACCAACAACGATCGCTCGATCGGCGGCATCACCCCGCGCTGCGCGCGCAAGGCGCTGGCCTTCTACAAGCGCTTCGTGCGCGGCGAATGCGTGACCACCGATGCCCGCGCGGCCGAGATGACCAAGCTGGTCGAGAATGCCTATCGCGATGTGAACATTGCTTTCGCCAACGAGCTTTCCATGGTGGCGGACCGCATGGGGCTGGACGTGTGGGAAGTGATCCGCCTCGCCAACCGTCACCCGCGCGTCAATATCCTGACGCCCGGCCCCGGCGTGGGCGGGCACTGCATCGCCGTCGATCCCTGGTTCATCGTTCACGGCGCGCCGGAGGAAACGCCGCTGATCCGCACCGCGCGCGGCGTCAACGATCACAAGATGAGCCATGTCATCGCCAAGGCCGAGGCTCTGGTGGAAGCCAACCCGGAGGCGAAAGTCGCCTGCCTCGGGCTCGCCTTCAAGGCCAATATCGACGATTTCCGTGAAAGCCCGGCGCGCTTCGTCACCAGCCGGCTTGCCCGCAAGTTCGGCAGCCGCATCCATGTGGTGGAGCCCTATGCGGCGCAGCTGCCGATCGAGTTCACCGATACCGGGGCTGTCCAGATCGATATCGACGATGCGCTGGAGACTTGCGAGATCCTGATCGTACTGGTCGATCACGACGTGTTCCGCGTGGTTCCGCTGGCGGAGCGTTCGGAAAAGCTGGTCTACGATACCCGCGGCATCTGGCCCGACCAGCCCCGTGTCGTGCGCGAGGACGAGGCCCGGATGGCGCTTGCAGGCTAAGACTGGCTGCTAGGAAACCGGGGCAGGCCGGGAACAGCCGGCTCTCGGAACTTCTCCCAGTCTGGGCCCCCGCCGAAACGGGGGCCGGAAAGCCTTACTTGCAGACCTTCACTTTCTTGCCATGCTGCATGACGTAGCGGCAGGTGACCTTCTTGTGCGTGGTCTTCTTCACCGTGGTCTGGCGTGTGGTGGTCTTCTTCACGACCGCCGCCTTCGTGGGATGCGCGGTGGGGTGGGGAGCCGGCTGCTGCGCCATGGCGCCCGAGGCGGGGATGAGGGCGCCGAGTGCGAGGGCGGCGAGGAGGGTGGTGCCGGTCTTCTTCATTGTTCCTGTCCTTTGAAATTCGACATTCAGGCGGCCTTGCGGCCACAGCGTCGCACCCGCTGCATGTCGATCAAAGCACCGGCCCGGCTGAAGTTGCCGTGAACGTGGTAAAACAGGCTGTGAAAAAAGGTGCGGACCGCATGAAACGCGGCCGGATTGCGGGGAAGCGGCGGAGCGCCCCGCATCGACGTTCCGTCCGCCCCAGCGACGGCTTTTCGGTGCAACCGAAAACCTGAGGGGAAGGCCTGAAGGGAAGGCCTGAGGGGAAGGGGCGTGCTCGCCCTCAGCATGCCACCACGTTGATGGCGAGGCCGCCCTGGCTGGTTTCCTTGTACTTGCTGGACATGTCGAGCCCGGTCTGGCGCATCGTCTCGATCACCTGGTCGAGCGAGACGCGCGGGGTCTCACCCGCGTGGAGCGCCAGCTTGGCGGCATTGACGGCTTTGACCGAGGCGATGGCGTTGCGCTCGATGCAGGGGATCTGCACGAGGCCGCCCACCGGATCGCAGGTGAGCCCGAGGTTGTGTTCCATGCCGATCTCGGCGGCGGCGCAGACCTGCTCCGGCGTGCCGCCCCAGACCGCCGCGAGCCCTGCCGCCGCCATCGAGCAGGCTACGCCCACTTCGCCCTGGCAGCCCATTTCCGCGCCCGAGATCGAGGCGCGCTGCTTGTAGAGCAGGCCGATCCCGGCTGCAGTCAGCAGGTAGCGCCGGGCCTTGGCGGGAACCGCCTTGCGCCCCTCGCTGCAATACTGGCGCAGCAGCGAGGGCACGATCCCCGCCGCCCCGTTGGTGGGGGCGGTGACGACGCGGCCGCCGCTGGCGTTCTCCTCGTTCACCGCCATGGCATAGAGGTTGAGCCAGTCCATCAGGGTCTCGGCCTGGTTGTCCTGCGGGCGCGAGATCAGGTTCTGGTGAATCGCGCGGGCGCGGCGGCGGACCTTGAGCGCGCCGGGCAGCAGCCCCTCGCGTTCGAGGCCGCTGTCGATGCACTGGTTCATGGCTTCCGCGATCGCGTCCAGCCCGGCCAGCGTTTCGTCCTCCGGCCGGCGCGCCGCCTCGTTGGCGAGCATGACCGAGGCGATGTCGAGCCCGCTGGTGGCACAGACTTCCAGGAGCTGCGCGCCTGAACCGAACGGGTAGGCAACCGGCGGGCCGTGAGTCACCTGGTCGTCCGGTGCGGGCTGTTCGAGCTGGTGGCGGCTGGAGAAGAAGCCGCCGCCGGTCGAGAAATACTCATTCCGGGCGATTTCGCCGCCCGCCGCGTCGAAGGCGGTCACGACCATGCCGTTGGGATGGAGATCGGGAATGTGGTCGAAGTCCAGCACGAGATCGGTCGCGGGATCGAAGGCGACTTCGCGGCGGCCGAGCAGGGCGATCCGGCCGGTCGCGCGGACTTGGGCGGCGGCCTCGTGCGCTTCGGCCGGATCGGCGGTTTCCGGCTGGAATCCGATCAGGCCCATGAGGCAGGCGTCCGGCGTGCCGTGGCCTTCGCCGGTCAGCGCGAGCGAGCCTTGCAGTTCCACCCTTATGCGGGCGATCGATTCGAACTGCCCGGCTTCCTCCAGCGTCTGGAGGAAACGCGCGGCGATGCGCATCGGGCCGACAGTGTGCGAACTGGAAGGGCCCAGGCCGATGCGGAACAGGTCGAGCGCCGAGATCAAAGGACGGACTCGCGCTCGCTGGCGGGGAAGGGCACGGCATACTCTCCGATTACAACAAGGCAGCGTGGATAGGCATCGCGTGGGCGGATGCAATGGTCCAATTCAGCCGGGCCAGATAAAGCGCCGGCGATTGCGGCAGGTGTGGGAGAATCGCCGCAGGTTCGGCGTCAGGTCCCGATCACATGGAGCGCAACCTGCCGCCGGTGCGGGGCGCGGCGATGCTCGGCAAGGTAGATGCCTTGCCAGGTGCCCAGCGCTAGGCGTCCGCCGATAACCGGGATCGAGAGGTTCACGCCGGTCAGCGTTGCCTTGAGATGGGCGGGCATGTCGTCAGGGCCTTCGTCGTCATGGGCGTAGTGGCGGCCTTCCGGCGCCATGCGGTCCAGCCAGTCGACGATGTCGCCCCTCACTTCGCGCGCGGCGTTCTCCTGGATCAGCAGCGAGGCGGATGTGTGGCGGCAGAGCAGGGTGAGCAGGCCCTCTCCGATGCCGGTCTCGCGGTGCCAGTCGGCAATCGTGCGGGTGATATCGCAAAGCCCGCGGCCGGGGGTGTCGAAGGAGAGGATCGTGGTGGCCTGTTTCATGTTCTACCCCTTCTGAACCCCTCCAGGCCCACCTTCAACCGCGCTCCGAAAGATCCGAAGCGTGCTCCAAAGGCCACGAATTCCGCCTTGACGTAATGGTAAAGGGGTGAAAAAAGCCTGTTTTCGCCGCTTCCACTCATCTTTTGCGGGGGTGCCGATTAACCTGTCGGATTCGCGGATTTCTGCGCCTTTCAGGCTCCTCGTGCACCGCCGCGGGGCACTTTTTGCGCATGCCGGAGTGTACTGGCGATTGATCTACCCATATCTGCCGCGTATTGCCGCGCTCGGCGGCGGGCCCGACAGGCCAGCGCGGAGCACGTCGCACACAGAGATCGTTCGGTCGCAAGGGGCGCTGGAAAACAAGCCCTCGATACTGCGCCCGGTCGATCCAGCATGCGAGCCCGGACTCACCGGGCCGCACGAGTTTCACGCAAGGGTTCGTCATGAGTTGGCTTAGCAAGGTACGCAATTCCCTCGGGAGCCTGAAGAAGCGGGACACGCCCGACAACCTGTGGACCAAGTGTCCCGGTTGCGGCGAGATGCTCTTCACCAAGGAGTTCGAGGACAATCTGTCGGTCTGCCCGCGCTGCCAGTACCACGGCCGCATCGGTGCGCAGACGCGCTTCGACCAGTTGCTCGACGCCGGTTATTCCGTCCTGCCCGCCGCGAAGGTTCCGGAAAATCCGCTGAACTTCCGCGACAGCAAGAAGTATTCCGACCGCATCCGCGCCGCGCGCGCCGCCAATCCCTTCCCCGATGCGCTGACCAATGCGCTCGGCGCGATCGAGGGGCAGAAGGTGGTGCTCGGCGTCCAGGACTTCGCCTTCATGGGCGGGTCGATGGGCATGGCGGTGGGTGAGGCTTTCGTCGAGGCCGTCGAACGGGCCATCGCCGAGGATTGCGCCTACGTGATCTGCACTGCCGCCGGCGGCGCCCGCATGCAGGAGGGTATCCTCTCGCTCATGCAGATGCCCAAGGCGACCGTGGCGATCCGCCGCCTCGCACGGGCGGGTCTTCCCTATATCGTCGTCCTGACCGATCCCACCACCGGCGGCGTCACCGCCAGCTACGCGATGCTGGGCGATATCCAGATCGCCGAGCCGGGCGCGCTCATCGGCTTCGCCGGCCAGCGCGTGATCCAGGACACCATCCGCGAAAAACTCCCCGACGGCTTCCAGCGCGCCGAGTACCTCCATGCCCACGGCATGGTGGACATGGTGGTCCACCGCCAGGACCTCAAAGGCACGCTGGCCTCGCTGCTCGGTTATCTTGAACGAAAGGAAGTTGCGTGAACATCGACAGCGCGCTGGTACGCGAGCTCGCCGAGCTCCTCGCTGAAACCGGCCTGACCGAAATCGAGGTCGAGGACGGCGAACGCAAGATCAAGGTCGTGCGTCAGGTTGCACAGCAGATCGTTGCTGCCGCAGCCCCGGCACTGCCGCAGGTCGCCGCTCCGGCTGCAGCCGCCGCTCCGGCAGCCGAGGCTGCGCCCGCCGCCCCGGTTGACGCCGTGAAGTCGCCGATGGTTGGCACCGTCTATCTCGCGCCCGAACCCAGCGCGGCGAACTTCATCAGCGTTGGCCAGCAGGTCAAGGCTGGCGACGTTCTGCTCATCGTCGAGGCCATGAAGGTCATGAACCAGATCAACGCCCCCAAGAGCGGCACGATCCAGGCCATCCTCGTCGACAACCAGCAGCCGGTCGAATTCGACCAGCCGCTCGTCGTTATCGCCTGAGGACAGTAGCTTCATGGCCATCAAGCGCCTCCTGATTGCCAATCGCGGCGAGATCGCGCTGCGGATCCATCGCGCCGCGCGCGAAATGGGCATCGAGACCGTCGCGGTCCATTCCACCGCCGACGCCGAAGCCATGCATGTGCGCCTTGCCGACCATGCGGTCTGCATCGGCCCGCCGGCGGCGAAGGATTCGTATCTCAACGTCGCCGCGATCATTGCCGCGGCCGAGATCACCCAGGCCGACGCGATCCACCCCGGCTACGGCTTCCTCTCGGAGAACGCCCAGTTCGCCGAGATCGTGGAGGCACATGGCCTGATCTGGGTCGGTCCCAAGCCCGAGCACATCCGTACGATGGGCGACAAGGTGGAAGCCAAGCGCACCGCAGGCGCGCTCGGCCTGCCGCTGGTTCCGGGATCCGACGGTGCGATCGAGGACTTCGACGAGGCTCGCGCCCTGGCTGAGACGATCGGCTACCCGGTCATCATCAAGGCGGCCTCGGGCGGCGGCGGTCGCGGCATGAAGGTCGTGAATTCTGCCGAGGAACTCCAGAGCCAGATGGGTCAGGCCCGTTCGGAAGCGAAAGCTGCTTTCGGCGATGCCACGGTCTACATGGAAAAGTACCTCGGCAATCCGCGGCACATCGAATTCCAGGTGTTCGGCGACGGCAAGGGCGCGGCGGTTCACCTTGGAGAGCGCGATTGCTCGCTTCAGCGCCGCCACCAGAAGGTGCTGGAAGAAGCGCCTTCGCCGGTCATCACCCCCGAAGAGCGCGACCGCATGGGCGGCATCGTATCCAAGGCGATGGCCGACATGGGCTATCGCGGCGCCGGTACGATCGAGTTCCTCTGGGAAAACGGCGAGTTCTACTTCATCGAGATGAACACGCGCCTGCAGGTGGAGCATCCGGTGACGGAAGCCATCACCGGCGTCGATCTCGTGCGTGAGCAGATTCGCGTCGCAGAAGGCCAGCCGCTGACGTTCACGCAGGACGCCATCGAGTTCAAGGGCCACGCCATCGAGTGCCGCATCAACGCGGAAGACCCATGGAACTTCACCCCTTCGCCGGGGCAGGTGACCAATTATCACGCGGCGGGCGGCATGAACGTGCGCGTCGATTCGGGGCTCTATGCAGGCTACCGCATTCCGCCCTATTACGATTCGATGATCGGCAAGCTGATCGTTTCCGGTCGCACCCGTCAGGGCGCGATCATGCGCCTCAAGCGCGCGCTGGAGGAAATGGTGATCGACGGGGTGAAGACCTCGATTCCGATGCACCAGGCCCTGCTCGAGGACCCCGAGTTCGAGAGCGGCGAGTACACGATCAAGTGGCTGGAAGAATGGCTGGCCAAGCGCGCCGGCTGAGGCGCGCCGAACCAGGCATGTAAACGGAAAAGAGCATGATCTCGTTCCTTGAATTCGAAAAGCCGATCGCCGCGCTCGAGGCGCGCATTGCAGAGCTGCGCACCACTGCCAGCGACAGCGATCTCGATATCGCGGGAGAAATCGCGCGCCTCGAGAAGAAGAGCGCCGGCATGCTGGCGGGCACTTATGCCAAGCTCACGCCCTGGCAGAAGACGCAAGTGGCGCGCCATCCGCAGCGGCCGCACTTCGTGGACTATCTGCGCCTGGGGTTCACCGACTTCATCCCGCTGGCGGGCGACCGCGTCTATGGCGAAGATGAGGCGATCGTTGGCGGCCTCGCGCGGCTCAACGGCCGCAAGGTCATGGTTCTTGGGCATGAAAAGGGCCACGACACGCCCAGCCGCATCAAGCACAACTTCGGTTCTGCGAAGCCCGAAGGCTATCGCAAGGCGATCCGACTGATGGAGATGGCGGGCAAGTTCGGCCTGCCGGTCGTCACCCTGGTCGATACCGCCGGCGCCTTCCCCGGCGTCGAGGCGGAAGAGCGCGGGCAGGCGGAAGCCATCGCCCGTTCGATCGAGGCCTGTCTTGCGGTGCCGGTGCCGATCGTTTCGGCCATCGTCGGCGAAGGCGGTTCCGGCGGCGCAGTAGCGTTGGCCGCTGCCGACCGCGTGCTGATGCTCGAACACTCGATCTATTCGGTGATTTCGCCCGAAGGCGCCTCGTCGATCCTGTGGCGGACCCCGGACAAGGCGCCTGACGCCGCCGAGGCCATGAAGGTGACGGCTCAGGACCTGCTTTCGCTGGGTGTCATCGAACGCATCGTGCCTGAGCCCGTCGGCGGTGCCCAGCGCGATGCCCCGGCCGCGGCCCGGTCACTGTTCAGCGCCATCGACGAGGAACTCGATACCCTGTCTGCCCTTACCGCCCGCGATTTGCTCGCCCGCCGTGAGGAACGCTTCCTGGCCATCGGCCGGGCGTGATTTCAGGAGAGGCGCCGGCCCCGGGTCGGCGTCTCCTCCGATGCAGGCGCCAGGCGCTTGCAACCCATTGACCACCCAGCCTCCCTGTGCCAGAGCGCGACCTTGCCGATAGCGCAAAGGTAGCAGTCTTGCCGCCATCCGCGGGTGTAGCTCAATGGTAGAGCAGCAGCTTCCCAAGCTGAATACGAGGGTTCGATTCCCTTCACCCGCTCCATCTCCCATCGCCGGACCATACCCTCCCGCTCCGATCAGGCGCGTCTTTCCGTGAGCGTGTGCTGGGCGACGAGAATTTGGGTCTGGTCGGAATCGACCGGATGATGCCTGCTGTGTAGCGCGAGAACGCCGCAGCCCATCATGATCCACAGCGCTGCATCCAGGACGAGGATCAGTTTAAGGTTCAATCTGGGAATGTGCGCGCGAGGTTTCATTCGAAATCCAGTGTCGTGCCGCCTCGCTTGCCTTTCGGGCCAATAGGCCGGCGGCGATGAATGCGGGCTGACGCGCAAGGCACGGCGACTGGCCGAGAGGGCAATGAAAAGGGCGGGATCTTGCGACCCCGCCCTTCATTTTTCCGCACGGATGTGCGGGCTATCAGTTCGCTCCGCCGAAGAGATCGGCCAACTGAACCTTCGCACCCATGAAGAAGTAGCGACCGACCGCGCTGATCGGCGTGTTCAGGGATCCGATCGCCGGCTTCTGGTTGAACAGGTTGTTCACGCCGCCATAGATCGTGAACTGCTTGCCCACATCGTAGGAGAAGCTCACGTCATGCGAGAAGCGCTCCTTGAGCTTCAGATATTCCGGGGCAACGATGTCCGGGTTGCTGGCCACGGTCTGGCGATCGTAGCGGTACATCTTGGACATGTAGTTGATCTGCCAGTCGAGGCTGAACGGACCCTTTGCCCAGGTCAGATCGGTTGTGATCTGGAACTTGGGAGCGATGTTGGCGGCGACATAGGCGTCGTTCACCTTGTCAGCGCCCGGGATCGGCACCGAGGTGAGGCGGTGCAGGTAGTTCCCGACGACGCGCGTGCCGAAAGTGCCAAGCTGGTCGGTGGGAATGGTGTAGTTCACCTGGAAGTCCAGCCCGGCAGTGCGGATATTCGCGACGTTCAGCGGTCCGACCAGGAAGCTGATGATGTTGCCGGGATCGGCGATCCCGTTGGTACCATTCTGGCGCGTGATCGCATCGCAGTATTGGTTGTCGAGCGTGGCCTGATCGACGCACAGTTCGGCAACGGTCTGCGGATCGACAGTGCGGATCGCGTTCTTGATGCGGATGTCATACCAGTCCGCCGTGATCGTCAGGCGCGGCACGAATGAGGGCTGCAGCACGATGCCGGCGGTCCAGGTCTTCGCGGTTTCTTCCCGAAGGTTGGGGTTGCCGCCCTGGAAGCCGGAGATGTTCGAGCTGCGGGTGTCGTCGTAATTCGAGGGATTCGCGACGCCAAGCGACGACAGCAGCGTCTGACAGTTGTCGACACGATACTGCGTCCCATTCTGCAGGAAGTCGGAGCCGCAGGGATCGTCGATGAATTCGAAGGTCTGGGACTGCTGGCTGAAGAGTTCGCTGATGTTCGGCGCGCGAACTGCGGTCGAGTAGGTGCCGCGAATAGTCACGTCACGGACAGGAGCCCATTCACCACCGACCTTCCAGGCATTGGTCGAGCCGATGCTGGAGTAATCCGAATAGCGGAATGCGCCGTTGACGCCGAGGCGCTTGGCAAACGGCATGTCGGCCAGGATCGGCACGTCGACTTCGGCAAAGGCTTCCCAGACGTCGAACGAACCCTTGGTGTTGCCCAGCGAGTTGGTGAACGTCAGGCCCTGCGCTGCCAGTTCGTCGGCAACGAAGCTGCTCTTTTCCTTGCGATATTCGCCGCCGATGGCGAAGCCGATGGCGCCGCCGGGAAGTTCGAAGAGACCCTTGGTATTGCCGGTGATCGCGCCGCTGACGACGTGCTGCGTCAGTTTGGTACGGTCGACGGTGTCGGCCATGATCCAATCCAGCGCCGCCCGGTTTCCGGCCGCATTTTCACCGAACAGGTTCAGCGGGAGGCAATCGCCGGGAGCGAACGTCGTCGGCGGAATTTCGCTGCGGGTGTAGTTGTAGGGCTGGTTGGGCGTCCAGGTGGGATCGACGTTCACCCGGCAGGTCACGCCGCCATTGCCATCGCTCACCGCATCGATCGCCGCATAGTAGCGATCGGTGATCATGTTGTTGGTATAGTGCGATTTGATCTTCGACTGACCATAGACGTAGGACAGGTCGTACGACAGGTTCGAACTGATATCGCCGCGCGCACCAATCACGCCGCGCAGGGTTTCGCGGGTGATGTCCTCGCCGCGACGGCCGAAGTCGAAGTTGTCGCGGTTGACGAGAACGCCGCCGTTCTCGGGGTCCATGAACGGGCGCACCGCAGCCGGGATATAGGGGTTGTCCTCGGGGATGAGGAGGTAATAGTCGAACGTCGGCTGCCCGACCGAGTAGGAACGCGTGCGGGCGTACTTGCCTTCGGCATAGAGCTTGAACGCGTCGCTGAAGTCGAAGTGGGCGACTGCGCTGACGATGTCGCGCTTGATCTCGGGCAGGAGATCGTTGCCGTAGTCGGAAACGAGCGTGCCCGAACCACCCTGCTGGAAGTAGAGCGGGACATAGGAGCCAGGATCGTAGGGTAGGCCCTGCGAGCCGTAGAAGTCCGGAATGCCGTCAAAGTCGACGTCGATACCACCTTCGCGCGAGGTGTCGTTGTAACGGACGTTGCGCAGCGGAATATAATCGGGAATACCGTCGTTGTTGTTGCCGCCGGTTTCGGTGTCGTCGGGGTTCAGATAGAAGCCGACACGGTTTTCACCGTCGAGATATTTGCGCGAATGGACGCTGAGGCGGTCTTCCTCCCCGTGCTCCCAGGCAACGGCGAAATTGCCGCGGCCGCCTGCGAAGTTGTGACCGGCGGTGAGGGCGATGAGGCGCTGGCCGGCGTCGCCCTTTTCCGAAAGGCCGGTCTGGACGCGGGCGTTGAAGCCTTCGAAGTCCTTCTTCTGGATGAAGTTCACGACGCCCGAGACGCCGTCGGCACCGTAGATGGCCGAGGCGCCGCCGGTCAGGACTTCGACACGTTCGATCAGGTCGGTGGGGATCGTGTTGATGTCGACCGACTGCGTGCCGTCGACCGAGGCGACCTGGCGGCGGCCGTCGATGAGCACGAGGGTGCGCTGGGTGCCGAGATTGCGAAGGTCCAGCAGGTTGAGGCCGGTGGCGCCGATACCCGCACGATCGCCGGCATTCTGGTAAGAGCCCTGCGAGCCCTGGAGCGCGGGAATCGTTTTCAGATAATCGGTGAGGTTGGTCGTGCCGGAGTCGGTGATGTCCTTCGATGTCACCACGGTCACGGGATTGGGGGCATCGAGCTCGGGGCGAGCGATGCGCGAACCCGTGACGATGATGGCTTCACCGGGGCCTTCATCGGCGGCTTGCGAGGAGTCCTGCGCCATGGCGTGCTGCGGCAGGAGGAGGGCCAAGGCCGGAATGGCAGCCATGCCGAGGAGCTTGTCCTTGCGATTTTTCATTTTTGCGTTCCTTCGATTTCCCTGGGCGGCTCTGCCTGCCGCTCTACGAGGGCCCGCCGGACATTGCCCGGGCGAAGGTAGGTAATCGTGGCCATACGCCGAGGAACTGCAATCGAAATGTTGCTGAGGCAGAAATATACATGTTACGCGTTGTAACATTGCAACAATTTAATGGCCGATGTGGTACATCCTGATCGACGGAAAATACCACACCGGCCGTCACGTTCAGGCCGGGTTCCAGCCCACAACCGACTTTACTTCGAGATATTCGGCGAAGCCGTGCTCGCCCCATTCGCGGCCGTTGCCGGAGCGCTTGTAGCCGCCGAAGGGTGCGTGGAAATCGAAACCGCCGTTGACCCAGATCGCACCCGTGCGCATCCGTCGCGAGACGGCGCGGGCGGTGTCGAGGTCTTCGCCCGAGACATAGCCGCCCAGGCCGAAGCTGGAATCGTTGGCGATCGCCACCGCATGATCCACATCGTCGTAGCCGATGATGACGAGGACGGGGCCGAAGATTTCCTCCCGCGCGATCACCATGTCATTGGTGCCGACGAACACGGTGGGCTTGACGTAGTAGCCCTTGTCGAGCCCATCCGGCTTGCCGGGGCCGCCGGCGATGAGCTTGGCGCCTTCCTCGATGCCCTTCTCGATATAGCCCTGGATGATCTCGTACTGGCTCTTCGAGACGACCGGGCCCATCGCGAAATTGCCCTTGGGATCGCCCACGGTCACGCCGTTCGCGGCCTCGGTAGCGGCGGCGATGGCGTCGTCCATGCGCGCGTTGGGCACCAACAGACGCGAGCCGGCCGAGCAGGTCTGGCCGGAATTGCCCATCATGCCGCCGGTGGCGGCGGCGACATTGGCGGCGAGCGAGGCATCGTCGAGCACGATCCAGGCGCTCTTGCCACCCAGTTCAAGGCCGACGCGCTTGACGGTATCGGCGGCGTCCTTCTGGATCTGCACGCCCACCGGCTCGGAGCCGGTGAAGGAGATCATGTCGACGTCCTCATGGGTGGAGAGTGCGGTACCGATCTCGCTGCCCTTGCCTTGCACCATGTTGAACACGCCCGCCGGAACACCCGCGTCGTGCAGGATTTCGGCAAGGATCTGGGCCGAATACGGCGCGAGTTGCGGCGGCTTGAGGATCATCGTGCAACCGGCGGCAAGTGCCGGGAAGATCTTCACGCAGGTCTGGTTCATCGGCCAGTTCCACGGCGTGATCATGCCGCAGACGCCGATCGGCTCCTTACGGATCAGCGTGACGCCGCGCTGTTCCTCGAACTTGAACTCCTTCAGCACCTCGATCGCGGTGGAGAGGTGGCCCTTGCCCAGCAGCGTGTGGAAACCGCAGGCGAGCGACATCGGGGCGCCCATTTCTTCGCTGACGGCCTCGCCCAGTTCGGCTTCGCGCTTCAGGTATTCGGCCAGGATCGCTTCGAGCAGGTCGAGGCGTTCCTTGGCGCTGGTCTCACCGAACGTGACGAAGGCGCGGCGCGCGGCGGCGACGGCCTTGTCGACATCGGCGGCGGTGCCGAGCGAGATCGTGCCGGAAACTTCCTCGGTCGCCGGGTTGACGACTTGTGCGGTGCGCGGCGCGATGGGATCGACCCACCGACCGTCGATATAGAACTGGGTGTAATTGCGCATCGTTCTCTCCCGTTCCCAAGCCAAAACCGCCCCGCTCTCGGGTTGAGAGGGGGCGGTTTCGCTCAGGTCTGCATGTGTTTTCCGGCGTTTCGGAATTACTGCGTGCCCTCAGCGTACCAAGTGCGGAATTCCGAATAGTTCGGCATTTCCTCCGAGTTCGCGGCCGGGTCGATCGGTACGTGGATCACGGTGCAACCGCCACGCTCGTAAGCGCGCTGGATGGCCGGGCCGATGTCCGCCGCCTTCTCGACATATTCGCCCGCCGCGCCGAAGCCTTCGGCGATCTTGTCGAAGCGGACCTTGTCGGACCAGTGCACGCCGGTTTCCTTGGTGCCCTTGCCGAAGGTGCGCTTGTAGACGCCCACTTCGAGGCCCCACTGGAAGTCGACGCCGACCACGATCACCAGCGGCAGGTTCTTGCGCACAGCGACTTCGAGTTCGCCGACGTGGAACAGGAACGAAGAGTCCGAGGTGAGCAGCATGCCCGGGCGGACCTTGCCGGTTTCGGCCTGGTCGGCGAGCATGGCGCCGGTGGCATAGGGCAGGCCGGTGCCGATGTGGCCGTAGTTCTGGTTCCAGATCACGTCATGTGGCTTGGCCTGCGAGTAGGTCCACTGGAAGATCACCGTGGCGCCGCCGTCGCGGATCAGGATGCCGTCCTTCGGGAAGGCCTTGGTCGCTTCGGTGACGAACTGGCTGGTGTGCATCTTCGCGGTCGAGCCGTCGGGCTTGGTCGCGGCTTCTTCTGCCAGTTCGACAAGCTGATCGGCATCGCGCTGGATATATTCGGCCAGCGACGGCGCAGCCTTGCGCGGGGTGTCCTTCAGCGCGCGGACGAGCTGCGGCACCACGGCGCGGACGTCGCCCACCAGCGGCACGTCGATCGGGCGGTTGACGCCGATCGCTGTCGGGTCCTGCTGAACATAGATCCACTTGCGATTGGCTTCGTTGTCCACCCAGTGGCGCCAGCGGCCGTAGTGGCTCGGCTCGCCCAGTTCGGTGGCGAGCGCCACGCAGCAGTCGCTTTCGACAACGGCGTCGATCGAGGCTTCCGAGAAGCCGTAGGGGAAAGTGCGATCCTCGATCCCGTCGATGAACGAGGTGCCGCCCGAGGTCTGGATCACCGGGCACTGCATCAGTTCGGCCAGTTCCTTGACCGAAGCGCCTGCCTTGGCGGTGTAGACGCCGTGGCCGACCAGCAGCACCGGGTTCTTGGCATTGCGGATGATCTCGGCCGCTTCGGCAATGCGGTCGCCATCGGCGCCCTGCATGGTCAGGCGGTAGCGATGCGGCGGCAGCACCGGCGGCAGGTCGAGTTCTTCGAGAATGACGTGCGCGGGATATTCGATATAGGCCGGCCCCGGCGTGCCCGACATGGCGACGCGGATCGCCTCGCGGATGATTTCGTCGGTCTGGTCGGCATATTCGATGGAGCTGGAGAACTTCACCGAATCCTCGATCATCGGCTCCTGGCGGACGAACTGGATACGGCCGCGACGCACGCGGCGCTCGGTGATGCGGGCGCGCTGGCCGCCCATGAAGATCACCGGATCGTTCTCAACCTTGGCGCACTGGATCGCGGGCATCATGTTCGCCATGCCCGGCCCGAGCGTGCCGATGCAGAGTGCCGGCTTGCCGGTGATGCGGGCAGCGGCGGCGGCCATGTGGCCGGCGGACGCTTCGTGGTGCGGCGAAACGACGGTCCAGCCGCGCGATTCCGCTTCCAGGAACAAGTGGACGAAGTTGGGATCGGGAATGCCGAACAGGGTCTTGATGCCCTCAGCCTCGAACAGGTCGAGAATGCGCTTGTAAACCGGGGTGCCCTTGCGCGCCGAAACGGGTGCTTCAGCCTGGGGTTGGTCGTCGTACATCGTCTTGCCTTCCTCTCGATCCGTTTTCTTCGCGCTATCTCGCGAGGGAAATCAGGTTGCCGGTCACTCTCCCAAGGCACGGCCTGAACAGGTGGTTAGCCCAAGCCTCGGGACGCTGTCAGTTGAAATCAACAGTACTGTTTACTTCGAATCGACTGCTATCGCCCCGGCGACGCTGGGCGCCTCCGGGGCCAGTTCCTTGAGCACCGCTTCGTTATCCTGCCCCAGCGCGGGCGCTGGGCCGCGCACCTTGCCGGGCGTCGCGGAAAACCACGTGGGCACGCCGGGAAAGCGCACCGGGCCTTGCGGCGTCTCGACCTCTTCGAAGAAGCCGATTGCGTTCAGGTGCGCGTTGTCGAAAAGCGCGTCGGTGGAGCGCAGCGGCGCGCAGGGGATGTGGAGCGCTTCCAGCGTCTCCAGCCATTCCTGCGTGGTGCGGGTAAGGAAAGTCTCGCCCAGCAGACCGTAGACGCGTCCGATCTGTTTCGCGCGTTTGGCCAGAGTCGAGAATTCCTCGCTCGCCCAGGGAGGGTTCACGGCCGCCATGAAAGCGTCCCAGTGCTTGTCGTTATAGACGAGCGCGGCGACGTGGCCGTCCCTGGTGCGATAGGGGCGGCGGTTGGGCTCGACCGCGCGGTGATAGTGCGCGGGCGTGGTGGGCGGCGAGAACATCGCGCCGTTGGCATGCTCCACCAGCATGAACGAGGTCATCGCCTCGAACATGGTGACTTCGACTTCCTGACCCTCTCCGGCGCCTCTGCCCCCGGTGCGTTCGCGGTGGAACAGTGCCATCATCGTCGCATAAAGCGCGTGAAGGCCCGCCACCTTGTCGGCCATGATCGTGGCGACATAGCCAGGTTCGCCGTTCATCAGCCCCTGCACATGGGGAATGCCGCACTCGGCCTGGATGGTGTCGTCGTAAGCGGGCCGGTCGCCTTCAGGCCCGCGCCGCGAATAGCCGTAACAATTGGTGTAGATGATGTCCGGGCGGATCGCGCGTACCGCTTCGTAATCGAAGCCGAGCTTGGCGATCGCGCTGCCGCGCATCGAGTGGATGAATACGTCCGCCGTGGCGATCAGGCGGCGCAGAGTCTCGCGATCCGTTTCGGTTCGCAAGTCGAGCATCAGGCCGCGCTTGCCGCGATTCACGTTGACGTAGATGCCGCCCATGCCGGGCACCGGGCCTTCGGTGATCCAGCGGGTGTTGTCGCCGGCGGGCGGCTCGATCTTGATGACCTCCGCGCCCATGTCCGCCATGATCTGCGTGGCATAGGGCCCGAAGACGACGCTGGTGAGATCGACCACGCGGATGCCCGCCAAGGGGCCGAGAGGCGGTTCTTCGCCCTGTATTCCCGTCTCTCCCGCCATCGTGCTCTCCTTCTCTCCTCCCTCCCGTAGCGCACCGCCGGAGCGAAAACCATTCGTATTTGCGTTTGATGGACGCATATCGGCACGATGATGGTTGTCTGGTTCGAGCGGCGCTGATAGTCCGGCAGGCAAGAAGGAAGAGGAAAGCCGATGGATTTCGCACTCACCGAAGACCAGCAGAATATCCGCGAAGCAGTGCTCAGGCACTGTTCGCAGTTCTCTGACGAGTACTGGCTGGAAAAGGATCGCAGCGGCGAATTCCCTTACGAGTTCCACAAGTCGATGGCCGATGCCGGCTGGCTGGGTGTCGCCATGCCCGAAAGTGTGGGCGGCGCGGGGCTGGGCATTACCGAAGCGGCGGTGATGATGCAGGCGGTGGCGGAAAGCGGCGGCGGCATGACCGCCGCCTCGGCGATCCACGGCCCCGTCTTCGGCCTCGAACCGGTCATACTTTTCGGCACCGAGGAACAGCAGCAGCGCATGATTCCGCCGATCCTTTCGGGCGAGGAGAAGATGTGCTTCGCGGTTACCGAGCCGAACACCGGGCTCGACACCACCAGCCTCAAGACCCGCGCCGAGCGTGTGCCGGGCGGCTACCGCGTCACCGGTGAGAAGATCTGGATCACCAACGCCCACGTCGCCGACCGCATGCTGCTGATCGCGCGCACCACGCCGCTGGAAGAGGTCAAGAAGAAGACCGACGGCCTGACCCTGTTCTATTGCAAGCTTGACCGAGAGAAGATCGAGACGCGCCTCATCCCCAAGATGGGCCGCCACGCGGTGGGCTCGAACATGATGTTCATCACCGATTTCTTCATTCCCGAGGAAGATCGCATCGGCGAGGAGGGGCAGGGCTTCCGTATCCTCCTCAAGGGCCTCAACCCTGAACGCGTGCTGCTGGGCGCCGAGGCCACCGGCCTTGGCCGCGTCGCCATCGACCGCGCTTCGCGCTACGCCCGCGAGCGCGTGGTATTCGGGCGACCCATCGGCCAGAATCAGGGGATTCAGCATCCACTGGCCAAGGCGTGGATGCAGGTGGAGGCGGCAAGCCTGATGGTGTTCAAGGCCGCGACCCTGTTCGACAAGGGGCTCGACTGCGGCGTTGAGGCGAACAGCGCCAAGTACCTCGCCGCCGAGGCCGGTTACGAGGCATGCCAGACCGCGATGATGAGCATGGGCGGCATGGGCTATGCGCAGGAATATCACGTCGAGCGCTACTTCCGCGAAGTCATGATCCCGCGCATCGCCCCGGTCAGCCCGCACCAGATCATGAACTTCATCGCCGAGAGGGTTTTGGAACTGCCCAAGAGTTATTGAGGCAAGCCCACTTGAGAACGCCCGTCATCCCAGCGAAAGCTGGGATCGTAATCGGCAGCGCGGGGCATGGCCGCCCGCGATCCCGGCTTTCACCGGGATGACGACTGGAGAGAACATGCCCGTAACCCACGAACCTATCGCCGCCCGCTCCTGGCTCTTCGCGCCGGGCGACAGCGAGAAGAAGATGACCAAGGCCATGGAGGGTGAGGCCGACATCGTCCTGATCGACCTGGAAGACGCCGTCGCGACCGATGCAAAGGCCGCCGCGCGGGTGATGGTGCATGACTTCATCGCCGCCAACCCCGGCCAGCGCGGCCGCCTCTGGGTGCGTGTGAACCCGATGGACGGCCCGCACACGCTGGCGGACCTCGTGGCGGTCATGCCTGCGCGTCCCGGCGGGATCATGCTGCCCAAGGTCTACGGGCGGCAGGATGTGGAGACGCTGGACCGCTATCTCGAAGCGCTGGAAGTGGCCAGCGGCATCGAACAGGGATCGACCCCGGTAATCGTGCTGATCACCGAAACGGCCGAGGCGATGTTCCACACCGGCGACTACAAGGGCGCTCCGCGCGTGGTGGCGCTGACCTGGGGCGCTGAAGATCTGGCCGATTCCATCGGCGCATCCTCCAACCGCAATGCGGACGGATCGTATTCCTTTACCTACGAACTGGCCCGTAGCCTGACCGTGCTGGGCGCGGCGACCGCGGGCGTCACCGCGATCGAGACGATCAGCGCCGACTTCAAGGATCTGGAAGCGCTCAAGGCTCGCGCCGAGAAGGTCCGCCGCGACGGCTATCGCGGGATGATGGCGATCCACCCGGCACAGGTACCCGTGATCAACGAGGCATTCACCCCCACCGAGGCCGAGATCGCCGAGGCGCAGGAAATCGTCGATGTGTTCGCCGCCAATCCGGGTGTCGGCGCCATCGGCTGGAAAGGCGGAATGCTTGACCGCCCATACCTCGCCCGTGCGCAGCGGCTGCTGCGGCAGGCAGGGAAGCTGTAAGATGACGCTTCGGCTTGCCGCATCCCAGCTCGACCTCTCGCGGTTCCTGAAACCGGGCGACCGCGTGGTGTTCGGCCAGGCCTGCGGCGAGCCGACCGCGCTGGTGCAGGCGCTGATCGAACAGGGCGAGGCCATTGGCGGCCTCCACGCCTTCATCGCCACCAGCTTTTCCGGCCTGTTCACCCCCGAAAGCGCGCGCGCCTTCCGCCTCTCCAGCATGGGCGCGATCGGCGCGCTGCGGAGCATGACCAAGGCAAATGCGCTGGACGTCATCCCCGTCCACGTCAGCCAGGTCGCCTGCCTGATCGAGGCGGGAATCATGCCCTGCGACGTGGCGATGATCCAGGTCAGCCCCGCCGATGGGCAAGGCAATCACAGCTGCGGCCTGATCTCCGACTACGTGCGCGCGGCGGTGGACAAGGCGCGCCTCGTGATCGCCGAAGTCAACGAGCAGGTGCCTTACGTTCCGGGCGAGACGATCCCCGGCGCGTTGATCGACGTGGCCGTCCACGTCAGTCGTGCGCCCGTGGAAGTCGCCCCCGCGAAGATCGGCCCCACCGACGAAGCCATCGCCCGCCACTGCGCCGAATTCATCGGTGACGGCGCGGTGCTGCAGACGGGCGTGGGCGCGGTGCCGGACGCGATCCTGCGCCTGCTGCACGACCGCCGCGACCTTGGCGTTCATTCGGGCATGCTAGGCGATGGCCTTGTCGACCTTGCCGAAGCCGGCGTGCTGACCAATGCCCGCAAGGAGATCGACCGGGGCGTCTCGATCAACGGCGCACTGATCGGAACGCGGCGGCTCTATGACTGGGCTGCGCACAATCCGGCGATCCGCATGGCCCCCAGCAGCTATACCCACGGGGTGAAGCCGATCATCCAGCTTACCCGGCTGGTGACGATTAACTCCGCGCTGGAAGTGGACATCACCGGGCAGGTCAATGCCGAGCAATCGGGCGCGACCTATCTCGGTGGAACCGGCGGGCAGGTCGATTTCGTGCGCGCCGGATCGCGCGTGCCGGGCGGCGCCTCGCTGATCGTGCTGGCCTCCACCGCGAAGGGCGGCACGCTGAGCAAGATCGTCCCCGCCCTCTCTGGCCCCGTCACCACCGCACGGACCGAGGTTGACGTCATCGTCACCGAATACGGCGCGGCGCAGCTCAAGGGCCAGACCCTGGCCGAACGCGCGAAGCGGCTGGTCGCCATCGCCCATCCCGACTTCCGCGAAGACCTGTCGCGCACCGCCCACGAGATCGAGAAAAGGGGCTTCTAACATGACTCAAGCAGTCCTCTACGATGTCCATGATGACGGTATCGCGGTCATCACCATCAACCGCCCCGAACAGCGCAATTGCCTAAGCCGCGAAGTGCGCGAGGGGCTGCGAGAGGCGTGGGCGAGGTTCGAGGCCGATCCCTCCGCCCGCATCGCCGTGCTCACCGGCAGCGGCGACAAGGCTTTCTGCGCGGGCGGCGACCTGAAGGAGATGGTCGAAACCGGCATGGCGGTGCCGCCGCGCGATCTTTACGCGCTGCCTTACGACACCATCGAACTGACCAAGCCGACCATTGCCGCTGTCAATGGCCATGCCTTCGCGGGCGGCTGGATGATCGCTCAGGCCTGTGATCTGTGTGTCGCCGGCACGAACGCGAAGTTCGCGATTACCGAGGTGAAGGTCGGACGCGGCAGCCCCTGGGCCTCGCCGCTGATCCACATGATCCCCCAGCGGATCATGATGGAGATCATGCTGACCGGAAAGCCCATTACTGCCCAGCGCGCTTACGAGATCGGCCTCGTCAACCGCCTTGCCGAACCGGGCACGGTACTGGATGCCGCCATCGAACTGGCGCGGGAGGTGCTCGAAGGCGCGCCGCTGTCGGTAAAGGCTGCGCGCGAGACGGTCATGCTGGCGACCGAGATGGGCCGCTCCGCTGCCTTGCAAGCCGCCCGCGCAGCGCACGAGCAGACCTATAATTCCCGCGATGCGCAGGAAGGCCCGCGCGCCTTCGCGGAAAAGCGCAAGCCGGTCTGGCAGGGGCGCTGAATCAGGGTGCTGCGGCCGTGATGGCGCACATCCTTGCGGAGAATTCCCGCACCGGGGCGGCGCGAGCTTAGGTTATCGCCGAGGGTGCGACGATCATCGCGGTGTTGCGCAGCCAGATCGCCGGAACCCATCGATCATGCTAGCCGGCGGGAGGGCGCCTCCGGTAGCTCAGCGCCTCCGCCACATGAACACGTTGAACCTCAGTTGCACTGTCGAGGTCGGCGATGGTTCGCGCCACTCGCAGAATGCGCGTGTAGCCTCGCGCGGAAAGGCGCATGGCCTCGGCGGCCTGCATCAGCAGCTTGCGGCCCGGTTCGTCCGGCGTGGCATGGGTTTCGAGAAACGCGCCGTCGAGTTCGGCATTGGTGCGGAGTCCGGTGCCTTCGAGCCGCGCGGTCTGGACGGCGCGGGCGCGGGCCACGCGCGCGGCCACTTCGGCGCTGCCTTCCTTCGGCGGAGGCAGGGCGAGATCCACCGCGCGCACCGGGTCGACTTCGACATGGAGGTCGATACGGTCCAGCAGCGGACCGGAGACCTTGCTCTGGTAGTCGGCGGCGCATTTGGGCACGCGTGAACAGGCCAGCGATGGATCGCTGAGGTAGCCGCAGCGGCAGGGGTTCATGGCGGCGATGAGCTGGACCCGGGCCGGGTAGGTTACGTGGGCGTTGGCACGCGCGACGGTAACCTCGCCGGTTTCGAGCGGCTGGCGAAGCGAATCCAGCACCGCGCGCTGAAATTCTGGTAGTTCGTCGAGGAACAGCACCCCCAGGTGTGCCATCGATACCTCGCCGGGCCGGACCTTGAGGCCGCCGCCGGTCAAGGCCGCCATCGATGCGGAGTGGTGCGGCGAGCGGAACGGGCGGGCACGGCTGATCCGCCCTTCTTCCAGCATACCGGCGACCGAGGCGATCATCGAGACTTCCAGTGCCTCGGGTGCTGTCAGTTCGGGGAGGATGCCGGGCAAACACGAGGCGAGCAGTGACTTGCCCGCGCCGGGAGGGCCGCTCATGAGCAGGTTGTGAGAGCCGGCAGCGGCGATTTCCAGTGCGCGGCGGGCGACCTCCTGCCCTTTTACCTGCCTGAGATCGGGGCCGCGCACGGGGGGCTCGGCACGCCCGGGTTCTGGCGGCGGCAGGACCTGCGTTCCCTTCAGGTGATTGAGCAGGCTGATGAGGTTCGGCGTGGCCACGACGTGCACCCCACTTGCCCAGCTCGCCTCGCTGCCCTGCGCGGCGGGGCAGATCAGGCCGAGGTCCCGCTCGCTGGCGTGGAGCGCGGCGAGCAATACGCCGGGTGAGGGGATCACGCGGCCATCGAGTGCGAGTTCGCCGACCGCGACGAAGTCTGCCAATTGTTCGCTGTCGACGATGCCCATGGAGGCCAGCAGAGCCATCGCGATAGGCAGGTCGTAATGCGAGCCTTCCTTCGGCAGATCGGCGGGCGAAAGATTGATCGTTATGCGCTTGGGCGGCAATGCAAGGCCCATCGCGGTCAACGCGGCGCTTACACGCTGGCGACTTTCGCCCACTGCCTTGTCCGGTAGTCCAACCAAGGCGAACCCGGGCATTCCCGGTGCTACCTGACATTGAACTTCGACCGCGCGAGCCTCAAGTCCGAGGTACGCGACGGTCGAAACGAGTGCGACCAATGGAAGGGGCCCTTAGCGTTATTTCTGTTCCCCCGTTCATGGCCTTGCATGACTGTCCTGTCGACCATGGATCGGCGCGTAATTCATGACTTACAGCGTTTTAACCTAATTCCTCACGACTTGCGTAAGTACCTCGCCGTCATTCATTCCGGATGCGCTTGCTGGCCGTAATCCTTGCCCTGGCTTCCGTGATTCCCGCCACTCCCCTGCTGGCTCAGGAAGCGGCAACGATTTCTTACGAACAGGTTGAAACCGGAGCGGACGCATTCGTCACGGGCGGTGAGCGTCTGGTCCAGCCGGGCGGCAACGATGTGGAAATCGGCGAGTCCCAGTTCTGGCAGGTGGGGCCGGCCCCGATTCCTGCCGGCATTGCGGCATATGGCCCGTTCCGTGTCATCGACGGCAGGCACGTCGCGCTTATAGATGCCACCGATTCTCGCAGCCCCCAGCAGTTCGCCGCACTTCTGCGCGATTATCCGGCCATCTCCGAAATCGAGATGATCGAATGCCCCGGAACCGAGGACGATCTCGCCAACCTGAGGCTCGGAAGGATGATTCGGGAGCGGGGGATCGCCACGCATGTCCCGACGGGCGGGTCGGTCCGTTCGGGCGGAGTCGAACTCTTCCTGGCCGGTGTACAGCGCTATGCCGATCCGGGCTCCGAGTTCGCGGTTCACTCGTGGATCGACGATTCTGGCCGGGAGGCGGGGGACTATGCCGCCGATGCGCCGGAAAACCGGCGCTACCTCGACTATTACCGGCAGATGGGCATGAGCATGGGCGAGGCTCAGGCCTTCTACGCGATGACCAATGCAGTGCCTTTCGAATCCGCCCACTGGTTCGGCGCCGAGGAGATGGGCCGCTGGATCAGGCTGGACCACGTCGAGAGCTGACGCCGCGCGCAGGCTTTCGGGCGATGCAACGATAATGGACCTGCTTCCCTTTGAGGAAGAAGCGAAGTTCACAGCATGATCGGGCCGATTTCGCGGGCGGGGAGGCGAGCGCGGTGGCCGGATCGATCTTATGAGTATTGTCGGCAGGGTTGTGCCGGGCACACGAAACCCGGTGTCCACGAACCGGCCGCAGGACACGCTGGCCGGTCTACAGGTCGCCAGGGCGTTGGCAGCGCTTGCCGTGACGGTGCACCATGCACTGGAAATGTCCAACGGCGTGGCCGGCTCGTTCAGTCCGGACTGGCTGACGACCGGCGGCGCGGGCGGAGTCGACGTGTTCTTCGTCATCAGCGGCTTCATCATGGCTCATACGAGCTTCCAGACAGGCAAGGCGATACCTTCCCCGCTGGACTTCCTGCAAAGGCGCGCAACCCGCATCTATCCGCTTTACTGGCTGGTTTGCCTGGCAATGCTTTCGCTCATGGCGATGGGTTTCTTCCAGAAGCGATTCCTGACCGGCGGCGATATCGCCATGGCTCTGGCCCTGCTGCCCGGCGGGCGGCCGATCATCGGCGTGGCCTGGACGCTTGTCTATGAAGTCTATTTCTACCTGGTCTTCGCCGCCTGCCTGTCCCTGCGTTCCCGCAGGTTGGCGTTGTTCGGAACGGGCGGCCTCATCGTGGTGTTCTGGGGCGTGGGGCATGCCTTGCCGGGCGGTCCGCTGCGAGCGTTCCTGACGGACCCGATTCCCCTCGAGTTCCTGTTCGGCCTCGGGCTCGCCCGATTCCATGCGGCGATCCGGTGGCAGGGATGGGCCGCACCGGCAATCCTCGTCTGTGCGGGATTCGCGCTCATGCATTCCGCGCCGCTGTTCGTATCGCACGCGACGACGCACGGATTGCAGGGACTGCCGCGAGTCCTGGCCTGGGGCGGGGCGGGGCTGGCGATCGTTACCGGCTTTCTTGCCTTGCGGCATGTGAAAGGGGGGCTTGGCCAGGCTCTCCTGACGATGGGGAACGCATCTTATGCGCTCTACCTTACGCATACCTTCGTGCTGATGGGATATGGCCTGGCTCTCCGCCATGAGGCGCTGGCGGCTATCCCGCAATATCTCCTCGTCCCGCCGGTGGTCCTGCTGGCATGCCTGTTCGGCGTGGCGAGTCATTTCGCCTTGGAGCGTCCCTTGTTGGAAATGGCCCGGCGGCTGCCCAGGTTCGGCACGCTGGGGAAAGCAGCCCGACGTTCCGAATCGGAAGTGGCTACCTAGTCGAACAGAGAGCCAAGCCAGCCTTTGCGCCGGGGCTGCTGAGTGCCGCTGACCTGAAGCAGGTGATTGGCGAGTACCGCGGCCTGGCTTCGTGTCATGAGGATTCGCGAATGTTCGGGGTCTTCGTGCGATTCCCAGCCGGATTTTTCGAAGGTCTGCAATTCCAGCAGGATGTTCGGGCCGAGGTTGCGTGACGACCATCCTACGAGTGCGCCGATTCGGTCTTCCTGTGCCATCGTTCTGCTCCTGCCTCTTTCGGCCTCTCCCGGGCCTTGATGCTAGCATGTCCCGCCGGGTTGTCGTGCTCGACGCGGGATTGGCGGGCATGGCCATCGGTAGTATCGTACAAGTAGATCGCCGCAGACATCTTCCCGGCAGGGCCCGAAAGCGCCTTAGCCTTGACTCTCCTGGCACGCTCCAGTAACGGCGCCCTTCTGTTTTGTGGTCATCCATCACTGGGTGGCCTTTTGTTCAGGTCCTTCGGGACCGTAACTGGAATTTCGAGGACCGTCATGAAGCGCACTTTCCAGCCCAGCCGCCTTGTTCGCGCCCGCCGTCACGGCTTCCGCGCCCGCACGGCGACCGCCGGCGGCCGCAAGGTGCTTCGTGCGCGCCGCGCTCGCGGCCGTTCGAAGCTTTCGGCCTAAGTCTTTCAGCCTCACGGCTGGATGCGGCACGGCCCGTGTCGCCATCCGAGTTCCCGTACCTTTCGGGGATTCGGATGGCGGCACGGGCCGCCGCCGTTTGCAAATCAGCGCTTTTTTCAGCGCGTAGTTTGTGATCGTCGATCGCCGACCCTATCTGTGACCGCGATGACCAGTGCCTACTCCACGATGACCAGGCGGGCCGACTTTGTTGCGGCCAATGCAGGCCTGCGAGTCGCTCGGCCGGGATTCGTGCTTCTTGCCAAGCCGAATGGCGGGCAGGGTATGCGGGCGGGTATCACCGTCACCAAGAAGATCGGCAATGCCGTCGTGCGCAACCGCATGAAGCGGCGCTTCCGGGCGCTGCTGCGCGAGATGTTGCCCGAACATGGCCTTGCCGACACCGACCATGTACTGATCGGCCGCGACAACGGCGTGGAGCGCGATTTTTCGTTGCTTCGCGAGGAACTGCTTGCTGCATTGACGCGGGCCGAAGCCGGCAAGGGCGATCCGCCTCGCCGCAAGGGCGGACCTCGCAGGGGCAAGCGGTGAAGCGCGCTCTGGCCTTCCTCTTTTCCCTGCCGGGAATCGTGCTGATTTTCATCGCACGCGCCTGGCAGCTCGGCCCTTCCCGCGTCATGCCGCCGACCTGCCGCTATGCTCCGTCATGCTCGCAGTATGCGATCGAGGCCGTGGGCAAGCATGGTGCGATTAAGGGTGGCTGGCTGGCGTTCAAGCGTCTATTGCGCTGCCAACCGTGGGGTGGGCACGGCTACGATCCCGTCCCCGACTGAATGAAATCGAGGCAGCCACAGGCGCTGCCGCCGACGCGAATACGACAGGAAAAGCCTTCGTGGATAAGCAGCGCAACATCATCCTGGCGGTCGTCCTGACCGCGCTCGTGCTCTTCGGCTGGGAGGCCGGGGTCGGGTATTTCTACCCGCAGGCGAACAAGCCCCAGCCGGTCGAGCAGGCCACTCCGACCGCGGGCAGCACCGGCAAGCCGACCCGCGAAGGCGGCCTCACCGATTCGGGCGAAGTCGCGCTGGAGCAGCAGGACCTCAAGACCGCGCTGACCGGCGGCAACCGCGTGCCGATCGCGGCGCCCGGCCTGTCGGGTTCGATCAATCTCAACGGCGGCGTTGTCGATGACCTGGTCATCAACCGTCACCGGGAAACGGTGAAGAAGGATTCGGGCCCCGTCCGCATCTATTCGCCCGCCGGCACTCCCGCGCAGCAGTTTGCGCGTTTCGGCTGGGTTGGGCAGGGCGTGAAGGCGCCGGGTCTCGACACTCCGATCGTGTGGACGGCGCCTGCCGGCGCACGGCTGACGCCGGCCACGCCCGTAACCCTGACGTGGGATAACGGTGCGGGCCAGCTCTTCACGCTGACGTACAGGATCGACGACAACTATCTCATCACCGTCGATCAGGCGGTGGCGAACAAGGGCCCGGCGCCCGTTACGCTTCAGGCCTTTGGCGTCGTCAACCGCACTGACCGTACGGCCAGCCTCGATACCTGGAACGTCCATTCCGGCCCGATCGGCGCGTTCGACGGCTCCGTGACGTTCGGCACCAATTACAAGGATGTCGTCAGCGCCGGCAATATCGATCAGGCGGGCAAGGCCGACTGGCTCGGCTTCACCGACGTCTACTGGATGTCGGCACTCGCCCCGGTCAACACCGCCGCAAAGGGCACTTTCCGCTCGCTCGGCAATCAGATTTTCCGCGCCGATCTCGTCTACGACCAGAAGATCGTCCAGCCCGGCCAGCGCCTGGCGGTGACGACCAAGCTCTTCGCGGGCGCCAAGGAGCACAATGTGCTCGACGCCTATGAAAAGGCGGGCATCCCCAACTTCGGCCTGTCGATCGACTGGGGCTGGTTCCGCTGGTTCGAGAAGCCGATCTTCTGGCTGCTCACCTCGCTGTTCAAGCTCGTCGGCAACTTTGGCGTCGCCATCATCCTGCTGACCGCCATCGTGCGCGGCATCATGTTCCCGGTCGCCCAGCGCGGCTTCGCCTCGATGGCCGCGATGCGCGCGATCCAGCCGAAGATGAAGGCGATCCAGGAGCGCTACAAGGACGATAAGCAGAAGCAGCAGCTTGAGATCATGGCGCTCTACAAGCAGGAGAAGGTGAACCCGCTCGCCGGCTGCCTGCCGATGTTCCTCCAGATCCCGGTGTTCTTCGCGCTCTACAAGACGCTGATCCTCGCGATCGAGATGCGCCACCAGCCCTTTGTGTTCTGGATCAAGGACCTTTCGGCGCCCGATCCGCTCCACATCCTCAACCTGTTCGGCCTGCTGCCGTTCGATCCGCCGAGCTTCCTGGCGATCGGCGTGCTCGCCCTGCTGCTCGGCGTGACGATGTACCTGCAGTTCAAGCTGAACCCGGCCCAGATGGACCCGGCGCAGCAGCAGGTCTTCGCGCTCATGCCCTGGTTCATGATGTTCGTGATGGCGCCGTTCGCCTCGGGCCTGCTGGTCTACTGGATTACCTCGAACCTGCTGACCATCGCCCAGCAGAAGTTCCTTTACAGCCGCCATCCGCAGCTCAAGGCGATGGCCGAGAAGGAAGCGCAGGACAAGGCGCGCGCCTCAGAGCGCGGCAAGAGCAAGGCCTGAGACACATCATGAACGAAGAACAGGCAGAACTGATCGAACAGGCGCGCAAGCTCTTTTCAGGACCGGTGACGTTCCTGAAGAGCGCGCCTGCGCTCAAGTTCCTGCCAGACCCCGACGCTCCGGAGATCGCCTTCTGCGGTCGCTCGAACGTCGGCAAGTCGTCGCTGCTCAATGCGCTGACCGGCCGCAAGTCGATCGCGCGCACTTCGGTGACGCCGGGCCGCACGCAGGAACTCAACTTCTTCGAGGTGGGGGAGCCGATGCAGTTCCGCCTCGTCGACATGCCGGGTTACGGCTTCGCCAAGGCTCCGCCCGCCGTCGTCGAGACGTGGCGGCGCCTGGTACGGGATTATCTGCGTGGCCGCGTCGTGCTGAAGCGCACGCTGCTGCTGGTCGATGCCCGTCACGGCGTGAAGACCGTGGATGCCGAGATGATGAAGATGCTGGACGAAGCCGCTGTCGGCTACCGCATCGTCCTGACCAAGTCGGACAAGATCAAGGCAAGCGAACTGGAAAAGGTCCACGCGGAAACCGTGGCTGAAGCGCGCAAGCATCCGGCGGCCTATCCGGAAGTGCACATCACGTCGTCGGAAAAGGGGCTTGGCATTGCTGAACTGCGCGGTGCGGTCTTCGGCGATTCGCTGACCTGATACTCCCGTCCTTCAACAGCTTTCCGGCGCGCCCCGCACCCGCGGTTGGCGCGCCGATTGCTTTTCAGGGATGCGAAACCTGTAACGCTGCGTTCGTAATTCGCGATCATCCTCGCCGCGAAGAACGTCTTGCCGGCAAAACTGCGAATGTGACGATTGCGTGACGGACGCAGTTCCCCTAGAGGCGCTCGGTCGCACCAATGAGAAGAAAGGAGTCTCGCCATGCGCCAGATCGCCGTTCTTCCCTATCGTACCGTCGGCCCTGCCGTGGATGCGCCTATCCAGATCCTGCTGATCACGTCGCGCAGCACCCGCCGCTGGGTAATTCCCAAGGGCGGGTTGATGAAGGGCCTGCTCCCTCACGCCGCTGCTGCAGCGGAGGCAGAGGAAGAGGCGGGCGTGCTCGGCGCGGCCTGTCCGGTTCCGCTGGGGTCGTATCGCTATCGCAAGCAGCGCGCCTCGGGCGCGTCGGTCTGGGCGGACGTTGACGTCTTCCCGTTCTCGGTAACCGAGGAACTCGATACCTGGGACGAACAACATCAGCGCGAACGGCGCTGGTTCTCTCTGTCCGACGCCGCTAAGGCGGTCGACGAAGAGGATCTTCGCGCGCTGATCCGTTCGTTCGGCGCGCGCGAGTTCCGCGCCGCCGCCAGTCCCGCGCGCCTGCTCGGCGCGGTGGCCGACAGGATGGCCGAAAAGACAGGGGTCAATACGATGTTTGCCTGGTTCCAGAAGCTGCTTCCGCAGCAGGGCAATTTCTTCGAGCTGTTCGAGCAGCAGGCTGCCACGCTGGTTGCCGGCGCGGATGCGCTGGCGCGACTCGCGCAGGGCGGTCCGGGTCGCGGACAGCACATTCGCGAGATCGAGGAACGCGAGCATGACGCGGACAATATCACCCGCGAAGTGCTCCAGACGGTGCGCCGCACCTTCCTGACGCCGTTCGATCGTTCGTCGATCACCAGCCTCATCACGACGATGGACGATGCCATCGACGAGATGCAGCAGGTGGCGACTGCCGTGAACCTTTACGAAGTGGCCGAGTTCGAGCCGGAAATGATCGACATGGCGGCGATCATCGTCGACGCCGCGCGCCTCACGGCCGAGATCATGCCGCTGCTGCGCAAGATCGCCGACAATGGCCATCGCCTGCATGAACTGACCGAGCGCCTCGTGCGCATGGAAGGCCATGCCGACGAGATCCATGCCGCCGGCCTCAAGCGCGTGTTCAAGGCGGATAGCGGAAAAGACGCTCTGCACTTCATCGTGCGCCAGGAAATGTTCAAGCGCCTCGAACGCGTGGTCGACCGTTTCGAGGACGTCGCGAACGAGATCGACGGTCTCGTGATCGATCACGCCTGACCGGCGGACACTCGACATGGAGCATACCCTCGCCCTGCCGCTGCTGTTCGGCCTCGTCGCGCTGGCGCTCGCCTTCGACTTCCTGAACGGGCTGCATGACGCTGCCAACGCCATTGCGACCGTGGTGGCCACGCGCCTGCTCTCGCCGGTCGTGGCCGTGCTGTTCGCCGCATTCGGCAATTTCGCCGCCTACTGGATCATGGGCCTCCACGTCGCCGAGACGGTGGGCAAGGGCATCATCGACAAGGACGCGGTGACGCCTGCTGTGGTGTTCGGCGCGCTCGTGGGCGCGATGTTCTGGAACGTGCTGACCTGGATCAAGGGCATCCCCTCGTCCTCCAGCCATGCGCTGATCGGCGGCCTGCTGGGCGCCGGCATCGCGGCGGCCGGGCCGGGTGTCGTCGAATCGGAAGGCACCGTGAAGACGGTGATCGCCATCGTCGCCTCGCCGGTGCTGGGCTTCATCCTGGCGATGGGCATGATGCTGCTGACCTCGTGGCTGTTCAAGGGCTCCACCCCGCGTGCGTCCAACGGCGTCTTCAAGACGCTGCATCTGTTCTCCTCGGCGGCCTACTCGATCAGCCACGGCGGCAACGACGCGCAGAAGACCATGGGCATCATCGCGGTGCTGCTCTATTCCACCGGGCACCTCGAAGGCGGCTTCCATGTGCCCGAATGGGTCGTGCTCGCCTGCTACACGGCGATCTCGATCGGCACGCTCTCGGGCGGGTGGAAGATCATCAAGACGATGGGCTCGAAGCTCACCAAGCTCAACCATCACTCGGGCTTCTGCGCCTCCACGGCCGGCTCGATCGTGGTCTTCGGGGCCAGCGCCATGGGCATTCCTGTCTCGACCACGCACGCCATTACCGGCGCCGTCGTGGGCACCGGCGCCGCCCGCCGCGCCAGCGCGGTGCGCTGGTCGGTGGCAAGCCGCGTCATCGTCGCATGGTTCGTGACCATCCCGGCGAGCGCGGTCGTGGGCGCGCTGTTCTTCTATCTCACGCGCCTTTTCTAAAGGCACGCAGCGGATCGGTGAATGCCTGACCTTGGCAGTCATGGCGGAGCAGGGGGGCGTTTCTCTCCTGCTTTCCTCCTTCCCCTCCTGCGACACGTTGCTACGGCGTTCATCCTCGACTTTGCCAGGCTGAACCGATAGTTCCCTTGGTCAGCCTACGGGGAACTGCGCAGTGAAGCTTATTATCGGCAACAAGAACTATTCGAGCTGGTCGCTCCGCGGCTGGCTGGCCTGCAAGCAGTCGGGCCTTGCCTTCGAAGAAATCACGGTCCCGCTGTTCGGCGACGACTGGGAAGCCAAGCGCAGTTCCGACGATCTCGCACCGAGCCACGGCAAGGTGCCGATTCTCTGGGACGGCGAAGCGGTGGTGTGGGACAGTCTCGCCATCATTGATTATCTGGCGGACAAGGTCGGCCGTGACCGTTTCTGGCCGAAGGACGATGCCGCGCGCGCGATGGCCCGTTCGATGGTGGCCGAGATGCACTCCAGCTACATGGCGCTGCGCCGCGCCTGTCCGATGAACATCCGCACCCGTGTCCAGGGCGTGTCGCTGGGTGAGGATGTCCGCGCGGATGTCGTGCGCATCCTCACGCTCTGGGCGGAAGCGCGTGCCCGTTTCGGCAAGGGCGGGCCGTTCCTGTTCGGCACCTTCAGCGCGGCAGACGTGATCTACGCGCCGGTGGTCAGCCGCTTCCTCACTTACGGCGTCGGCGTTCCCGGCTTCGCGCAGGCCTATATGCAGGCCATGTGGGAGCACGAGTGGATGCAGCAGTGGATCAACGCCGCCGAGGCCGAGGACTGGGTCATCGAGCAATACGAGACCCCGGTCCAGTAGCACGCTATCGCAGGCGTCTGGCGGGGTAGGGAGTGCCGTCCTTGTGGAGGTAGCCCTGCTCGTTCCACATCATGTCGATGTCGGGATAGGAACCGCCCGCGTCCCGGCCTGCGCTGACCGCGATGAACACGCAGTCGGCATCGCTTTCGTTGCGCAGGTGATGGCCTAGCCGCACGCCCCTGGCCCAGGCGCATATGTCGCCGGGGCGCAGCACGGTGCGGCTGTCATCCTCGACCAGTACCGCCTCACCCGAGAGCATCACCAGCAATTCGTCCTCGCCCTCGTGCCAGTGGCGCTGGCTGGACCATGCTCCGGGCTTCAGCACGACATGGCTGGCGCCCATTTCGGTCAACCCGCCCACGGGTGCGAGGCGGCGCCACCAGCGACCCTCGACCGCCGTATCGAAAGGCGCCGGGTAGCCGGTGCCGTTCGAGGGTGGGATGGCTTCGATATCCAGTTTGGGCATGGTCGCTCTCCCGCGAAACGCTGTGCTTCGGCTATGGTCTTGGGCGCGCTCCTGTGCAATGGCCCGGGCCATGACCGAACCCGTACTCGCGCTCGCCGAAGCCCTGCTTGCCTGCCCCAGCGTCACGCCCGCAACCGGCGCGGTGTTCGATTGCCTGGAAAGCCAGCTCGCCCCGCTCGGCTTCGCGGTCCATCGCTTCCTCGCGGGTAAGGCACCAGACGGCCCGGTCGAGAACCTTTTCGCGATCCGCAAGGGCCCCGTGGGTTCGCGCCACTTCGCCTTCGCCGGCCACCTCGACGTTGTGCCTCCGGGCGATGGCTGGAGCAGCGCTCCCTTCGCGCCGGAAGTGCGCGGCGAGCTGCTTTACGGCCGCGGTGCGGTGGACATGAAGGGCTCCATCGCCTGCATGGTTGCCGCCGCCGCGCAGATCCCGGCGGAAGCGGGTACGATCAGCTTCGTCATCACCGGCGACGAGGAAGGCCCGGCGCGCTTCGGTACGCTCGCCCTGATCGATCACATGCGCGAAGTGGGCGAAATCCCTGACCTCTGCCTCGTCGGAGAGCCTACTTCGGTGCACCGCCTGGGCGACATGATGAAGATCGGCCGTCGCGGCTCGGTCAACATCTGGCTTGAGGTGGAAGGCGTGCAGGGCCACGTCGCCTATCCGCATCTGGCCAACAATCCGATCACCGGGCTGGTGGCGATGCTGTCCGAACTCGACGCCATCGTGCTGGACGAAGGGACCGACTGGTTCCAGGCCAGCAATCTTGAAGTGACCGACCTCACTGTCGGCAATCCGGCCACCAATGTGATTCCGGCCCGGGCCTCGGCGCGCATCTCGATCCGCTTCAACGACCTGCACACCGGCGAAAGCCTGTCGCGCCGCGTCACCGAGATTGCCGAGCGCCACGGCGGGACCGCGCGCCCGGTGATTTCGGGCGAGGCGTTCCTTACCGAGCCCGGCGCGTTCTCCGCCATGCTGGCGGAAGCGATCCGCGCCGAGACCGGGGTGGAGCCGGAGCTTTCCACCAGCGGCGGAACTTCGGACGCCCGCTTCCTCAAGGACCTTTCGCCGGTGATCGAGTTCGGCCTGTCGAACGCGACGATGCACAAGCGCGATGAAGCGGTGGCGATCCCCGATCTCGACATGCTCGTGCGCATCTATCGCCGCGTGACCGAGGCGGCGCTCGCGAGGCCCTGAACCTGACGGAAACTGTCCGGCCCGGCGTTGACCCGCCGGGTCACGCTGTTAGTGTCGCCAGCAATTTTGTTGCGAGGTGGGAATGGGCAGGCGCCTGACGCTTTATATCATTATCGGCATGGTGCTGGGCATCGCCGTGGGCTGGGTACTGCACGCGAGCCTGCCGGCGGACGATCCGCGGCTTGCGGAATGGGCCGACTATTTCAAGCTGCTGCCCGACGTCTTCCTGAAGCTCATCAAGATGATCATCGCGCCGCTGGTCTTCGCGACGATCGTCACGGGCATTTCCGGCATGGGCGACAGCGCGGCGCTCGGCCGCATCGGCGGCAAGGCGCTGGGCTGGTTCATAACCGCCAGCCTGATCTCGCTCGGTCTCGGTCTGGTGCTGGTGAACCTGTTCAAGCCGGGTGTCGGCGCCGGCCTCACCACGGCGTCCGATCTCGGCAAGCTGGAAATGGGCGAACTGACGCTTCGCCATTTCATCCTCGAAATCTTCCCGAGCAGCGCCGTCGATGCGATGGCGGAAAACAACATCCTGCAAATCCTCGTCTTCTCGCTCTTCGTCGGGGTCGGGCTCACCGCGATCGGCGAACGCGGCGCGATCATCGTCAAGGTGAGCGAGGCACTGTCCGAACTGATGCTGCAGGTCACCGACTATGTGATGCGCTTTGCGCCTTTCGCGGTGTTCGGCGCGCTTGCCAGCGTGATCGCGGTGCGCGGGCTTGGCATCATCGTTACTTACGGCGTGCTTGTCAGCGAATTCTACTTCGCAATGCTTCTGCTCTGGCTGCTGCTGTTCCTCGTGGGCGGGATCTTCCTGCGCGGGCGGATCGTCACCCTGTTCCGCTACATCCGCGAGCCGCTGCTGCTCTCGTTCTCAACCGCATCCTCCGAAGCCAGCCTGCCGAAGCTGTTCGAGCAGCTTGACCGTTTCGGCGTGCCGCGCCGCATCTCGGGCTTCATCCTGCCGCTGGGCTACAGCTTCAATCTCGACGGCTCGATGATCTATATGAGCTTCGCGTCGATCTTCATCGCGCAGGCCTATGGCATCCACGTTCCCATCGGCACGCAGATCCTGATGCTGCTGACTCTGATGGTCAGTTCGAAGGGCATCGCCGGCGTGCCGCGCGCCAGCCTCGTGGTAATCGCGGCAACGCTGACGCAGTTCGGCCTGCCGGTGGAAGGCATCGCGCTGCTGCTCGGCATCGACACCTTCCTCGACATGGGCCGCTCGGCGACGAACGTCGTGGGAAATGCGGTGGCGACAGCTGTCATCACCCGCAGCGAGGGCATGCTCCAGCCGCTGGTCGATCCGGACGAGGAAATGCCTCACGCACCGACCCGGACTTCTTCGGACGGCCGCAGAGGGCTGAACGTCGATCCCGAGCAGTACGAGGCCTGAAGCGATAGCGCAGGGGAGCAACGCTTCCCTGCGCCCCAATAATGCCAGGCCGCGCGGCAAGGAGCGCACGCCGTAACTGCGCGCGCTTCTATTCGAAGCGGCCGGGAATCTCCCGCTTATTGCTCCAGCTTTACGGGCGTGAACGGCGCCAGTCCGCAGCCGCCGCCGCGCTGGAAACCGTTCCCCACGCGGTTGAGCGGATAGATGATATCGTTCCGGCAGAGCTGCGAAAGCGAGGTCGCGTATGTAAAGCTGTCGGCGGATTTCAGCCCAGAGCAGCGGTTCGGCAGCGTTACCCGCCAGACCCGGTTTCCAGCGCCGCCGATGAAATCGATCGTCCAGTCGTCGCGGATGCGCGTGTTCGAGAACTGCGCCAGCGGCAGGCAGTCCTGCGCAGCGCCGATTGCCTGCGCGGCGGGGCTTGCAGGTGGTGGCGGCTTTGCCTCCTGCTGGGAGCAGGCGCTGGCGAGAAGCACGGCAGGGGCGAAGGGCACGAAGGCGATGTGACGGCGGAGCATGGACATCCTCCCGATCAGGCAGCCTTGCGAGCGGCTCCCTTCTCCAGAACCTTGTCCTTGTAGTCGCACAAGTCAATCACCGGGCAACGCCAGCACTCGGGCGTGCGCGCCTTGCAGATGTAGCGGCCGTGCAGGATCATCCAGTGGTGCGATCCCACCCGGAAAGGCTGCGGCACGCGCTTTTCGAGCTGCTTTTCGACTGCCAGCGGGGTCTTGCCCTTGGCAATCCCCGTACGGTTGCCGACGCGGAAGATATGCGTGTCGACCGCAAAGGTCTCGGCCCCGAAGGCGCAGTTCATGACCACGTTGGCGGTCTTGCGACCCACGCCGGGCAGTTCGACCAGCGCATCGCGGTCTTCCGGCACTTCGCCGTCATAGCGATCGACGAGGATTTCGGAGAGCGCGATGACGTTTTTGGCCTTGGAATTGAACAGCCCGATCGTCTTGATATGCTGTTTCAGACCTTCCTCGCCCAGCTCGACCATTTGCGCCGGGGTCTTCACCTCGCGGAACAGTGCGCGCGTCGCCTTGTTGACGCCGACGTCGGTCGACTGCGCTGAAAGCACCACGGCGACGAGAAGCTGGTAGTTGTTGCCGAATTCCAGCTCCGTCTCGGGCGAGGGATTAAGCTCGGCGAGACGGCGGAAGAATTCGAAAATCTCGGCCTTGTTCAAAGGTCCAGCACCTCGGGCATGGTATAGCGGCCTGCTTTCCTGCCGAGCAGCCACTGTGCCGCCTTGACCGCTCCACGCGCGAAGATCGTGCGGTTTTCGGCGAGGTGCGAGAACGACAGGCGCTCGCTGTCGGCCAGGAAATGTACGGTGTGATCGCCCGCAACGGTGCCGCCGCGCAGCGCCGCGAAGCCGATGGTCCCGCTCTCGCGCTTGCCGGTTATGCCGTCGCGGCCACGCACGGCCGCCTCGGGCAGGCTGACTTCGCGGCCCTTGGCTGCCGCCTCGCCAAGCAGCAGTGCGGTGCCGGAGGGGGCGTCGACCTTCATGCGGTGGTGAGTCTCGACGATCTCGATATCCCAGTCCTCGCCAAGGCGGCTCGCGGCTTCGCGCACGAGATGAGCGAGCAGGGTGACGCCGAGCGAGGTATTGCCGGTCTGGAGCACGGGGATCGTTTCGGCGGCGGTGTCGACCAGCCAGTGATGGCGTTCTTCAAGGCCGGTGGTGCCGATGACGATCGGCTTGCCGGCAGCCATGGCGGCATCGAGGTTGCCCTCAAGCGCGCCGGGGCTGGAAAAATCGATCAGCACGTCGGATTTGGCGGCCAGCGCTGTCACGTCGCCATCGCGGTCGATCCCGCCCGCAACTTCCTCGCCTGCAGCGGCGATAGCCTCCGCGATTGCGCGTCCCATGCGTCCTTCGCTGCCGATAATTCCGATTCGTGCCACTTGCCGTCTCCGTTGAAGGCTGGTCTCATGGCCGGGATGAAGGACATCCGCAACATCGTCATCCTTACCGGAGCAGGCGTTTCGGCCGAAAGCGGCATCGATACCTTTCGTGACGGAGGAGGGCTGTGGGAGCAGCACAGGGTGGAGGATGTGGCGACGCCCGAGGCCTTCGCGCGTGATCCCGATCTTGTCCTGCGCTTCTATGACATGCGGCGCGAAGCGATCCAGACCAAGGCGCCCAATGCCGCTCACCTCGCTTTGGCGAAGCTGGACCGGGAGTGGGAGGGCGAACTGCTGATCGTCACCCAGAATGTCGACGATCTTCACGAGCGGGCGGGCGCGCGGCGGGTGCTGCACATGCATGGAGAGCATCTCAACGCATGGTGCACGGCCTGCGACCTGCGTTCGCCCTGGAGGGGCCCGCTGATCGATCGCCCGCAGTGCCCGGAATGCGGCGAGGCGGCGCTCCGGCCCGACATCGTCTGGTTCGGCGAGATGCCCTACCGCATGGAGGAGATATTCGAAGCGCTGGAGCGGGCGGACCTGTTCGTCTCGATCGGCACTTCCGGCGCGGTCTATCCGGCCGCCGGTTTCGTGCGCAACGCCCGCGAATTCGGCGCGGCGACCCTCGAACTGAACCTGGAGCCCTCGCAAGGGACGCTCTGGTTCGACGAGGCGCGCCATGGCCCCGCAACCGAGCTGGTGGCGGCATGGGTCGATGAGATGCTTGCGGCATGAGCCTTCTTCGCGGCAGCTGTCACTGCGGCGCGGTCACTGTGGAGCTCACGGGCGATCCGCATGACGTTTGCGACTGCAATTGCTCGGTCTGCCGCCGGCTGGGAGCCCTGTGGTCCTATCACAGCCTTTCGAAAGTGCGGATCGAGGGAGCGCTCACCGGCTATCGGAGGGGGGAGGAAGTGTTGACCTTCTGGCACTGCCCGCAATGCGGCTGCACCACGCACTGGAGCCCGGTTGACCTTGCAAAGGACCGCATGGGCGTGAACATGCGGCTGTTTGCCCCCGAACTGCTCGCGCGGTTATCGGTCTATCATCACGACGGCGCGAGTGCCTGAACACCGCAGGCGCGGCAGCCGGGATCCTTGGCGATCCTGAGCGCGCGCATCGACGGGGCCATGCCGTCGATCAGGTGGAGCGTGCCGAACTGCGGATCGCCCAGCGCGGCCTTGCCGGCGAGCAGCACGCGCATGGCATGCATCGCCGCGAAAGTGCCGACCATGCCGACCATTGCTCCCAGCACCCCGTCCGCTGCGCAAGTGTCGCAGTCCTGGGCGTCGAAGGCGTCACCCACGAAGCACCGATAGCAGGCCTGGTCGGTCCGGTGTCCGGCGAAATTGGCGACTTGTCCCTGGAAGCGGCCGACTGCCGCACTCGTCAGCGGAATGCCCAATTCGACACAGGTATCCGACACCAGCAGCCGAGTCGCGAAGTTGTCACACCCGTCCAGTACCACGCTCGCGCCGGAGAGAATCCCTGCAGCGTTGTCACCCCCGAGACGCGTAACGCACGGCAGGATCTCAAGGCCAAGATCAAAGCGCCGCACCCATTCGGCCGCCGCTTCCGCCTTGGGCTTGCCGATATCCGATGGCGAATAAACCGTCTGGCGTTGCAGATTGCTGACGTCCACCGTGTCGTCGTCGATCAGCGTCAGCCGTCCTATGCCGGCTGCGGCGAGATACTGAAGGGCAGGACTGCCGATCCCGCCGCAGCCGACAAGCACCACATGAGCTTCGGCCAGTGCAACCTGGCCTGCACCGCCGACTTCGGGCAGCACGATATGGCGGGCGAAGCGCTGCAGTCGTTCGGGAGAAAGGATCATGGGGCGCCTGTATCTTCGGAAGTGGGGGCCTCGCGTTCGGGAATGCGTTCCTTGCGGAAGCCGTGCATTCCGAACCACCACTGCGTGGCGATGACCGCGCCCTTGGCAGGCTGGAGCATGCCGATCATCATCGCCACCGCAAGCGGGATCAGGATCGCGAACATAGCGGCCGGGCCCAGGTGAAAGTCCTTGGACAAGGCGATGATAAGCGGGGCCATCAGGTGCCCGGTCACGATCATCGCGATATATGCCGGAAAGTCGTCCGAGCGCTGGGGCGTGAGGTCCAGCGTGCACAGGGCGCAGCGATCTAGCGGTTTCAACCACTTGCGGAACAACCTGCCCTCGCCGCAGCGCGGACAGCGGCAGCGAATGCCGCGTAGCGCGGCTTGCGAATAGCTGGCGGGGAGGGCGGGAGTCATGCCCGGGGCCTACAGCATCGAAGGCGCGCGGGGCAAGGGAGCGGAATACCGGCCGGGCGAACAGCGTTCGCTGCCGCCGGGCGTCATTCGTTTCGCGAAATCCGCACATTGTTGCGCCCGCCATTCCTGGCGGCCATGAGCGCATTGCCCGCGATCCGGGTGGCGTCTTCGAGCTGCGCAAAGCTGCGGACCGGGGCGAGCCCGCAGGAGAGAGTGACCGGCCATTCGTCCCCCCGAAGCGTGGGGTCGAGCGCGATGCTGGCCTGAAGGCGTTCCATCACCAATCGAGCCTCGTCCAGCATGGTATCGGGAAAGAGAATGGCGAATTCGCCGCCGTTCCTGCGGCTGGGCAGATCGGAGCGGCGGACGCCGTGCTCCAGTCGGCGCGCGACCTCGCGCAGCAGCGAATCGCCGGTGGCGCGGCCGAACCGGTCGTTGATGGTCGCAAAACGGTCGATATCGATCAGCGCGAGCACGGCGTTGCCACCGTCGATGAGCACGCGTTCCGCCGAATCGAGGAAGCCGAAGCGGTTGCGCAGCCCCGTCAGCGCGTCTCGTTCGGCGGTCTCGAGTCTCGGCTCGGTCCGTGCCGCCGATTGCTGGACGGCAAGGGCCACGCCGTGGAGAAGCCGGCCGGCAAGGTCGTCGCCTCCGGTCGGCACCGGGCCGACATGCTCTCCGGCCTGCGCTGCGCGCAGCATCGCGGTTGCCTCGCGGATCGGGGCGAGCAGGGCATGGATGACGGATAGCGCGATGATCGCGCCGATCGCGGTTGCTGCGGCCATGAAGCCCAGCAGGTCCGTGCGCCAGATGCCGGTCACGGCCTGGAAGCCGGCGGCGGCCACCAAGGGCAGGCCTGCCGCGCCAAGGCAGGCGAGGAGGATTCGCCATTCATAGCGCCGGGGAAACACGAATGTCGTCGCCTGATAGAAGCGCATGGAGAATGCCTCTTCTTCGCCAGCGGGCATGGGCCCGGTTTCCAGCAGGCTAGCGCATCTCGCTTATTCAATGGTTAAAATTTTACACTCTTCGGTATCCGCGATGTTGCCGGAAGGGGTTCCGAGGCTTCTCGGGTGCTTCGCCCGGATAAGAAAAGAGCCCGAAAAACGCGCTCGACCGGCGCGTCTTTCGGGCTCTTTCCATGTCGTTAGCCTGCAGTGCAGGCTTGTGGACAAGTCTGTGTGAAGGCTGTGGGTTTTCGGAGGAAAGCTCCGAAAACCTCAGGATTCGAGCTGGCGCAGAAGCGAACGCACGTCGCCGTCCATGTCGGCGTCGCGGCTGCGCAGTTCCTCGATCAGGCGCACGGCATGGATTACCGTGGAGTGATCGCGGCCGCCGAACTTGCGGCCGATTTCCGGATAGGAGCGCGGGGTCAGCACCTTGGCGAGGTACATGGCCACCTGGCGCGGGCGCACGACGGCGCGGGCGCGGCGCTTGGAGCTCATCTCTGTCCGGTCGATCCGGTAGAACTGGCAGACCGTGCGCTGGATCTCGTCGATCGTGATGCGGCGGCGATTGGCCGAGAGGATGTCGGTAAGCTGTTCTTCTGCCAGCTGGAGCGAGACGGCCTGTCCGGTGAGCTGGGCATAGGCGATCAGCTTGTTCAAGCCGCCGACCAGTTCACGCACGTTGCGATTGATGGTGCGCGCCAGGAACTCGATCACGTCCGAAGGCACGTCCACAGAAGCAAAGCGGCCGAGTCGGTTTTCGAGAATCGAACGGCGCAGTTCGATGTCGGCCGGCTGGATATCGGCGACGAGGCCCATCGACAGACGCGAGAGCAGGCGAGGTTCCACGCCGTCGAGCGCCTGCGGCGCACGGTCGGCGGCGAAGACCAGGCGCTTGCCTTCCTGAAGCAGCGCATCGATCGTGTAGAGCAGTTCTTCCTGCGCCGATGCCTTGCCGATGATGAACTGGATATCGTCCACCAGCAGAAGGTCGAAGCCGCGCAGGCGCGACTTGAACTCGATCATCTGGTTCTGGCGCAGCGCCTGGACGAACTCGACCATGAAGCGCTCGGCCGAGCAGTAGAAGATCCGGGCGTGCGGATGATTCGCGAGATAGGCATGGCCGATCGCGTGAAGAAGGTGCGTCTTGCCCTGACCCGTCGCGCCCTTGAGGTAGAGCGGCGAGAACTGCGGCGTTTCGGTGGCCGACATGCGCTGTGCGGCATTGCAGGCGAGCACGTTGCTCTGGCCGGTCACGAACGAGGTGAAGGTCTGCGAGGCGTCGATCCCGGCCGGACCCTGGCCAAGCGCGGCGAAGGCTTCGCCCTGAAGCACGGCTGCCATCGAATCGGCGGTGCCCTGTGCCGAATCGTTCGCCGGGGCGCTGCTCGGGCGGCCGCCGCTGCCGAGACGCAGTTCGGGCAGCTGGCGACGGCCGGGGTGAACGAGGATGCGGACGTGGCGCACGTCGGGACGGGCGATCTTCCAGGCCAGCGAGAGACGGTCCGCGAAACGATCCGCCACCCAGTTCGCCGAGAACTCGGTCGGCAGGTACAGATCGAGGGTACCCGTTTCCTTGCAGTAGTTGCCCGGCTGGATCGGCTTGATCCACTGGCTGTGCGCCTGCTGGCCGAGATCCTTGCGCAGGCCCTGGCTGATGTCAGCCCAGTCTGCCGCCAGATTTACGGCTTCCTGATCCTCTTCCATCGCCACTCGTACCGCCTTCGATTTCTTGTTCACGCCGTTTGCGCCTTGACCTGCCGGAGACCGACCCACTGTTGAACCTGACACCTGGACCAACTCCCCTTTGTTGGCAGCTACCCCGAAATGTGGCCCCACTGTGGGCCGCGAAAATTAATAACCTTGGCGGAGCTGGCTTCCATGCGTTCGCGGACAAAACGTCCCTCAACTGCAGGTGCATGCCTGCAGCAGGTGTTTCGTCGCTGTCGATGTTCCCCGGCCAGTTCCGCTACGGCCGAGGACCCTTTTAGAAACGGGTTTGGCCGCGGTGCAATACGGCACTCCCCAAATAAAAAAAATTATGGCTGTTGACTCGCCTTGAGTGCCCAATTTCCGTCATGAAATGATTTATCGTTTAAAATCATATAGATGGTGCGTGGGTCCGGAAGCGATCTGTGCGAATCGCAACATTTCCGCGAGTTTGCCTGAAGGTGCGTTCAAGGGGCGCGCGAACGCGCTCGCGGAACCGGAGAATGACTCTCCGGCACCGTTCCCGTTCCGTACTCAGGCGTGATGGCGAGCCTTGCCGCTGGGGGTGCGAATCGCGCGAGGCGACTCAGAATCGGTCTCGGGAGAATCGCGCCGGGCGCGCGTCCTGCGACCTTTCGGCAGGCTGAAAAAGGCTCGGCCCGCGCTGCTATCTGATTTCCCGCCGTGATGACGGAAGTTCAGATGGCAGCGCGGGCCGGTGCCGCACGGTCAGGCGCGCCCTGGAGGCGTGCCTACCGGGAAAGATCAGCCGAGCGCGGCGACGCGCTTGGTGAGGCGCGAAAGCTTGCGCGAAGCGGTGTTCTTGTGAAGCACGCCGCGAGCAACGCCGCGAGCCAGTTCGGGCTGGGCTTCCTTGAGAGCTTCCGAAGCAGCACCCTTGTCGCCGCCGGCGATGGCCGATTCGACCTTCTTGATGAAGGTGCGGATGCGGCTGATGCGGTTCGTATTGATCTCCGCGCGGCGCTCATTACGGCGGATGCGCTTGCGGGCTTGCGGCGTATTGGCCATGTCGTTCCTCTGTCTGGCCGCCGGGCGGCCCAATTGCCTGATCGAATCTGATTTGGCGAGCGGACTCGCCGGAAAGCGCGCCCCTTAGCGGTGGAGCGCTGTTCCGTCAACCCGTGAGGGCCGCAGGAAACGGCCTATTTCTGGCATTTCGAGCACCAGAAGGTGCTGCGTCCGCCCTGTACGAATCGCCGGACCTGCTCGCCGCAGGCACAGTCCTGCCCCTCTCGCCCATAAACCTGCCAGGCGGTAGCAAAATATCCCAGTTCGCCGTTCGGCTGCGCATAGTCGCGGATCGTCGAGCCTCCCGCCGCGATCGATTCGGACAGCACGTCCCGGATTGCGGGGACCAGTTTGCGCAGGGCGGGAAGCGTTACCAGCCCGGCTTCCCTGTCGGGACGGATGCCGGCCCGGAACAGGGCCTCGCAGACATAGATGTTGCCGAGACCTGCCACCACCGACTGGTCGAGCAGCATCTGCTTGATCGGGGCGATTCGTCCGGCGAGTGCGGACTTCAGGTGCGCGGCGTTCAGGCCTTCGCCGAGAGGCTCCGGCCCGAGCGCCGCGAAAGGTCCCCACGAATCGAGCGCGCCGGTCTCAACGAGGTCGACCGAGCCGAATCGCCGGGCGTCGTTCAGTGCAAGCACGTGGCCCGAGCCGGTCTCGATCACGAGGTGGTCATGCTTTTCGGGCTTTTCCGGCTCGATTCGCCAGCGGCCCGACATGCCCAGGTGAAACACCATGGTCTGGTCGCGGTCGGTATGGATGAGGCCATACTTGGCCCGCCGGCCCATCGTCGTGACCCGGGCGCCGGTGAGCACCTGCACCAGCTCGGGCGGAAACGGGCGGCGCAGGTCCGGCCGGTTCAGCGTGACGCGGGCTATCCGCTCACCCTCCAGGTATCGGGCAAGGCCGCGGACGGTGGTTTCTACTTCTGGAAGTTCTGGCATCGCCGCGCAGAGATAGGTGCTGTGTCCCGGCAAGGGAAGGAACCGCAGCGAAAAGCGATCCTCCATCCGATAATCAAGAATTGGGACGCTACCCGTCTCGTCAGGCTGCGAGGCGGTGGCTAAGGCAGCGGCATGGAAAACAACCGGCCGCAGATGCGTGCATTTCTCATGCTGGGGCTGGTCATGCTGTTCTGGGCCGGCAATTCGATCGTTGGACGGGCCGTGCGCGCGGATGTTCCGCCCTTCACGCTCGCGCTCGGCCGATGGCTGATCGCGGTGATGGTCCTGCTGCCTTTCTCGGCACGGCAGCTCTGGAAAGAGCGGGCGCAGGCTCTGGCCGGATGGCGCTGGGTACTGGCGCTCGGGTTCCTGGGCGTCGTGTGCTTCAACGGGTTCCTCTATAAAGGGCTGCACTACACCACCGCGGCCAATGCGCTGCTGCTGCAGGCGGCGATTCCCGCAGTCGTCATGGTGCTGGACTTCGCGATCTTCGGGGGGCGGCCGGGGCGGCTGCACGTCATGGGCGTGCTGGTTTCCACGCTGGGCGTCGTTTCGATCGTGTTTCGCGGCGATCCGGCGGCCTTGATGCAGTTGCGGCTGGGCGCCGGCGACGTCCTGATCTTCTGCGCCGTTGCGGCATGGTCGCTCTATACGGTGTTCCTCAGGAAGCGGCCGCCGATTTCGGCCGCCAGTCTTCTCCTGCTGACCTTTGGCCTCGGGGCTTTGGCGATGGCGCCGCTGGCGGCTTTGGAGGCCCTGCAGGGGCAGACGGTGGCATGGAGCCCGAAAATCCTTGCCGCCTATGCCTATATCGGGGTGTTCCCCTCGGTGCTGGCCTACTTCATCTACAACCGTGCGACTCACGAACTCGGCGCGGCGCGGGCAGGGCAGGCGATCACGCTGATGCCTTTGTTCGGAGCACTGCTTTCGTCGCTTCTGCTCGGTGAGCCGCTGCATGGCTACCATCTGGCGGGGATGGCGCTGATTCTCGGCGGGATCGTGGTTTCCGCGCTTGCCATGCGGCGGGCAAAATAACCAAATCACCGGGTGGCGCAGGCGCGGCCGGGAGGCTAGAGGACAGCGCCATGAGCGAAACGGTTTCCTTCGGCTACGAAGAGGTCAGCCCCGAGGAGAAGGAAGGGCGCGTCGGCGCCGTCTTCTCCAGCGTTGCACGCAAGTACGACGTGATGAACGATGCCATGTCCGTGGGCATGCACCGGCTCTGGAAGGACAAGTTCGTGCGCCGGGTGAAGCCGCGCGAGGGCGAGCAGATCCTCGACATGGCCGGCGGCACGGGCGACATCGCCTTCCGCATGGCCGCGCACGGCGCCTCGGTCACGGTTTCCGACATCAATCAGGACATGCTGGACGTCGGTATCGAGCGTGCGATCGAACGCGGTATCGATGGCCTGGTCTGGTCACGCCAGAACGCGGAGGAACTGTCGTTCGGCGATCGCTTCTTCGACGCCTACACGATCGCTTTCGGCATCCGCAACGTGACGCATATCGACAAGGCGCTGGCCGAGGCGAATCGCGTGCTCAAGTATGGCGGCCGGTTCTTCTGCCTCGAATTCTCGACCACCGAATGGCCGGGCTTCAAGGAAGTCTACGACGCCTATTCGCACCGTCTGGTGCCCAGGATCGGGCAGGCTATCGCCGGTGACGCCGAATCTTACCGCTACCTGATCGAATCGATCCGCCGCTTCCCGCCGATGCCGGAGTTCGAGCGGATGATTCGCAATGCCGGTTTCAAGCACACCAAGGTCGAGCCGATCATGGGCGGCCTCGTCGCGATTCATTCGGGCTGGAAAGTTTAGTCCTTCACGTGACAAGTTCGGCGACCTATATCCTGCGGCTCCTCAAGTGGGGCCGTGTCCTCGCGCGCCACGGAGCGCTGCGCGGGATCGAGAACGACCGTAACGCGCCGGCCCAGGTCAAGCGCCTGTGCCGGATCGCGCGGCTGGGCACGCGCCAGCCTGCGGAGCCGGACTATGCCGGCGCCTTCCAGGAGATCGGCCCGGCGGCGATCAAGCTCGGCCAGGCGCTGGCGACCCGGCCCGACCTCGTCGGCGAAGGCCCCGCGCGCAACCTTCTGACCTTGCAGGACAGCCTGCCGCCGGTTCCTTTCTCCGAAATCCGTCATGCGATCGAAGGCAGTTTCGGCCGGACGCTGGACGGCATCTTCGTCTCGATCGAGGAAGAGCCGGTGGGCGCCGCGTCGATCGCGCAGGTCCACCGGGCGGTGACGCCCGATGGCCGCAACGTGGCCGTCAAGGTGCTGCGCCCGGGCATTCGCGAACAGTTCGCGCGCGATGTAGAGACTTATGAGTGGGCGGCCGCGCACCTCGAAGCGCTTGGCGGGGAAGCATCGCGCCTGCGTCCGCGCGCAGTCGTTGCCAATCTCAAGCGCTGGACCCTGCGCGAGCTGGACCTGCGGCGCGAAGCGGCTTCCGCTTCGGAGCTGTCCGATGCGATGAAGGGCATCGCCGGTTACCGCGTTCCGCATATCGACTGGGACCGTACCAATGGGCAGGTCCTCACCGTCGAGTGGATCGGCGCCACCAAGATGAGCGATATCGCCGGGCTCAAGGCGGCAGGGCACAACCTGCCCCGCCTGGCGCACAAGCTGGTGAACACCTTCCTGACGCAGGCGATCTCCTCCGGATTCTTTCATGCCGACATGCACCAGGGCAACCTGTTCGTGGAGGCGGATGGCACCATCGTTGCCATCGATTTCGGCATCATGGGCCGGATCAACCGGCAGGCGCGGCTCTGGCTGGCGGAAATCCTCTACGGCCTTACCACCGGCAACTATCGCCGCGTCGCCGAGATCCATTTCGAGGCGCAGTACGTCCCGAGCTACCACACCGTGGAGGAGTTCGCGACGGCACTGCGTGCAGTGGGCGAGCCGATGCGCGGCAAGCCGGTGTCCGAGCTTTCTGTCGGCCAGATGCTCGACGGGCTCTTCGCGATCACCCGCGATTTCGACATGGCGGTCCAGCCGCACCTCCTGCTCCTGCAGAAGACCATGGTCATGGTCGAGGGTCTGGCGACGGCGCTCGATCCCGACATCAACATGTGGGATGTCTCGGCGCCTTTCGTGAAGAACTGGCTGCGCGACGAGCTTGGCCCCGAGGCGATCATTGCCGACCGTCTGCGCGAAGATCTCGGCACGCTGTTCCGCCTGCCCGCGCTGGTGCGGCGGATCGAGGAGAAGTTCCCGCCAAAGGGTGGCGCTCCCGAGCAGGCGCCCTTGCCCGAAGTCGACCTTATCTGGGAACGGGGCCGGGGGCGTAAACCCGAAAGTAACCAGTGGACCCGCTATGGTCTGGCCGCATTGCTTGGGGGCGCCGCGGCATGGGGGCTGACGTACTGGACATTGATGAGCTGAACGCTGCGGGCACGGCGCTTGCCGCGCCGGCTCCGGCAGGTCGTCTCGGCCACATCTCGCCTTGGGGCGCGCGTCTTGTGCTGGCCGTGCTGGCGGCGCTGATCGTGGCTTCCGCGCTGGTCCCCGTGGGCAAGGCGGGCACTCGGTCGCCGTGGGAAGGGCCGGTCGAGGGCCCCGCTACGTCCTTGCAGGGCCATGCTGCCGGTGTTGCCGAAGCTGAGCCCTACAACGCCGATATCGCCCTTTACGAAGCCGTGATCGCGCGCATCGCCAAGGGTGAGCATTACTACGACTTCATCGTTCCCGAGCAGCGCCGTCACCGATATCCGGTCAATCCCGGCCTTGCGGTGCGCCTGCCGACGCTGGCCTATCTGGACGCCATGCTGGGCGACGGTGGCCAGATCGCGGCTGCCATCGCGCTCATGCTCGGCATCGTCGCGGTATGGTGGCGCAAGCTGGCAGGCGAAGCGCCGCGCCTCCGGCGGATCGGCGCGGCGCTGGTATTCGTGGGGGCCTCGCTGGCTCTCAACCGGCCTTACTTCGCACTTCACGAGCTCTGGGCGGGCGGGTTGATCGCACTGTCCTTCGGCCTGCACCGTATCGGCGAGGATGGGCGGGGAGGGCGCTGGATCGCTGCATTCCTTGCTGCGGCGCTCGCCCTGGCCATCCGCGAACACAGCCTGCCTTTCGTGCTGCTCATGGCGGCTACGGCGCTGTGGCAGCGTAATTGGCGCGAGGCCGGCGCATGGAGCGCGCTCATCGTTCTGTTCGCAGCGGGGCTTGCCTGGCATCTCTCGCTCGTCGCGCGCGACGTTCTGCCTGGCGACCCGCATAGCGCCCCCTGGCTGGTGTTTCGGGGCCTTTCCGGCTGGCTCGGCAATATCGTGCAGTCCAGCAACTTGCGCTGGCTGCCGCACTGGCTGGCGGGGCCGGCGGTGGTGCTCATGACTTTCGGCTGGCTCGGCTGGAACAGCCGCGCCGGGCTGTTCGGCTTTCTCCTGAGTGCAGGCTATGCCGCGGCGTTCATGATGGCAGGGCGCTGGGACAACTTCTACTGGGGCGCGATGATCGCGCCGACCCTTTTCGCCGGAATCGTCTTCGCGCCGTCGGCTTTGCGCGATCTCGCCGGGGCGGCGAAAGGCGTGCAATCCCCGGCTTAGACCGCAAACCGATTGCGCGCTTCCGCGCCCTGTTGCAAAAGCCCGGGGCATGAGTGGACCCCGTATCCTTCTGGTCGTCGGCGGCGGTATCGCGGCCTACAAATCCTGCGAACTCGTTCGGCACATCCGCAAGGAAGGCGGCGAAGTGACCTGCGTCCTCACCGAGGGCGGGGCGCACTTCGTCACCCCGATGGCGCTTGCCGCGCTGTCCGAGAAACCGGTCTACACGACGCTCTGGGATCTCAGGAACGAGGCCGAGATGGGCCATATCCAGCTCAGCCGCGAAGCGGACCTCGTGGTCGTCTGTCCGGCAACGGCGGACCTCATGGCAAGGATGGCGGCCGGCATTGCCGACGATCTGGCGACGACGATGCTCCTTGCCACCGACAAGCCGGTCATGGCGGTCCCGGCCATGAACGTGCGGATGTGGCAGCACGCCGCCACGACCCGCAACGTGCAAGTCCTGCGCGATGCCGGGGTGGACGTGATGGAGCCCGACGAAGGCACCATGGCCTGCGGCGAATATGGCCCCGGCCGTCTGCCGGACCCGCTTGCGATCTGGCAGCGGATCGCCTGGGCGCTCGGCCTTGGCCCCGTCGAAGTGGCACCGCTGCCCGGTGCGGATTTTTCCGCGTGGCAGCCGCAATTCGGTACGCCGGAACCGGAGGATGACGCCGAAGGGAACCGCCTCGGCGGCCTTACCGGCGGGATGATCTCGCGGGGGCGTTCCGGCGCAAGGCAGGCGATCACCTTCGGCCACGAGGATCTTGGCTTCACGCCCGAAGAAGCCGCTCTGGCCGCCCGCAAGGGCGAGGCGCGCGCCGCACCCGCGACTGATCCCGATGCGCTGGACGAGCAGGCTGCCCCGTCTTCGCCGGCTCCCGGCCCGCTGACCGGAAAGCACGTTCTCATCACCGCCGGCCCCACCTGGGAGCCGATCGATCCGGTGCGCTACATTGCCAATCGCTCTTCCGGGAAGCAGGGTTTTGCCATTGCCGCCGCCGCGGCGGAGGCGGGTGCGCGCGTCACGCTCGTTGCCGGGCCGGTGCACCTGCCGACGCCCGCCGGAGTCGATCGCATCGACGTGGAAAGCGCCTTGCAGATGGCCGAGGCGGTGAAGCATGCATTGCCCGCCGATATCGCGGTGATGGTCGCAGCGGTGGCGGACTGGCGGGTCGCCCACAGTGCGGACCAGAAGCTCAAGAAGCGCGGCTCGGCGCCGCCGGCGCTGCTGCTCACCGAAAATCCCGACATCCTTGCCACTGTCGCGACCGGGCCGAACCGGCCGCCGCTGGTGATCGGCTTTGCCGCGGAAACGCAGGATGTCATTCGCTACGCCACCGAAAAGCGCAAACGCAAGGGTGCCGACTGGATCATCGCCAACGACGTGTCGGGCGATGTCATGGGCGGCGATGCCAATGCGGTCCACATCGTGCGCGCCGACGATGTGATAAGCCTTCCGGAAATGCCCAAGGAGGATGTCGCGCGCATCCTCGTCGAAAGGTTCGCCGATGCACTCCCCCAATGACGTCCCGGTTCCCGTCAAGATCCTGCCCCACGGCGAAGGGCTGGCCTTGCCCGCCTATGCCACCGACGGTGCGGCGGGCATGGATGTGGTTTCGGCCGAGGACGTGACGCTGGCTCCGGGCGGGCGCCATGCGGTTGCCACGGGCCTTGCGATGGCGATCCCGCCGGGCTTCGAGATTCAGGTCCGGCCGCGTTCCGGCCTTGCGCTCAAGCACGGGATTTCGGTGCCGAATTCGCCCGGCACGATTGATTCCGACTATCGTGGTGAACTCAAGGTCATCCTCATCAACCACGGTGCGCAGGCATTCGAGATCCGGCGGGGAGACCGCGTGGCGCAGCTCGTTCTCGCGCCGGTCACGCGGGCGGCATGGCTGACGGTGGATGAACTGGAAGCGACCGAGCGCGGCGAGGGCGGCTTCGGTTCCACCGGCGGAGTTGTTGCCCTGGGGAGTTGAGGAGGCTCAGCCGGCCCGGAAGGCGCCAAGCCACCAGAGCAGCACCAGAACGACACCGAGAGCGACCAGAGCCACGGTGAGGCAGCCCTTCCAGCCGGATCGGCGCCTTATCTCGTCGGAGGCGAGGTCTGCCGCGCCTTCGACGGCGCCGCCCGCCAGATCGGCGAGTATGTCATGGAGCATGACGGCTTCAGTCCTTGCGGTCGATGCGGGCGCGTTTCTCGCGGCGGCGCCTGAGCGAATACCAGCCCACGCCCCCGATCCCGACGAGCGCCGCGAGAGCTTTCGCGACGGCCGAGAAAGCCGCCGAGAGCGCGCCCACGGTCACGCCCCAGAAGAGCTGTGACATGATGGCCATGAAGGTGTTCATCGGGGGCAGGCATCCTTGTGGGGATTGCGCGGGTCAACCGCCTGGAGGCAATTACGAGCCGCCCCGGTATAAAGAAAGGACGGGCCCGCAATATTTCAGCGGACCCGTCCCTCGGTGCCTCCCTCTTTGCAGGGGGAGCCTGTCAGTTCACTTCTTTTCGGGCGCTACGGTGATGCGCACGGTCTCGCCGGAGTTGCCGGGGAAATCGGTAAACATCGATTCGACCAGGTTCGGGACGAGATATTGCAGGCGGTTGGACGTCGACACGGCTTCGGCCTTGCCTTCGAAGAGGCGCTGGTTGTCTACCGCGCGGTCGATCTTGAGGGTGATGCCGCTGGTGTAGATGGTGTAGGAATCCACGCCGCCGTCGAAGAACGGATCATACCAGCCATAGCGCCACGGCCCGCCCCAGCCCATTCCACGGCCGTAGAAGCCGCGGCCATAGAAGCCGCCGCCGTACCACGGACCCCATGCGCCGCCGGCGCCCATGGTCGAGCGCACGCGTTCGCGGCCGTTGTCCACGCCGTAATCGAAGCGCACGATAAGGGTTGCCGAAGCAGGATCGGAAGCCGGAGCATAGCCCAGCTTCTGCATGCGGTCCGCCACGAGGCGGGAATAGGTCGCGAATTCAAGCCCGCCCGCGAGCTTGGGATCGTCGGCCACGACCACGAACGATTGTCCGGCAGGCGCCGGAAGCTGGGTCTGGAAGCGCGAAACGTCCGCCTTGAAGGGCGTTGCGCAGGCGGCGAGGGCCATCAGCAGGACGGCTACGGCAGCGAGCCTCAGCCTTCCGAGATGGGTTCCGGGATTATCTGTCATCGGTTTCACTCCACGAACCTGACAGGCCCGAAACGCCCTTCCCAAGCGTGGCCTGTGATTCCTTGCGACTCTGCCTTAATATCAATGCCCTGAATAGCGGTTGAATGGAGGCAGGGCGGCGATGAAGTGTTTGCCGCGGGGCTGCGCCATTCAGTCGTGAGTCATGGCCTGAGATCAGATTCGTCATGTAGGAAGTCCCCAGGATGTTGACCAGTTCCCTCGCAGCAGAATCCTTTGCGATTCTATCGGTTCAGCGCGGAAAAGTGCAGCCATTTCGCGGCCCTGAAGAGCCCAGCGCGATCGGCAAGGTGCCTGCGGACGGTGCGGTGAGGGTCCACCGGCTCGGGCTGGAGGGTGACGAGCAGGCCGATCTTTCCGTTCACGGCGGGCCGGACAAGGCGATTCATCACTATCCTCACGATCACTATGCCTTCTGGCGCGACTCGATCGGGGCGCATCCGCTGCTTTCGGATTTCGGCGCGTTCGGCGAGAATATCGCGACCGAGGGGCTGACCGAGGACATGATCTGCGTGGGCGACCGCTGGCGGCTGGGCACGGCGCTCGTCGAAGTCAGCCAGGGCCGCCAGCCGTGCTGGAAGCTGGACCATCGGTTTGACGGCGCGCCGGTCAACGCCGGGGTGGTGAGGTCGCGCCGGGCCGGGTGGTACTATCGGGTGCTGGAAGAGGGTGAGGTTGCCGCCGGGGACCGGATGGTGCTGGAAGAGCGGCCCTGGCCCGAATGGACGGTACGCCGCGTGTTCGGGCTGCTGATCGCGGGCGATCACAAGAAGGATCGCGAAAGCCTGGAAGCGCTGGGCGAGGTTGCCACGCTTGCCGCGCCGTGGATCCGGCGGCGGGCGAAGTTGCTGGGACTGGACGCGTGAACATGCCGTCGTCCGCGATGCGGGACGACGGCATGATGTTCGCCGCTCAGCGCACCAGGCCGAGCGCCTCGTAAGCCTTCTCCAGCGTCGGCACCGCCAGGGCGCGGGCCTTTTCCGAACCCTTGCGCAGGATCGCGTCCAGCGAGTCCCGGTCGCCGCGCAGTTCGACGAAGCGGGCGTTGATCGGCGCCAGCTTCTCGACCAGCAGTTCGCCCAGCGCCGGCTTGAACTTGCCGAAGCCCTCGCCGCCGAAGTCCGAGAGAACCGCCTCGACCGTGGTGCCGGCCATCACCGCATAGATGCCCACGAGGTTGCGGGCCTCGGCGCGGCCTTCGAGGCCTTCCTTCTCAGAAGGCAGCGGCTCGGGGTCGGTCTTGGCCTTCTTGACCTTCTGCATGATCGTGTCGGCATCGTCGGTAAGGTTGATGCGCGCCATGTCCGAAGGGTCCGACTTGCTCATCTTCGACGAACCGTCGCGCAGGCTCATGATACGTGCCGCTTCGGGCGGGATGATCGGTTCGGGCAGGGTGAACACCGGCGCGTCCTCGGCCGCGAAGTCGTTGTTGAACTTCTGCGCGATGTCGCGGGCGAGTTCGAGGTGCTGCTTCTGGTCTTCGCCCACGGGAACGTGAGTGGCCTGGTAGAGCAGCACGTCGGCGGCCTGGAGCACCGGGTAGGTGAACAGGGCGACCGAGGCGCCTTCGCGGTTCTTGCCGGCCTTGTCCTTCCACTGGGTCATGCGGTTCAGCCAGCCCATGCGGGCGGTGCCGTTGAGCAGCCATTGCAGTTCGGCGTGCTGGGGCACCTGGGTCTGGTTGAACAGGATCGAGCGATCGGGATCGACGCCGCAGGCGACCAGCGCGGCCACCATCTCGCGCGTGTTGGCCGAAAGCGTGGCCGGATCGTGCGGCATCGAGATGGCGTGGAGGTCGGCCAGGAAATAGAGGCTGTCACCGCCCTGCGCGGCGACATCGTCCTGCATCTTCACCCAATTGCGGATCGCACCGAGATAGTTGCCGAGATGCAGGTTGCCGGTTGGCTGGATGCCGGAGACGATACGCATGGACGCGTCCTTCGCGATTGTGAGTTTTCAGGGATGTCGTGGGTGCGCCGGGTAAGGCGCGGATGCAGGTGGGGTCAGCGCGCGGTGCGCGTGGTCGCCCGCCATCGCCACGAACGGCGACGGGTTTCGGCAGACTTCGGGTGCGAAAGGTCCTGCATGGGCCGGGCTCATAGCATAGTCGCACACGGATGGAAGCCTCAGGAAGCCGGGCGGCGGCGGCGCAGGAGCGCGAGATCGTCGCGGGTGAAGGCGCCGGTCACCACGGTTGCGAGCGCATAGACCACGCCGCCGGCCGAAACGAGCGCGGCAAGGGCGAGACCCCGCACCAGCCATGTCCCGTGGAGGTATGGGGTCAGCAGGTCCTGTCCGAACCACAGCACCACGCCCATCGCCACGGCGGCCAGCGCAAGGCGCGGGGCGCGGCGCTTGAGGCGGGCGTCGGACTGGAAATGGCCGCGCTTCACCAGGGTCCAGTAAAGCATGGCGACATTGGCGGTGGAGGCGATGGCGGTCGCCAGCGGCGGGCCCATGTGCTGGAGCGGCACGATCAGCGCGAGGTTGAGGACGAGGTTCACCACCATCGACATCATCGCGTAGCGCACCGGGGTCCGCGTGTCCTGCCGGGCGTAGAAGCCGGGGGTCAGCACTTTGACGAGGATGTAGCTGGGCAGGCCGACCGAGAAGGCGGCAAGCGCCTCGGCGGTGCGGGCGACGTCGTTCGCATCGAACTTGCCGTAGCCGAACAGGGCGGCGGCGATCGGCTGGCCGCAGACGATCAGCGCGACTGCGGCAGGCAGGGTGAGCAGCAGGGCGAGTTCCATGCCGCGGTTCTGCGTGTCCATCGCCGCGGCATGCTCGCCGCCGCCGAGCTGGCGCGAGATCGTGGGCAGCAGCACGGTGCCAAGGCCGATGCCGATCAGGCCGAGCGGAAGCTGGTTCAGCCGGTCCGCCATGTAGATGTAGGTTACCGAGCCGTGCGCCAGCAGCGAGGCCGCCAGCGCGGTCGAGATCACGAGGTTGATCTGCACCGCGCCTGCTCCGGCGGCGGCCGGCAGGATCAGTTTCATCAACTGCTTCACGTCGGCATTCCACACCGGCATGCGCAGGCGCATCGACACGCCGTTGGCGCGGCAGGCCCAGACCAGCCACAGCAGCTGCAAGGCGCCCGAAACCGAGACGCCGATCGCCTGGTTGCGCGCGGTCACCAGCGCATCTGCGGAGTGAAAGCCGAGCAGCGCGACGATCAGCGTCAGGTTCAGCAGGATCGGCGCGGCGGCGTTGACCCAGAACTTGTTCAGCGAATTGAGGATGCCGCCCAGCAGCGAGACGAGGCTGATGAGCGCGAGATAGGGGATCGTGAGCCGGCTCAGCTGCACGGCGAAGGCGAACTGGTCGTGACTGACGCCGTTGAACTTGCCCGAAAGCAGGAAAGTCACCGGCCAGGCGAAGACTTCCAGCACCAGCGTCATCGCCAGCAGCACCGGCAGCAGCACGGACAGCGCCTGCTCGGCAAAAGTGATCCCGGCGGGCAGGCCCGGCCCTTCCTTGTCGGCGACTTTCTGGTTGAACATCGGGATGAAGGCCGATGCGAAGGCGCCTTCGGCGAACAGCGCGCGGAACATGTTGGGCAGGCGGAAGGCGATCAGGAAGGCATCGGAGGCGAAGCCCGCACCGACGAAGCGGGCGAACAGGCTGTCGCGCACCAGTCCGAGTATGCGGCTGGCCAGAGTGAGACCGCCGACACTGGCCAGCGCCTTTGTGAGGTTCATGCCCTCGAACCCTTCATGAAGGTGCCGCCGGACCCGTCGATCGGGAATGAAGCGGCCGTCAGATACGCCAACGGCCCACGTCCCCCTTGGGGGGCGCGGGCCGATGTCGCAGGAATGCGCGCCATGCGCATTTCAGATTGCCGGTGTTCAGGCCGGCCGTCAGGCGTGGCCGACAGGCTCGCCCTGGGTGGCATCGGCCTGCTGCTGGGCCTGGAGCTGCTGGATGTAGAGACCGTTGAAATCGATCGGCTCAAGCATCAGCGGCGGGAAGCCGGCATCGCGCACGGCGTCGGCGATGACGCGGCGGGCGAAGGGGAACAGGATGCGCGGGGCTTCGGCGTAGAGGAACGCGTGCGCCTGGCCCTCGTCGAGGTTGCGCATGCCGAGCAGCGCGCAGTAGCTCAGCTCGACGGCGAATGCGGTGCCCTGCGGGCCCTTCGAGGCGCAGGTGATCTTCAGTTCGACTTCGTGCACTTCGGCGTCGATCGGGCGTGCGCCGATGTTGAACTGCACGTCGATCTGCGGCTGGTCCTGCCAGGTGAAGCTCTGCGGCGCGTTCGGATTCTCGACCGAGAGATCCTTGACGTACTGCGAGATGATACCGGCGGCGGGCGCGGAATCCTCGCCGTTGCCGAGGTTGATGTCGGAGATGACGTTGCCTTCGTCGGCCATTTGGTTCGTTCCCGTGCAAAGAATACGGATGAAAGTCTGGCCGCGCGCCTAAAGCATTTTGGCGGCCGGTGGAACACCCGAGCCGCCGTAAATTGTTCGAAATAACGGCGGGCGAAACGGCCCGGCGAAGGAACGGAACCGATTCGCCATGCGGGCGTTGATCGGTGACGGCGAACATATCGGCGAAAAAAGCCCAGATCCGCGTGCTCACGCGTTGTTCATTTGTAAACTGTACCTATCTGGGTCTATGATGACGCTCCTGGGCGGAAGAGGCAGCCAGCCTCCAGCCGCACTCCCCGAAGCGTCCAACACAAGGATGGACAAAGGAACGTGACACCGGAAATCGTGATCCTGGCCATGATCGCAGCCTTTCTTGGCCTGCGGCTCTATTCGGTACTCGGCCGCCGCGCCGAGCATGAGGAAGAGCCGATCCAGGGGCGCTTCGAAGGCCGCCAGGGCCAGCCCGGTGCGCCGCGCGTTTCCGCCCCCAAGGCAGACGGCAAGCCCGATGCCAAGGCGGACGAACGCGGTCGGGCCGGTCAGCCCCAGCGCCTGCGCGAAATGCCGCTGGCTCCGCCTTCGGTGGAACGCGGCCTCGCCGAGATTTCGAACGTGGATCGCCGCTTCGATGCCTATGCCTTCCTCGAAGGTGCACGCGGTGCCTATCGCCTGATTCTCGAATCGTTCTGGAAGGGCGACAAGGCCGAGCTTCGTGCACTTTGCGACGGTGACGTCTATGACAGCTTCGCAGCCGCGATCGACGCGCGCCTCGCCGCCGGCGAAACCATGGACAATCGCCTGATCCGTATCGAGGACGTGGCGATCATCTCGGCAGGTGTCGATAACGGCTATGCCCGGATCGCCCTGCGGTTCCGTTCGGATATCGCCGCCGTGACGCGGGACGCCGAAGGCCATGTCATCGCCGGTTCGCTTGACGATGCGATCGAGGCGGTGGACGTCTGGACGTTCAGCCGCGCACTCAACTCGTCCGGTCCGGACTGGCTGCTCGACGAAACCGACGCGGGTTGATCGACCCACCTGGTTGATTTCCAACGCATGATCTCTCAAGGATCGGAAGGCCGGGCCGAAAGGTCCGGCCTTGTTTTTGGCGGTGCTGTTGGCGGTCGTTATTCGCGGGGCCGCAAAGATTTTCGGGAGGTCGATCTTGCAGGAAGGGAGCATGTCGCGGCGGGAGCCGCGTTTTCGGGTGCGCCGTTTTTCTGCACTTGTCCTGCCGGCACTGCTGGCGGCCTGCGTGCAGGTGATCCCCGGTGAAGGCCCCAAGGGCGCTTCGCGTCCGCCGGTAAAGCCGCCGGTCCATCGCCCGGCTCCGAAGCCTCCCGCGCCGCCGCAACCTGGCAGTGCGATCCTGGCCGGGGTGAAGGCAGGCCCTTCGGTCTCCTCGCTGCCGCTCGGCGCTGCCGATGCCGCCGCCGCGCTTGCCTCGTTCCGTGAAAGCTGCCCGCGCGTCACCGTGCGTCAGGATGCCAGCGGGCTGACCCGCCCGGCCGACTGGCGGCAGGCCTGCGCCGCCGCCGCAAGCTGGGGCGCGAAGCCCGCCGCGCAGTTCTTCGCGAGCTATTTCGAAACCGCGCGCATCGGAGACGGCAAAAGCTTCGCCACCGGTTATTACGAACCCGAAATCGCCGGATCGCGGCTGCCGGTTCCGGGATATGCGGTGCCTGTCTATGCGATGCCGGGCGATCTCGTGCGGGCCAAGGCGGGTGACGCGGCGCCGACGTCAAACGGGCGCATGCCGCTGGGGCGCTACGACGGGAACGGACTGTTCGTGCCCTATTACGAACGCGCGGCGATCGAGCAGGGCGTGCTGGCGGGCAAGGGGCTGGAGATTGCCTGGGTCGCCGATCCGGTCGAATTCTTCTTCCTCCAGGTTCAGGGTTCCGGCCGATTGCGCGCGCCTGACGGCAGCGTGATGCGCATCGGCTATGCGGGGCAGAACGGCCTCCCCTACACCGGGATCGGCGGCGTCATGCGTGACCGGGGGCTGGTCGGCTCCGCGCCGGGGCAGTATTCCGGTTCGATGCAGGGCATCATCCAGTACATCCATGACAACCCGCGCGACGGTCAGGCGCTGATGCGCGAGAACAAATCCTGGGTGTTCTTCAAGGAGCTCAAGGGCGATGGACCGCTCGGCGCGCTGGGCGTGCCGGTTCGGGCCCATGCCTCGGTGGCCACCGATCCGCGATTCGTGCCGCTGGGTGCGCCTGTGTGGCTGCGGCTTGACCGGCGCGAGGCGACGGGATTGTGGGTCGCGCAGGATACCGGCGGCGCAATCAAGGGCGCCAATCGCTTCGATACCTTCTGGGGATCGGGTGAGCAGGCGCGCCTGACCGCCGGCGGCATGAGCGGACGTGGGGAGGCCCTGATCCTCGTTCCCAATGGCACGCTGGCGAGGCTCGGCGCGCGGTGACACCGGCATGAGACGGCCGGGACGGCGCCTCACGGCGGAAGAAGCGGAAATCTGGGCGCAAGTCGCGCGGACGGTGACGCCGCTCGAAAAACGCAGGCCCGTGCCCGTGGTGCCCGTTTCCGTGCCCAAGCCGGTCGTCGCGGTGACGGTGGGGGCGCCTGCGAAGAAGGTGAAGGGCCGTATTCCCGCGCCATTGCCGCCGCGCCCCGCGCCGGTGAAGGCGAAACCCGATGTACCCGTCAATCTGGACGGTTCGTGGGAAAAGCGCATTTCCAAGGGCACGCTTGCGCCTGATTTCAGCCTCGACCTTCACGGATCGAACCTCGATCAGGCCTATGTGCGGCTGATGCACGGCCTCATCCAGGCCAAGGCGATGGGCGCGCGGGTGGTGCTGATCGTCACCGGCAAGCCGCGTCCGGTGGATGCGGCGGATCGCGGCACCGCGCGGGGTGCCATCCGTGCCAAGATCACCGACTGGCTGGCCGCATGCGAACACGCGCACGACATCGTGGCGATCCGGGGGGCGCATCGCCGGCACGGCGGGCAGGGTGCGATCTACGTGGTGCTGAAGAAGCGCAAGTAGCGGCGATCCATCGATTCGCGGGTTCATCTCCGCGCCGATGCCGACTGCTCGGGACGCCGGGCACATGAAAACGGGCGGAAGTCCTGCGACTTTCCGCCCGTTTCATTTTTCGCGCTCGGGAAAGCTCAGGCAGCCTGGGCGATCTCTGCGGGAGCCTCGTTGCGGATCAGATAGTCGAACGCGGAAAGCGCCGCCTTCGAACCTTCGCCCATGGCGATGATGATCTGCTTGTAGGGCACCGTGGTCACGTCACCCGCCGCGAAGATACCGGGCAGGTTGGTGGCCGCCTTGTCGTCGATCACGATCTCGCCGCGGCTCGTGAGTTCGACACCGGAGTCCTTGAGCCATTCGGTGTTGGGCACCAGTCCGATCTGGACGAACACGCCCTCCAGCTCGACCTTGTGCTCCTCGCCGGTTTCGCGATCCTTGTAGACCAGCGCATTGACCTTGTCCCCGTCGCCTTCGACCTCGATGGTCTGGGCGCTGGTGAGGATCACCACGTTCTTCATCGACCTGAGCTTGTCGACCAGGACCTGGTCGGCGCGCAGCTTGCTGTCGAATTCGATCAGGGTGACGTGGCCGACGATGTTGGCCAGGTCGATCGCCGCTTCGACGCCGGAGTTGCCGCCGCCGATCACCGCCACGCGCTTGCCCTTGAACAGCGGGCCGTCGCAGTGCGGGCAATAGGCCACGCCCTTGTTCTTGTACTCGGCCTCACCCGGCACGCCCAGGTTCCGCCAGCGGGCGCCGGTGGTCAGCACGAGGCTGCGGGCCTTGAGCGAGGCGCCATTGGCGAAGACGACCTCGTGATAGCCGCCCAGTTCCTTCGCGGGGATCAGCTTTTCGGCGCGCTGGAGGTTCATCACGTCGATGTCGTATTCGGCGACGTGCGATTCCAGTGCGGCCGCCAGCTTGGGGCCCTCGGTATAGGGAACCGAGATGAAGTTCTCGATGCCCATGGTGTCCTGCACCTGACCGCCGAAACGTTCGGCGACCACGCCGGTCGAGAAGCCCTTGCGCGCGGTGTAGATCGCGGCCGAGGCTCCGGCGGGGCCGCCGCCGACGACCAGCACTTCGAAAGGCTTCTTGCCCGCGAGCACGGCAGCGGCCTTGGCATCGGCGCCGGTGTCGAGCTTGGCGAGGATTTCCTCGATGCTCATCTTGCCCGAACCCCACATCTTCCCGTTCAGGAAGACGGCGGGAACGGCCATGACGCCGCGTTCCTCGACTTCCGCCTGGAACGTGCCGCCCTCGATCAGGGTGGCGTTCACATGCGGGTTGTTGAGCGCGAGCAGGGTCAGCGCCTGCACGACGTCGGGGCAGTTGTGGCAGGAGAGCGAGAAGTACATCTCGAACTCGTGCTCGCCCTCGATGGCGCGGGCGATTTCGAGCGCCTCGTCGGAAACCTTGGGCGGATGGCCGCCGGCCCAGAGCAGGGCCAGGACCAGCGAGGTGAATTCATGGCCGAGCGGGAGCCCTGCGAAGCGCACCCAGGCGCTGGCGTCGCTCGCGCGGCGGATGATGAAGCTGGGGCGACGCTTGTCGTCGCCGTCGAAAGTGGCGGTGACCTTGTCCGAGAGCGAGGCGATCACGGTCAGCAGCTCGCGGGTCTCGGTGGATTTCGCATCGTCGCCCAAAGAGGCGACGAGCTCGATCGGCTCGCGCAGCATGGCGAGATATTGCGAGAGCTGTTGCTTCAGGTTGGCGTCGAGCATGGTCTTTGCGTCCTTTGGAAATGCGTTGGGAAAAGGGGCGGCCGGGGCTTCGGTTCCGCGAGGCCGCGCCGTGAGGGCGCGGCACCGGGAGAGGGAAAGCCCCGGGCCGCGCACCTTCACGCGACCCTAAGGGTGTCGCGGGGTGTCTTAGAGCTTGCCGACGAGGTCGAGCGAGGGAGCAAGCGTTTCAGCGCCTTCTTCCCACTTGGCCGGGCAGACCTGGCCGGGGTGCTCGCGCCAGTACTTGGCAGCCTTGATCTTGCGGACGAGTTCGACCGCGTTGCGGCCCACGCCCTCGGGGGTGATTTCGACCAGCTGGATCACGCCGTCCGGATCGACGACGAAGGTGGCGCGGTCGGCCAGGCCAACGCCTTCGCGCAGAACGCCGAAGTTGTTGGTCAGCGCGTGGTTCTGGTCACCGAGGAACGCGTACTTGATCTTGCCGATCTTGTCCGAGGTGTCGTGCCAGGCCTTGTGGCTGAAGTGCGTGTCGGTCGAAACGCCGTAGACTTCGACGCCGAGGCCCTGGAGGGTTTCGTACTGCTCGCCGAGGTCTTCCAGTTCGGTGGGGCAGACGAAGGTGAAGTCAGCGGGGTAGAAGAAGAACACAGCCCACTTGCCGGCGATGTCTGCTTCGGTGACGTCGAAGAAGTCCTTGCCTGCCTGGAAAGCGGTGTTCTTGAACGGCTTGATCTGGCTGCCGACGATACCCATGGATATGATCTCCCTCGATTGGGTGTTGAAGTTCGAGGAGGGAGATAGGCTGCCCGTGTGACGTTGTGTAGGGCGTTGATCCGATTGCCTTGATCGGAATGACCGATCAGTTGCGGTGGACTGAACGTTTCTGCCGATAAAGCGCGCGGCACTGCGAAAACCCGTGCGGCGCTGCGGCAAATCGGGCAACAGCAGGCCATGAAAACGATACGACTTGCGCTGCTCCTGGCGGCCTGCGCGTCGCTGGGCGCCTGCGACTCATGGCCCACTTCGCTGGATAACCGCGCGCCCGAGGATGTGACGTTCCGCTATCACCATCGCCTTTACGATCAGTGGTCGGTCTGGGCGCCCGTCTCGCATGACCGCGCGGTGCTGCTCGCCCGCGAGCACCGCATGCGCGACATTTCCGGTCTGGAAATCACGCAAGGCGGGCTGACCTATCGCTACGCCGAAAACGCGCTGGCCCCGGTACACCGGTTCTGTGCCGGATCTGCGAGCTGTTCGCTCGTCTATCGGGGCGAAGGCAGGCTGGAAGCGCGGACAAAACCGCTGACGGACAGCCAGTTCCAGTAAACGGTGGGTCGCCGGGCGTTCGCAAAGGCGATATTCAGGGATTTTGCGCGAAAAGTCCGGAGTTTACCAATTCCACAACTTTGAACAGGATGTTACGAACCCCCAAGTGGGGGAATACGTAGGGCGGAATGTTCAAGGTCTTTCTTATAATCGTCTATCTGCTCTGCGATTATGAGTCTGTGGTAGAGCGTTTCAGTTCCGCGCCCGGGGCCGCGTTGCTGTTCGTTTTTGCGGCGCTCTATGCAATGCTTGCGGTGGGCCTGCTGGCTTCGGCTTTCATCGGACGGCACTCGGTGCGGATAGCGCTGGCGGCGCTGTTTGCAGCGGCATCGCACTTCCAGCTTTCGTTCGAATGGACGACGGCGGGGCCGATGACCTACCAGTCCTTCGTCAACCTCTACAACGCCGCCGGACAGATCGACCACGCCGTTGCCCAGCACAGTGCGACGATGGCGCGGGCGATGGGGGCGGCCTTGCTGCTGTTCCTGGGCGTGGCCCTGCCGCCCAGGCGGTGGCGGGTGCCGCTGCGCTGGGGCGTTCCGGTTCCGCTGCTGGCGCTCTGCGTGCTGGCGACCTTGCTGTTCGTTCGCGGCGGCGAGGGTTCCAGGGCCTTGCCGCCTGCCTATCCCTCGATCGCGTTCGCGGGGCTGATGGCCGGGGAAGCGATCGCTTCCGTGCCCAAGCCCCGCGCGGCGCCGGCCTTGCCGCGTCCCGATGCGCCGCTTGCGCAGGACATCGTGCTGATCGTGGACGAGAGCATCGCGGGCAATTACCTCGATATCGACAACCCGTCAGGCGTGCGCAGCGGCCTTGCCGAGGAGCGGGCGGGCCTGCGCATCACCAATTTCGGCTATGCCGCCGCGATCCACAAGTGCAGCGCCAATTCCAATGCCGTGCTGCGCTTCGGGGGAACGCCCGACACCTACCGGGAAGCGCTGGCCAGCTGGCCCTCGATCTGGAGCTATGCGAAAGCGGCCGGTCTTCGCACCGTCTACATCGACGGCCAGTCGAACGGCGGCCACCTCCAGAACATGATGACGGCGAAGGAGCGGCGGGAAATTGCCGAATTCGTGCAGTTCGACGGGGTGCCGGCGGCGGACCGGGACATGCGGATAGCCCAGGTTCTGGCCGCTCACGTCAATAACGGGCTCCGGGAATTCATCTATGTGAACAAGGTCGGCGCGCATTTCCCGATTGCCGACAAGTTTCCGGCGGGGAAAGCCCGATACCGTCCGATCCTGCCGCAAGGAGGCGGGACGCTGCTGTCCTGGACCAGCGACCGTGCAGGGTTCGGCGGCACGCCCGGCGAATGGGTCCGCTACCGCAATTCCTATCGCAACACCGTGGACTGGAACGTGGGCACATTCTTCGACCGGCTGCTGGCGGCGCCGGGGGTGGGGAATGCCGCGATCGTCTATACGTCCGACCATGGGCAGGACCTGCACGAACGGGGCAACCCCGGAAACAACACCCATTGCGGCGCCGAAAATGCAGCGCAGGAAGAGGGGCTGGTGCCGCTCGTGATTATCGGAAAGTCCGGGCCTTCCCGGCTGGACTGGTCACGCCATCTGGCCGCCAACCGCAACCGGTCGAGCGCGTTCCGCATCTTTCCCACGCTGCTCGTGCTGATGGGCTACGATCGCGATGCGCTTCGCCCCCGCTATGGCCTGCCGCTGGACGAGGCCGGGCACGACCGCTTCGCCTACAATGTCGACTTCGCCCCGCTGCTGGGAAAGCCGCCCGGCTTTCGCGACATGGACGTGGCCAGCGTGATTGCGCCGCCGCAGTCCGACTACACGGCGGCGAAGTGACGGGCGGACAGCCCGGCTTCAGCCACACTGTCCGCGGTGCAGAAGCTTGTGGTCCGCCAGCACCAGCGCCATCATCGCCTCGACCACGGGAACCCCGCGAATGCCGACGCAGGGGTCGTGACGCCCCTTGGTGAACAGCTCGGTCGCTTCGCCTTCGCGGTTGATCGTGGGCTGCGGCGTCAGGATCGAACTGGTCGGCTTGAAGGCCACGCGCACCAGCACCGGCTGGCCGGTGGAAATCCCGCCGGCAATGCCGCCCGCGTGATTGGCGCTGAATTCGGGGCCATTCGCGCCGGGGTGCATCGGGTCGGCGTTCTGCTCGCCGGTGAGGCGCGCGGCGGCGAAACCGTCGCCGATTTCCACGCCCTTTACCGCGTTGATGCCCATCATGGCGGCGGCAAGGTCTGCATCGAGCTTGCCGTAGAGCGGCGCGCCCCAGCCGGCGGGAACGCCGGTGGCGACACATTCCACCACCGCGCCCACCGAGGAACCGGCAAGGCGCGCATCGTCGACGATCTTCTCCCAGCGCTTCGCAGCCTCCGCGTCGGGGCAGAAGAACGGGTTGTTGCCGATCTCGGCCGCGTCGAAGTTCGCCATATCGATGGCATCGCCGCCGATCTCGGAGACATAGGCAAGGATCGTCGCTTCCGGGATCACCAGCCGTGCCACGCCGCCCGCCGCCACGCGGCTGGCGGTTTCGCGCGCGGAGCTGCGGCCGCCGCCGCGATAATCGCGGAAACCGTACTTGGCGTCATAGGCGTAGTCGGCATGGCCGGGGCGATAGGCCTTGGCGACCTCGGAATAGTCCTTCGAGCGCTGGTCCACGTTCTCGATCATCAGCGAGATCGGAGTGCCGGTGGTCTTGCCTTCGAACACGCCGGAAAGGATGCGGACCTGGTCCGGCTCCTGTCGCTGCGTGGTGAATTTCGACTGGCCGGGGCGCCGCGCGTCGAGGAAGGGCTGGATCACGCTCTCGTCGATGGCGAGGCCCGGCGGGCACCCGTCGACGACGGCGCCGATGGCCGGCCCATGGCTTTCGCCCCAGGTGGTGAAACGCAGCAGGCGTCCGAAGGTGTTCACGCTCATCCGGGCGCTTTGTCGCGCAAGCATCGGTTTGTCCAGCCTCGCGCGCGCGACAGAAGCATGCGCGCGGATCGTCCCGTTATGGGTGCATGACCGGAATTTCAGCGGAAGCGGTTGTTCCTGCGCTTGTCCGGCGCGAACGGTCGGCGCTAGGAGCGGTCAAAATTGAACAACAGGGTCTGCCATGTTTCTTGTCGTTTTCCGTAACCGCAAACGCACCGACATCGACGCGGAGGCCTATGTGGCCGACGCCGACCATATGGAAGTGCTTGCACGGCAGCAGCCGGGCTTCATCTCCTTCAAGAGCTACGTGAGCGACGACGGCGAAGTGATCGCGATGTCCGAATGGGATGACGAACCTTCCGCGCGCGGCTGGGCCCGCCATGCCGAACATATCGTCGTGCAAAAGCGCGGGCGGGAAGGCTACTACGAGAGCTACACCCTGTTCACCTGCGATTCGCCGCGGGTATCCCACTTCCGAAGGACGTGACGACGTGAGCCTCGAATTCTACGGCATCCCCAACTGCGACACCGTCAAGAAAGCGCGGAAGTGGCTTGAGGCACGAGGCGCAGACTACACCTTCCATGACTACAAGAAGGAAGGCGCGGATGCGGCCCTGCTTCAGAAGTGGGTGGCTCAGGTCGGTTGGGAAAAGCTGCTGAATCGGGCCGGGACTACTTTCCGGAAGCTGCCTGATGCCGACAAGGCCGATATCGATGCGGCCAGGGCGGTTGCGATCATGGCCGCCAATCCCAGCTGCATCAAGCGGCCGGTGGTCGAGCTTTCCGGCGGGTTGCTGGTCGGCTTCAAGGAATCCGAATGGGAAGCGGCGCTCGGCTGACGGCGCCGGCGCTCATGACCATCAGGCAGAACGGCTGAAGCATCGCGATGAATCCGATCGAATGGGCGGCGGCGGCACTGGGCCTTGCCAATATCGCGCTCCTCGTGCGGCGCAGCGTGTGGAATTACCCGTTCGGCATGGCCATGGTCGCGCTCTACTTCCTGGTGTTCTGGGATGCGAAACTTTACGGCGAGGCAGGGCTGCAGGTCTTCTTCTTTGCCGCGCAGATCTGGGGCTGGGTGCTGTGGGTGCGCGCGGGCGGCGGTGAAAGCCGGGTGCCGGTGCGCCGCCTGGGGAATTTTGCGCGGCTGCTCTGGGTGATGGGAACGGCCGCGCTCGCGCTCAACCTCGGCTGGGTGATGCACAAGTTCACCGACGCCTCGCTGCCTTATGCGGATTCCGCCATTGCCGGAGCCAGCATCGCCGCGCAGATCCTGCTCGGTTTCCGCCGTATCGAGAACTGGGTGCTGTGGATCGCGATCGACGTGGCTTCGATCGGGGTCTACCTCTACAAGGAATTGTGGCCGACAGCCGCGCTCTACGTGGTGTTGCTGGCGATGTCGGTGCTGGGCCTGCGCGAATGGATCGCGGCGGAGAAAGCCGAAGCCGCATGATCACCGTTTGCCTCCACGGCGCGGAAAGCACCGGCAAGTCGGTGCTGGCCGAGCGGCTGGGCTATCCCTGGGTGCCGGAATACGGCCGCATGTATTGCGAGGAAAACGGCACGGACCTGACGATGGCGGACCTTTTCGCCATTGCCGAGGGACAGGCCGAGGCAAACCGAAAGGCCATGGCGGCCCGCCCTCCTGTGCTCCTGTTCGACACCGATCAGCTCATGACCGCCGCATGGGCGCAGATGTTGTTCGGGGAAGTGCCGGATGTGCTTTTTCGCTATCCCAAGGCGGACCATTACCTTCTGTTCGCGCCGGACGTTCCGTGGCGGGACGATGGCACGCGGTTCTTCGGCTCGGACGAGAGGCGCGCGCATTTTGCCGCCCTGGCGGAGGAGATGCTGGTGCGGGCCGGGGTGCCGTTCTCGCGGATCGGCGGTTCGTGGCAGGAGCGCGAGGCGCAGGCCCGGGCGGTTATCGAGGGCATAGGAAAGCCTGACGCGCGCCCTTGGTAGCAACAGGGTGCAGGGGCGATGGCCCCTGCCTGATTCCTTATTTCTTCCGCGCTGTGGCAATGAAATTCAGCGACAGATCGTCCGACAGGTGCAGCCCCGCCGTCGGCGACCAGGCGATGCCTCTCGGCTCGCCGAGCACCAGCCCGGCGCCATCCGCAAGATCGCGCAATTCGTCGGGCGTGGCGAATTCCTTCCAGTCGTGCGTGCCGCGCGGGACTTTGCCCAGCCGTTCCGCCGCCTCGACCAGCAGCAGGCGCGAGGCCGGGGTGCGGTTGGGGCAGGAAAGGAACATCAGCCCGTCGTCCGCCAGCGCATCTGCGAGCTGGCCGATGAACAGTGCCTTGTCGGTAACGTGCTCGATCACTTCCAGCGAGCAGACGAGGTCGAAGCCGGAGAGGCCGAGCGCGCCCAGTTCACCGTGGCGATAATCGATGGGAAGCCCCATCGCCGCGGCGTGGGCGCTGGCCGCCGCGATGTTTTCGGCGGCCGCATCCACACCCGTCACCGCCGCGCCCAGACGGGCAAGGGGTTCGCACAGCAGGCCCGCGCCGCAGCCCGCGTCGAGCGCGCGTTTGCCCGAAAGCGGGCGCAGCATGCGCGAGTCGGTGGAGAAGTGCCGGTCGATCTCGGCGCGGATAAAGCCAAGGCGCACCGGGTTCAGCTTGTGCAGCATGGCCGAGGAACCCTTGGGATCCCACCATTCCGCCGCCAGCGAACCGAAGTGAGCAGCCTCTTTCGGATCGATTGTTGCGCGAGAAGGCGTGTTCGAAGCAGTTGCATTGTTCATCGCTCCCTCCTAACAGCGCGCCCGACTCTTATCCACACGCGCATCCTTTCTCTGCGCACAAACCGACGGGGAGCAGTGGCACCTTGGCACGTATCGTGATGAAATTCGGCGGCACTTCGATGGCCGGAACCGAGCGAATCCGGCGCGTGGCGGGCATTGTAAAACGCCAGCAGGAAGCGGGCCACGAAGTCGCCGTCGTCGTATCGGCCATGGCCGGCGAGACCGACCGCCTCGTGAACTTCTGCCGCGAAGCCAATGCCCTCTACGATCCGGCGGAATATGACGTGGTCGTCGCCGCGGGTGAACAGGTCACTTCGGGCCTGTTGGCGCTCACGCTTCAGGCGATGGGCTGCAAGGCGCGTTCGTGGCTCGGCTGGCAACTGCCGATCAAGACCGACGATGCCCACGCCAAGGCGCGCATCGAGGACTTCGATTCCGACGCCCTGCTGGCCTCGATGGCTGCCGGCGAGATTGCGGTGATCCCCGGTTTCCAGGGCGTTTCGCCCGATGGCCGCATCACCACGCTCGGCCGCGGCGGTTCGGATACCTCGGCGGTTGCCGTGGCGGCGGCGGTCAAGGCCGACCGCTGCGACATCTACACCGATGTCGACGGCGTCTACACCACCGACCCGCGTATCGTGGCCAAGGCGCGCAAGCTGCCGCTGGTCACTTATGAAGAAATGCTCGAACTGGCCTCTGTCGGTTCGAAGGTCCTGCAGACCCGCTCCGTCTCGCTGGCCATGAAGGAAAAGGTGCGCGTCCAGGTGCTGTCCTCGTTCATCGACGAGAACGCGCCCGCCGCCGATACCCTGCCCGGCACGATGATCGTGAGCGACGAAGAACTGGAAGGAAGCGACATGGAACGCCAGCTGATCACCGGCATCGCCGCCGACAAGAACGAAGCCAAGGTCACGCTGACCCGCGTGCCCGACCGTCCCGGCGCCGTGGCGGCAATCTTCGCGCCGCTCGCGGAATCGAACATCAACGTCGACATGATCATCCAGAACGTCGCCAAGGACAAGGGCGAGACCGACGTCACCTTCACGGTGCCGCAGGCCGACCTCGTTCGTGCGCAGGCGCTGCTGGAAGAGCGCAAGGAGACGATCGGCTACTACCGCATGATCGCCGACAGCAATGTCGCGAAGATCAGCGTCGTCGGTGTAGGCATGCGCAGCCACGCCGGTGTCGCCTCGACCATGTTCAAGACGCTGGCCGATCGCGGGATCAACATCATCGCCATCTCGACCAGCGAGATCAAGGTTTCGGTCCTGATCGACACGGACGAGACCGAACTGGCGGTGCGCGTGCTGCACACCGCATACGGGCTCGACGCTGCCGCCTGACCGGCCGCACAGATCGAACAGGAAAAGGCGGCGCGGCGAGCGCCGCCTTTTTCGTATCAGTCCTCGGCGCGGAGCTGGGCCAGCTCCAGCAGATGATCGCGCAAGTCGGCTGGCCATGGGGCGAGCGCTGCGGCCAGTTCCGCCAGCTTGCCAGCAAAGAGCAGCCGCGAGGCTTCCTCGAAACCGGGAAGATCGCCGCCTAGAGTCCTCTCGCCAATTCGTCGCGGAACTTCGGGTCCGCCAGTCCGATCAGCAATTCCGCCCGTTCGCGCAGGGTCTTGCCCCGCAAGTTGGCGGCGCCGTGTTCGGTGACGATCCAGTGCACATCGTTGCGCGGTGTCGTGACAGGGCCGTCCAGCTTCGGCACGATGCGGCTGACCGTGCCGCCTTGGGCGGTGGAGCGGCAGGCGATGATCGAGACGCCGCCTTTCGATGCGCTTGCACCGCGCACGAAGTCCAGCTGGCCACCTGCGGCGGAATATTGGCGGCCGCCCATGAATTCCGAATTGCAGGCGCCGTGCAGGTCGACCTGGATCGTTGCATTGACGGAGACGACATTGTCGTTGCGGGCGATCTCCGAAGCGTCGTTCACCACGTCCACCGGCAGCGAGTAGACTTGCGGATTGCCGTCCATCCAGCGGTAGAACGGCTCGTCGCCCATCGCGAAGGAATAGACGCTGCGGCCCGGATGCGTCGTCTTGAGGCGGTTGGAGACCGCGCCGGAGTGGACCAGTCCGGCCATGGCGGGGGTGAGCAGCTCGGTGTGGATGCCAAGATCGCGGCGGTCCTCGATACGGCGACAGACGGCGGCGGGGAGATTGCCGATGCCCATCTGCAGGCAGGCACCGTCGTCGATCATCTCGGCGATCAGGGCGGCGATGGCCTCGTCTTCGGGGGAGCCGGCCGCCGCGCCGAACGAAAGCAGCGGCACGTGATTCTCGACGATGGCCGAGACTTGCGAGACATGGAGCGGGGTCGAGCAGGCGACGCGCGGCATCGCCGGGTTCACCTCCACGATCACCGTCCTGGCGCAATGCGCGGCGACCGAGGTGTAATCGTTCGCGGCGCCGAAGCTGAAGAAGCCGTTCTCGTCCATCGGCGATACGGCAAGCACGCAGGCATCGAGTTCGATCTCGTCACGCAGCAGCCGGGGCGAGCCGCTGAAGGCGCATGGCACGAAGTCTATCAGCGCTTCGGCGGCGGGATCGGCCTTGATCAGCGCCCGCTCGACACCGCTCATGAACAGGCACCGGGGGCGGATGCGGGCAAGCAGTTCGCGGCGCAGGATCGTCGATCCGGAATGGACCTGCGAAAGCAGATACCAGACGCGCAAGTCGCTCAGCTTTCCCGCCTCGGCCCGGCGTGCAAGGGCGGCGAGGATCGCGGGTGGTTCGCCCACCGCCATGCCCATCGCCAGGTCGCTGTCGCTTTCGATGGCCATGACTGCCCGGTCGGCCGTCGTCAGCTTCGCCGCGTAGATTTGCCCAGCGTCCATGATCCCACTCTTTTTTGATATTATGCTTGCAGGATCGGGTGTGCCATTCGGCTCGCCGAAGGGGAAGGGGGGAGCTTGGCGCGCGCGCCAGGCGGAGATTTTCCGAAATGGCCGAAGCGCGGGCCTTCCCTTCACGGCACTTCGAAATGATCCGGTGCAAGCCCTGCCAGTCTTCGCCTGTGCATCTCCTCGAAGGCCGCCTCCACCCGCCGGGTATAGGAAACGGTGCGGAACAGCGGACTTGTGAGCCGGTTCGCGGCAAGGCGCTGGCGCAAGTGCCGCATCCCGCGCGGATCGTGCGCGAGCGCGAGGGCCGTGGCTTCGTAGGCGTCGCGGTCCGGCACGGCCAGTTCGGGCAGGCCCACCGCCCGCACGAGGCTTCCGGCAACCCGCGCGGCGAACTGGCGGCCGGGCATCGTCAGCACCGGCAATCCGCCCCAGAGCGCATCGCTTGCGGTCGTATGGGCGTTGACGGCGAAGGTATCGAGGAACAGGTCGGCCAGGGCGAGGCGGCCCAGATGTTCGCCATGCGGCACTCCGGCGGAGAACACCAGCCGCGTCGCATCGATGCCGCGCAGCCCGGCTTCGCGGCGCAGGTTTTCCTCGGCCCAGCGGTTGGAGCGCAGCAGCCAGAGCACGCTGCCTTCGACCTGATCGAGAAGGCGCATCCAGATATCGAACTCGCCCGGCCCGATCTTGTAGGTGTGGTTGAAGCAGCAGAACACGAAGCCGCGCTCCGGCAGGCCCCAGCCGGCGCGGCCTCTGCTGTCCGCCACGATCGAGCGGCGCTCGTCGTTGGCTTGATAGCAATGGGCCAGGCGCACGATCTTCTCCGTGAACCACGCTTCGCCGCCCGGAGGCACGGTTGCGGCATCGGCGATGAAGTAGTCCATGCAAGGGTGGCCGATGGTGCCGGGATAGCCCATGTAGCTGACCTGCACAGGGGCGAGGCGCCCGCCGAACATCGCGGTGCGGGTGCCGCGCGTGTAGCCCTTGAGGTCGACGGCGATGTCCAGCCCGTCCGCTCTTGCCAGCGCCGTGACCTCGGCGTCGGTCAGGTCGCCGATCTCGGTGAAGGCGTCGGCATGGCCGCGCAGGGCTATCCGCGAGGCGTCGCCATCGCAGCGGGGGCCGTAGCTGTAGAGGCGGATATCGAAGCGCGCCCGGTCATGCTCGCGGAACAGGCCGCTCATCAGGTACATCGTTGCATGGTCGTGAAAGTCCGCGGAGAAGTAGCCGACGCGGATTCGGCCGTCCGCCGCAGGGGGCGGTTCGGGCAGTGTCGCCGGGGGCGGTGCGAACTTCACGGCCGCGCAGGCGAGCGAGCGGCGGTACTGGTGCGCGGGGTCGTCCACGAAGGGCAGTGCCGCGAACGGCTGGACGGCTGCGGCCGAGGGGGCGTCGGTCAGCGCGAATTCGGTGCGGTTGCTCCAGTCGCAGATGTGGGCTTCCTCGAACAGGGCCTGGAGCAGCGCGGAGCGGTCGGCAGGATCGAGGTCCCAGCCCTTGCGGAAGGCGGCGATGGCGGCAGGCAGGTCGCCTTTCAGCACGAGCGCCTTGCCGCGATTGACGATGGCCTGCGTATTGCCGGGGTCGGCCTCCAGCGCGCTGTCATAGGCGCCCAGGGCATCGTCCAGGCGGCCCAGCAGCAGGAGTTCGCCGCCCATGTTGTTATAGGCTAGGGCATGGCCGGGCCGCAGCGCCACGGCGCGCCGGTAGGCCGAGACGGCCTCGGCGCGGGCGCCGCGCTTTGCGAGCAGGTTGCCGAGGTTGTAATGGGCCTCGGTATAGCCCGGATCGAGGGCGACGGTTTCGGCGAACTCCGCTTCGGCTTCCGCCGGGCGTTCCTGCGCGTCCAGCAGGTTCGCGAGATTGAAGCGCGCGTCGGCATAGCGGGGGTGGCGGGCGATCAGCTTGCGGTAGATGTCCTCGGCTTCGGAGAACCGGTTCTGGCGGCGCAAGGTGATGGCAAGGTTGTTCCAGCAGGCTGCCGCTTCGGGATCGGCCGCGATGGCGCGGCGGAATGCGGCTTCGGCGGCCGGAAGCACGCCGAGCGCGAGCAGCGCCGCGCCTTGCAGGTTGTGGACGGTGAAGCTCTGCGGAAAGGCCGCGGCGAGCCGGGCACCCTCACGCACCGCATCTTCGAGGCGGCCGGAGCGATAGGCGGATACCATCTGGTCGATTTCGGCGGGCGGCGGATCGGTGTTGGCAGCTTCGAGCGCAAGGAGCGCCGACCTTGCCCGGCCGTTGCGGGGAAAACGGTCCAGCGCCTCGCGGTAGAACGCCCGCGCCGCTTCCGTCTCGCCTCTTTTCGCCGCGCCTCTTGCCTTGATCAGCAGCGCTTCCAGTCCGCTCACGTTCCCCTCCGCGAAAGCCACGGCGAGATTAGGCGAACAGGGTTCACGGCGTATGAGCAGGCGAATCAGGACATCCACGAGGTGTGGATGCAGGTTCCTGGAATGTCTGGATTTTCCACCGAAGGAAACTGGAGCGGGCGAAGGGATTCGAACCCTCGACCCCAACCTTGGCAAGGTTGTGCTCTACCCCTGAGCTACGCCCGCTCTGGCGTTTGGAGACGTCCGGCGAACCGGAAATCCCTATGTGAACTGGAGCGGGCGAAGGGATTCGAACCCTCGACCCCAACCTTGGCAAGGTTGTGCTCTACCCCTGAGCTACGCCCGCTCTGACGTTCAAGACCTGCTGGAGTGTCCGGCAGGTCCGGGGTGGAGGCGCGCCACTAGCAGTGCCTTTTGGAGGCCGCAAGAGGAAAATCGAAAGAATTTTTCGAAGCATGACAGAACGACACCTAAACGGCACCTAACCGGACATGAACCCTTCACAAATCTGTCCCGAGAGACGATCTAGGGGGCCATTCGATTTTCACGGGAGCACATACCTTGGCCAGCATGGGTCTCAACCTCGACGAACAGAAGGCGGTCGACCGGTTCCGCAAGACAGTGGCCGAACCGTCGATGACGCAGCTGGTGATTCTCGATTTCTGGGCCGAATGGTGCGGGCCGTGCAAGGCGCTCACCCCGGTGCTGGAAAAAGTGGCGGCGGACTATGCCGACAAGGGCGTGATCCTTGCCAAGGTGAATGTCGATGAAGAGCAGTTCATCGCATCGCAGTTCCAGGTGCGTTCGATCCCGACGGTCTATGCGATCTTCCAGGGGCAACCGGTGGCGGACCTTACCAGTGCGCGCACCGAATCGCAGCTGAAGGCCACCCTCGACCAGCTGCTGTCGCAGTTGCCGGTCCAGCCGGGCGGGGCCGAGCCGCAGCACGATATCGCGCCGCTGATCGCCATGGGCGAGGAAGCGCTGGCGGAGGGTGACGGCGAGCGTGCCGCCGCGACCTTCATGCAGATCCTCGAACTCGCGCCTGAGAATGCCGAAGTGCTGGCCGGGTTCGTGCGCGCGCTGGTGCTGGCGGGCCGCATCGACGAGGCCGGGCAGGTGCTCGACAGTCTCGAAGGCGAACTTGCCGCCGATCCGCTGCTGGAACGCGCCCGCACCGCGCTGGCGCTGGCGAAGGACAAGCCCGAGGACAGCGAGCTTGCCGCATTGCGCGCCGCCGCTGCCGAGCGTCCCGCCGACATGGAGGCGCAGTTCGCTTTCGCCAATGCCGCATTCGCCGCCGGCGAACGCGATGCCGCGGCGGAGGTGCTGCTGCGCATGGTCGCCGCCGACCGCGAGTGGAACGAAGGCGCCGCCCGCGCCAAGCTGCTCCAGATCTTCGAGGTGACCGGCCTTGAGGACCCCTGGGTCTCCGCCACGCGCCGCAAGCTCTCCACCGTACTGTTCGGTTGACGGTGGCGCGGATCACCATCTTCCCGCTGCCGGGCGCGGTGCTCTATCCGGGGCTGCAACTGCCGCTCCACATCTTCGAGCCCCGCTACCGGGCGATGGTGAGCGACGCGCTCGCGCGGGATCGGCGAATCGGCATGATCCAGCCGCAACGCCCGCAGGAAGGCGCGCCGCTTTACGCGGTGGGCTGCCTCGGGCGGATCGGCGATGTCGAGGCGCTGGAGGATGGGCGGTTCAATATCCTGCTCACCGGCGAATCGCGGTTCCGCGTGCTGCGCGAACTCGATGTGACGACCCCGTTCCGGCAGGTCGAAGCCGAGCTCCTGCCTGACCGCGAGGACGAAGTGCTGGCCCCGATCGAACGCGCCAGCTTCGAGCGCGAGGCCAAGCGCTTCGCCGATGCGCAGGGTTATGCGGTGGACTGGGACCAGGTCGGCCGGCTGGACGACCAGTCGCTCATCAACGGCGTCTCGCAGATCGCGCCGTTCGATGCCGCCGCCAAGCAGGCCCTGCTCGAAGCGGACAGCCTGCCGCTGCGCTGCGAACTGCTGGTCCAGCTCATGCAGTTCTTCGGCCGCCGCAGCGACGACGGCGACGATGAAGGCGTGACGCTTCAGTAAGGCCACGCCCTGCACATGGAAGTGTGCGGCGTCTTCCAACGAAAAAGGCCCGGAGCTGTCTCCGGGCCTTTTTGTTTTCCTGTCGCCAGGGTCAGTTGCCCGGCGTGCGGGTGGCGACCGGGGCGGGGCTGCGCGTGGCGGCGGGGCGGGGAGTGCCGGCGGTTGGGCGGGGCGCGCCCGTCCCCAGTCCCTGTCCGGCGCGAAGGCCCGGATCGTCCTGCTGGCCGCGCCCGGTGGCGCGGTCGAGGAAGTCGCTGTTGGCGGCCGGCGGCGGCGACTGTGCGGGGCCATAGTCGGGCATCTGCGGCTGGCCGGGGCCGGGGCCGGGACCGACCGAACCATCCTCGTAGCGCGGCTGGCCGTCCGGGCCCTGACCCGCGCCCTGGCCATCCGGGCCGGGCTGGACGATATTGCCGTTCTCGTCGACGTAGTAATAGTCGTTCGGGTTGCCCTGCATCGCCTCGTCGTCGGGTTCGAGCTGCCATTCGGGCAGCTTCACCTCGGTGTCGAACTGTTCGACCGGGCGCTTGGCCACCGCGACCTTCATGTAATCGGAGAAGGCGCGTGCCGGGGCATGGCCGCCGGAAAGGCCGCCGACCGGGCGGGCATCGTCGCGGCCCATCCAGACTCCGGTGGTGATGCCGCTGGAGAAGCCGAGGAACCAGCCGTCCTTGTTCGAACTGGTGGTGCCGGTCTTGCCCGCCACGGGGCGCCCGATCTGCGCGGCGCGGCCGGTGCCGGTGGCCACGGTCGTCTGCAGCAGGTCGGTGATCCCGGCGGCCACGTTGGGCGGCACCAGAACCTGTCCGCGCACCGACTTGTGTTCGTAGAGCACTTCGCCCGAGGACGTCGTCACCTTGACGATGCCATAGGGCTCCACCGAGGTGCCGCCGGCGGAAACCGCGGCGAAGGCGCGGGTCATGTCGATCACGCGCACTTCGGAGGTGCCCAGCACCATGGCGGGCTTGGTGTTGATCGGGGTGGTGATGCCGAAGCGCCGCGCCATCGAGGCCACGGTGCCGAAGCCCACCTCGTTGCCGAGCTGCGCGGCGACGGTGTTCTTCGAATAGGCGAAGGCGGTGCGGATATCGATCTGGCCGGCGAAGTTGCGGCCGTCGTTCTGCGGGCTCCAGCCGTCGATCGTCACCGGTTCGTCCACCACGCGGTCGTCCGGCGTGTAGCCGGCTTCGAGCGCGGAGAGGTAGACGAACAGCTTCCACGCCGAGCCGGGCTGGCGCATCGCGGTGGTGGCGCGGTTATAGTTCGAATTCACGTAGTCCGTGCCGCCGACCATCGCCAGCACGGCGCCGTCGCGGTCGAGGCTGACGAGCGCGCCCTGCGCGCCCTTGGGCACGTTGGCGACGATCGAACTGGTGGCCGCCTGCTGCATCTTCGGATCGAGCGTGGTCCAGACCTCGATCGGCTCGTTCGTGTCGGGCAGCAGCGTGTCGAGCTGGGGCAGGGCCCAGTCGGTGAAATAACGGACCGCGTTCTGGCCCTTTTCATGGACCACGTTCACGTCGGCGATGTCGGCCTGATCGGCTTCCTGCTGCGTGATCGCGCCGTTCTTGACCATCAGGCCCAGCACCACTTCGCCGCGGTCCTTGGCGGCCGCGACGTCGGCGGTGGGCGAATAGTTCGAAGGGGCCTTCACCAGGCCGGCGATGATCGCGGCCTCGGCGGTGGAGAGTTCGGTGGCGGGATGGCCGAAGAACTTGCGGCTGGCCGCGTCGATGCCATAGGCGCCGCCGCCGAAATAGACCTTGTTGAGGTAGAGTTCGAGGATCTGGTCCTTGGTGAACTTGCGTTCCAGCGCCAGCGCCAGCACCGCTTCGCGCGCCTTGCGCGTGAAGGAGCGGCTGTTGTTGAGGAATACGTTGCGGGCAAGCTGCTGCGTGATCGTCGAGGTTGCCTTGGCGCGGCCGCCCGTCGTCGTCGAGACGTAGACGGCGCGCAGCAGGCCCAGCGCGTCAACGCCGATATGCTCGCGGAAGCGGCGATCCTCGACCGAGACCATCGCGCCCTTCATGACGGCGGGAATCTGGTCGTAGCTCAGCCACTTGCCGTAGCTCGGCCCGAGCGAGACGAGTTCCGTCCCGTCCCGCGCGCGGACCACGATCATCTGGCCGTTCTGGCTGCTCTTGAGCGAATCGTATTCCGGCAGCTCGCTCATCGTGAAGACGACGGCGGTGCCCAGGAAGATCACGCCCAGAATGGCAAGTGCAGAGCCCCAGATCAGGACGCCGCGAACGATTCGGCGCCAGAGGGGTTTCTTCTTGGCAGGGGAGGAAGGCCCGCTGGAGGAGCGGCGCCGGCCGGAATCATTGGCCATTTTCGAGGTATAAATCCCTTAAGCGGACCAGGCGGCCCGAGCGCTTCCTACACCGTGGACGCGCCTATTGTAACCCGGCGTTAACGGGCAAGTGACGATCGGGCGACGTTCGGCGGCTAGAGCGCGGCGTAGAGCGCGAGCATCCGCTGCCATGCCTTGTCCGCCGCATCCGGGTCCCATGCCGGCGAATCAGGCACGCACCAGCCGTGATCGGCGGGGTAGACCTCGACTTCGGCGGGGCGTCCGGCGGCGGAGGCGGCCTGCTTCAGGTCGGTCTTCTGGTCCGGCTGCTTCGCATCGTCGTTGCGGGCGATGGCGAAGAGATAGGAGGCCTGCGTGCGCGCCAGAAGGCGGTGGGGGCTGTCGTCCTGGTCGGTGACGAGGCCGGCGCCGTGGAAGGAAGCCGCCGCGCGGACCCGTCCCGGTACTGCCGCCGCCGTACGGACGGTGAAGGGGCCGCCCATGCAATAGCCGTTGCTGCCGATCCCGCGCTTCGTATCCACGGCCTTCTGGGCATCGAGGAAGGCGACATAGGCACGGGCATCGCGGGTGATGGCGTCGGGCGTGAGCGCGGCGCGCAGCGGAGCGACCTTGGCCTGCCCTTCCGGCGTGCGGAAGGCGGCGAAGCTTTCGAACACGGGGGCGGGCTCGCCGCGATAATAGGGGTTCACGACAAGCACGGCGTGGCCTTCGGCGGCGAGCGTGCGGGCCATGATCTTCTTCGCCTCGCGCAGGCCGGCGATATCGGGCCAGAGGATGACGGCGGGATGGCTGCCCTTGGCCGGGTGGACGAAGAAGGCGTCGGCCACGCCGTCCGCCGTGGTGATCGAGACCATCCGCTCGTTCAGCGCATTGGCGCCGCGCAGCTTCATCACGTTGGTGCAGCCGGTAAGGGCGGCTCCGGCCGCCGCGCCGGCGCCGATCGCGGCGAACTGCCGGCGATTGAGCCCGCGCCGGGCAAGGTTGGCGTCTTCGGCCTCGGCGGTGAAATCGTCACACATCGAAAAGCGCTCCGGTCTTGAAATCAGGTGGTTGCCGCCAAGGCTACCCAACCGCGAAGGCCATGGCGAGGGCCTGCTTGCCGGAATGCCGGATTTCAGTCTCCGGGGAAGTTGAGTTCGAGGTTCACCGCATTGGGGTCCACCAGGAACACCTGCCGCAGGCCGAGGCCGGGGTGTTCCATCACCCGGTGCGCAAGGCCGAGCTGCTCGATCGTGGCCACCGTTTCGGCAAAGCCCGAGCAGCGCAGGGCGAAATGGTGGAGCGCGTTGGTCGGCTGTCCGGGCCGGTATTCGTCGTAGCGGCCCGGCGCGGTGGTGCGGTCCACGAGGTGGACGATCGCATGGCCCGCCGCATCGCGCATCCAGTAGCCGGCGATGCCTTTGGCGATCGTGGGATTGTCGCTGCGGGTGAGGCCGAGCACCCGTTCGTAGAACGAGGCGGTCGCCTCAAGATCGTCGGTAAGGATATTGACGTGATCGACACCGTTGACGGGCATGGGCTCTCTCCCTTGGCAGAGGCGGCACCATCGAACGATGATCGCCGCCCTGCAAGTGTCAGCTTCGGAAGACCACCGTGCGCGAACCGTTCAGGAGCACGCGGTCCTCAAGATGCAGGCGCACGGCCTCTGCCAGCACGCGGCGCTCGATGTCGCGGCCCTTGCGGACCATGTCCTCGGGCGTATCGGCGTGAGTCACGGTTTCCACGTCCTGGTGGATGATCGGGCCTTCGTCGAGGTCGGCGGTGACGTAGTGCGCGGTGGCGCCGATCATCTTCACGCCGCGCGCATGGGCCTGGTGATAGGGCTTGGCGCCCTTGAAGCCCGGCAGGAACGAGTGGTGGATATTGATGCAGCGCCCCGAAAGGAAGGCCGCCATCTCGTCCGAGAGGATCTGCATGTAGCGCGCCAGCACCACCAGTTCGGCCCGGGTCTCGTTCACCAGCGCACGGATCTGCGCTTCCTGATGGGCTTTGGTGTCCCGCGTGACGGGCAGATGATGGAACGGGATATCGCCGATCATCAGCGAGTTGATCGCCTCGCGCGGGTGGTTGGAGACGATCCCCACCACTTCCATCGCCATTTCGCCGATGCGCTGGCGGTAGAGCAGGTCGGCGAGGCAGTGGTCGAACTTGCTGACCAGCAGCAGCACCCGGCGCGGGCGGTCGCGCCGGGTCATCGACCAGGCCATGCCGTATTCGTGCGCGATCGCGCCGAACCCTTCGCTGAACGCCTCGCGATCCGCGGAGCCCGGATCGAAGGCCACGCGCATGAAGAACTTGTCTTCCTCGAGGTCGTTGAACTGCTGCGCCTCGATGATGTTGCCGCCCGCCTGCGCGAGGTAGCCGGTAACGCGGGCGACGATGCCGGGACGGTCGGTGCAGGACAGCGCGAGGATCAGCGGTTCAGCCATTGGTTCGGGCCTCAGGCAGCGGAGCGGTTGGAAAGCGCCGCTTCGGATTCGGCCAGGAGGGCGGCGATGATGTCCGCGACCGGCTCTTCCTTGCTGACCATGCCCACCGACTGGCCGGCCATGACCGAGCCGCTCTCGACGTCGCCGTCGATCACCGCGCGGCGCAGCGCGCCTGCCCAGAAGTGCTCGATCGAAAGCTGCGCCTGGCCCATGTCCAGTTCACCGGAATCGAGGCGCTTGGCGACTTCGATCTGCTTGGCGGTGAATTCCTCGGTGCCCTTGTTCTTGAGCGCGCGCACCGGGATCACCGGCAGGCGCGGATCGACCTGCACCGAGGCAACCGCATCGCGTGCCGAGGCCCGGAAGAACGCCTTCTTGAAATCGGCGTGAGCGATGGATTCGCTTGCGCAGGCAAAACGGGTGCCGAGCTGCACGCCCGCCGCGCCCATTTCCAGGTATCCGGCCATGGCCTCGCCCCGGCCGATACCGCCCGCCACGAAGACGAGGTTGTCGGCGGCGAGCGCGGGCAGGATTTCCTGGGCCAGCACCGAAGTGGAAACCGGGCCGATGTGGCCGCCGGCTTCCATGCCCTCGATCACCAGCGCGTCGGCGCCGGAGCGCAGCAGCTTCTTGCCCAGCGCCAGCGTGGGCGCGAAGCAGATCACCTTGGCGCCCGATTCCTTGATCGCCTCGACGCTGCCCTTGGGCGGAATGCCGCCGGCCAGCACGACATGGCCGACCTTGTGCTTCGCGCAGACCGCGATCAGCTCGAAGAGCTGCGGATGCATGGTGATGAGGTTGACACCGAAAGGCTTGTCGGTCAGGGCGCGCGTCCCTTCGATCTCCTTGTCGAGGAGCTCGGGGTTCATCGCACCACATGCAATGACGCCAAAGCCGCCGGCATTGCTGATGGCCGAGACGAGATTGCGTTCGGATACCCAGGACATGGCGCCGCACAGGATGGCATATTCGCTGCCGAGAAATTCGCATCCCCGCGCCATCAGCGCCGAGGTCTTGGAGTTGGCGGCCATTGATGCTCCCATAGCCCGCATTCATGAATGAGCGAGCCCATAGGATGCTGCAGCGCCGCGCACAAGCTGGCGCGGCCACCTTCCTGCGCCGCATCGTTCTATAATGCGATTGACGATACTCCCGAATGGAACTGCCTTTCCCATGACCAAGACGCTGACTTCCACCCTCCGTCAGCCCTCCAGCATCGTCATCCTCGTCATCGTGCTGGCCGCCGCGGCGCTGCTCGGCACGCTGGCGTTCGAGAAGATGACCTCTGATCTCCCCGAGGCGCTGGCCGCCGCGCCCGCGCAGCAGGCCCCGATGACGGGCACCTCGCGGCTGGGCGAACAGGACCAGGCCACCCTGATGCAGATCGAGATCGGCGCGGGCAACCTGGCGACCGAACTGGGTAACGGCGATACCGGCACCGCCAATGCCAATGCCAATGCGCTTGCCGGGCTGGCCACGCTGTCCGCCAAGGCTGGCGCGCTCGGCGCAGGCACGCCCGGGGACGTGCGCAAGTTCCTGGCCGCCGAAATCAGGCGCGCGCGCGATGCGGTGCGGCGCGGCGACGTGGCGGACGCCAGTTCGACGCTGATTTCGCTCCAGGCCCGGCTCGCGATCAGCAGGACGCTGTAAGGGCCGTCTGCAGCTGGCCCTGTGCAACTAATCGCCTGAAGCGATTACACTTACGCCTTCGTATAGCTTATTCAATCAGTCTCCTTCGGTTAGAACCGTCTCGCAAGCCCTTAGCGGGACGGACAAGACAAGGAGTGAGACCATGACCGAAACCACACCCGGCGGCGGAAAGTGCCCCTACGCCCACGGCGAGACTTCGCTCACTCCTACCCCTCTCACCACCGCCTTCGGCGCGCCGGTGGTCGACAATTCCAATTCGCTGACTGCCGGGCCGCGCGGGCCGCTGCTGATGCAGGACGTGTGGCTGCTGGAGAAGCTGGCCAACCTCAACCGCGAAGTCATCCCCGAGCGGCGCATGCATGCCAAGGGTTCGGGCGCGTTCGGCACTTTCACCGTCACCGGTGACGTCAGCCGCTATACCCGCGCGAAGTTCCTGGGCGAGGCGGGCAAGCAGACCGAGATCTTCGCGCGCTTCACCACGGTTGCGGGCGAGCGCGGCGCCGCCGATGCCGAACGCGACATTCGCGGCTTCGCGGTGAAGTTCTACACCGAGGAAGGCAACTGGGACATGGTCGGCAACAACACGCCGGTCTTCTTCGTGCGCGATCCCCGCAAGTTCCCCGATCTCAACAAGGCGGTGAAGCGCGATCCCCGCACCAACATGCGCAGCGCCACCAACAACTGGGACTTCTGGACCCTGCTGCCGGAGGCGTTCCACCAGGTCACTTATGTCATGGGCGATCGCGGCATCCCCAGGAGCTACCGCCACATGGACGGCTTCTCCAGCCACACCTACTCGTTCTACAACGAGGCGGGCGAGCGGTTCTGGGTGAAGTTCCACTTCAAGACCCAGCAGGGCCACGCCCACCTGACCGACGCCGAAGCGGCGGCAATCGTGGCAGGTGACCGCGAATCGCACCAGCGCGATCTCTACGACGCCATCGAGCGCGGCGATTTCCCGAAGTGGAAGGTCATGGTGCAGATCATGGCCGAGGAAGAAGCGGCGACCTGCGGGTTCCACCCCTTCGACCTCACCAAGGTCTGGTCGCAGAAGACCTACCCGCTGATCGAGGTCGGCATGATGGAGCTGAACCGCAATCCGGAGAACTTCTTCGCCGATGTGGAGCAGAGCGCCTTCAGCCCTTCCAACCTCGTTCCCGGCATCGGCGTCTCTCCCGACAAGATGCTGCAGGCGCGTCTCTTCGCCTATTCGGATGCGCAGCGTTACCGCCTTGGCGTGAACCACCACCAGATCCCGGTGAACGCCGCGCGCTGCCCGGTCTTCACCAACCACCGCGACGGCCAGGGCCGGGTGGACGGCAACTACGGCGGCCTGCCGCACTACCACCCGAACTCGTTCGGGCAGTGGCAGGGCCAGGGCGAGTACCGCGAACCGCCGATGAAGATCGATGGAAACGCCGATTTCTGGAACTTCCGCGAGGATGATGACGACTACTACAGCCAGCCGCGCGCCCTGTTCGAACTGATCGACGCCGACCAGAAGCAGCGTCTGTTCGAGAATACGGCCCGCGCCATGGGCGATGCGCCGGACTTCATCAAGCAGCGGCACATCGACAACTGCACCCGCTGCCATCCGGCTTACGGCCAGGGCGTGGCCAGCGCACTGGGCATGAGCGTGAACCCCGCGCTCTCGCCCGTGCCCGAGACGGCAGACTGACCAGAGCTACCCCGGCCGCCGTTACCCCCCATGCGGCGGCCACGGTCCCGCCTCCCCGTTTCGCGAATGCCGCGCCGGGGAGGCGGGATTATCCGTTTTTCAGAACGATATCACCGCTTCGCCGATGGCATCCCACACCTGTGCGAGCTGATCGTCGGTCATGCAGTAGGGCGGCATGACGTAGACCGTGTTCCCGAGCGGGCGCAGCAGCACGTCGCGTTCCCGGAAGAAGGCCATGAGGCGCGGAGCGAGGTCGCTCATGTAGCCGCTGGTGCCGGCGGTCCTGAGGTCCAGCGCGGCGATCGTGCCGATCGTGCGGGGATTGTCGAAATGGCAGAACTGGCCGAGCTTCGCGATCCAGCCCGCCTGCTTTTCCGCCAGCGCGGCGATCCTTTCGCGCACCGGCTCCTCGCGCCAGATCGCCAGGTTGGCGGCGGCGGCGGCGCAGGCGATCGGGTTTGCCGTGTAGCTTGACGAGTGGAAGAACATCCGCGCGCGGTCGGCGGAGTAATGCGCCTCGAAGATCGGCTCGCTGGCCATGGTGACGGCGAGCGGGACGGCGCCCCCGGTCAGCCCCTTGGAAAGGCAGAGGATGTCGGGGACGATGCCGGCCTGTTCGCAGGCGAGCAGGGTGCCGGTGCGGCCCCATGCCGTCATCACTTCGTCGGCGATGAACAGGACCCCGTGCCGCGCGCAGATATCGCGCATCGCGGCAAGCGTTTCCGGGCCGTATACCAGCATCCCGCCCGCGCCGAGGATCAGCGGTTCCACGATCAGGGCGGCGGTGTCCGGCTGGCGGCAGAGCGCCTCCAGCGCGTCCAGCGTCTGCTGTTCCGCGCCCGCTGCGGGGAAGGGAATGCGGCCGACGCCGAACAGCAGCGGCTCGTAGGGCTGGTTGAACACGCCGCGCTCCCCCACCGACATCGCGCCGATGGTGTCGCCGTGGTAGGAATTCTCCATCACCACGATCCGGTGGCGGTTCTCGCCCCGCCAGTGCCAGTAGCCGAGCGCCATCTTCAGCGCGACTTCGACACTGGTCGAACCCGAATCGGAGAAGAACACCCGCGTCAGGCTTTCCGGCATGATCTCGCGCAGGCCGGCGGCGACCTGTTCGGCCGGTTCGTGCGTCCATCCGGCGAAGATGATCTGGTCGAGTTTCTGCGCCTGCTCCGCGATGGCGGCGCGGATGCGCGGATGGGAATGGCCGTGCGTCGTCACCCACCACGAGGAAACCGCGTCCACCACCGCCTTGCCGTCGGCCGTGTGCAGCAGCGCGCCCTCGGCATGGGTGACGAGCGGCACCGGCTCGCCAAGCCCGTGCTGCGTGAAGGGATGCCAGACCGATGATGTCATGCCCTGAAGTCCTCGATGCGGAAGTTTGCTGCAAAGGCGCGGGCCAGGGCCTCGGGGGTCAGGGATGCGAGGCGGGGCAGGCGGCCGAGGCGGCGGACATTGCCCATGGCGCAGATAGTGGCCTCGCTGTCTTCCACGGCATCGCCCACGAAAGCCACGCCCAGCACCTCGACGCCGCGCGAACGCAGCGCCTCGATCGAGAGCAGCGAATGGTTGATCGTGCCCAGCACGGTGCGCGCCACCAGCACCACCGGCGCCTGCCACCGCGCGAACTGGTCGGCATAAGTCATGGTGCGGGTGAGCGGGACCATGACGCCGCCCGCCCCCTCGACCACCAGCGGCCCTTCTACCTGCGGCAGGGCGAGCCGTTCGGGATCGATCTCCACCCCGTCGATCTCGGCGGCGAGGTGCGGGGAGCAGGGGGTGGCGAGGCGGTAGGCTTCGGGCAGGATGTGGCCGGCGGGCAGGCCGGACAGCCGCCCCACGCGGTCTCCATCGCCGCCGTCTTCCTCGAGCCCGGCCTGTACCGGCTTCCAGTAATGCGCGCCCAGCGCCCCGGCGAGCGCGGCGGCGAACACGGTCTTGCCGATTTCGGTATCGGTTCCGGTGACGATCAGGGGTCTGGCGATCTGGGGTCTCATGGGGCGCTCACCTAGCGCGGTGTAAGTGACAGGTCACGACCTCGTAAGTGACTTCGCATCCGCTTTGGGCAAAACGAGCCAGCGTCCGGCGCAACTGGCCGGGAGAAAGCGGGCGGTGCCCGGCATCGGCGGCGTGCGCGCCTATGGCCTTGAGCGCGCGCAGGAAGGCGAGCGGATCGTCATGGCGCTCGATGCGGTTCTCGGCCGTGACGGAGAAGTCGCCGAAGGCCGCGACCGGGGCGAAGCGGGGCGTTCCGGCCGCGAGGCCCTCCGCCGCGTGCGCTTCCCGCCACTGCGCGAAACTGCCGGGGCCGAGCGTCGTCACCATCAGGTGGCCGCCGGGTGCAAGCCAGCCGCCCATGCGGGCGAGCGCTCGCGGGGCATCGTCGAACCACTGCACGGCGAGGCTGGAGCAGATCAGGTCGAACGGGCCGCCGCCGGGATCGCCGTACTCACCGTCGAGCACGGCGAAGCGGCGGTGCGCGTCTTCGCCCAGCCGCGCCCGGCAACGCTCCAGCATCTCGGGCGAGAGGTCGGTGACGAGCCAGTCCCCGCCAAGGCCCGCCAGTGCCTGCGTGAGGAATCCGGTGCCGCAGCCGATTTCCAGCACGCGGGGGCGCCGGGGCAGGGCAAGCGCGGCGATCCGCGCGGCGAGGGCCTGCGCGATGTCGCGCTGGATGCGTGCGTTGCCGTCATAGTCGGCAGCCCCGGCGAAGGCGCGGGCGATGCTTTCACGTGGAACGTTCATGCTCCGTGCCCGATCATGCCGCGCACCGCCCCGGCGCAAAGCTCCGGCGCTTCCAGCGGCAGGAGGTGTCCGCCCGCGGCGCTTTCGATCCGGCTCACGGCCGCGCCCGCGAAAACGGCGGCCCGCATCGCCTCGGGCAAAAGCGGGTCGCGCGCGCCTTGCAGCGAAAGTACCGGCACCGCCGGCAGCGGCGGCTGGGCATCGCGCAGGCGCAGCAAGTCGGTGCGGAGCAGGTCCGCGTCGATTTCGCCGAAGCCATCGCCTGCACCGCACTGGCGGCGGAACTCGGCGAGCACGGCGCGCGGGTCCTCGCCGAAACGGCGCAGCATCCGGTCCACCACGCGCACCGGGACGCCCGCGCGGTCGGGACGGGCGGTGAAGCGCTCGAACCCGTTGATCGCCACGATGCCGACGAGCCCCGGCGGCGGATCGGCCAGCACGCGCATCGTGCCGTAGGAGTGGGTTATCGCAAGGCACGGGCCTTCCACGCGGCAGGCGCGCGGCGTGCCGAAGTAGCCGCAATCGTCGATCGCCTGCGGCATGTCCGCCAGCAGGTTCGCGAGCGGTTCCCAGAATGCGCTGCCGAAACCCCAGCCATGGGCGAAGAGCAGCTTCATCGCCGTTCCCCGGCCTGCGAAATCGGGCCCACCGCATCGCCGATGGCTTCCAGCAGGACATCGATATCGGCTTTGGAATGAGTTGCCCGCAGCGCAAGGCGCAGGCGGCTGGTGCCCGGCGGCACCGTTGGCGGGCGGATCGCCGAGGCGAGCAGGCCGCGTTCCTCCAGCTGGCGCGAGAGGCCCAGCGCCGCTTCTTCCGCGCCGATCACGGCGGGGACGATCTGCGTGCTGGACGCGCCATGGTCGATGCCGAGCGCGGCGAGCCCGCGGCGCAGGCGTTCGCCCAGCGCGGCGAGGTGGGCGCGCTCCTCGTCCATGGCCGGCACGAGGTCGAGCGCGGCGTCGATCGCGCCAAGCACGGCGGGCGGCGGGGCGGTGGTGAAGACGAAGCCGCTCGCCGCGTTGACGAGGTAGTCGATCATCACCCGCGATCCCGCGACATAGGCGCCGAATCCGCCGAGCGCCTTGCTGAAGGTGCCCATCACGAGGTCGATCCCGCCGGGCACTTGCGCCGAAAGCCCCGCGCCGCCGGGGCCGAGCACGCCGGTGGCATGGGCTTCGTCGGCGAACAGGAAGGCGTCGTGCCGGGCGGCGATATCGGCCAGGCGGGCGATATCGGCGCGGTCCCCGTCCATCGAGAACACGCTTTCGGTAAGGATCAGCCGGGCGGGCGCGTCACGGCCCTTGCCGGCCAGCAGCTCCTCCAGGTGATCGAGGTCGTTGTGGCGGAAACGGTGCTGGCGCGTGCCGGAAATGGCGATGCCGGCGTGCATGGAGGCGTGGACCAGCCGGTCGGTGAAGACCATGGCGCCGGGCGCGGCGGCGAGCAGGGCGGGGATCACCGCGGCATTGGCCTGCCAGCCGCTGGCGAAGATCAGCGCCGCCTCGGCATGTTTGAACGCGGCGATCCGGGCTTCGAGCGCGAGATGCGCCTCGCTCGTGCCGGTTACCAGCCGGGAGGCGCCGGAGCCGGTGCCCAGGGCCTCGGTCCATGCGCGGGCGCGTTCGACCAGCAGCGGATGCCGGGCAAGGCCGAGATAGTCGTTGCTGGAAAAGTCGATCAGCTCGCGGCCGCCGCGCCGGATGCGGCCGCCGGGCTCCAGCGCGGCGGGACGCAAGATGCGGCGCTGTCCGGCGCTCTCGATCCGGCCGAGTGCCGCCGCGAAGAAGGAATCGAACCTGCTCATCGCGCCAGCCGGTATGGCAAGCGGGCCTCCGGCACAATGGGGGTGGGCGCGCCTCCGGCACGGTGGGACGCGCGCTTCCGGCAGGTTGGGCGGCAGGCGCGGCGTGAGCAGGTGGCGGCGTGCGGCACAAAAACGCGCGCCGCCGTGAAGCCGGGCGCGGCTTCGCGCGTTGATGGGGAAAGAGGAAAAAAGAAGGATGCCCCGCGTGTTGCGAACCCTGCCGCTTGTCTCCGTCGCCGCGGCCCTGCTGCTCTCCGCCTGCCATTCCGAGCGTGCCCCTTCCGGTGAGCGCACCGGCGCGACATCGCCGGGGCAGGGACTGGCCTTTGCCGACGCGCCGGGCGGCGCCGCCACCGAATCGGCCGACAGCCTCGTGCTGCGCGCGCAAGTCGCGCTCGACCGGCTCGGCTTCTCCTCCGGCGTGATAGACGGCAAGAAAGGCCAGTCCTACCGCCTCGCCCTCAGCGGGTTCCAGCAAGCACGGGGCCTGCCGGCAAGCGGCAGGCTGGACCCGGCGACCCAGCAGGCGCTGCTTTCGGGCAGCGACAGCGCCGGAACGCGCAACGTGGTGATCCCGGCGGACTTCGCGAGAGGCCCGTTCGTGCCGGACCTGCCCAAGGACATGGCCGGGCAGGCGCGGTTCAAGCACCTGGGATACCGCAGCATGGCCGAGGCGCTGGCCGAACGGTTCCACACCACGCCCGAAACGCTGCTGGCGCTCAACGGCGCAGGCACGGTGCTGGGCGCGGGGCGGACGATCCGGGTGCCCGACGTTCGCGATGCCGGACTTGCGACCATCGAGGGGGACGAGAGCGGCTGGGCCGATACCCTCCAGCGCCTTGGCGTCGCGGCGGAGCAACCCAGGGCCGATCACGTCGTGGTCGACAAGTCCGATGGCGCGCTGCGGGTCTATGACGGTGCGAACAAGCTGATCGCGCAGTTCCCGGTGACCACCGGCAGCGGCCACGATCCCCTGCCGCTCGGCACCTGGAAGATCGTGGGAGAGGCGCGCAATCCGGACTATCACTTCAACCCGGACCTGTTCTGGGATGCCAAGAAAAGCGCGAAGGACAAGCTCCTGCCGCCGGGGCCGAACGGGCCTGTCGGCGTGGTCTGGCTGGACTTGTCCAAGGCGCACTACGGCATTCACGGCACGCCCGAACCCCAGAACATCGGCCGCACCGAAAGCCATGGCTGCGTGCGCCTGACCAATTGGGACGCCGCGCGGCTGGCGCAGATGGTTTCGGCGGGAACGAAAGTGGTGTTTCAGGCCTGACGTTCGACCGGATAGCCCGCCTCTGCCCATGCCTTGACGCCGCCGTCCAGCGCGACCGCGCGTAGGAACCCCAGTTCGCGCAAGGTCGCGGCGGCCAGCGTGGAGATCTTGCCGAATTCGCAGCATGTCACCAGCCGGGCGGTGGGATCGCAGAGCATCGCGTTGACCCGCAGTTCGAGCTGGCCGCGCGGCAGGTGGACGGCGCCGGGAATATGGCCGGCCTCGAACGCTTCCTTCTCGCGCACGTCGAGCACGATCATGTCGCCGGCTAGGGTGCCGATCCGCGCGTTCAATTCCTCCAGCGCGATGAAGGGAACGCGCGCGGCGGCTTCGGCGAGAAGCTGGGCAACGGTCCTGCCGCCGTTCATGTTGGTGAGCAGCGCTTCGGTGAGATGGGTGGGCGCGGCCAGGTCCAGATGCTGCATCATCGCCACGAATTCATCCCGGTCGGTCTTTTGCAGGCGCGGATTTTCGGCGATTTCGGCGCCGATGGTGGAATGGCTGCGGCCCTTGTAGTCATGCGCGGGATAGACCAGCGTTTCTGGCGGAAGTTTCAGCAGCTTGCCGAACAGGCTGTCATGAAGGGCGGCGGGATCGCCGGTGGGAAGATCGGTGCGCCCGGTGCCGCCGATCAGCAGCGTGTCTCCGGTGAAGACCCGGTCCGCGGCAAGGATGCACATCGAATCGCGCGTATGCCCCGGCGTGTGCAGGGCGCGCAGGCGCAACTCGCCGACGATCAGCATGTCCCCATCGTCCAGTCGCATCCCGGCATAAGGGGCAGGGCTCAGGCGGTTCATCACCACCGGCGCGCGCAGCAGCCTGCCCAGTTCGCGGCTGGCGGAGAAGTGATCGGCATGCGTGTGCGTGTCGAGCACGTAGCGGATATGGACGCCGAGCTGGCTCGCCAGGCCGACATAGCGATCGATCTGGGACTGTTCCGGGTCGATCAGGATCGCGGCGCGGCTGGCTTCGCAGCCGAGCAGGTATGACTGGCAGCCGCCCGTGGCGATTTGCTCGAAGATCATGCCGTTTCCTTGCGGTGTGACCGGGAAAGTCTGCCTGCCGCCACCTGTCGCCGCAAGCGCCGCGATCCGTTTCGGGTACGTCTCTTTGGAGTAACCGCACCGTTCCGGCCCGGCGGCGCGGGATGGATCGAGCCCTGTCCGGGTTGGAACGAATCGGCCCGTCTTGCGCTTTACCCTGCCGGAATCCTACGCCTCGGCAGAGAATTCCAGATATCGCAATTCAAGGACATATCATGAAAATCCGTCTTGCCGCGCTTGCCGCCGTCGTCGCTCCGGCCGCGCTGTTCGCCGCTGCCACGCCCGCCGCCGCGAAAGTGACGGCCGAGGCCAACGTGGCCCGCGCGGAAGGGGACTGGGGCGGCGAACTGGCGATCGGCGTGCCGGTGATCCAGGACGGCGGCTTCAGCATCACGCCCGGCGCGGGCGTGTTCTTCCACCACCGCGACCATCCCGGCTACTTCACGGACGATTCGCAGTGCTTCAACCGCAGCAGCGGCGCGCAGGTTTCCGACGGCAAGTGCGACAATTCCGGCACCAGGTTCTTTGGAAAGGTAGAGGCGATGTACCGCCTGCCGATGTCGCTCGGCCTGGGTGTCGGCGCGCGGCTGATCGGTGACGACCTGCGGGCCTACGGCACGGTCTCCATGCCGATCCTTCCGCGCATCGACGTGAAGGGCAATATCGGCGACCACTATCTGGCGGCCGGCCTTCAGGCGCGGTTCTGAGTTTCTACCAGCCCTCGATCAGATCGACATAGGCCACCACGTCATTGTCGGTGGCGATGAACAGGCCGTCCTGCACCTCTTCGGGTTGCCGGGCGGCCATGTCCATGGCCTCGGCCAGGGTGCCGTAGAACAGCGTGCTGGCGGCGCCGCCGTCCGGGCCGGAATCGAGGTGGTACAGGCGCACCGTGGCGTCGAGATAAGTCGTGCGCATCAGTCTTCGCCTTGTTCCGGGGTTCGCCTGGCACCGTCCACGATGCGGCCCAGACGCGTGATTTCCGCCTCGGTCGCCCGGCGTTCGTGCTTGGTGCGGCCATGCTGCGCGCGGGCGGTGTCCGCCTGGGTCCGGGCGGCGTCGCGCGCCTTGGCCTTGCGGGCCATGCGAAGGTTGATGATCTCGGCCATGACGGCCTTTTACTCCTCGACGGGCGCGGTTGTAACCCCGAGATCGGGCAGTCCGACCGAACGCTTGCCCGAAAAGTCCGTGCGCACGACGATGAGCCCGTCCTTTTCCAGATAGTCCAGCAGGCGCTGCACGCGGCGGGGGCTGCTGGTGCCGTAGACGCGGGCCAGGACCATGTCGTCTGGGCAGGGCTCGTCGTTCATGGCGGCGCGCGCGATCATGTAGAACGGCGCCAGCGCATCGTCGGGAACGTGCTTGGCAAGGTTGACCAGATCGAACCAGCGTTCGTCGTCGGGGTCCTCGATACCGGCGATGGCGGCGGCGAAACCGCGGCGGAACATCGTCGCATCGAGCCCGCGCACCGAGATGCCCTTCATGCGGCAGCGAATGGTGAAGTCCTGGAACAGCGTGGTCGCGGACTGGAACGTGCAATCCGGGTCCTGCGCCATGGTGTTCAGGATTTCGAGCATGGCCGCCCGGTTTTCTTCCGGCTCCGGCTCGGGCCGTTCGGGGCGCGGCGGCGGTGCGGAAGACGGGCCGGCGGAGGGGCCGTGCGCGATCGATTCGCTCAGTTCCTCGACGTCGATCGCGGGGCGCGGGGCGGGACGCGGAAAATCGGGGCGTTCCGGCTCGACGTGGAGATTGTCGTGCAGCAGTTCGCGCAGTTCCTCGGTGGTCGCCGTGGGCAACGGGGTGAGGCCGGGGGTGACCGACTTGGCACCGGTCAGGACCGTGCCGATGTTCACCGCCACCGGGCGGCGGCTGATCGCCGGGCCGAGGCCGAGGAACTGGCCGCGCGCCAGGTCGCGGATCTGTTCCGCCTGGCGGCGCTCCATGCCCAGCAGGTCGGCGGCGCGGATCATGTCGATGTCGAGGAAGGTGCGGCCCATCAGGAAGTTCGAGGCTTCGGCCGCCACGTTCTTGGCCAGCTTGGCGAGGCGCTGGGTGGCGATGACCCCGGCAAGGCCGCGCTTGCGGCCCCGGCACATCAGGTTCGTCATCGCCGCGAGGCTGACGCGGCGCGCCTCCTCGGACACTTCGCCGGCGGCGGCGGGGGCGAACATCTGCGCCTCGTCCACCACGACCAGCGCGGGATACCACTGTTCGCGCGGGGCATCGAACATGGCGTTGAGGAACTGCGCGGCGCATTTCATCTGCTGGTCGATCTCAAGCTCGTCGAGCGCGAGGACGACCGAGGCGCGGTGTTCGCGGATGCGCGCGCCCAGCCGGACGATCTCGCCTTCCGCATAGGCGGCGCCGTCGATCACGACATGGCCGAATTCCTCGGCCAGGCTGACGAAGTCTCCCTCGGGGTCGATCACCACCTGTTGCACGATGGAGGCGCTCTCCTCGAGCAGGCGGCGCAGCAGGTGCGACTTGCCGGACCCGGAATTGCCCTGCACCAGCAGGCGGGTCGCCAGAAGTTCCTTGATGTCGATTTCGATCGACTCGCCCTGCGGGGTCTGGCCGATCACGATATTCGCGCTCACGCCGCATGCCTTGCGCAAGCCGGGCGCGAGAGGCAAGGCAATGCTGCGGCTTTATCCATAGCTTGTGCGCATCGGCTTGCGGCGCGTCATGCGAAAATCGCGGATTTCCGCGCCGGTCACGGGGCTGTCACACGCGCGCGGCATAGCGACGCAGATTATGGCTTCACCGGTTTCTCCTGATAGCGACGGTATCGAGCGCCTGCCCCTGCGGCTGGTGGTGCTGGCGGGGCATGGCCTCGGCCCCGGCGGAATCGATCCACTGGCAGAGCGTTTCGGCGAAAGGCACCGCTGCCTCGTGCCGCTGGCGGGGCGGCCGCTCATCGCCCATGTGCTGCAGACGGCGGCGCAGCATCCCCGCGTCGCCAGCCTTGCGGTCTGCGTGGAGCGGGAGGCGTTCGACCCGGTGTGGGACGTGCTGACGCGGCTGCCGGGGCGCGGCAGCGTGGCGCTGGTGGAAGCGCGGCAGGATATCGCGGCAAGCGTGCGCGCGGCGGCGGAGGACTGGGATGGCCCGCTGCTCGTCACCACCGCCGACCACGCCCTGCTCAGCGCGGAATCGATCGACGCCATGGCCGATGCGCTGGAAAGCTGCGATGTCACTTTCGCGCTGGCCCGGCGCGAGGCGGTGGAAGCCGCGCATCCCAATGCGCTGCGCAGCTATATAGCCTTGCGCGACGGCGAGTTCGCGGCGTGCGACCTTTATGGCATGGCGGGGACGCGTTTCGTCCACGCGGTTGACGTGTTTCGCGGCCGGGGCGCCTCCGACCGCGAGGGCGCCCGGATCTGGCGGGCACTGGGCCTTGCCGGGCTGCTCATGGTCAAGCTGCGGCTGGAGACGCTTTCGGGTGCGGTGGTGCGGGCTTCGCGCCGCCTGCGGCTGCGCGTGCGCGCCGTGGTCATGGCCGACGGCACCCAGGCGATCGACGTGGACAATGACCGGACATATGCAGTGGTGCGGGACCTGCTGGGCGAACTGCCGCCGGAAACGCCCGGCAAGACCGCCAGGCCGACAGCGCGCGCCGTAGCCTGAAAAGGGTGCTCGGGTAGCCTGGATTTCAGGCGCCTGATCGAAGTGCGGGATGGCAGTGGCCGATCGGCGGAGGCCGGGTCGTGCGGATCCGTTTTTTCCCGGACCGTTTTTTCCCGGACCGTATTTTCAAGGCCCCAAACGACTTTCGGGCCCCCTTGCGGGGGCCCGAAGGCTTTACCAGATCTCTTGCGAGAGTGATGGTGCGGTCAAGAAGACTCGAACTTCCACGGGCTTTCGCCCACAACGACCTCAACGTTGCGCGTCTACCAATTCCGCCATGACCGCTAAATCACCGGGGGGGCTTCGAAGCCGCCCCGTGGCAGGAGCGCGCCACTAGCAAAGGGTTCCTGACCCGGCAAGTGGCTTCGGCCAATTATTTTCAAAAAGAGCGAATTTTTTTGCACCGCACGGAATTTATGGCGGATTTGCGTGGCTCGGCCGATTTGATGCGGGTGCATGGCCGGATCGGGCCGCGTCACGGCATGGTGAAGCGGGCCGCGCATGGCGGCGAACAGGTAAGCGAAATCCTGCAAAAAGTGCAGGGCCGGTGCGGCGCTGCAAAGGAGCCCGGGCTCACGCGGGGTGAGCCGGCCCGCCTCAGTCGGGCTTCCAGCCGATCTCTGCGGCCGATGCTGCCTTGGGAATGTCGGTCAGCGCTTCGTTGACGGTGATCGCCTCTCCCGGCGCGAGCTTGCGCTTCGAGGGGACGACTTCCTTTTCGTAGACGATGCGGTCGCGCTTGTCGCGCAGCACGACCAGTAGCGAGGGCACGTAGCGGGCCTCGCTGCCGATATTGCTGATGGTGCCGCTGACCGAGAAGAATTCGGTGCCGTCGGGCAGGGGCTTGCGGTCCTGCCGCTTGCGCGGGAAATCGAGCTGGAGGTCGGGCTGGGCGGGAGAGAAGGTCTGGCGCGGGATCGGCAGCCAGTCCGGCAGGCCGCCCCAGGCGACGGCGCCGGTAAGGCCTAGGGTCACGACCGCGAAGATCGCCGAGCCGAGCGTCGCGATCCGCGTCCAGTTGCGGCGCGGGCGGAACGGCGGCGAGAAATCGAAGTTCGACGCGTTTTCGTCCGCATAATGGACGCTTGTCGTATCGTCGTAGATCGGCGCGGGCTTGCGCGCGGGCTGCGGCGCCTGCGTGGGCGCGGAAAGCGGGCCGGCCTCATCGGTCGGCGTGCTTGCGGGGCGGGTGCCGGGAATGTCGGCAGCGCTCGCTTCGCGGCCGGGGGCGCGGCCGGGCACGCGAATGGCTTCGCGCGGCGGCGGGGCCTGCACCGGGGCGGCCTGCACGGGGGGTGCCTGAATGGGGGCGGCCTGCGCGGGAGCCGGCTGGACCGGCGGCGGCGCGGCAGGCCGTGGCGGCGCTACCGGCGCTTGCTGCGCGGGGGGAGGAGGAGGCGGTGCGGCAACTGTGCCTGCTGCCCCTTGCGCAACCGGGGCTTCTTCCGCTGCGGCTTCGGGGCCTTCCTGGAACCAGCTGTGGCGGCACTTGGCGCAGCGTACCGTGCGCCCGTCCACGCCCAGCGCGCTGTCCGGGACCGCATATCGCGTAGAGCAGGCGGGGCAGGCGATTATCATGATCGCAATCTATAAGCACGAGTGACTCTCATGCGACAAGACATGGACTTGTGGGCACACGCCGGAACGCCCTTTTTTCCACATTCAATGCTCGCTATAGCGTCTCGTCGCCCGTTCGGACCCGAACATGCCAGGCCGTAAACCGATTAGACGAGTATGACCGCGGACGGGGAAATCATCCATTTCGACAATGTCGGGCTGCGTTACGGCACGGATCGGGAGATCCTGTCCGACCTGACCTTCACGTTGTTTCCGGGGCGGTTTTACTTTCTCACCGGGGCCAGCGGCGCGGGCAAGACTTCGCTGCTGCGGCTGCTCTATCTTGCCCAGCGCCCCTCGCGCGGCGCTATCCGCATGTTCGGAACGGACGCCATCACCCTGCCGCGCAGCCGGTTGCCGATGTTGCGCCGCCGGATCGGCGTGGTGTTCCAGGACTTCCGGCTGATCCCGCACTTGTCCGCGTTCGACAACGTGGCCTTGCCGCTGCGGGTTGCGGGGCACCAGGAGAAGGATATCGCCGGCCCGGTCCGCGACATTCTCGAATGGGTCGGCCTGACCGAGCGGATGGATGCGCGTCCCGCCACGCTTTCGGGCGGTGAGCAGCAGCGCGTCGCCATCGCCCGCGCCGTGATCGCGCGTCCGGCGATGCTGGTGGCGGACGAGCCGACCGGCAACGTCGACCCCGAGATGGCGCTCAAGTTGATGCGCCTGTTCGAGATGCTCAACCGGCAGGGCACGACCGTGGTGGTCGCCACGCACGATCTGGACCTGCTGCGCAAGGTGCCCGAGAGCCTTATCATGCGGCTCGATCGCGGGCGTCTGGCCGATCCCACCGGGGCCCTGCGCTACCCGCCGCGGCAACTGACATGAGCGCAGAAGGAATGCCGCGCATGGCATGGCGCCGCCTTGGTGCGCGCGGGGCCGAACTGATCCCGCAGATCCGCATGTCCGGGCCGATGCCCTGGGTCATCGCGATCATGGTGGCGATGACGGCGATCGCGCTTGCCGCCGGGCTCGCGCTCGGCAACGCCATCTCTTCCGCGCGCGCGGAAATCGAGGGCGGCGTGACGGTGCAGGTGCTCGAACCGCGTGACGACGTTCGCGCCCGGGAAGCGGCGGCGGCGGTCGAAGCGATCAAGCGCGTGCCGCATGTCGCCGGGCTTCGCCAGGTTCCGCAGGCCGAACTCGATGCCCTGATCGAACCCTGGCTGGGCAGCGGGATCGCCGCTGCCACCGGCGCGGCGATCCCGGTTCCCGCGCTGATCGACGTGCGCCTCGACGGTGCGGCGAGCCCGGACCGGCTTGCGGCGATCGAGCGGGTTCTCGTCCGCGCCGCGCCTTCCGCCCGGGTGGATGCGCAGTCGACATGGCTGAAGCCGGTATTCGACGCGATGCTGTCGCTGCAGGTGCTCTCGATCTCGCTGGTCGTTCTGCTGGCAGGCGCGCTGGCCGCGGCGGTCCTGCTGGCCGCGCGCTCTGCACTGGGCGCCAATCGCGACACGATCGAGATAGTCCATCTCCTGGGCGGAACCGATACCCAGGTCGCGCAGGTATTCCAGCGTTCGATCGGCTATGACGCGGCGGGCGGCGGAACGGTCGGGCTGGCGCTTGCGCTGGTGGTGATCCTGTCGCTCGGCCGCCGTTTCGCGGGGCTCGGGGCTGGACTGGTGGACAGCGGCGCGCTGGTCTGGACCGACTGGCTGCTGCTGGCGCTGGTCCCGGTGCTCTCCACCCTGCTGGCGATGCTGACCGCGCGGCTGACCGTGCTCCATGCACTTCGCAAGATGCTATAGTACGCACAAGACGCTATAGGCATCTCATGTTCCGTCGCACCGCCGCCTTCCTGCTGCTGATCTGGCTGTTCGGTTTCCTCTGGTTTGCCATCGCGCTTCCGGGGCCGCTGGACGATGCGGTAAAGACCGACGCGGTGATCGTGCTGACCGGCAGCCGGGGAAGGATCGAACGGGCCATGGCCGTGCTGGAGGCCGGACGTGCCCCGCGCGTGCTGATCTCCGGCGTCGACCGCGAAGTGAGGCCCGGCGAACTCGCTGCCGAATTCAAGATTCCCGACCGGCTGATGAAGTGCTGCATCACGCTCGGCTACGAAGCTTACGACACCCGCTCCAACGCGCTTGAGGCGGCGGACTGGGTGGGGCGCCGCAAGGCCCGCACGGTGCGGCTGGTGACGGCGGACTGGCATATGCGCCGCGCCGCCTACGAGCTTGCACGCGAATTACCGCAGGGCGTCACCGTTCTTGAGGATGCGGTGCCTTCGCATCCCAGCCTCGGCACGTTGTTCCTCGAATACCACAAGTTCGTGGGCCGCATGGCGCTGGACTTCTGGAACAGGCCGCCCTGGAAACGTCATACTGGAACCTCGAAATAATGCGCACGAATGCGATCGACGTCATCCGCAGCCTGCTGTTCTACCTGGTGTTCTATCCGGGCACGCTGGTGTTCGTCACGATGGTCTGGGTGGCTTCGCTGTTCGGGCAGGAGCCGATGCGCCGCTCGGTCCGGGGCTGGGCCAGGTTCCACCGCCTGTGCTGCCGCTGGCTGCTGGGCATCCGGCTGGTGATCGAGGGCGAGATGCCGGAGGAAGGCGTGCTGGTGGCGATGAAGCACGAGAGCTTCTTCGAGGCGATCGACCTGCCGGCGCAGATGCAGTTTCCCGCACCGTTTCCCAAGGCCGAACTGATCGACATTCCGGGCTGGGGCTGGGCCGCGCGCCAGTACGGCGCGGTCGTGGTGCAGCGGGACCAGGGCGCCCGGGCCTTGCGGGCGATGGTGGCCTCGGCGCGGGGCTTTGCGTCGCAGGGGCGGCCGCTGGCGATCTTCCCCGAAGGAACGCGGGTTCCCCATGGCCAGCGCGCGCCGCTGCAAGCGGGATTCGCCGGGCTCTACAAGCTGCTCGGCCTGCCCGTGGTCCCCGTCGCGGTGGACAGCGGCAGGCTCTATCATCGCCGCTGGAAGAAGCCGGGCACCATCACCCTGCGCGTGGGCGAGCGGATCGAGCCCGGCCTGGCGCGTGACGAGATCGAGGCCAGGGTCCAGACCGCGATCAATGCGCTGAACCCCTGAGGTCAGCCGATCTCGCGGACTTCCACGGACTGGCTCCGCAGTTCCACCGGCCCGTAGCTGGTGAGGAACGAAACCGCCGCCGCATCGACGCCGACCCCGATCTTCGCCATCGCCTCGGGGCGGCTCATGCCGGTGGCATCCACCAGATGCCAGGTATCGTCGAGGAAGACTTCGGCCACGGCATGAAAGTCCTGCGGCTTGACGCCCAGGCCGTAGACGCTGGCGAAGCGCGCCGGAATGGCCGAGGCGCGGCACAGGCTGATGACGAGGTGGGCATAGTCACGGCATACGCCCTCGCCCGAATTGAAGCTGTCGGCCGCGCTCGTCTGCGCATTGCTGGAGCCGGGGATGTAAGCCAGGTGGCCGGCCACCCAGTCGCGGATCGCGGCCACCTTGTTTCCGCCTTCGAACATGCCGAACTGCGTTAGAGCAAAGTCCTGGAAGGTGTCGGAAGGGCAGAAGCGCGAGGGCAGCAGGTAATCGACCGTCTCGGCAGGGAGCATGTGCGGCGGCACGGCGGGCAGCCCCTCGATCGGGGTCACGATCCGCTGCGGTTCCACGACGGCCTCGTAGCGCACGGTCAGCGCATTGGCGACATGGAGCCAGATCCGGTCGCCGATCTGGTCATGCCCGGGCAGGCGGGCGAAATGCTCGACCGGAGGCAGCGAAATATGGGCGCTGTGGACCAGCTGCTCGGGAAGGATCGCCGCCTCGAGCTGGAGCAGCACGTCGGTGGGCGCGGGCAGCGCGTAATCAAGTTGGGCCAGAATCGAGAGTTTCATGGGACGCGCGGCTTGTCCATGGGCAGTGTCCTTGGGAAGAGCTTCGGGAGGTCTTACCCGCTCAAAGCCCGAGAAGCGTGCCGGCTCCCGCGGGATCAGCGATTCTTTTGGCCGTTCTCGTGATCGCCGCGTCCGAAGTCGGGGCGGGAATCGTCCTGCCCTTCCTCGATGATGGAGCGGCGGATTGCGCGGGTGCGGGCGAAATGCTCGAACAGGGCATCGCCGTCACCCACCCGGATCGAGCGCTGCAGCGCGGTCAGGTCCTCGGTGAAGCGCTGCAGCATGGTCAGCACCGCGTCCTTGTTCGACAGGAACACGTCGCGCCACATCGTGGGGTCCGAGGCGGCGATGCGCGTGAAGTCGCGGAAGCCGCCGGCCGAATACTTGATGACCTCGCCCTGCGTCACGTCCTCGAGGTCGGAGGCGGTGCCGACGATGGTATAGGCGATGAGGTGCGGCAGGTGGCTGGTGACGGCGAGCACGAGGTCGTGATGGCCGGGGGTCATGATCTCGACATTGGCGCCGAGCCCTTCCCAGAAGCCGACCAGCTCGCTGAGCTTCACCATGTCCGTCCGTGCGGGCGGGGTGACGATGCACCAGCGATTGCGGAACAGGTGCGCAAAGCCCGCGTCGGGGCCGGAATTCTCGGTGCCGGCAACCGGGTGCGCGGGGATCACCAGGTGATCGGGCAGGGCATCGCCCAGCGCCCTGGAGATCGCTTCCTTGCTGGAGCCGACATCGCTGACGAGGCAATGCGCGGGCAGCGCCTCGCGCACTTGCTCGGCCGCCATGCCCATCACGCCGGGGGGCACGCAGAAGATCACGAGGTCGGCATTCGCGACGGCTTCGGCCGGCGTCTCGCAGACCGTGCCGACGAGGCCGCGCTCGGCCGCGCGGGCGCGGTGGGCGGGGCTGAGGTCGTAGCCGGTGGTGGCCACGCCGGGCAGGTATTCCTGCACGGCAAGGCCGATCGATCCGCCCTGAAGGCCGAGGCCGATGATCGCGACGCTGTTTATGCTCATTGCGCGGCTTCCGCCATTTCGCGCAGCGCGACGGCGATCGCGTCCATGTCCTCGGGCTTGCCGATGGTGAAGCGCAGGGCCTGCGGCAGGCCCTGTCCCGGCAGCCAGCGCACGATGTAGCCCCGGTCGGCGAGGCCGTCGAAAGCGGCTTCGGCGGTCAGCGCGCCTTCGAACAGGACCAGCACGAAGTTCGCCTGGGTGGGCAGGGCACGCAGACCGTGGTTGCCCAGCGCTTCGAGCTTGCCCACGAAGCGCGCGCGTTCGTCGCGGTTGTGGACGCGGCTGGCCTCCACGAAATCGGCATCGCCCAGCGCGGCCAGCGCCATGGCCTGGCCGGTGGCGGAGACGTTGAACGGTCCGCGAATACGGTTGAGCGTGGCGACGATCCCCGGCGCGCCGGTGGCCCAGCCGATCCGTTCCCCGGCAAGGCCGAAGATCTTCGAGAAAGTGCGCGTCACCAGCACATTGTCATGCGCCCGGGCCAATGCCAGCGATCCATCGTCGTCCTCGGGCGCGACATATTCGCCGTAAGCCTGGTCGAGCACCAGCAGCACGTCGGCGGGAAGCCCGGCGTGAAGCCGCGCGATCTCGCCCTTTGGCAGGTAGGAGCCGGTCGGGTTGTTGGGGTTGGCGACGAAGACCACGCGGGTCCGGTCCGTCACCAGCGCGAGCAGGGCGTCGACGTCGGTGCCGTAGTCGGCGTCGGGCGCGATGACCGGGGTTGCGCCGCAGCGCCGCGCGGCGATGTCGTAGACCGAGAAGCCGTAGCGCACGTAGATCACTTCGTCGCCAAGGCCCGCATAGCCCTGCGCGGCAAGGTTGAGCAGTTCGTCCGAGCCGGTGCCCATGACGACGCGTGCCGCATCGAGGCCGTGCCTGGCGGCAATCGCCTCGCGCAGGGCGGTACTGTCGGGATCGGGATAGAGCGCCGGCGCCTGCGCGCGCGCTTCCAGCGCATGGCGGCTGGTGCCGAGCGGGTTCTCGTTGGCCGACAGCTTGATCAGCGGCTTGCCGTCCTTGCCCTTGGACTTGCCGGGCACATAGGCATGGATCGCGTCGATCCACGGCTTGGGCTGCGGGGCTTGGCGGGTGCTGATGGTCTGGCTGTCAGTCATGATGCGCGGCCTATTAGCTTAGCGGCGGCGTGAAGGACAGGGGGCGATTTGGGCGATCGGTGCCGCGCCGCAGGGGCGGCGGCCGGCTCAGCCCGAGCGGGATTCGCGCGGTGTAACGAAAATACCCAGCCGCGCACTTTTCAAACCGGCGCCGGCAACCGAGCGAGTAATTGACAGGGCGCGGGCGGTCCCCCACTTGGCACAGTTCATCATGTCCACCACGCCCATCATCGACTCCAGTCGGGTTCTCGAACTGGCCCAGCCGCTCCCGCTCGACGGCGGACAGAGCCTGCCGGGCGTCCGCATCGCCTATGAGACGCACGGCACGCTCAATGCCGCGCGCGACAACGCGATTCTCATCACCCATGCGCTGACCGGCGACCATCACGTGGTCTCGGATCATCCCAAGACCGGCAAGCCCGGATGGTGGGTGCGCATGGTCGGACCGGGCAAGCCGATCGACACGGACCGGTTCTTCGTGATCTGCGCCAATGTGATCGGCTCCTGCATGGGCTCCACCGGCCCGGCCAGCCTCGCGCCGGACGGCAAGCCGTGGGGTATGCGCTTCCCGGTCATCACCATCCGCGACATGGTGCGCGGCCACGTCGCCCTGCTCGATGCGCTGGAGATCGATTGCCTCTATGCCGTCGTCGGCGGGTCGATGGGCGGAATGCAGGCGCTCAGCCTCGCCTCGAACTTCCCCGACCGGATCCGCGCAGCGCTGGTGATCGCCTCCACCGCGCGCCATTCGGCGCAGAACATCGCTTTCCACGAAGTGGGCCGCCAGTCGATCATGGCGGACCCGGAGTGGCGCGAGGGCGACTATTACGATCACGGCAAGGGCCCGGAAAAGGGCCTCTCGGTGGCGCGCATGGCCGCGCACATCACCTATCTCTCGGAAGCGGGCCTGACCGAGAAGTTCGGCCGCCGCCTCCAGAACCGCGAGGAGAAGACCTTCGGGTTCGACGCCGATTTCCAGATCGAGTCCTACCTGCGCTATCAGGGCCTGGCCTTCACGGACCGCTTCGATGCGAACTCCTACCTCTACATCACCCGCGCCATGGACTATTTCGACCTGGCCGAGGAGCATGGCGGCTTGCTGGCCAATGCCTTCGCGCAGTCCAAGGCGCGCTACTGCCTCGTCAGCTTCGACACCGACTGGCTCTACCCCACCGCGGATTCGCGCGGCGTCGTCCACGCGCTGAATGCGGCGGGCCTGCCGGTGAGCTTCGTCGAACTGTCCGCGCCTTACGGTCATGACAGCTTCCTGCTCGACGTTCCCGCGCTCGATCGCGTGGTCGAGGGATTCCTGGGAGAAGGCCGGTGACGGCATCGCATATCGAACTGTCAGACGATCCCGCCCGGCTGGATGTGGCCCGCATCCACGGCTGGCTGGCCACCAGCTACTGGTGCCCCGGCATCGAGCGCGCGCAAGTCGAGAAGCAGATCGCGGGCTCGCACTGCCTTGGCGCCTATCGCGAGGACGGGGCCCAGATCGGCTTCGCCCGCGTCATTTCCGACCGCGCCAGTTTCGCCTGGCTGGCGGACGTGTGGGTGGATGAAAGCGTGCGCGGGCAGGGGATCGGCCGGCGCCTTGCCGGCTGGTTCGTGGAGCATCCCGACTATGCAGGCATTCGCCGTTTCGGCCTTACCACGGCCGATGCCCACGGGGTCTATGCGGCGCTCGGCTTCAAGCCGCTGGCGCGCCCGGACCGGCTGATGGAGCGGCTTTCCCCCGCCTTTGCGGCGATAATGGAGGCAGGCGAATGAACGGCCTGCGTCCCGATCTCGCGGTGATCGCCGCCAATGTCGATCCCGCCGCGCGGGTGCTCGACGTGGGCTGCGGCGACGGCACGCTGATGCAGGCCCTTCGCGAAGACAAGCGGTGCGACGCGCGCGGCATGGAGCTCGATTCCGCCAATGTCGGCCTTTGCGTCGCCAAGGGCCTGTCGGTGATCCAGGGCGATGCCGACAAGGACCTGGCCTTCTACCCGGACCAGTCGGTGGACTACGCGATCCTGTCGCAGACCCTGCAGACGACGATGCGCCCGGACATGGTGCTGGAGCAGCTTCTCCGCATCGGCCGCCGCGCCTTCGTGAGTTTCCCCAACTTCGCGCACTGGCGCGTGCGGCTGTCGCTGCTGTGGGGCGGGCGGATGCCGGTTACGCGCCTGCTGCCGGTCGCCTGGTACGAGACGCCCAACATCCACCACCTTACCGTGGACGATTTCCGCGAACTGCTGCGCGAACGCGGCATCAAGGTGGAAGGCGCCTGGTTCCTCTCCGGCGACCAGCAGTGCAGCGCCGCCGCCGCGAATTTCCGCGCCGAACATGCGGTGTTCCTGCTGTCGCGCGGATAGGCGCGGCGTTTCAGCCGCCCATGGTGAGCCCGCTGTAGATGCCCAGCTTGTGGCCGTCCGGGTCGCGCATATAGGCACCGAAGGCGCCGCGCGCCTGCGGCTTGGCCTCGGGCTGGCCCTCGCAAGTGCCGCCGTTGGCGAGACCGGCGGCATGCCAGGCGCGCACGGTGGCCTCGTCGTTCGCGCCGAAGATGATCGTTCCGCCGTTGGCATGGGTGGCGGGCTCGCCGTCACGCGCCGGGCCGAGCAGGAACTTCAGGCCGTCGAGATCCCACATCACCATCGGATATTCGTTCGAGATCGCGCAGGGTTCCACGCCGAGCGCGGCGAAAGTGGCGTCATAGAAGGCGCGGGCCTTCTCAAGGTCGTTGGTGCCGAGGCGCAGGCTTTTCAGGATCATCGTTCTCTCTCCAGTTTTTTGTCGTCAGGGTCGAAGATGTTCTGAGGGCGCCTCGCCATGCTGCCACCGGCAGCACGGTGAGGCGCGGTGGGATCAGGCCTGGACGTGATGCATCGCGCAGAGCTTGTTGTTCTGCGGATCGCGCAGATAGGCGAGATAAAGCTTGCCGAACGGGAATTCGCGCAGGCCCGGCGCATCCTCGCAGCTCTGTCCGCCGGCCGCGCACCCGGCTGCATGCCAGGCATCCACCGCGGCGGTGCTGTCCATCGAGAAGCCAACCGTGCCGCCATTGGCGAAAGTGGCCTCGTTGCCGTCGATCGGGGTGACGATCATGAAGTTCGAGCCGTTGTGGGTATAGGCGAGGCGGCCTGCCGCAGGGTCGGCCATCAGCGGGGTGGCGCCCATCGCGGCGAAGATCGCGTCGTAGAAGGTCTTCGCGGCGACGAGGTCGTTGCTGCCGACGCAGATGTGGCTGAACATGCTTGGGCTCCGTGGGTGGTGAATGCACGGGGTTTGGCGGGCTGCCGCAGGCCGGTCAATCGCAGGCGGTCCGCTGCGACGATGATTGCCGGCGATGCGGCGAAAACGGGACTTATCCACGCGTTTCGCCCCCCGTGGCGGCATGGCCATTTGGCTCCGGGTGGACGCTGGAAGGCAGGTTTGGCATTCGAAATTGCCATGTGGCACATCTTCCAGTTTCCGCTCTGCCCCTTCAGCCGCAAGGTTCGGCTTCTCATGGCCGAAAAGGGCATCGCCTACGAACTCCAGACCGCGCGCCCGTGGGAGGGTGAGGACCGGCTGTTCGAGATGAACCCGGCAGGGCGCACCCCCGTGGTCAAGGAAACCGAACGCGGCACCGTCATCGTCGATAGCCGCGCCATCTGCGAATATTTCGAGGAAACCGTCGATCGCAACCCGCAGATCAGCGGCACTGCCGTGCAGCGCGCGGAAATCCGCCGCTTGATCGCCATGTTCGACGAGAATTTCTATCACGACGTATCCGGTCCGCTCCTGCATGAGCGGATGAAGAAGCGCCTCGTCCTGCGCCAGTCACCCGATGCCAAGGTGCTGCGCGAATCGATGAAGCTCGCTCACGACTATCTCGACTATATCGATTACCTGATCGACAACCGTCCCTGGCTGGCGGGCGCGACGATGACACTGGCGGATCTTGCCGCGGCGGCGCAGATCTCGGTGGCCGATTACCTCGGCGGTCTCGACTGGTCGAGCCACGAGCAGGCGCGGGGCTGGTATCTGGTGATGAAGTCGCGGCCTTCGTTCCGGCCGCTGCTCAGCGAGCGCATGGAAGTGATCCAGCCGCCCAGCCACTACGCCGAAGTGGACGCCTGAACGGATAGAGGCGGCGCAGGAAGCGAGAAGCTCCCTGCGCCGGTCGATCAGGCTGCGGCGGTCTTGGTGCCGAAGCGGCCGTGGTTGCGGAACGGCACCATCCAGCGGTCGAGGAACAGCTCCAGCGGGCGCGGCGTGATGCCGAGCTGGGCAAGGCCGGGCAACGTGCCGCTTGCGGTATTGCCGGCCTGGAGCAGCTTGAGCTGGTCGGTGCTGATCGGGGTGCCGGGCAGGGCGGCAATCAGTCCGGAAATGCCGTCGGGCAGTTCGATGAAGGTGCGATCACGCTCGGCAGCCCTGGCGATGCGCTGGTTGAGGTCGAGCATCGAGACCACTTCCGGGCCGGCGAGCTCGAAGGTCTTGCCGCCATGTGTTTCCGGGGCGGAGAGGGTTTCGGCGATCGCCTCGGCCACGTCGTCCACGAAGACCGGCTGGAGCTTCGCCTGCGGTGCGAAGACCGGCAGCACCGGCAGGCGCGAAACGAGATTGCCGAACATCATGACGAAGTTGTCGTCCGGGCCGAACATGACCGAGGGGCGCAGGATCGTGGCGGTCGGGAAGGCGGCAAGCACGGCCCGTTCGCCTTCTGCCTTGGTCCGCGCATAGGCGACGCTCGACGAGGCTTCGGCGCCGATGGCCGAGACGTGGACGAACGCAGCGGCGCCGGCGGCGCTGGCGGCAGCGGCGATGCGGCCCGCGCCTTCACCCTGCACGGCGTCGAGATTGCCGTTGAACGCGCCCACCAGGTTCACCACGGCGTCCGATCCGGCCAGCACGGCGGCCAGCGAATCGGGCTTGGTCACGTCCACGCCCGCAAACTGGACCTGCCCAAGGTTGCCGAGCAGCTTGAGGGCGTAGGATTTCTTGGGGCTGCGGCTGGCGATGCGCAGACGCGCGCCGCGTGCGAGCAGGGCCTGGGCCACATGCTTTCCGAGAAAGCCGCTGCCGCCCAGCAGCGTGACGATCTTGCCGTAGAGGGGGTCGGTGGCTTGGCTCATGGTCAGGTCCTTCAGCGGGCGCAGGCGCATGAAGGAAAGGCCGCCTGCGCTCAGGTTTCGCGCATGACCTGCGCCATTGCACAAGGCCGGTTCCGGAGCAACCGGCGGCAGCTCTCCGACGGAGATTTCGCCTTTTTTCGCGCGATTTGAAAAAAGTTCGATGAGGAGCGTTGACAACATTCCGGCAGCCCCTTAGAGGCGCCCTCCTACCCGGCGAGGACGGCACCAAAGGCCCCCTCGCTTCCGTGCCCAGATGGCGGAATTGGTAGACGCACCAGCTTCAGGTGCTGGCGCTCGCAAGGGCGTGGAGGTTCGAGTCCTCTTCTGGGCACCATTTCTCAAGCGATTGAGAATGCAAAGGGACCGTCGCAAGGCGGTCCCTTTGGCGTTTCTGCACTATCAGTCTTCAGCCAATCGAAGATACGCCGGCTATGCTTCGAATGGGCGGTCAGGGGCGAGTGCCGGTCAGCGGGAAGCTGCCGAAGGGGCCGTTTGCATTCTCGCCGCTCATCTTGCCGTCGCGAACGGTGATGTCGTAGCTAATGGTGATGGGCATCGGCATCGAGGCCTTGCCCTGGAATTTCGCACGGCCATTCTTCACGCCGCCCGCGACGTCCACCGTGCCTTGTTCTGCGGTCACCTTTCCGGTCACCACGTTGCCTGCGACCTGGAGGTTCATCACGGCCTTCTGGGGACCGACCGGGGTCTGGATCACGATGTTCCATTTACCCACGAAGTCCTGCGGTTTGGCGTTGCTGGCCTGTGCGGCCCTGGTTTTGTCCAGGAGCGCCTTCTGCTCGGCCGGGGCGGCTTGTGCCCGGGCGCGGAGGTAGAAGCGCAGGGTTTCCAGTTCCTCGTCAGTAAAGTCGGGGAAGGGCGGCATGCCGTTCATCTTCAGTGCGCCGCCCTTCACCACCTGCCGGAACGTGGCGGCGTCGGTGATCATCGGCGAATAGCGCAGGTCTGGTGCGGCGCCGCCGCCGATCGCGTTCCAGCCGTGGCAGACGAGGCAGGCGCGGGTTCCAAAGAGCATCGCGCCGGCCTGGGCCCGGGCGAGATCGGGCTTGAAGTCCGGGTCGGCCGGGGCGGCGAGTTCGGGAAGCTGGAACGGGGGAATGGTGTCTTTTCCGTCCAACGCGAAAGTCAGTACCCGGCGCGGCAGGCGGTAGTCGGTGCGGAAGGCGGCGTTGCCGGGCGAGTTGATTCCGGCACCGTTACCACCGCTTCCGGTGATGACGGTGACATATTGGCGCCCGTTCATCCGGTAGGTTATCGGAGCGCCGACGATCGGGCTTTCGGTCTTGAACGACCAGAGAGCCTTGCCGGTCTGCGCATCGCGAGCCACGAACTTGCCGTCGATCTGGCCCTGGAACACCAGGCCGCCAGCGCTGGCCATGACGCCGCCGGGCCAGTTGCCGGGCAGTTCGACTTCCCAGGCGACCGACTGCGTGACCGGGTTCCAGGCCTTGAGGAAGCTCCTGTGGCTGCCGGGCAGTTCGACCTCGGGGATCAGCGTGACGCCCATTCCGGCCGTGATCTCGCCGCCGCCCTTCTGGCCGTCGCCGATGAGGGCGCCTTGTTCGATGACCGGGATGTAGACGAGGCCGGTCAGCGGGCTGTAGGCCTGCGGCATCCACGAGTGGGCGCCGGTCGGCCCCGGCCAGACTTCGAACAAGCCGGGTTTCCCGGCATAGCGAATTCCGGGATTCTCGACCGGACGACCGGTCTTGCCGTCGATATGATCGGCCCAGGTGACCTTGGCGATCTTTTCCGCGGAGATGAAGGCGCCGGTCGCCCGGTCGATCACGTAGAAGAACCCGTTCTTGGGCGCCTGCATCAGGACCTTGCGGTCCTTGCCGTCGATCTTGAGCGTGGCGAGCGTCATGTCGGTGGTGGCGGTACAGTCCCACTGCTCGGCCGGGCACACCTGATAGTGCCACTTGTAGGCACCGGTGTTCACGTCCACCGCGACGATCGAGGAGAGGAACAGGTTGTCGCCCCCGCCGGGGCTGCGCCTGGCCTGATTGTAGGGGAATCCGTTGCCGATGCCGAGATAGACGAGATTGAGTTCCGGATCGTAGCTGAACGCGTTCCATGCCGTGCCGCCGCCGCCCCGGCGCGTGCCGTCGGGGTTGGTCCAGCCGCTGGGCCATGTCTTGCGCATGATGGCCTCGGCTTTCTCGTTGCCGGGTGAGGCCGGATCGCCGGGGGTGGTATAGAAGCGCCAGGCGAGCTTGCCGGTCTTTTCGTCATAGGCGGTGACGAAGCCGCGCGCCGGGCTGATGTCCGCCCCGCCGAAACCGACGATCACCTTGCCGCCGAAGACACGGGGCGCGCCATTCGAATTGCGCGGGGCTGCGTCCGGATAGTCGTAGGTCTTCCAGGCTTCCCTGCCGGTCTTCGCATCGAGCGATATCACGTAGCCGTCGGTAGTGACGAGGAAGACGTGTCCGGCATCGTAGGCGATGCCCTTGTTGCCCCACGACATCTGGAGCGCCGAGGTCGCGCGTTCGCGGGTGCCGCCGTCATATTCCCAGATCTGCCGTCCGGTGACGGCATCCAGCGCGCGGATGTGCGAGTGGCCGGTGGTGAGGAAGACCTTGCCCTCCGCCATGAGCGGGGTGCTGGCGGTGTAGCCGGGCTCAAGGTCGAAATGCCAGGCGAGCTTGAGTTTGCCGACGTTGCCGGTGTCTATCTCGTCGAGCGGGGAATAGTGCGTTTCGGTGCCGGTGCGGCCCCAACTGGGCCATTCGTCGGGATCGGCGACCATGGCCTGTTCGATCGGCTGGGCGGGCTTGTCGCAAGCGGTGACCACGAGCGGCGAGAATGCCGCGAGGAATAGCCGCAAGGCGGCTGAGCATGGGCGTGCGATCACGGCTTCCTTCCCCGTACTGTCTTCTCGTTGTGAAACAGCGCTATCAGCCCGGCAGGGGCTTGGGAAGATTTACTAGCCTTGGTGTATCATATCTCGCCAGCCCTTCGCCTGAGCGAATGGCGACCCGCCAGATGCGAGAACCCCGGCCTCCCGCAAAGGAGCCGGGGTTCTGCATTGGGGCGATCCCTGTGCGAATCGCCCACTGTTGGGGCCGGTTCCTGACGGGTCATCGCTTGCGGGCGATGGCCCTGCAGGGGGTGTCAGTTGGCGCCGGCGCCCATGGGAATCGGGGTGCCTTGCTTCAGGTATACGCGATTGTCTTCGATGCGATCGACATTGTCAAAAGCAATGAAATGGTGCGCGCCATCGGAACTGTCCGAACGCGTAAGCTTGATCTGGTCGTCCTTCACCGAATCGATAGTACCGACATGGGTGCCATTGTAATCAGTGACTTCCATGTGTTCACGGACGCGAAGTTTCTCGAACATAGGGATTCCTCCAGTGTCGTTCAGGACTTGATGATGACTAAACGGAGGTGCGTGATCTTCGTTCCGGCATTGGTCCCATGGCCGCCACGCTTCATGGAAAGAGGCGATCCGCGCTTGCTCAGGGCTGGGCGCCGAGGCCGAAAGTTTCGTCTCCGCGTGGGGAGAGCAGTATCCTCTCGCCGTCTACGCCGTCGATCTGGGTCGTCGCGACGAAGGACGAACCCTCGCCTTCGAGAATGACTTCCTCGCCGTCCACATGGTCGACCGTGCCGAGCACTGTGCCGTCGGCGTCGATCACCGTCATGCCTTTGCGCACGATGCCCGATTCGGTGGACCAGGCGGTCTGGACAGGGTCGAAAGGGGATGGGGAAGGGGGCATCGCAAGTCCTCCGTCAGGGGCCTGAACTGGCCTTGGTAGAGGAAGAATACCCGGCAAACCGGCCCGGTTCCACGATTCGCCGCGAAAGGGGTGGCCTACAAGCCCTAGCGTTCCCATAATGACGAAGGCGCTAGATATGCCTGTTTAAGCTGTGGGAAGTTTTACCAAACCCGCTCCAAAAACGATCAAATTTGAGTATCGTGGCTGGTGTCGGCACCGGGGCTTGCCCCGCGCCCCAGAGATCATGCGTCGGGAAAGGCGCGGAGAGCCGCGCTTCGGCTCTGCGAATCGCCCGGCGCGCCATTTGAATCGAACACCCGGAGTTGTCCGCCCATGTCCCTTCTCGAAGCCCGCAAGACCTACAAGCCCTTCGAATATCCTTGGGCCTACGACTTCTGGAAGACGCAGCAGCAGATCCACTGGCTGCCCGAGGAAGTGCCGCTGGGCGAGGACTGCCGTGACTGGGCGCAGAACATCTCCGAGCATGAGCGCAACCTGCTCACGCAGATCTTCCGCTTCTTCACCCAGGCCGACGTGGAAGTGCAGGACTGCTACCACGAGAAGTATGCGCGGGTCTTCAAGCCGACCGAGATCAAGATGATGCTCACCGCCTTCTCCAACATGGAGACGGTGCACATCGCCGCCTATTCGCACCTGCTCGACACCATCGGCATGCCAGAGAGCGAATACGGCATGTTCCTTGAATACGAGGAGCTGAAGGCCAAGCACGACTACCTCCAGAAGTTCGGCGTCGACAATGACGAGGACATCGCGCGCACGCTGGCCATGTTCGGCGGCTTCACCGAGGGCGTTCAGCTTTTCGCGAGCTTCGCGATGCTGATGAACTTCCCGCGCTTCAACAAGATGAAGGGCATGGGGCAGATCGTCTCGTGGTCCGTGCGTGACGAATCGCTGCACTGCGAGGGCATCACCCGCCTGTTCCACGCCTTCGTGAAGGAGCGCGATTGCCTCAGCAAGGCCGTGAAGGACGACATTGCCGACCAGTGCCAGACCACGGTCCGCCTGGAAGACGCCTTCATCGACCTCGCCTTCGAGATGGGCCCTGTTCCCGGCATGACCGCCAAGGACATCAAGAAGTACATCCGCTACATCGCTGACTGGCGCATGGGCCAGCTCGGCCTCAACCCGATCTACCTGATCGAGGATCACCCCCTGCCGTGGCTGCAGCCGCTGCTCAACGGCGTGGAACACGCGAACTTCTTCGAGACCCGTTCGACCGAGTATTCGAAGGGTGCGACGCGCGGGAACTGGAACGATGTGTGGTCGAACTTCGATTCGCGCCGCAACGTGAAGGCCAACGACGAAGTCCTGGTCGAGGACGGTTCCGAGCCCGACATGTTCGGCGCGACCGAGGCTGCCGAGTAATCGCGCGGCGGCCTTTTGCCAAGGTAACGAAAAAGGGCTCCCGGACGCTGTGTCCGGGAGCCCTTTTTCATGCGGGATCGGTTTGTAGAACCCGCGTCAGCACCAGTCCCGGCGATAGCCCTGCCACTGTTCCGCCAGCCCCTCTTCCACCAGCGCGGCGCCCAGGCTGCGGCCCTGCCGCGTCACCACGCGCAGGGCCCGGCCGTAGCGATCCTTGTCGCGACCGTCGCCGCCGGGCTGGAGCGAGAACGGCCCTTCGTTGAGCAGTGCGGTGAGGCGTTTGGTCGCCATGGCGCCAAGCCGGGCTTCCTCCGCGCACTCCGGCTTGCTGGTCTCCGGCGTATTGATGTCGGCGATGCGGATCTTCTCGCCTTCGTACCAGAAGGTGTCCCCGTCGACCACGCAGGTCCGGCGAACGGGCCCCGAGCAGCGCGCGAACTGCCCCGTTTCGGTATCGGCAGCGGTGGAGAAGGGCGTCTCGCCAAGGCCGGGGGCTGCCGAACGATGGCCGTGCCAGTAGTAGAGACCCGCGAGAGCCGCGAGCGGGAGCACGAAGCCGATCGGCGTCAGGCTCCAGCGGCCCCGCCGACGATATGATCTTGGCATTATGGAGAGCTGTCCTCAGGTTCCGTAGTCGCGTGCCTCTGGCGTGTCGAATTCGCCCCGGCAAGTGCGGATCAGCAAGTCCAGCTCGTGGTGGTGGAGTGCTTGCAGGAGCCGGAAGCCGAGCGTGCCGTTGCCGGTCCAGCGCACGCAGGCGTCGAGCGGCTCGGCCCCATCCGCTGCCACGACCAGCAGGTCGCCATTGGCGATGTCGGCAGGAACGAGATCGACGGGCATGACGCAGCCTAGCCGGCAACCCTGCTGCGAGACTTCCACCAGCAGCCCCGTGCCGACAAGATTTCCGTCGCGCAGGATCGATGCCCTCCGGCGCACGGCATAGCGCTGATGGGCGCGTATTCTGAGCGTATTCACAGGCAAGGCCCCCCGGCCATCCGATTCCCTGGAACTGTGGTCTGACGCCATGTTCTTATGATCCGGTTACCGGGCGCTTCCGCTCCCGATCCCGAATTCCCGTGCCTTCAGACCAGCCAGCTGCCGGGATTGGGCATCGGCGCATGCTTCTGGGCATTGAGCAGGCTCATCACGCAGCGCACGATCACCAATATGCCAACGGCCGCCAGCACGAACACGCCGATCAGCACGATCATCAGCAATATGCCCAGGATGCTTCCCGCCAGGCCCAGCCAGAAGGTGTTGATGAGGTACTGGTAGTGGGACTGTTCCCAGTCCGCCTTGGGCTCTCCCCGCCAGACGTAGGCGAGCACCACGCCGACGATGGCGGTAATCCCGGTAACGCAGGACGCGAGATACAGCAGGCTGATTATCGTCGGTTGATTGAACTCGAATCCCGAATTCGTAGTCGAGCGGTTCAGGTCGTCCATGGCTTTCTCTCCATGATGTACCCCAGGCCCTTGATGCTGCCCGCTTTGCGACTTTGGCGCAAGCATTGGATTCTCGGGCGTTTCCGGAGGGATTTCAGCGGCGCGGGAAAGGTTCGCGGGCCCACACCCGGGCGATGATTGCCGGATGGCTGCAATTGCGCTGGCGCTGCTCCGCCGGGGAGCTAGGCTGCGGCAAAACGGGGGAGAGGACGCAAGCGATGACGGAAACGATCGTCCAGACGCGCGCGGGGCGGGTTTCCGGCCTCGAAGGGGCCGGATTCACGCGATTTCTCGGCATACCTTATGCCCGCGCGGAGCGTTTCGGCGAGCCGGAGGCGGTCGCGCCCTGGTCCGGCGCGCATCCGGCCAACCGCTTCGGGCGGCAATGCCCGCAGCAGTACGGCGGCAAGGTGCGCCGCGATGTGCTGGAAGGCCCGGACTACGGCGAGGATTGCCTCCACCTCAACGTCTACCGTCCCGATGGCGGCGCGGCCGGGCCGAAGCCCGTCATGGTGTGGATCCACGGCGGAGCGTTCATGGCGGGGGGCTCGAATGCCTACGATGCCTCCCGGCTTGCGCAGGAGGGTGACATCGTCGTCGTCACCATCAATTACCGCGTAGGGGTGCTCGGTTTCGTCAACTTCGGCGATGCCCTCGGGCTTCCGGCCATTCCGTCGAACCTCGGCCTGCGTGACCAGATCGCGGCGCTCGAATGGGTGCGGGACAATATTGCGGCGTTCGGCGGCGACCCCGGGCGGGTTACGATCTGCGGACAGTCGGCGGGGTCGATGTCGGTCTCGCTGCTGATGGTCTCACCGCGGGCGAGGGGGCTGTTCCACGGCGCGGTGATGCAATCGGGCGCCGTGAGCCTCATTCACGATCGCGCGCGTTCGATCCGCGACGCGCAGCGTTTCGCGGCAGTTCTCGGGCTGGACCAGTCGAGCCTCGAACGTTTGCGGACGATGGACCTTGCGGAACTGATCGGCGCGCAGGCTGCCGTGAGCGGGCAACTCAGCAATGCCATTCCGGCGGCGCCCTGGTACGACGGCGACGTGCTGCCGGCCTCCTTCGAGGAGACCCTGTCGGCCCCCACCGCGCCGGTGCCGCTGCTTGCGGGCGCCGCGCGGGACGAGATTCGCCTGTTCGATCTCATGCCCGGCAATATCCTGCCGTCGAAGTGGCCCGATCTCGAAGCCCTGCTGCGCGAGCAACTGGGCGAGGCCCATGCCGCCCGCGTGCTTGCGGCCTATCCGCGCAACCGCAAGGGGCGGATCGCGCTGGGATCGGACCTGACTTTCATCATGCCGACGCGGCATTTCGCCGAGCGTCATTCCGCCGCCCAGCCGACCTGGTTCTATCGTTTCGACTATGCGCACCCGATCGTCGGGGCCACGCACGGATTGGACCTGACGGTGTTCTGGCCGTTCAAGGGCTTCAAGATGGCGCTTGCCCGCGGCGGGCCGGATGCCGGGCGCCGGGCGGAACTGGGCCGCCGGATGCGCGCGCATGTCGCCCATTTCGTGCGCCATGGCGATCCGGGCGACATCTGGCCGCGCTATGACCGCGCGAGCCGGAAACTGCGGGTCTACGATCTGGCCGACCGGATCGAAGCCGACCCCCTGGCCGCGCGCTACGCCGCCTGGGAAGGACGGGACGTGCAGCCGGGGCTCGGGAAGTAGATCAGCCCAGCCCGAGGAACAGGCCGGCCAGCGCGGCGCTCATCAGGTTTGACAGGCTGCCCGCGCAGAGCGCGCGCACGCCGAGGCGGGCGATGATCGGGCGCTGGTTGGGGGCGAGTCCGCCGGTCACCGCCATCTGGATGGCGATCGAGGAGAAGTTGGCGAAGCCGCAGAGCGCGAAAGTGACGACGGCCACGGTGCGCGGGCTGAGCGCCGACATCTGTCCGAGGTCGATGAAGGCGACGAATTCGTTGAGGACGATCTTGCTGCCGAACAGGCTGCCGGCCTGCATCGCCTCATGCCAGTCGGGCGTGGCGAGCAGGTAGAAGATCGGCGCGAAGAGGTAGCCCAGCAGGCCCTGGAAGGTCACGCCGGAGAAACCGAACAGCGCGCCGATCCAGCCGACGATGCCGTTGGCGAGCGCGATCAGGGCGACGAAGGCCAGCACCATGGCGCCGACGGCCACGGCCAGCTTCACGCCGGTCTGCGCGCCCTGCGAGGCGGCCATGATGATGTTGGCGGGCTTTTCCTCGTCGTGCTCGACCGCTTCGGGTTCGTCGACGTGGACGCCCGGCAGGTGAGTCACGTCGGCGCGGTTGAGCGCGGCGGCGGCGGCGCCGGCGGGTGGCAGCGTGCCCTCGTGGACTTCAACTTCGCCGGATGCGGGGTCGACCGGGGCGGGGCGCGGGTCGGGCATGATCATCTTGGCCATGAAGATGCCCCCCGGCGCCGACATGAAGGCAGCGGCGACGAGATAGTCGATGCGGATGCCCATCGAGGCATAGGCGGCCAGGATCGTGCCTGCCACGCCGGCAAGGCCCACGCTCATCACGCAGAACAGCTGCGAGGGGTTGAGCGAGGCGAGGTAGGGGCGGATCACCAGCGGTGCCTCGCTCTGGCCGACGAAGATGTTCGAGGCGGCGCAAAGGCTTTCGACCTTGCTGATCCCCGTGAGCTTTTCCAGCCCGCCGCCGATCCAGCGGACCACCAGCGGCATGATCTTCAGGTAATAGAGGATCGAGATCAGCGAGGCGAAGAAGATGATGACCGGCAGGGCCGAGATCGCGAAGCTGTGTCCGCCGATTTCCGGGCTGGCGAGGGGGCCGAACAGGAAATCGACACCGGCATGGGCATAGCCGAGCAGGCTTTCGACGCCCGAAGCGGCCCCGCCGAGCAGGTCTTTTCCGAAAGGCACATAGAGCACGAGCGCAGCCAGACCGGCCTGCAGCGCGAATGCCGCTCCCACCACGCGCAGGCGGATCGCGCGGCGATTGGTGGACAGAAGAAAGGCGGCAGCCATGATGAGGACGATGCCGAGCAGGCTGTAGGCGACGTGCATCGTCCCCATTTCTCCGAAAAACGTGCTGAATCTGTGCGCAAACCTAGAGGCGCGCATTCGTGACGGCTAGTGCAATTGTTTCGCGCCCGTTAGAGCATCGTCATGGAACCGCAAGCCCCTGCAAGCGCGCAATCCCGCGCCGTCGCCATTCCCCGCTCGATGTTCGTGTTCTCGACGCTCTATGGCGGGCTGGTCGTGCTGGCGGGCGTGCTGGGCATCAAGATCGCCTCGCTGGGCGAGTGGCCCGTCGTCGGCAATCTTGCCGTCGAGTCGGGAATCTTCGCTTTCCTGCTGCTCGTCGTCCTGTCGAGCGCGGTGGCCGAACTGCACGGAACCGCCGTGGCCAACCGGCTGGTGCGCTTCGGCTTCATCCCGCTCATCGTTTCGATGAGCCTGCTGACACTGGTGATCCACGCCGTGCCGCCGGCGCCGTTCTGGCAGGATCAGGAGGCCTTCGCCCGCCTCCTCGGTCAGGGCGCGCGGATGCAGTTCGCCGGTCTTGTCTCCTATGGCGTGTCGCAGACGCTCAACGTCACCGTGTTCTCGCGGCTTGCCGCCGGGCGCGAGGGCGGAATGCTGCTGCTGCGCGCATGGATCGCCAGCCTGCTTTCGCAAGTGGTGGACACGCTGATCTTCATCACGATCTCGTTTGCCGGTGTGCTGCCGCTCTGGGGCATCATGGAGGGCCAGATCATCTCTAAGCTGCTGCTTTCCACGATCATGGTGCCGCCGTTCATCTGGCTTTTCGTGAAGCTCGGTCGCAAACTGGACGGCGAATGAAATATTCGGCCGTCAGGGGCCGAAAACTGGGTTTTAATTCTGCGCAAGGGGTCTAAAGCGCGCCCATGCCGATTCCGCACGATCCCGCCATGCTCTCGAAGGCCGAGACGCTCGTCGATGCGCTGCCCTACCTGCAGCGTTATGCCGGTCGCACGTTCGTCGTAAAATACGGCGGCCACGCGATGGGCGATCCCGAACTGGCGCGAGATTTCGCGGAAGACGTGGTCCTGCTCAAGGCCGTGGGCATCAATCCGGTGGTCGTCCATGGCGGCGGTCCGCAGATCGGCGCCATGCTCAAGACCATGGGCGTCGAATCGCGCTTCATCGACGGGCTGCGCGTAACCGACAAGCAGACCGCGCAAGTCGCCGAGATGGTGCTGTCGGGCGTCATCAACAAGGAAATCGTCGGCTGGATCGCGCAGGCGGGCGGCAAGGCCATGGGGATTTCCGGCAAGGACGGCGGTCTCGTCACCGCCGCCAAGGTGCAGCGCACCGCCAAGGACCCGGACAGCAATATCGAGCGCGTCGTCGACCTCGGCTTCGTGGGCGAGCCTGCGACGATCGATATCGGCGTGATCGAGACGATCTCGTCTGCGGGCATGATCCCGGTGATCGCGCCGATCGCACCGGGAGAGGACGGGCAGACCTACAATATCAACGCAGACACCATGGCCGGCGCCGTTGCCGCCGCGCTGGGTGCCTCGCGCCTGTTCCTGCTGACCGACGTGCGCGGCGTGCTGGACAAGCAGGGCGAACTGCTGACGGACCTCACCCCTTCCGACATCGTGAAGCTCCAGCAGGATGGCACGATTTCGGGCGGCATGATCCCCAAGCTCGAAACCTGCATTCACGCGGTAGAAGCAGGCTGCGAAGCCGCAGTGGTGCTTGACGGGCGGGTTTCCCATGCCATGTTGCTGGAAATATTCACGCAGGAAGGTGCCGGCACGCTGATCCGCGCCGGCTAAGCCGAACTGCCCGGGGGAACTTTCCTGCTGAAAGGCAATTCGACCCACATGCGTAATACCCTCGTTCTCGCCAGTGCCGTTTCGGCCATCACGCTCCTGCTTGCCGCGTGCAACAAGGAGCCTGCAGCCGAGCCCGGCAATGGCGCGACGATGGAAGCGAGCGAGGCAGCCGTCACGACTGACGGACCTTCGGCGGAAGCCACGGGCGCTGCCAGTGCAGGTGCCGGTGTCGCCAGCCCGCTCGATCAGGGCGCGCTCACCGAACGGCGCGATCCGGAACGCCTGCTGCGTTACTACACCAACGCGCTGCGCATGGGTGCATGGGACGAGGCTGTGAAGGCCTGGACCCTGGACGCGCAGATGACCTCGGAGCGACTGGCGAGGGAATTCGGCGGCGATGCCGGTCCAAAGATCGCGGTCGGCAAGGGCGACTTGGCCAATGCGGCCGGTTCGCTCTATTACGAGGCCCCGCTGGTGATCGACTTTGCCGATGGCCGTCCGTCACGCCGGGGCACCATTGTCCTGCGGCGCGTCAACGATGTGCCGGGCGCCAGCCAGCAGCAGCTCAACTGGCGGATCGAGCGGACCTCCACGCTGCCTCAATAAGGCAGCTCACGACCTGAGAGCGCACGGTGTGTAACCGCGCGTTGCTCGAAAGCGGGCCGCGCTTGCCCCGCCTGCCCTGCCTCGGCTATCAGGCGGGCGCTTCATTCCTCAGAAAGGCCCCACGCCCATGCTCGGCGGTGTGATCAACGCCCTTATCTATCTCGTACAGATCCTTACCACGCTGGTGCTTGTCCAGTTCGTGCTGGGTCTGCTGATCTCCTTCAACGTGGTGAACCTGCATAACCGGTTCGTCGAGGCGATCTGGCGGGCGCTCAATGCGTTGCTCGATCCGATCCTCAGCCCGATCCGGCGGATCATGCCCAATACGGGCGGGATCGACTTCTCGCCGATGGTGCTGATCATCGGCCTGAACGTGCTCATCATGATCCTCCAGCCGATGGCCTACTGACATGACCACCGAGAACCAGATCATCGACGGCAAGGCGTTTGCCGAGGGCCTGCGCAGCCGCATCGCGGTTGCCGCCGCGGCATTCGAACGGCAGGCCGCCCGCAAGGCAGGCCTCGCGGTCGTGCTGGTGGGCGAAGACCCGGCAAGCCAGGTCTATGTCCGCAACAAGGGCAAGCAGACCGTGGCCTGCGGCATGGAGAGCTTCGAGCACAAGCTGCCCGCCGACACGTCCGAGGAAGATCTGCTGGCGGTTGTCGAGCAGCTCAATGCCGATCCCGCCGTGGACGGCATTCTCGTCCAGCTTCCCCTGCCTTCGCATATGAACGAGCAGAAGGTCATCGCCACGATCAACCCCGACAAGGACGTTGACGGCTTCCATGTCGTCAACGTCGGGCGCCTCGCCACCGGGCTGCCGGGCTTCGTGCCGTGCACGCCGCTGGGCTGCGTGATGTTGCTCAAGGACCGGCTGGGCTCGCTTTCCGGGCTGAACGCGGTGGTGATCGGCCGTTCGAACATCGTCGGCAAGCCGATGGCGCAGCTCCTCATCGCGGAAAGCTGCACCGTCACCGTGGCGCACAGCCGCACCAGGGACCTGCCCGAAGTCGTGCGCGGCGCCGATATCGTGATTGCGGCCGTCGGCCGCCCCGAGATGGTGAAGGGCGACTGGCTCAAGCCCGGCGCAACCGTGATCGACGTGGGCATCAATCGCGTGCCGGCGGCCGAAGAGGGCAAGAGCAAGCTGGTGGGCGACGTGGACTTCGCCTCGGCCGCGCAAGTTGCGGGCGCTATCACCCCGGTTCCGGGCGGGGTCGGCCCCATGACCATCGCCGTCCTGCTGCGCAACACGATCGTCGCCGCGCATCGCAATGCGGGTCTGTCGCTGGACGAGAGCGTGCTTTGAACCGCGCGCTGCTCGGCGCCCTTGGCGGGGTCGCGACGCTTCTGCTGATCGCCGCTCCCGCCGTGGCCGAGCGGCGCCCGCCGCGCGCACCCGGCGTAGGCACCGCCAATCCCAGCGCACTGATCGCGTCCGAGATCGCCTTCGCGCGCATGGCGCGCGAGAAAGGCCAGTGGAAGGCCTTCGACGAATTCGCGGATGACGCGGCAGTGATGTTCGTGCCGCAGCCGGTTCGCGCCAAAGAATGGCTGAGCGGCCGAAAGGAACCGGCCGCCGCCGTGCAGTGGCAGGCTCACCAGGTCTGGATGAGCTGCGATGGTACGATGGGCGTGACCAGGGGTGCCTGGCAGCAGGCAGACGGTTCGGTCGGCTATTTCACCACGATCTGGCAGCAGCGCAAGAAGGGCGATTTTCGCTGGGTGCTCGACCAGGGCGATACGCTCGCCCAGCCGATGCAGGAGCCGGAGATGCTGTCTGCCTCCGTGGCGGACTGCGCGCGGGGCGGGAACGGCGCCTCGCCCGGCGATGAGCTGCTGGTCGAGCGGGATTCGGCCAAGGCGGCGCCGGGCATGGATGGCAAGGGGCGTTCGAAGGACGGCACTTTGACCTGGAGCTATCACGTGAACGCCGACCATTCGCGCTCGCTGGTCGTCTCGCTGATGAAGAATGGGGGCATGGCCGAAGTTCTGCGCAGCGATGTAGCGGCCCCGAAGGGACAATAACCGGCATGTACGAGCTTTTCCTGAGTGCTTTCGTCACGCTCTTCGTGGTGATCGATCCGCCGGGCTGCGCACCGATCTATGCCGGGCTCTCGGCCGATGCCAGCCGGTCTCAGGCGATCTCCATGGCCGCGCGTGCCTGCGTGATCGCGACCGCCATTCTGGTGGTCTTCGCGCTTTTCGGCGCGCGGCTTCTGGGGGCGCTGCATATCGAACTGAATGCCTTCCGCATCGCGGGCGGCATCATGCTGTTCATGATCGCCATCGACATGGTGTTCGAGAAGCGCACCCAGCGCCGCGAGGAGCGGGCGGAGAAGATCATCGCCCATAATGCCGAAACGCCCGAGGTGGACGATGTTTCGGTGTTCCCCATGGCCATGCCGATGCTGGCGGGGCCGGGCTCGATCGCGACGATCATGCTGCTCACCTCGCGCGCGCACGGCGCGGAGCAGACCATGGCGATCCTCGCGGCGATGGTCGCGGTCATGGTGCTGAGCTTTGCCGCGCTGGCGGCTGCCGGCCCGCTGATGCGCATTCTGGGCGACAAGGTGGAGGCGGTTATCACGCGGCTTCTCGGCGTGTTGCTGGCGGCGCTCGCGGCGCAATACGTGATCGACGGCGTCAAGGCCGTGCTGCTGAACTGACCTTCCCGCAGCAAGCCATGAGCAGGCAATGAAAAGGCCCGCCGGATCGCTCCGGCGGGCCTTTTTTGTCGAAGCCCCTAAGCCTCAGCGCAGGCGCAGCGGCACGAAGGCGGCGGGCTGACCACGCGGCTGCACGCGCAGCAGGATCGCCGAGCGGCCATCGGCCTTGGCGGCCTTGATGGCGTTTTCGAGGTCGGCCTGCGTCGAAACCGGCGCATTGTTGGCCGAGAGGATGATGAACCCGCGGGCAAAGCCCTTCTGGCCGGCATCCGAGCTCGGATCGACGGCGACGATGACGAGGCCCTTGGTGCCTTCCGAGGCCCCGAGCTGCCGCGCGATCTGCGAAGTCAGCGGCGTTACCGAGAGACCCAGCGACTTTTCGACAACGCTCTGGCCCTGTTCCTTGGGCGGATTGTTGAACGGATCGCTGTCCTGATCGGTGCTGGGATCGAAGGTCTGCTGGAGTTCGTCCTCGCTCGGGCGCTTGTCGACCGTGGCGGTCAGCGTCATGCGGCGGCCGTTGCGGATCAGCTCGATCGGGATGCGCGTTCCCGGCGCGGTGTTGGCGACGAGGAACGAGAGGTTCTGGTCGCGCGTCACTTCCTTGCCGTCAACCTTCACCACGACGTCGCCCGCCTGGATTCCGGCCTTGGCCGCGGCACCGTCCGGCACGACGGCCTGGATGAATTCGCCCTTGTTGTGTTCGAGGCCCATCGAATCGGCAAGATCCTCGTTGAGGGCCTGGATGGTCACGCCAAGGTAGCCGCGCTCGATCGCCTGGCCCTTCATCAGCTTCTGCACGATGGGAGCGGCGGTTTCGGCGGGAATCGCGAAGCCGATGCCGACGCTGCCGCCAGTGGGCGAGAAGATCGCGTTGTTGATGCCGATGACCTGGCCGTTCATGTCGAACATCGGCCCGCCCGAGTTGCCGCGGTTGATCGCCGCGTCGGTCTGGAGGTAGCGATCATAGGCGCCCGAGCCCGAGCCGGTGTTGCGGTAGACGGCCGAGATGATGCCCGCCGTCACCGTTCCGCCAAGGCCGAACGGATTGCCGATGGCGATGATCCAGTCACCCACGCGGGCCTTCGAGCTGTCGCCGAACTTCACGTAGGGCAGCGGCTTGCTGGAAGTGATCTTGAGCACCGCGAGATCGGATGCGGCGTCCTTGCCGATCAGCTTGGCGGGATACTCGGTGCCGTCCGGCATGGTCACGGTGATCGATTCGACCTGACCCTTGCCTTCCGCGGTGATGACGTGGTTGTTCGTCACCACATAGCCGTCGGCCGAGACGATGAAGCCCGAGCCGAGCGACTGGGCTTCGCGGGTTTGCGGGCTGGCGCCGCCACCGCCGCCGCCGCCGAACAGACCCTCGAACGGGGTTCCGGCGAAGGGATTGCCGCCGCCCTGCACCTGGACGCGCTGGCGCGTCGAGATGTTGACTACCGCAGGCTGAAGCTGCTCGGTCAGGTCCGCAAAGCCGCTGGGCGCGCCGGCGCGGGGCACCACGTTGGCCATCTGGCTGGCTTCGTTCTGGGCAACCTGGGCCCCTGCGGGATAGCCGGTCACCAGCGTGGCGGTGGCGCCTCCCAGCAGGAGCGCTGTGGTCAGTCCATAAGCGTATCGCACGGGCTTCACGTCCTTTGATTCCTCCGTCTTGGCGGTGCAGCGTCACCATCCGCCGACTGATGCCGATTGAAGCTCTGGGAGCTTAACCGGATTTGAATAGGCGGCCTTTCAAGCGCTTCGCGCCGGTCACGGTTCCCTGAAGTGGTTGAGATAGGCATTGTCGGGAGAAAGCAGGATGGTCTTCCCGGCCTCTCCCTTGGCGAACGAAATTCCATAGCTCTGCATGGAGCGGTAGAAATCGTAGAATTGCGGGTCCTTGCCGAAGGCGGCCGCATAGATCTTCGAGGCCTGCGCTTCCGCGTCGGCCTGAATGATCTGCGCGTCCTTCTGGCCCTGCGCGGTGATCGTCTTGGCTTCCTCGTCGCGCGAGGCCTGCATGCGGGTGAAGGCGCTTTCGAGCGCGCCTTCGGGAAGATCCGCGCGCTTGATCCGCACGTCGACGACTTGCGCACCATATTCGCGCGCCTCGCGGTCGAGCCCGTCGCGGATGTTCTCCATCGCCTTGCCGCGTTCGGCGGTCAGCAGCGACTGGAACGTGCGCTTGCCCAGTTCCTGGCGAAGCACCGAGGAAAGGATCGGTTCGAGCTGTTCGGTCACGCGTTCGCTGGTGCCCGCGGTTTCGACCATCTTGACCGGATCGATGATGCGATAGCGCGCATAGGCATCGACGTTCAGGCGAAGCTGGTCGGTCGAGAGGACCTGCTGCTGCTGCATGTCCACGGACAGCAGGCGCTTGTCGATGCGGATCACGCGGTCCACCATCGGAATGCGGAAGTGAACGCCCGCGCCGGTCTGGCCGTAGTCGGCCTTGGGCACATAGGGGTTGTACACCGCAATGGGCCTGCCGGTGCGAACGATGACCGCCTGCTCCGTTTCCGGCACCACGATCATGCTGAGCATCAGCCCGACAACGGCGGCCCCGCCCAGGAACCAGGCGGCCTTGTAGTCCTGCCAGAGGCGATTCATCACTGGCCTCCCTTGGATGCGTCGACGGTGGCGGCCGGCGTGGGCGCGGCAACCACGGTTTCCTCGGCGGCCGGGGCCCGGCGCTTCATCTCGGAAAGGGGGAGGTACGTGTTCATGTTCTTGGCTTCGGCGACGACGGTGTCGTTGTCGCGCAGCACCCGCTCCATCGTTTCGTAGTACATGCGGCGCTTGGTCACTTCGGGCGCGAGCTTGTACTGTTCATAGACCTTGTCGAACGAGGCGGCCTCGCCCTGGGCGCGGGCAAGCGTCTGCTGCGCCCAGGCACGAGCCTTGGAGCGATCGCGGTCCGCTTCCTGCTGGGAGACGTTGACCTGGTCGAACGCTTCCTTGGTCTTGGCCGGGGGATCGGCCTTCTTGATTTCCACGCCCTGGATCGAGACGCCCGAGCGATAGTAATCGAGAATGCGCTGGGTCCGGTCGCGCACGTCCTGCTCGACCACGGCGCGGCCGGCGCCGGACAGCGTCTCGTTCAGCGTGATCTGGCCGATAGACGCGCGCATTGCCGCTTCCGCCACTTCGCGCACCGTTTCGTCAGGATCGGCGAGACGGTAGGTGTAGTCTTTCAGGTTCTTGATGTTCCAGCGCACCAGATAGCTGAGATCGACGAGGTTCTTGTCGCCCGTCAGCATCAGCTTTTCGCCCTCGCCCTCTGGGATCGTGTAGACGGTGAACGAACGCACGTCCTTCACGTCGACCTGTTCGATCGGCCAGGGGAGGGTGAGCGAAAGGCCGGAATCGATCGTGCGGGAATACTGGCCCAGCCGCGAAACGATGCCCTGCTCCTTGGGGCCGAGCATGTGGACCATGGAGATGCCGAGCATCGCGGCAACCGCGATGCCGATGCCGAGCGGCAGCCACGACTTGCCGTCGGGGCGGCGCGGCAAGTTGGGGAATCCGCCGCCGGGTCCGAAGCCGCCGCCTCCGCCGCCGGGGCGGCGCGGATCGCGCGGGCGGAAGATGTCCTCGATGCCGGCGGAGCGGCGCGGCGGGGTTTCACTGCCGCTGGGAAGCCACGGGTTGCGAGGGCCCTTGCGATCATCGGGACGGCTTTCCGGCGGCTTGCCCTGTTCGCCCCTGCTGCCGGGGGCTTCGCCTGAAGGCTCGTCGTTACGGCCTTCGTCCTGACCCTCGGGCACGCCTTCGTTGCCGCCTTCGCCGGGATCTCCCGCAGGACCATTGCCGTCATTTCCGCCGCCGCCCCAAGGGCTTTGACGTCCGGTCATGGCGAGGCCTGCGCGCGTGATTGCACCACCAATAGCTTTCATAGGCTTATCTATAGGTGCGCTATTCGCACAAAAACAGTGCCTCTCTTGCCCTTTTTCCTCGACTGCTTCACCTGAGCGGCAAATTCACCATCATGTGACATGTGAAAGGACGAAATGACAAGCCCGGATGCCGATCGACTGAAAGCGCTCCTGCCGCCGGAGGTGGCTCGCAGAGTGCAGTCGTTGCGGCTCGCCGACGGCAGGGCGAGCGTCGTGATCGATGCCACCGGCCTTTCCGTGCAGGACCGCGCCGGGCTTGAGCAGATCGTATCCGGTGCGCTGGAAGGCAAGCCGGGCGTCGCCGACGTGCGCGTGGCGATCACGGCCGAAAAGCCGGTGCAGCGCATTCTCGCGGTGGGCTCGGGCAAGGGCGGGGTCGGCAAGTCGACGCTGGCCGCAAACCTGGCGGTCGCGCTTTCGCGCATGGGGCGCAAGGTGGGGCTGGTCGATGCGGACATCTACGGGCCGTCGCAGGCGCGGTTGCTCGGCATCGAGGGGCAGCGTCCGGTGGCGCACGAAAGCCGGCTGGTCCCGATCGCCAGCGCCTTTGGGGTGCCGGTGCTGTCGATGGCCAATCTGCTGGAGCCGGGGCAGGCGATCGCCTGGCGCGGGCCGATGGTTGCAGGTGCGCTGACCCAACTGCTCGAAGGGCACTGGGACAACGCCGAAATCATCGTCGTCGACCTGCCCCCCGGTACCGGCGACGTCCAGTTGACCATGCTCCAGAAGTTCAAGCCGGCGGGCGCGGTCATCGTGTCCACGCCGCAGGACCTTGCCCTCATGGACGCGACCCGCGCCATCGAACTGTTCGAGAAGAGCGGGGTGCCGATCGTCGGCGTGGTGGAGAACATGGCCGGATATGCCTGCCCCCATTGCGGCGAAGTGAGCGACCCCTTCGGCGCTGGCGGGGCCGAGGCTGCTGCCGCGGAGATGGGCAAGGCCTTCCTCGGCCGTATCCCGCTCGATATCGCGATCCGGCGTGAAAGCGACGCAGGCACGCCTCCGGCCGCCGGACAGGGGCCGCAAGCAGAGGCTTTCGCGGGGCTTGCGCTCAAGGTCGCCGATTGGCTGGACCGCCCCTGATGGCGGTCACGCGCCGGGGTGTCCTGATCGGCGCGCTGGCAGGCGGCGGGCTCGCAGTCGGATATCTCCTGCGCCCGCGCCGCTTTCCGATGCCCTTGGAACCGGGCCGGGACGAATATGCGTTCGGGGCCTGGATCAAGATCGCCGCTGACGGGGTGGTGAGCGTGGCCGTGCCCCAGGTGGAAATGGGGCAGGGAATAACCACGCTGTTGCCGCAAGTGGTGGCCTACGAACTGGGCGCCGACTGGCGGCAGGTGGCCGTCGAGCCCGCGCCTGTAAGCGCGATCTACGCCAATGCCGTGCTCGCCGCGAAATGGGCGCCGCTCTGGCTCCCGTTGTTGCCGGAGATCGCCGAGAATCCCGATGGCTTCGCCGCGCGCCGCTTTGCGCAGGACCATCGTTTCAACGTCACAGCCGACGGCACCTCGCTGGCCGCATACGAGGGTCCGGCCCGCGCCGCCGCCGCTTCGGCCCGCGCGCTGCTCGTGCAGGCGGCGGCTGCCCGCTGGGGCGTTGCCCCGGAACAATGCGAAGCGGCGAACGGCCTTGTCCTGCATGAGGGCAAGCGCTTGCCCTTCGGGCCGCTCGCCGCCGAGGCAGCAGGGTTCTCCCCGCCCGATCCGCCGCCCCTGCGCGCGGATGCCATGGCGGAGAAGCCCGGAGAGTTTCCGCCCGGTGCTCCTTTGCGCTGGCCCCGCCTCGACCTGCCGTCCAAGGTCGATGGATCGTGGACTTTTGCCGGAGACGTGCGCCTGCCGGACATGTTGCGCGCGGCGATCCGCCACGCGCCCATCGGCAAGGCGGAACTCTCGGGCTTTGACGAAAGCGCGGGGAAGGGCCTCAAGGGTTTCAGCCGTTTCGTGCGCGGGCCTGACTGGATCGCCGCGCTGGCGGGCGACTGGTGGACTGCCGAAACCGCGCTTGACCGCGCCAGGCCGCGCTTTCGCGTCGCCCGCGGAAGTGACAGCAGCGAGGCCGACAATGCGCTGGACGAGGCCATGCGCATGGGCACGCCCACCCGCCTTCACGCAGAGGGCGACATGGCGGCGATCGAGGGGGGCTTGCCGGTGCAGATCCGCTACGAGGTCGCCCCGGCCGTCCATGCTGCGATCGAGACCGGGAGCGCCACGGCGCGCTTCGAGAATGGCCGCCTCGAACTCTGGATCGGCACCCAGGCGCCCGAGGCGGCGCGCGAAGCCGCCGCTACCGCGCTGGGACTGCGTGCGGCGGATGTCGTCCTTTATCCGATGCCGATCGGTGGCAGCTTCGACCGGCGGCTGGAATGCGCCCACGCCGCACAAGTCGCGCTGCTGGCGAAGGAGGCCGGCCGCCCGGTGCAACTCACACTCTCGCGGCGGCAGGACCATTTCGCGGCTTATCCGCGCACGCCGGCCGTGGCGGTCATGGCGGCGCGAACCGACGCGGAAGGGGGCGTGGCAGGCTGGCGCGCCCGCATCGCCGTGCCCGCTACCGCGCGGGAGTTCGGGCGTCGGTTCTTCTCCGGCGAAGCCTCGTTCGGTGCACTCGACGCGGTGGCCGATGTCGCCGATCCGATGGCGCTGGAAGGTGCGGTCCCGGCCTATGCAGTGCCCAGCCTGGCTGTCGACCATGTGCCCGCCAATATCGGTCTTCCGTCCGGGCGGATGCGCGGTAATGCCCATGGCTATACCGCCTTCTTCAACGAGAGCTTCGTGGATGAACTGGCGCACCGCGCCGGACGCGAGCCCCTGGCCTATCGCATGGCCATGCTGGGGCACGATCCGCGCCTTGCCGAATGCCTTCAGCGCGCGGCGGGGCTTGCGCAATGGGGCGGCGGCGGGGACAACAGCGGGCAAGGCATCGCGTGCCACCTGATCGGGGAGGGGCGCATCGCCGTGGTCGCCTCGGCCCGGCGTGACGAGAACGGGGTGCGGGTGGACAAGCTCAGCGCCGTTGCCGACATCGGCCGCATCGTGAACCTCGATATTGCCCGGCAACAGATCGAGGGCGGGCTGGTCTTCGGTCTCGGCCTCGCGCTGGGATGCAGTCCCAACTATACGGGAGGCAGGCCTGACAGCGAACGGCTGGCCGACCTTTCCCTGCCGACGCTGGCTGACTGCCCTGCCATAGAGGTGGACTTCATCGAAAGCACCGACGATCCTGCCGATCCGGGGGAACTGGGCGTAGCCGTGGTCGCCCCGGCTGTCGCCAACGCACTCTATTCGGCTACGGGATTGCGATTCCGCCGCCTTCCGCTTTTTGCCGAGGACATGTGATGCCCCCCCAAGACAGAAATTCCGCCGCCCCGGGCGAGATCGGCGTGCTGCTGGTCAACCTCGGCACGCCCGACGCTGCCACCCCTGCCGCAGTCCGTCGCTATCTCGCGGAGTTCCTCTCCGATCCGCGCGTCGTGGAGATTCCGGCCATCGCCTGGAAGCCGATCCTGCACGGGGCGATCCTGCGGACCCGGCCTGCCAAGTCCGCTCAGGCCTATCGCCAGGTCTGGACCGACAAGGGCTCGCCGCTCGCTGCGATCACCGCCGCGCAGGCGGCCGGGCTTCAGGCCTTGCTGGGGACTCGCGCGAAGGTCGACTGGGCGATGCGCTACGGCAATCCTGCCATTCCCGCGCGTCTGCAGGCGATGAAGGATGCAGGCTGCGACCGGATACTCGTCGCGCCGCTCTATCCCCAATACTCGGGGGCGACGACGGCCTCGGTGATGGACAGGCTGGGCGAGGCGCTGCGCGCGATGCGTTGGCAGCCCGCGATCCGCACCCTGCCGCCCTATTTCGGCGATGCCGCCTATATCGGCGCGCTGGAGGATGATCTGGTCCGTCAGATCGGGGGGCTGGACTTCGTGCCGGAAGTGCTTCTGCTGTCCTACCACGGAATGCCCCAGCGAACCGCGGATCTCGGCGATCCCTACCACTGGCACTGCCGCGAGACCTCGCGCCTGTTGACCGAACGCCTGAATCTGCGCGTTCCGGGATTACGGATTGAAACGAGCTTCCAGTCGCGCTTCGGCAGGGCAAAGTGGCTGGAGCCGTCCACCGAAGACGTGCTGGCGGCAGAGGCGAAAGCGGGCACGACCCGCATCGCCGTAGCGGCGCCGGGCTTCTCGGCAGACTGCGTGGAAACGCTGGAGGAACTGGCGATTCGGGGCAGGGAGGTCTTCGAGGAGGCCGGAGGCCGCGAGATGGCCGTACTGTCCTGCCTGAATGATGGTGCGTCGGGCATGGAGATGCTGCAAGCGCTTGTTAATCGGGAACTTTCCGGTTGGTGACAAGGATTTAATAGCCGCGTTTCTTGACTATCGATGGCTTCGTTCTACTCCTGTTCCTGATTGTTGGAATGGGGCGAACGGTCATGTGGAACACCGATGCCACCGATTTTTCCTATGGAACGTCGCAAGACGTGTCCGGAGGAAGATCGGTTTCACTATCAATCTTTGCGGATCGGGCACACTTGCGCTCGACCATGCAGGAAGATGCCGCGGGTGCCGGCCTCCACGTCGCTTTCGCTGGATCACTCGGCGATCTACCGGCCGCGGAGGGGCGCTCGCTCGGCGATGTCGTCATGCTCGATTGCCCCGTCATCGATGCTGCAACCCTGGCGGCGCTCGCACGGTTGGACCTGCGTGCAGCGGGCGGTGACACGCGGTTGATCGTATCCACCAGCGTCGAGATGCTGGATGAGGTATTCGCCTGCATGGACATGTCGATGCCGGTGCTGCTGGTCGATCCCAACCGCGCGGAGCGGGTGATCGCATTGGGGCAGGTCATGGCCGGTTTCCCCGCTGCCCGGCTGCGTGAATTGTCTGAAGACGATCGCTTGATGCTGCTTCGTCTGAGCGAGCAGGTCGGGCAGATCGCCGGCCATATGGACAGGCTGGCGCCTGCAGGACCGGCGCGGGCAGGGCGATCGGGCGCTTCTGCCGAGGCCCCGGATTTCGCGGGCAATGGCCCTCCTTACGCGGCGAAGGACCCTTCCTTCTTGTCCGACGCGCGCATGCTGCGCAGGATCATCCGGCAGCGCCAGTTGCGCGCTCGCTTCATCGAGGGAGACCTGTTCGCAGACCCTGCCTGGGATATGCTGCTGGATCTTGCCGCCGCGCGGGCCGAAGGCAAACAGGTGTCGGTCACCTCGCTCTGTATCGCTTCGGCCGTCCCGCCCACTACAGCGCTGCGCTGGATCGGCCAACTGGTGGAGGCGGGCCTGTTCCAGCGTGTTTGTGACGAGAACGATCGCAGACGAGCGTTCATCGAACTGACGGACCAGGCGGTTGACCGGCTTGCCCGCTACTTCGGAGAAATCGCGCTGACCCAGCCGGTCCCGGTCTGAACCGGCGCTTCAAACGGCCATCTTGCGCGGGGCATGCGTGGCCGGCGGAAGGTGCTCGCAGTCATCGACGAGGCGTGTGGCGAGCACGATCTGCAAGGGCAGCGGTTCAAAGAACGCGATGCCGCAATGGTTTGAGCGACACCAGATCACTTCCCCGAATCCTTCATGGCCCGGCGCGTCATGGCCGAGGATATGACGCTTTGCCCATTCGACGACCACTTCGCATCCGGTCCTGAGTTGAGCCTGGACGTGCAGTCTGGCGCCTGAGGCCGACAGGTCGAGCAGCACCGCCTGATGTGTACTCCCGAGCGTGACGAGCCTTGCGGGGAGTCGTACATGAAGGCGGCTCTGCCGGCGCCGCCCATAAGCGGTCAGATTGCATGGCGGCGGTTCATCCTGCGGGAGTTCGTGGCTTTCCATGGGCACGATCTTCCGCAACCGATGCTAGCGCAGGGTTTCGAACGCCTAGCGACTTCAACCTAGGCCCGTCTGAAGGAAGTGGCTGCCTGTTCTCCTCCTTCCGGGCAAGCTTCGCCACCAGACCCGTCAGACCACCACACTGCCGCCGGGATCGATCCCGTTCAGGCGGGTTCAGGCCCGGCTTCTCCAGGTTCCGCGCTTGATCCGCCGAATGCCGGTGCCGCAGTGAAGGCACTCGCTTTCATACTCGATTCCCGTCCATCGGGTCTTGTTGCCTCGGCTGTGCCGGTCGAAAATGCAGAAAATTCGCTTAATGCGAGAAATCATGAAAGCCCCCCTCCACCCCCCAATGGATGGCGGCCGGACTATATGTTCACTTTTCACACTTCCCAGCCCCGATTTTCTATATGTTATATAATCGGACATACTGAAAAACGATATCGCTGTGGCGGTGCAGAGCGCGGAGCCGAATTACCAGGCGGGACACTGGTTGTCCGCTTCGAAAGCCGCGGCCAGAGGGCCCTTCACGGAAAAGATCAATTCGGCTCTTATTTTGGTCAAACTTCGCAGAAAACCTTCAATCTGGCGCAAATTGTAGTTAAATTGTTGCAATGGGTTGGTAGCTTGGCGATACCGCGGGAAAGGGGAGCGACTGGCGATATCTGCCTGACCCCTTTTTTTCTCGCAGGGGTGCCTGAGCAGAATGCGCAAGTATTACAACGCCATAGATTTGATCCGGTTCGTTGCGGCCTGCCTGGTTCTGATCCACCACATGGCGACGAAGGCCTGGTTTCGGCCCGAGGAGTTTCCGGCCAAAATTGCGCATATGTCCGGCCCCGTTTCCTTTTTCACTCAATATGGCGGGCCGGGCTGGGTCGGCGTGGAAATCTTCTTCGTCATATCCGGCATCGTGATCGCCAATTCTGCATTCGGACGTGGGCCTGCGAAGTTCGTGATCGGGCGCGCCTCGCGCCTTTATCCTGCGGCTATCCTGTGTGCGCCGCTTGCCGCGGTCCTTCTCTATCTGACCGGGGCATTACCGGCGGGTTGGCCATTGATGGTCATCAAATCGATGGTGCTGCTGCCGAAAGGTCAGTGGATCGACCCGGTCTTCTGGACCCTGGGCGTAGAGATCGTGTTTTATGGCCTGGTCGCGCTCTGGACGATGCAGAAGCGCGTTTCCCTTGAGCAAGTGGCGGTGGGGCTGACGCTGTGGTCCACGATCTGGACCATACTGGCGCTTGGCGGCGTGGAATTCTACGTTCCCGTGGAACGGGCGCTGCTTCTGCGCTTCGGTTCGTTCTTCGCCCTTGGCATTTTCATGTGGTTGCGCTCGGAACAGCGCGCGACGCTGGCAACTCGGATTTTCATGCCGCTCGCGGTATCGCTGGGCGCCATCGAGATCGTCCTCAACAGCAAGACCTTGACCGTTGTGAGCTACAACAGCGTTGCTCCGCTGTGCCTTTGGGGCGCTGCGGTTTGGGTCATGGCAGATTCGCTGGCAAACGCATCCACCGCGCGTTCCGGATGGATGACCGGGCTCGGTAAGCTGACCTATCCGCTCTATCTCAGCCATACTACGGTCGTGGGTGCGGCCATGTACGGCCTCGGGTTGATCGGCTTCAACGCGACGTGGGCGTTCCTGATTGGCTCCGGCGTCGCGATCTTCGTGGCCTGGGTCATTGCGAACTACTGGGAGCCGCCGGTTTGCGCCGCAATCAAGGCCGCGCTGACAAACTGGCGCGGCCGGCTTTCGCGGTCGATAGCGTAGGCTGCGCAAGGCATGCGAGCCGGAAGATGTCCGGTGCGCATGTGCCTGGCAAGTTCGGCGGATATTTCAGCGACGGAAGAAGCCTGCAGCGCCGGCAGTGATGCGCTCTGCAGAGGGCATGGGAAAAAGCCATTGCCGCGCCCGAAATCGTCGGCTGCGGTTGGATATTCCGAGAGCGCTTTCGACCTAGTATCGGGCAGATCGACGCCGCGCTCGGGGATTTGCCCATTCATAACATCCGCAAGAAACGGTGGTGTCCGCTTTGGACATGAGGCCGGCGATATCTGAATTCTACTATATTTGAGATGGTCGCGCGCGATTGGCCATCCTTGCGGCAAAGTAGAGCTGCATTACCGATGCGCGGACAACCCCGCTGATATCTCAGGGATAACCCCGATCCCTCGCCCCCAGGTGATGCCTTAGCACATGGGGCCTGATGTTCGGCATTTCACGAGACCGATTCTATTCTCATGGGAAGCCCGTTTTTCACACCACGCGTGGAGTTGGAAATTATGGCAAAGCGTCCCAATATCCTTGTCATCTGGGGTGACGACATTGGCTGGCAAAATGTCAGCGCTTACGGCCTGGGAACAATGGGATACACCACGCCCAACATCGACAGCATCGGCTATGGCGGTATCCGTTTTACCGACCACTATGCCCAGCAGTCCTGCACGGCGGGCCGTGCGGCCTTCATCACCGGCCAGTACCCGATCCGCTCGGGCATGGTGACGGTGGGGCAACCGGGAGACCCGCTCGGCCTGCAGAAAACCTCGCCGTGCCTTGCCGAAGTGCTCAAGGCCGCGGGTTACCGCACCGGCCACTTCGGCAAATCCCATCTCGGCGATCGCAACGAGCATCTGCCGACCAATCACGGCTTCGAGGAATTCTTCGGCAACTCTACCACCTCAACGTGTCGGAAGAAGACGAGCAGCGCGACTATCAGGCCTTCGCCAAGGCTTACGCGGGTAGCCTCGAGGAATACGAGAAGAAGTTCGGCGCGCGCGGCGTAATCCACTCGTGGGCGACCGAGGAAGACGATCCCACCGAAGACCCCCGCTTCGGCAAGGTGGGCAAACAGAAGATCGTCGACACCGGGCCGCTTCACCAGGAGCGCATGCACGAGATCGACGAGAAGGAGTTCATTCCTCCCGCGCTCGAATTCATGAAGAAGGCGAAGGACAGCGATGAGCCGTTCTTCGTCTGGCTCAACACCAGCCGCATGCACCTCTACACGCGCCTCAACGACAAGTGGCGCTATGCGGCCGAGAAATACACCTCGGAAGCCGACCTCCATGGCTCGGGCATGCTGCAGCACGACCATGACGTGGGCATCGTGCTTGATTGGCTGAAGGAAAACGGGCTCGATGAAGATACCATCGTTTGGTACTCGACAGACAACGGCCCCGAGCATTCCTCATGGCCGCACGGCGCGACGACGCCCTGGCGCGGCGAGAAGATGACCACTTACGAAGGCGGCGTGCGCGTCATCTCGATGCTCAAGTGGCCCGGCGTGATCGAGCCGCTGCAGCTCAAGAACGGCATCCAGTGCCACCAGGACATGTTCACCACACTCGCCGCCGCAGCCGGGGTAGAGGACGTGGCCGAGAAGGTCATGGAAGAGAAGCAACAGTACATCGACGGCGTGAACAACCTACCCTACTGGAAGGGCGAGGCTGAGGACTCGGCGCGCAACCACGTGTTCCACTACAATGAATCCAAGCTCACCTCGATGCGCATGGGCCCGTGGAAGTGGCACTTCTCGACCAACGAGGACTACTACGGGAACATGGTCGGCCGCTCGAAGCCGCTGGTCTTCAACATCCGCATGGACCCCTTCGAGAGCTACGACAACTCGGACAGCTACGGGCACCTCATCCAGAAGGTCTCCTGGCAGACCGGGCCTATGGGCGAAATGATGAAGGACCACCTCATGACGCTCGCCAAGTACCCGCCGGTACAGGGCGGCAAGAGCTTCGACATGTCCAACGTGGTCGAACAGTTCATGAGCAAGGGCCACGACTGACGACTCCACCACGGGCGACATCATCCGCGCCTGCATCTTTCCATTTGATCCGGATTCAGGGTTTCCCGCAGTGGGACAAACCCTGGATCCGGAAATTCTGGCAGTGTGAATGGAGCGGTGGGCAGCCGCGCCTGTGCATCCATTGAGGCAAGGGGATATTCATGAATCACGAAGACTAGGATGGATTGAACAGGGTCGATAATGGGATGGAGGCTGGTGCCGACAGCCGCCTCTCACGCCGCAAGCTGCTGCTGGGATCGAGCATGCTGGCCGCGACTCCGGCACTATCCTCGTTGATCGGTTCGAACCCGGCCCAGGCACAGACGGTTTCCGGCAGGCGCCCGAACATCCTCGTTATATGGGGCGATGACATCGGGTGGCAGAACGTTTCGGCCTACGGCATGGGCATCATGGGTTACCGCACCCCCAATATCGATCGGATCGGCAAGGAAGGGATCAAGTTTACTGACCACTACGCGCAACCTTCCTGCACTGCAGGACGCGCGGCCTTCATTACCGGTCAGTATCCGATCCGCTCAGGCATGACGACAGTGGGCCAGCCGGGTGCCGCGCTCGGCCTCCAGGCGGCTTCGCCCTGCCTTGCCGAGGTCATGAAGTCGGCGGGATACCGCACTGGCCAGTTTGGCAAGAACCATCTCGGCGACCGTAACGAGCACCTGCCTACCGTTCACGGCTTCGACGAGTTCTTTGGCAACCTCTACCATCTTAACACCCAGGAGGAGTCCGAGCAGCGCGATTATGAGCGTTTCGGCAAGGATTTCTCGGGCGATCTGGAAACATATGAAAAGCGCTTCGGCACACGAGGCGTCCTCCACTGCCGTGCCACAGCCAAGGACGATGCCGCAGTCGATCCGCGCTTCGGAAAGGTGGGCAAGCAGACCATTGAAGACACCGGCCCGCTCACGCAGGAACGCATGAAGAACTTCGATGCGGGAGAGGTAATCCCCAAGGCGTTGGCATTCATGGGCGCTGCAAAGGCGGATAACGAGCCGTTCTTTGTCTGGCTCAATACCAGCCGCATGCACCTGTACACGCGCCTCAACGACGAATGGCGCTACGCCGCCGAAGAGGACACCAGCGAAGCCGACTTTCACGGCTCGGGCATGAAGCAGCACGACCAAGACATCGGCCTCGTACTGCAATGGCTTGAACAGCAGGGTATGCTCGACAACACGCTGGTCTGGTATTCGACCGACAACGGCCCGGAACATTCCTCTTGGCCCTATGGCGGTACCACGCCCTTCCGTGGCGAGAAAATGACCACCTATGAAGGAGGTGTGCGTGTAATCTCGATGGTGCGCTGGCCGCAAGGCCTCCCGCAGGGTGTCGAACTCAACGGCATCCAGGGGCACCAGGACATGTTCACCACCCTTTCAGCGGTCGCCGGGGTGCCCGATGTCGCAAGCAGAATGCTGAGCCAGAAGAAGCAGTACATCGACGGAGTCAACAACCTCCCGTACTGGACCGGACAAACCAAGAAATCGGCGCGCAGCCACATCTTCCATTACTACGAAAGCAAGCTCACAGCGGTGCGTATGGGGGTGTGGAAAATGCATTTCTCTACGAAAGAGGACTACTACGCCAACGTCATTCCGCGCACCGTGCCGCTCTTCTTCAACATCCGCATGGACCCCTTCGAGAGTTATGACAACTCGGACAGCTACGGACATCTCCTGCAGAAAGTCAGTTGGCTGATCCAGCCGATGAGCGCGCTCATGCAAGAGCACCTGAAAACACTTTCCGCCTATCCGCCCGTCCAGGGCGGTGCCTCGTTCGACATGTCGAACATCGTCAAGGAATATCTCGAAGCCGGCAACCAGTAGCTGTTCGGTGCGGCAAGTGCCTGCATGACCAATGCGGTGCTTATCAAGCTGAAGGTCAGCCTAGGCGGCGTGGACAAGTTCGACAGACCAACCCCTTCGGGGCCGTAGCCAAAGCCATCCCTTCGGCGGCGGCTCGGTTGGAAATATCGACATATTCCGTCGCCTCGCCTTCTTGAATTGACGGCTCTTGGCTGCGGCCGTGGCTACACCGAACTTGTCCACGCCGCCTAACCCCGGAAGCGATTGACCGCTCGCTTCCACACTGGCTCATCCGGCATGAGAAGGCTGATCGTCGGCGTAGCGCGCCACATCAACACGCGCCCTGGCGCTTCGCCAGCACGGTCGCGCAGGCGATGGCGCCGGTCATCTAGGGGCCACTTGGGGCAAGGTTGGGAATAGTGAGTGGTGCCGGCTACAGGATTCGAACCCGTGGCCCCCTGATTACAAATCAGGTGCTCTACCAACTGAGCTAAGCCGGCCCGGCGCGTCGGCGATGTGCGATGCGCGAAACAAGTCCGGCGCCCTTACCGCGAGGGAGGGGCGCCGGTCCAGTGCTTTTGTATCTATCTGCGTTCAGGCTCAGAATACCGCGTGCGGCGCGGCTTCCTTCATCATTGCCTGACGGACGAGCGGGACCGGTGGGCCGCCGTAGCTCAGGAATTCGTCATGGAACGGCTTCCACGCAGTGCGGCCGCCACGCGTGGCTGTCCAGTCTTCGCGCAACTTGCGAATCATCAGCTTGCCGAGCGTGTAGTTGAGGTAGGCCGGGTCGTATGTGCCGCGCGCGGCCTGCTGTTCGGCCGTGCCTTCGTCCTGATAGCATTCGTCCATGAACATGCGCTTGGATTGTTCCTGTGTCATGCCCCGCGCATGCAGGCCGATGGCCGACAGATAGCGGCAGTTGCGCAGCAGGGCATTGGAAAGCTGGCCGACGTGGACCCCCGCGTCTCCGTTTCCGAGCCCGGCGTCCCACATCATTTCCTCGGCATAGTGCGCCCAGCCCTCCGCGAAGGCGTAGCCGACCCACAGGCGCCCTACCCAGGAAGGCGAGCGGTTCGAATGCAGGAATTGCAGGAAATGGCCGGGCATCACCTCGTGGACCGAGGTGAACAGCAGGTCGTCCTTACCGGGGATATAGTCCTGCTGCATCTGCTGGGACCACGATGGGTCGGGCGGCGAGATATAATAGACGGAGGGGATGCCCTTTTCCAGCGGACCGGCCGGATCGATATAGGCGGAGTTCTGGCGGTTGTAGGGCGGGCTTTCCTCGACGAGGGCCTGTTCGGTGCCGGGTATAGTGGCGATGTCGTGCTGCCGCACGAAGGCGGTCAGTTCAGGAATCTGCAGGCGCGCTGCGGCAACGGGGCCACCTTCCGGCTTGTCGGCGCGCATCTTGTCGAAGCAGCCCTGGATGTCCTTGCCCGGCGCATATTCCGCGCAGGCGGCCTTGAGGAGATCCTGGTTGCGTTTGAGATCGGCGCGCCCCACCGCCTCCAGTTCATCCAGTGACGCGTCCACCGCCTCGGTGGCGGCCACCATCCGGGAAAAGCGGGCCGCGCCCAATGCGAAGTCCTGCGTCGGCTTTGCCTTGCCGAGCCAATCTGCCAGATCCTGCATGGATTTCGCGGCCGCTTCGGAACTGGTCCTGAATTCCGCCTGCAGCCTTGCGTCCTTCACGTCGGCGAAGGCGGTTCGGGCATCGCCGCGATAATACTCCGCAAAACCGCCGAAGCCTGCGACCCCGAGCTTGATGAAGCTGGCGGGCATCTGCGTCTTCAGGTTGCCGCGAATCTGGGCAGCAGCCTTGGGTACGGCCTTGAAGAAGGCGATCATGGCTTTCATGCGGGTAGGCTTGTCGGCATAGCCGCGGCTCACGTAGACGTTCGGGTCGAGGCCGTTCTCGATGTAGTAACCGGGATTGGTATGGGGCTTGTCGGCGTCTTCCAGCCAGAACAACTGCCCCTTGGCCACCTGCACCAGATAATCGCGCTCGAACCGGTCTTCGGCGGAAAGGGCGTTGAAAGCGCCGGCCTGCGCGATCACCTTGCGAAGGAAATCCCCTCTAGCCTTGAGGCCCGCGGGGCTCCAGTCAGGAAGCCTGCCGTCGAACTGGTGAGCGCCCTGATAGACCGCGAAAGAAGGGTCCTGGGCCATCCAGGCCTCGATGGTGCGGTTGACGAAGGCTTTCCACGGCGTTGCCGGCTTGCCGAGTTCGGCGGCCGCCGATGTGGCTGCGGGTGCGGCGAAGGCGGAAGGCATTTGCGCGCCGAGGCCGAGGGCAAGGCAGGCAATGCCTGCCAGCAGCGTGTTCTTCATAGCGGGGCAGTCCCTGTCAGTCATGTTGGGGGCCATGGCGTTCGAAATCTCGCCGGGCCCCGATGGCGCAGGTTGTGAGCTAAGGCGCGCCGAAGGTCCAGCCCTCGGTACGGGCCAGTTCCTCCGTAAGATCAGTGGGTTTCCACAAGTCCGCGCGCGGGGCGGCGATGCGTAGCCAGGCGGCGGTGAGGAGTGCATCGGCGCTGTGATCGTCTATCGGGCCATGGCCCTCGACCGGCGGAGAGCCAAGTCCCGCAAGGGCGCCGTTCAGCGCATCATGGTCGGTCATCTTGGCCCGGCCCGCTGGGCGTCCTGCGGCGACGGCAGCGAGGGTCGTGTAAATTTCGGTGACCACCGATCCCGCCTTCGGGAGCGGATCGACCGGCCATACCGGCAGGGATCTGCCAAGGCGGTGCAGCAGCCGCATGCCGGTGAGGCTGGACTTGCCGACTTGCGCGGCTCCGACCAGGTTGAAGTTGGAGTAGGGCCGGCAGCCGGCGCGTGCCTGCGCCCGTTCGGTCACGCGCATGCGCCCTCTTCGATCCGGCGCATCCGGCAGATGGAAGTGCACGCCTTCCCGGCCGCCGTGACGGCGGAAGAATGCGCTGAGTTCCGGGTGATCGACGAAACTGGTCGCCGCGAAATGGCCGTCAGTCGCGCAGATGGCATCGACCAGCGCCCATAGCGCGCGGGCATCGGGAGGGCTTGCCGGCCAGCCGGGAAAGAACGCGCCTGCATCGGCGAAGGGAAGTGAGATGCCAAGGTCCAGGCCGATGAGCGTGTTTTCCGGCAGGCCCCGTTGCAGGAGGTCAAGCGCATCCTCGCGGGACCAGTGGACATGACCTTGCGGACGCAGCAGGACGGGCGGGCCTTCCAGTCCGCAAAGAGCCACCGCGATGCCCTTTTGCCGCGGTCCCAGTGCACCGGACCAGTCGATTCCCATGAAATGCCGGAAGCGCGGCATGAGTTTGCCCTATTCCGCGCGGCGTTCGGCGCGCTTTCGGTCCCACCATTCCAGGCGCTTGAGGATTTCCCGTTCGAACCCGCGTTCCACCGGCTGGTAATAGGTCTGCGGTGCCATGTCTTCGGGCCAGTAGTCGTCGCCCGAAAAACCGTCAGGCGCGTCATGGTCGTAGGCATAGTCCTTGCCGTAGCCGATGTCCTTCATCAGCTTGGTCGGCGCGTTGAGGATATTGGCGGGCGGGGCGAGGGAGCCGGTTTCGCGGGCGCTCTTGAACGAGGATTTGAACGCGGTGTAGGCCGCGTTCGATTTCGGCGCCGTGGCGAGGTAGAGGCAGGCCTGCACGATCGCCAGTTCGCCTTCGGGAGAGCCGAGGAATTCGTAGGCATCCTTGGCCGCAAGGCATTGGACCAGCGCCTGCGGATCGGCCAGTCCCACGTCCTCGCTGGCGAAGCGCACGAGGCGGCGCAGCACGTAAAGAGGCTCTTCGCCCGCCGTCAGCATTCGCGCCATGTAGTAGAGCGCGGCTTGCGGATCGGAGCCGCGCAGCGACTTGTGAAGCGCGGAGATGAGGTTGTAGTGCCCGTCCCGGTCCTTGTCGTAAACCGCCACGCGGCGTTGCAGGAACTGGCCCAGTCCGGCCGGATCGAGCGGCTCGGGGATTTTCGCGGAATAGAGCGTCTCGGCCTGGTTGAGCAGGAAGCGTCCGTCCCCGTCGGCCGATGCCACCAGCGCGGCACGCGCATCGCCATCGAGCGGAAGCGCGCCTTCGAGCGCTTCGCCTTTGTCGAGCAATGCACCGAGCGCCTCGGGGCCGAGCCGGTGCAGGATCAGCACTTGCGCGCGGCTGAGCAGCGCGGCGTTGAGTGCGAAGCTGGGGTTCTCCGTCGTGGCGCCGACAAGAGTGACGGTCCCGCGCTCGACGAACGGAAGAAAGCCGTCCTGCTGGGCGCGGTTGAAGCGGTGGATCTCGTCCACGAACAGCAGCGTGCGCTGGCCGGCCCGCGCGGCGAGATCCGCTTCGGCGAATGCCTTCTTGAGGTCTGCCACGCCCGAAAATACCGCGGAGACGGCGGTGAAGCGCATGCCCACCGCATCGGCGAGCAGGCGTGCGATGCTGGTCTTCCCGGTGCCGGGCGGACCCCAGAGGATCATCGAGGACAGGCGGCCCGCCGCGACCATGCGGCCGATCGGTCCTTCCGGCCCGGTCAGGTGTTCCTGTCCCACGACGTCGGCAAGCGTGCGCGGCCGCAGGCGGTCGGCGAGCGGGGCATCCTCGCGCGGGGCGTCAGGCGCGGGGGAGGGCGGAAGATCGTCGGCGAAAAGGTCGGCCATGGGAGCTATCTAGCGATTATGGCGCGCAATTGCATCGGTTCGGCGGCAGGAGTAGCCTGCCTGTCCATAAAACGGGACGAAAGGGACGGGAGATGATCGGATCCACGCGCGTCAGGGCGCCTTGGCAGTTGTGGGTGGTAGGCCTCGTCTCGCTGCTGTGGAATGCCTTCGGCTGTACCGATTTCGCCATGACCGTGACGCGCAACCCGCAGTGGATGGCGCCTCTATCGCCGGAGATGATCGACTGGCTGGACGCCGCGCCGACCTGGACCGTGGTGACCTGGGCGCTCGGTGTCTGGGGTGGGCTGGCGGGATCGCTGCTCCTGCTGCTGCGTTCGCGCTGGGCCGTCGCGGCCTTCACGATCTCGCTGCTCGGGCTTGCGGTGAACCAGCTCTATCCCTTCCTATCCGACGTGCCCGACATGATGAAGGGCGCCGGCAGCATTGCGCTGACGGCGACCATCTGGGCCGTGGCGGTGTTCCTGCTCTGGTATGCCGTCAGGATGCGGACGCGCCGGGTACTGGCCTGACGGGCGCGCGGGGGCCGGTCAGCGCTTCGTACGCTGCCGGATCAGGCGGACATACGTATCGGCGACGGCCTGGTTGATGCGGTCCCAGCTGAATTCGAGAGCGCGGGCTTCGCCGGCCAGGCCGTGGCTTTCGCGCAGGGCAGGGCTTTCGATATAGGCCTTGAGCGCTTCGGCGAACTGGTGGATCGCGCCGGGCGGGATCAACCTGCCGGAAGCGTGATCGCTGACCAGGCTCTGGCTGCCGGTTGCGGCGGCGGCCACGACCGGCAGGCGGCAGGCCATGGCTTCCAGCGTGACATTGCCGAAGGTTTCGGTGACCGAGGGGTTGAACAGCATGTCCATGCCGGCGACCGCGCGGGCGAGGTCCGTGCCTTGCTGGAAACCGACGAAGGCAGCCTGCGGAAGGCGTGCCTCGAACCATTCGCGGGCAGGGCCTTCGCCGACCACGAGAACCCGGTGCGCGACGTTGCGGCGGCGCAGGTCGTCAAGCGTGTCGGAAAACACGTCGAGACCCTTTTCCATGACAAGCCGGCCGAGGAAGCCGACCACGACCTCATGATCGGCAATGCCGTGGCTGCGACGCCACGCCATGTCCCGCCGGTCGGGGTTGAAGATCTCGCGATCGACCCCGCGTGACCAGATCGACACGTCGTAGTTCATGCGCTGCTCGCGCAGGAGCTGCGCCATCGATTCCGAAGGCGCCACCAGGGCGTCGCAGCGGCGGTAGAAGCGGCGCAGGATCGCCTCGATCAGCGGCTCGCCCCAGGCCATGTTGTAATAGCGAAGATAGGTCTCGAAACGCGTGTGCACCGATGCGAGTACGGGCAGCTTGCGGTTGCGGGCCCAGGTCACGGCCTGATGGCCAACCGGATCGGGCGACGAGACATGGACTATGTTCGGCGCGAATTCCTTGAGATCGCGCCGCGCCTTGCCGGCTATCGACAAGGGCATCCGGTATTCCGAACGCGTTGGGATAGGCATCGCGCGGATGCCGACGAGATCTCCGGTCGGTTCGAATGCGGGATTGTCGACGACGGGCGCGTAGACGCGAACTTGCGCGCCCTGGCGCAGAAGGTAGCCGACGAGGCGATTCAGCGCCTGGTTCGCTCCGTCACGGACATAGTTGTAGTTGCCCGAAAAAAGGGCAATTCGCAGGTCGGCGGTTTCCATGGTGGGCAGCCCCATAGCCTCCCTCGCTGCAATTGGCGAGTGGACTTCACGGATGCGTGTGGGAACCTGCGGAAAACCGCCGACTGCGTTCATTGCCTTGGGGACGGTCGCCTAGCGGCGCCAATCCCTGCGGCGATCGTCCCGGCGCCGGTCATCCCTGCGCCAGTCCCGCCGGCGATCGTCCCGCCAGCCATCCCGGCCGCGATCCCAGCGGCGATCGTGGCCCCAGCCACGACGATCGTCCCGCCAGCCGCGACGGTCGTCCCGCCAGCGGTCCCGGCCGGCCCAACGGTCGCGGTAGTAGGGGGCATAGTACCGGTCGTAGTAGCGATCGCGGTAGTAGCGGTTGGGCGCGCCCTCATAATAATAGTAATAGCCCGGCCGATCGCGCACGGTAACGTAGCGACGGGAATCGTAATAGCCGCGATCGTAATAGCGACCATCATCCCGGTCGGCGAGCGCCGCCCCGAGAGCCAGGCCGATGATTCCGGCGCCGATGGCCACGGCAGCATCGTTGCCGCCCCGATCGTAGTAATCGCGCGCCATCGCGGGCGCCGATGCGGTCAGGGCCGATGCCGCAAGGGCGGTGGCCAGACCCAGGGTCTTCCAAGTCAGTTTCATGATATCGCACTCCTTTCCGGGCCAACCAAGTTACGGCGGAATCAGCGGGCACGTTGGATTGTCAGGATCGCCTGGGGGCACTGAACTAGGGGTGAACTTTCCGTTCAGTACAGGACGAGGCGAGACGCGCTTTCGCCGGGATGCAAACGAAAGACGCCCGGCCAGGAGGAATGGCCGGGCGTCTCTGGCAGGCGGCGAGGGGTATTGTCCGCCTGCCTCGGTGGCTCGTGGGATCAGTAGCCGCGGCGGTAGTCGCCACGGTCATGGTCGTAGCCCCGGCGATAATCGCCGCGCTGGTTGCGATAGTAATCGTCACGGCTGTGGCGCCCGCCATCGCGGTCCCAGTACCAGCCGTCGCGATATTCCCAGCCGCTGCCGTAGCTGGGGGTATAGGCATAGCTGCTGTCGTAATAGCGATCGCGATCGCGGTCATGATCGTTGCTGTTCGAGGCGATGATCGCGCCGAGAGCCAGACCGATCACGCCCGCGCCGATGGCGACGGCTGCGGTATTGTCGTTGCCGCGATGATAGTCGCGGGCCATCGCCGGAGTGGCGCCGGCAAGCGCGGTGGCGGCAAGAGCGGCGGTAATGGTCGCGTTACGGAAGAAGGTCATTGGTCGAAACTCCTTGCGGGGAAGGTGCTCCGGAGGGGCCGGGGTCTCATCCCTTGTTGAGTTTCTTCTACGCCCCCGCTTCTGAACCGGATCGAAGCAGGTTCAGCAGAATTCGTTCAGGTTTGTACGAGTTTGTATGAACCTGGCACACCTTTTCCGGTCGGCGTTTTCGGCCTGCCCCATCCTGCTCCTCGGCTCGGCGCAAGACCGGCAACTAAAGCGGCGCTCCAGTCTTCGGGGAAGGCAAGACACGAATAGTGACAGGGATATTATCATGAAAACGCTACGCTTTCTCACGTCGGCGGTGAGCCTCGCCGCTGCCGCCGCGGCTCTGCCCGCCATGGCGCAAGAGGATGCCGCCGCGCCGATGGCGACTGACACGCCCGCACGCAACAGCCATTTCGACGGTCCTTACATCCAGGCCTTCGGCGGTCTTTCCGCTCGTGGAAACGATCGCGGCGACAGTCTGCGTTTCGATACCGATGGCGATGGCCGCTACGACAACACCGTGAATACGGCGGGCGGCGCCAATGCGTTCAGTCCGGGCTTCTGCAATGGCCGTGCGCGCGGCGCCACTCCGGCGGATGGGTGCCGCAGTGACAAGGACGGTGCGGAGTACGGCGTCCGTTTCGGATATGACAAGCGCATGGGCAACTTCGTGCTCGGCGGCCTGGTCGAGGGCGTCAAGAGCGAAGCAAAGGACGCGACCTCCGGCTTCAGCACGACGCCGGCGAGCTACTCGATCCAGCGCAAGCTCGACTACGGTGTCTCCGGTCGTCTGCGGGCAGGCTATACGCCCGGCGGCGGGGCGCTGTTCTATGTGACCGGCGGCGGCGGGATGGCCAAGATCGACCATCAGTTCCAGACCACCAATGAAGTGAATTCGTTCGATCCGCAGCGCAACAACAAGATGGTCTGGGGTTGGCAGGCCGGCGGTGGCGGCGAGATCATGGTCGCCCGCAATGTCAGCCTCGGCCTCGAATATCTCTACAATCGCTACAACGACAACAAGTACAATGTCGAAGTGGGTCCGGGCACTGCCCCGGCAACCAATCCATTCCTGATCGATTCGGGCTCGACCCGGATCAAGGGTTCGGACAAGAACTTCGACTATCACTCGCTCCGCGCGACCCTGGGTTTCCAGTTCTGACCATCTGACAAGATTGGGAGAGAGCCGAAAACGGCAACGGGCGGCAACCTTGCGGTTGTCGCCCGTCATGTTTCCGGATCCGGCTTTCAGATCCTGTCCGATCCCGGCGCCAGGGCGCCGAGAGATCAGGCGTCCTTCTTGCGGCTCTGCTTCTTGCGCTCGTTCGGGTCGAGGTAGGCCTTGCGCAGACGGATCGACTGTGGGGTCACTTCGACCATTTCATCGTCGTCGATGTAAGCGATCGCCTGCTCCAGCGTCATGACGCGGGGCGGGGTGAGGCGGATGGCGTCGTCCTTGCCGGTCGAACGGAAGTTCGTCAGCTGCTTCGACTTCATCGGGTTCACTTCGAGATCGTCGGGCTTGGCGTTTTCGCCGATGATCATGCCTTCGTAGATCTTTTCCTGCGGCTTCACGAACAGGATGCCGCGATCTTCGAGGCTGTTCAGCGCGTAGCCCACGGCCTCACCGGTGCCGTTCGAGATCAGCACGCCGTTCTGGCGGCCTTCGATCGGACCCTTGTGGCTGTCGTACTTCTCGAACAGGCGGTTCATGATGCCGGTGCCGCGGGTGTCCGAGAGGAACTCGCCGTGGTAGCCGATCAGGCCGCGCGAAGGAGCCGAGAAGGTGATGCGGGTCTTGCCGGCGCCCGAAGGGCGCATGTCGGTAAGCTCGGCCTTGCGGCGCTGCATCTTCTCGACGACCGTGCCCGAGAATTCGTCGTCCACGTCGATCACGACGGTTTCGTACGGTTCGGTGCGGCCACCCTTCTCGTCCTTGCCGAACAGCACGCGCGGACGGCTGATGCCCAGCTCGAAGCCTTCGCGGCGCATCGTTTCGATCACGACGCCCAGCTGAAGTTCGCCGCGACCGGCCACTTCGAAGCTGTCGCGGTCGGCCGATTCGGTGACGCGGATGGCGACGTTGGTTTCCGCTTCGCGCATCAGGCGGTCGCGGATCATGCGGCTGGTGACCTTGTCGCCTTCACGGCCCGCGAGCGGCGAGTCGTTGACGGCAAAGCGCATCGCCAGGGTCGGCGGATCGATCGGCTGCGCCTGGATCGCGGTGGAAACCGAAGGATCGGCGATGGTGTTCGACACGGTGGCCTTTTCGAGGCCGGCCAGCGCGATGATGTCACCGGCGCGGGCTTCTTCCACGGGAACGCGGTCAAGGCCACGGAACGACAGCACCTTGGTGGCGCGGCCGACTTCGATGACCTTGCCGTCCATGTCGATGGCGCGGATCGGATCGTTGACCTTCAGCGTGCCCGACTGGACGCGGCCGGTGAGGACGCGGCCCATGAAGTTGTCGCGATCAAGCAGGGTGGCTAGGAACGAGAACGGCGCGTCCTGATCGAGGTCAGGGGCCGGAACGTGCTCGACGATCTTTTCGAACAGCGGGGTCAGGTTGCCTTCGCGGGCATCCGGATCGTAGCTGGCGTAGCCGTTGCGGCCCGAAGCGTAGAGGGTCGGGAAGTCGAGCTGTTCGTCGTTGGCGTCGAGGCTGACGAAGAGGTCGAACACTTCGTCCAGCACTTCGGCGTGACGGCCGTCGGGACGGTCGATCTTGTTGACGACGACGATCGGCTTCAGGCCGAGGCCGAGCGCCTTGCCGGTGACGAACTTCGTCTGCGGCATCGCGCCTTCCGACGAGTCCACCAGCAGGACGACGCCGTCGACCATCGAGAGGATGCGTTCCACTTCGGCGCCGAAGTCGGCGTGGCCGGGGGTGTCGACGATGTTGATGCGGTAGCCGTTCCACTCGATCGAAGTCGGCTTCGCAAGGATGGTGATCCCGCGTTCCTTTTCGAGGTCGTTCGAGTCCATCGCACGTTCTTCGATGCGCTGGTTGTCACGGAAGGTGCCGGACTGGCGGAAAAGCTGGTCGACGAGGGTGGTCTTGCCATGGTCGACGTGCGCAATGATCGCAATATTGCGCAAGGGAAGCGGGGCTGACATGCAGTGCCTATCGGTTCGAGGAGTTGGCCAGCAGCGCATGCTGCGCCGCAAAATTGGCGCGCCCTTACCTGATATGCGCGTTTGCGGCAAGCGCTGAGCCGATGCGCGCAACCGTTGCCTGTCTGCCACAGCTGCCCGGAAGACCTGCCGGAACCCTTTTGAGTGATTGTTCAGGCCGCACAAATCGCCTAATGTCCTCCCTGTAATCAAGGCGAGACGGCGCTAACAAAAAAAGTGCCGCCGCATGGAGAGAGGAATGCCGAGGCTCCCCCACACAGGGCGTTTCGCCAGACCTGGTTGAACAAGAATCCAGTCGTGCCTTCTGGGCGCGGCGGCGCGTTGCCGGCTAAAGCTCGGAACGCGAAAGCGCGGACCTGAGCGGCAGGGAGGAGACGCAAGGGATCGCAAACTCAGCCAGGGGCGCCGGGCTTTGCCTGAGCGCCCCTTTTCCTGTGGCATCTGCCCGGATCGGCTGAAGCGGTCTTTTCGGCAGGTAAACGTGTCATAACATTTGCAATTTTGGCTTCGTCATCGCGGTTTCGATGGCTACGCTGTTTCAGGGCGGCCGTGTCTTGCGGTCGGCAAACATCGTGCTTCGAGCAAGGGGATAGCGAAGATGGTGCCATACGGTGGATTCTGGTGGCGGGTTCTCGCCTACTTCATCGATTATTTCATCGTGAACATAGGCATCGGGATTCTCGGCATGTTTACCGGCTTCGGGATCGGTTCGATCATGAGCGGGGGCGCGAACGCCGACATGGCAGCGGGGCTTTCCATGCTGCTGGGGGCCGGCCTCGGGCTCGTCTGTTCCTGGCTTTACTTCGCGGTTCTCGAAAGCTCGCCCTGGCAGGCGACTGTCGGCAAGCTGGCGGTGGGTGTGATCGTTACCGACATGCACGGAAACCGCATCAGCTTCCTGCGCGCGACGGGGCGCTATTTCGGCAAGATCCTGTCGGGGCTGCTCTTGGCGATCGGCTTTATCATGGTGGCCTTCACCGAGCGCAAGCAGGGTCTGCACGACGTGCTGGCAAGCACGCTCGTCTATCGGACCCGCGATCCGCACGAAGTCCGCCAGATCGAAAACAGCGTTTTCGCCTGAACGCTCAATCTGCCGCTGGGGAGGGCTCTACAACTCCCGTAGAGCCCTTGCGGGTTTCGCCCGCAGCAGCGGCAGCGAACCGGCCAGGGCAAAGCTCACGATCAGCACCAGTCCGGCGCCGAGCACGGCCAGGATGCGCGGCCAGTCCGGCAGCCACTCGAATTCGAAGAGCTTGACGATGACCGCCCAGGCCATGGCGCTTCCCGTGGCCAGCGCGATGACTGCCAGCACCCCGGCGATCAGTCCGTATTCGGTGATTTGCAGGAGCAGGAGCTGCCCCCGGCTCGCGCCCAGTACGCGCAGGATCACGTTGTCGTAAGTCCGGCTGGCGCGGGCGGCGGCGATGGCGCCAAGCAGCACGGCCAATCCCGCCAGCACGGCAACCGAAGCGGCGGCGAGAATGGCCAGCGTCATCTGGTCGAGCAGGTCGCGGGCATCGCGCAGCAGGGTTCCGGTCTCGATCACCGAACTGGAGGGGAATGCGCGGACGAGCATGGGCAACAGGCCTGCCGTGGCCTTGCCGCGCGGAAGCTCGATGGTGGCGGCAAGGTTGTGCGGCGCATCGGCGATGGCATTGGGCGAAAACACGAGGACGAAGTTGAAGCCCAGCGTATCCCAGTCGATCCGGCGCAGTGCGGCGATCCGGGCAGTGCGCTCCACGCCGAGCAGGCCGACGGTCACATAGTCGCCGACTTTGAGGCCCACGGTCTGGGCGAATTTTTCATCGACGGAAACCAGCGGCTCGCCGCGGTGGATCTCGGGCCACCACTTGCCGGACGTGACGGTGCTGCCTTCGGGCACGCCGACCGAATATGTCAGGCCGCGCTCGCCCTTCAGTGCCCAGGCATCTTCGGGAATTTCCTTCAGGTCGGCCACGCGGGTCATGTGATCCCTGGGGCCATAGGCGAGGATGCGGCCGCGCAGGTTTGGAACCATGCGGACAACCGCTCCGGGGACCTCGGCCTTGACCGTGTCGCGAAATGCCCCGGCCTTGTCCTTCGGAACGTCAAGCACGAAGAAGTCCGGCGCCCGGGCGGGGACGGTCCTGCGGATATTTGCGTCGAGGCTGGTTTGGACGGCAGCGATCAGCACGAAAGCGGAGAGACCGAAGCCCAGCGCGGTGACGAGGGCGCCGGTCTGGGCTCCCGGGCGGTGAAGATTGGCGAGCCCTGCGCGCAGCATCGGGTTGCGAGGCCGGGGCATGCGGGCCGCAAGAGTGCGGATGCCGGTGCCGATCAGTGCCAGCAGTCCGAGCAGGGCGGCTGCTCCGGCAAGGAACCCGAGCGTTACCAGCGGCTGCGCGGCATTGAGCAGCGCCAGCGCGACGATGGCGCAAAGGCCGAGGCATACCGGCAGCAGCCACGCCTTGGAATTGCCTGCAAGTGGAGAGACCCGCGCCCGCATGAGCGCCATCGCCGGAAAGCTGCGTGCCCGCGCAAGCGGCGGGGCAGCGAATACCAGCGCCACCAGCAGGCCATAGGCCATTGCCGTCAGCAATGCTGCGGGCGATATGGTGAAGCCGGTATCGACGGGCAGCAATGCGCCCAATGCCTGTGCCAGCAGCGGCGTTACCAGAACGCCCGCGAGCAGCCCGGCAAGGCTCCCGGCCAGCGCGGCCGCGCCGACCTGAAGCACGTAGATTCTTGCGATGTCGCCGCTGGTCGCGCCCAGCACCTTGAGCGTCGCGATCGAGGTGCGACGGGCTTCGAGATAGGAGGATACACCGCCGCCGATCCCGATTCCCGCGATCGCCAGCGCTGCGAGGCCGACGAGCGCGAGGAACTGGCCCATCCGGCTGACGAAGCGCTGGGTGGATGGCGATGCGGCGTTACGGGTGCGGGTTTCGAAGGCATCGTCTCCGAACTGCTTTGCCAGCGCATCGATCACGATTTCCGGGTCCCGCTGCGGATCGGCGAAGCGGACGCGCGTGGCGCTGCGGTACATCGCGCCTGCCGTGGTCAGCCCCGCGCGTTCGGGAAGATCGAGCGCGGAGATCGCCGAATCGCCCAGTGCGAAGCCTTCGGACAGCTTTTCGGGGTCGCTGGCGATGATGCCGCCGATCCGCTGGTCTACCCCGCCGAGCGATATCCTGTCGCCGGTCCGCGCGCCGAGCCTTGCGGCGGTTCCTTCGGAAAGCCAGACGCTGCCGCGGGGCGGCGCGCCGACCTTGCGGCCGTCCTGAAGCTCCAGCCGGCCATAGAGCGGCCAGTTGGTGTCCACGGCCTTGAGCGCGACAGGTGCCGTCAATTCGCCCTTGCGGGCGATGGCCTGCAGGCGCAGCCCCGGCGAAACCTTGCCGTAGCGGGCAAGTGCCTTGATCTCCTCCTGGGACAGACTGCGCTGCCAGGTCCTGAGTTCGATGTCGCCGCCGAGAACTTCCCTGCCCCGCGTCGTCAATTCGCGGTCGATGGAGCCGGTCAGGGTGCCGATGGCGGCGATCGCGCCGACGCCCAGGAACAGGCAGACCAGCAGAAGCCGCAGGCCCCTGAAGCGGGCGGAAAGATCGCGACGGGCGAGTGTCCATGCCGTTCGCCACGGCAGCGCGCGGTCAGGCAAGGACGGAATCCGTGCCGCGGGCTGCAAGCGTGTCTCTCGCGATCCTGCCGTCAGCCAGTGCCACCACCCGTTCGCAATGTCCGGCAAGGCCTTCGTCATGCGTGATGATGAGCAGGGTCGCTCCCGTCTCGGCGCGGCGGGCGAAGAGCAGGTCGATGATCGTGGCGCCGGTCGCCGCGTCGAGATTGCCGGTCGGTTCGTCCGCGAAGACCAGCGAAGGGCGGGGCGCCAGGGCGCGGGCAATGGCGACACGCTGTTGCTCGCCACCGGAAAGCTGGGCCGGGTAGTGCGAAAGACGGTGGCCGAGGCCGACCGCGACGAGTTCTGCCTCGGCTCGCTCGCGCGGATGGTCCAGCCCGGCAAGTTCGAGGGGAGTCGCCACGTTTTCGAGCGCGGTCATGGTGGGGAGAAGGTGGAAGGCCTGGAGCACGACGCCGATCCGCCCCCGCCTGGCGCGGGCCAGCGCGTCCTCGTCCATCGCCGCGAAATCCTGTCCGGCGATGCTCAGCGAACCGGAACTCGCCCGCTCCAGACCGGACAGCACCGCCATCAGCGAAGACTTGCCGGAACCTGAAGGCCCGAGCAGCGCCAGTGTCTGTCCTTGCGGGACGACGAGGTCGATGCCCTTGAGGATTTCGACCGCGCTTTCGCCGCTGCCGAGGGTGAGGCGCAGGTCCTGCGCACGAATTGAAGGGGCGGGGGGCTGGGAAGGATCGCTCACCTGCACCATATGGGTGGGCAAAGCCCCGTAGTTCAAGGAGAAAGCCTTGCGCGCTCACGCGAAAGTCCTGCTCGTCCCGTCGCTTCTGCTGCCGTTCCTGCTCAGCGCCTGCGACAAGGCGGCGCCTCCCGTGCCCGAGCAGACACGGAGCGCGGTCGATACGTCGCCCTCGATTCCCGTGATGGGACCGGAGCGACCGATCCTCGCCTTCGGGGATTCGCTGCTGGCGGGTTATGGCCTGGATGACGGCGAAAGCTACCCGGACCGGCTCGAACAGGCCCTTCGCGCACGGGGCGTGAACGCGAAGATCGCCAATGCGGGGGTTTCGGGAGACACGACGGCGGCCGGGCTGGAACGGCTCGATTTCACGCTGAAGAGCCAGTCTCCCAAACCGGAACTCGCGATCGTCAGCCTTGGCGGCAACGACATGCTGCGTTCGCTTCCTCCGGCAGAGACGCGCAGGAACCTCGAAGAAATCCTCAAGCGGTTGAAGGGGGACGGCATCCGCATCGTTCTGCTCGGGATGATGGCCGCACCGAACCTGGGCAAGGACTATGCGGCGAACTTCAATCCGATCTATCCGCAACTCGCACAGAAGTATGGCGCGGTTCTGGTGCCGTTCTTCCTTCAGCCGGTGATCGACAAGCCGGACCTCATGCAGAAGGACCATGTCCACCCGACCGCGATCGGCATCGATGCCATCGTCACCGCCACGGTGGACGACGTGGCGGACGCGCTTCCGAAGACTGCGGAGGCAAGTGCCGACCCTAGGTCGTAAACTCATAAACGGAACCATCGAGGCGCCCAAATGGCGAACGGCTTCGGCCCGAGATGGAAGCCATTTGGGCGTCCCTTCGGGATTTACCTTGCGGTGAACTACGTTTGACCAAAATGGCCCAGCGCCGCGTCAGGAAGGATTGAAATATCGACATATTCCAGCGCCTTCCCTTCTGGCGCTGAGCCATTTTGCCTCAAGCCTCGATGGTGTCGTTTATGAGTTTACGACCTAGTCCAGCCGGTGCACCGAACCCGAACTGACTTCCCACACGGCGGCCTCCCGGGCGATGGCATCGAAGGGGGCGAGTTCCGTGCCCGTCAGCCAGACTTGGGCCGATCCGGCGCGGAGACGGTCGAACAGAGCTTCGCGGCGAAGCGGGTCGAGATGGGCGGCAACTTCATCGAGCAGGAGCAGGCGAGGGCGTTGCTCCACACCGCTTTCCAGTAGCTGCGAATGAGCCAGCGTGATCGCGATCAGCATGGCTTTCTGCTCGCCGGTGGAGCATTCGGCGGCAGGCTGGCCTTTTCCTGCCATGGTTACGAGCATTTCGTCGCGGTGAGGGCCGGTCAAGGTGCGCTGGGCCGCGCGTTCGCGGGGGCGCCCATCGCGCAAGGCGCGGGCAAGGGCTTCGGCGTCGATCGGCCCGCCGGGCTGATAGGCGAGGGAAGGCCGCGCGAACGGCGATTCCGGTAGGGATGTGAGGGTTTCCTCAAGCCTTTGCACCAGTTCCGCGCGCGCTGCGGCAACCATTGCACCGGCTTCGGCCAGTTGCGTCTCGATTGCATCGAGCCAGCGCGGGTCGGGCGCGAGGTCGTCCGAGAGCAGGCGATTGCGTTCGCGCAGGGCATTGTCCAGCCGAGTGGCATGGCCGGCGTGATCCGGCCGGACCGCCAGGACCAGACGGTCGAGGAAGCGCCTGCGCGCGCCGGCCCCTTCCACGAAGATGCGGTCCATCGCGGGGGTCAGCCAGCCGATCGACAGCCATTCGGCAAGGCGCACCGCCGGAGCCTCGGCGCCGTTAATCTGCACGACCCTGCGGCCGGGACGTTCGGCCATGATGCCGGTTCCCAGTTGCACGGGTTCCTCCTCGGCCCCCGCCCCGGGCGTTGCCAGAGCGGCGCTTACCGCGAAGCCGCCGTCGAAGCCCTGCCCGGGCATGTCCGCCAGGCTCGCCCGCCGGAGTCCGCGTCCGGGCGAGAGCAGGGAGATGGCCTCCAGCACGTTGGTCTTGCCCGCGCCGTTTTCTCCCACGAGGAGGTTGAACTGAGCCGTGCCTTCCACCGCGGTCTCGCGGTGGTTGCGGAAACGGGACAGGAGGATGCGGTCGAGCATGGTCGCGCCGGACCTACCGGGGCGGGCCGGTCATGCCAAGCGGAAGGCGCGCTTTATTCGGGGGTTGCCACGGTCTTGCGGGTCTTGGCGAAAGGCGAGAAGTCCACGTTGCTGTCGAACACGTCCACGCCTTCACGCTTTTTGAGCCAGCCGACGACCACGTAGGTCACGGGGGTCAGCACGACTTCCCAGCCCGTCTTGATGAGCCACTGGGTCAGCGCCAGCAGAGCGATGGAATGAGGGGTGAATCCGGCCACGCCAAGGAAGGCGAGCGGATAGAACAGCGCGCTGTCCACGCCTTCGCCGAACACCGTCGATCCGATGGTGCGGGTCCACAAGTGCTTGCCCTGGGTCATGACCTTCATGCGCGCCAGCACGAAGGAGTTGACGAATTCCCCCGCCCAGAATGCGCAGACCGAGGCGAAGACGATACGCGGGGTCTGGCCGAAGATCGAATAGTAGGCCGCCTGATTGGGCGCGGTCACCTCCTTGCCGGCGACCGTATAGGTCGCCGAGGCGAGCGCCCATTCGGGGTTGGCGGGTATTTCGACCACGACCACGCTCATCAGTACCATGAACAGCAGTGCGAAGAAGCCCACCCAGATGCAGCGGCGGGCGTTGGCATAGCCGTAAACCTCGGTGAGCACATCGCCGATGATGTAGGAAACCGGGAAGAACAGCACACCGGCGCCGAATGTGACCGGCCCGATGAAGGGGAACGAAACTTCGGCCTGCTTGGCGGCGCCGATCAGGTTGGAGAGCAGCAGGATCACCACGAAGGCGACCAGCATATAGTCGAAATATCGGAAGTGGCGCCGGGCGCCGGCCATGCCGTCGATACGGGAAAGGCCTGAGCCCGAAATGCCGGGGCTTGAAGGGTCTGCTTCGCTCATCGGCTGTGCGTAACCTGCCACTGCAACGTCGCAAAGCACAACTTGCGCCGTCCATGCGGTTTGCGCTGGCGGCGAACCGCGCTATGGGGAGCCGGCGCGCGCCCGTAGCTCAGCTGGATAGAGCACGAGCCTTCTAAGCTTGGGGTCGCAGGTTCGAACCCTGCCGGGCGCGCCAATTCTCGCGAAAATAGTCATTCGGCGCCGCGTGAGGCGCGCTGCTGGGCCGGCGATCCGTAGTCAGAGATGGCCGGTGCAATAGGCCAGCAGCAGAATGATTGGAATGGGCACGCCTATCAGCCACAAAAGTCCGGAACGCATGGTAGATCCTTTCCCGAGTTGTTGAGGAGATCAACCCGTCGCCGCGCGACTTGTTCCTCGCAAGGAGGCGCTTCGGGGGCTTTTGCCGGGCGCGGCAAGGCTTTAGAGAAGCGGGATGAATCGCCTGCTTTCGCGCCTGAACATCGACCCTTATCTTCTCCTGCTGGTCTCGACGGTGGGGCTGGCCTCGGTGCTTCCGGCGCGCGGGGTCTGGGCGGATGTGGCGGGCGGGGTGGCCGATGCGGGGATCGCGCTGCTGTTCTTCCTGCACGGCGCCAAGCTCTCTCGCGAGGCTATCCTCGACGGGGCGCGGGCGTGGAAGCTGCATCTGACGGTGGCCTGCCTGACTTTCGTGCTGTTCCCGCTGATCGGCCTTGGCGTGAGTGCCATTCCGGGCCTCGAACCCTCGCTGGCAACCGGGGTGCTGTTCCTGACCCTGCTGCCCTCGACGGTGCAGAGTTCGATCGCCTTCACCGCGATTGCGGGCGGCAATGTGGCGGCGGCGGTGTGCAGCGCCTCGTTCTCGAACCTTGCGGGCATTTTCCTGACCCCGGTGCTCACCGCGCTGCTCATCACCGGCAAGGCGCAGGGCTTCTCGACCGATCCGATCGTCACGATTTCGCTCCAGCTGCTGCTGCCGTTCGTGGCGGGGCACCTGCTGCGGCCGTGGATCGGGGGCTTCGTCCAACGGCACAAGAAGCTGCTGGGCTATACGGATCGCGGTTCGATCCTGCTGGTGGTCTATACCGCGTTCGGGGCCGCCGTGCTCGAGGGACTGTGGCAGAAGGTGACGCTTTCCGAACTGGCGCTCATCGCGGCGCTTTCGCTTGGGATTCTGGCGCTCGTGATGGTGCTGGGAAATGTGCTGGGCAGGCTGCTGGGCTTCAATCACGAAGACCGCATCGTCATCCTGTTCTGCGGCTCGAAAAAGAGCCTGGCGACCGGCGTGCCGCTGGCAGGCGTGCTGTTTCCCGCCGCGCAGGTGGGCGCGATCATCCTGCCGCTGATGTTCTTCCACCAGATCCAGCTCATGGTCTGCGCCGTTCTCGCCCGAAGGCTCGCCGCCAAGGCCGAAGAGCGGAAGGGCGACGGGGCGCTTTCTCCGGCGTGATCAGGCCTTGCCACTTAAGGGTTGGTCAACCGGTTTGCGCCATAAGCAGACCATGAACCGCCCCTTCCTCCAGCGCCGCGCCGAACGACAGCCGATATCGCTGGCGGCACAATGCCGAGCGAACAATGGTTTGCACGATGGGGGGCTGCACGACGGGGGGGGCTTGCACGACGAGGGCGAGATTTCCGACCTTTCGACCGAGGGATGCTGCGTGCGAATCGCGGCGCCTTTCCTGTGTGTGGGCAGCCGTGTCGTCATCCGGCCCCAGGGTTTGGCAGGCATGACCGGCATCGTGCGCTGGCTCAGCGGCGACTTCGCCGGGATCGAGTTCGATCGCCCGCTCTTCGGCTCCGTGATCGAGCATCTGGTTCGGCTCCACCCCACGTTCGTGCCGGAGCGCCGCGCCATCGGCTGAGCGGTGCCTGGTTCGCCCCGGCGGTATCTTGCCGGGCCTCGGCCAATCTCCTCGTCAGCATCACAGGGCCACGTATCCTCCCCGGGACATAATGTCCGGCGCAAAGCCGGCACCTTCGTCTCTTGGGAGAGAGCCATGGCACATGCACCCGGTCAATCGCCGGATATTCCAAATCATCCGCTTGCCGTCCGCATGGGCGTGATCGCGGGCGTTTCGCACAATCTGGTGATCGGCACCGTGATGGGCTCCTTCGGGATCATGCTCGCTTCGGTGGAGCAACGGCTCGGTGTGAGCGCGGAAGCGGCGGCGGCCGGCATTCCGCTGGTGCTGGTCGGGTCCTGCCTGCTGGCGCCCTTCGTTGGCGTGCTGATGGCCCGGGTGTCGTTGCGGTTGCTTCTTCTGGCGGGCGCGCTGCTGACGGTGGGCGGCTACATGATGCTGGCCTTCACGCAAAGCTATGCTCTCTACCTCGTTGCCTACGGCCTGTTCTTCGGTCCGGCGCTCAGTCTGGCGGGCTCAGTCGGGCCGGCCACGCTCGTCACGCGCTGGTTCCACCGCAATCGCGGACTGGCGCTGGGCGTGGTGCATCTGCCGGTCGCCATCGCGATCATGCCCTGGCTGCTGCATGAGGCGCTCGACAGTTTCGCGCCTGGCACGCTCTATCTTGCCATCGGCCTCGTTGCGGGGGCCGTGATGATCCCGCTTTGCCTGTTGACGATCGACCATCCCCCCGGCCTCGAAACCGCTGCGCCCGTCTCGCCTGACCGTCGCACGTCGGACGGTTCGTTCAGCGTCGCGCAGCTGCTGGCCCGGCCGCGCTTCTGGGCGCTGTGCATCGCGGCGGTGGCGAGCATGACAAGTTCGGTGCTGCTGGGATCGCTTCTGGTGCCGATGGGCGAATCCTGGGGCTTCTCCCGTGCCGAATCGGCGCAGCTCCAGTCGATCATGTCGCTGGCCGGGATCGCGGGGTCGGTGCTGTTCGGCTGGCTTGCGGACAAGATCGGCGGCGGGCGTTCGCTGGCGCTGATCGGCTTCGATTGCGCGCTGCTCTGGGCGCTCCTGTTGCTGCACCCGCCTTTCGCCTTCACCGCCGTTGCGGTGGCGCTGATCGGAATGCATGGCGTCGGCGCGATCCCGACACTGGGGAGGGGGCTTTCCGACGCGTTCGGACAGGCGAGCTACAGCCGCGGGTTCGGCCTCAACTCCCTGATCAGTCTGCCCTTCGTTGCCTTTGCGGTGATCGGATCGGCAAAGGCTTTCACGCTGACCGGCAGCTACGATCTGGCGATCAAGGCGATGGTGGCCCTGTTCGTCCTGGCTATCGCTCTGGGGCTTTACGGGGCAAGTGGCCGCAAGATCGAGGGGCCGAACGCCTCGGCCGCGCCCGAGCCGGCCTGACGGGGCGAACCGGACCGGCGAGGTGCGCGGGGAACCTCGAGCCTTCCCTGCGCACCCTGCAGGTCAACCGCGATCGGCGCTGGCCTTGACCTGGCCCCGCACCGGATAGCCGTGGCCGTCCGGGATCATCAGCCATTCCTCGCCGTCCACCAGCTCTATCCGGGGATGGATGCGTTCGACCGGATGCCGGGCGATGTCCGCCAGCGCATCGTCGTGGTTCGCAAAGCGGGCCAGGCGCTCCAGATTGCGGCGCGTGGGGAATATGACCGAGATTTCCCCGCGATCCGCCATGTCGATGGCGTGGGAGGCGCTGGTCCAGAACAGGCGGGTGTTCTCCGTGGCATCCACGGTAACGTCCACCGCGCCGGTCCCGAGATCGGTGACGAAGAAGCGCGTATCGAAACCCTTGTCCCACGGCGGGCACCAGTGTGCATAGAGCGTGAGCCGCTCAGGCTCCAGCTCCCAGCCGAATTGGGCAAGGACCGGGGCGAGGCGGCCGTCCTTCAGCAGCATGTGCCGTGCTTTCGCCGCAGCCGGTGCGCTTACCGGTTGCCGGACCGCGACCATCAGGCCGGTCTCCTCCAGCGTCTCGCGGATTGCGGCGATGCGCGCGGCGGCCAGTTCGATGGGCGCGTCCGGCATGAGGTTTGCCGCCAGATCGCGGTCGGCCGGATCGACCCGTCCGCCCGGAAAGACGGCGGCGCCGCCGGCGAAGCGCATTTCGCGGGCGCGCTGGACCATCAGCAGTTCAGGCGGTTGTCCGGCTGCTTCCCCTGCGGGCCGGCGGAAGATCACGAGTGTGGCTGCTGGCACCACGCTGGGGCCGTCCGCCGGCATCGGTTCGTTGCTGGGAGTGTAGACCGTCATCCCATGGCATTCGCGCGGGGGGCCATGGGAGGCAAGCGGAATTGTCCTGCCGGCCGGGCGGCAGGATGTGTCGCTCAATTTTACAGTCATGCTGCTGGAGGATGGCCGGCCGTGCAGGGAAATCCCGGAATTTCAAGGAAATCGGGAACTGGCACGGGTCATGCTTTGTTTAAAAGGTACCTCGAGTAGTTTCGACCGAGGCGGGGCCGAAATGTCTCCCGGCCCCGCCTCCCCGAGCATTCGGTTCCCAACATCGCCAGGGCGAAGGCCTGCAACGGGCCGGACAAGGCGCCGGACGCGCGCCATGAACGGCAAAACGCCCGGGGTTTCCCCCGGGCGTTCGGAATGCCTGTTTCGCGGAAGCGCTGGAAGCGCTGGAGGCGCCCGGCGATCAGCCCTGGGTCGCGAGCCCGGTGTCGATGAAGAGCTGGTGCAGTTCGCCAGCCTCGTACATCTCCATCATGATGTCGCTGCCGCCGACGAATTCGCCCTTCACGTAGAGCTGCGGGATCGTCGGCCAATCGGAATAGGCCTTGATGCCCTGGCGGATTTCCATGTCCTGCAGAACATCGACGCTCTCGTAAGGGGCGCCGAGCTGTTCGAGGATGGCGATCGCCCGGCTGGAAAAGCCGCACTGCGGAAACAGCGGCGTGCCCTTCATGAAGAGGACGATGTCGTTGTTCTTTACAATCTCGCCGATGCGGGCGTTGACGTCGGACATTTCAGAGTACCTTCAAACTGTGCCAACAAGTCAGTTGGGAACGGCGGTGGTGAGTTGCAAGGCGTGAAGCACGCCGCCCATGCGGCCGCCCAGGGCTTCGTAGACCATCTTGTGCTGGGCGACGCGGGGCTTGCCCGCGAAGGCGGCGCTGGTCACGCGCGCGGCATAATGGTCGCCGTCTCCGGCAAGATCGGTGATCTCGACCGAAGCATCGGGCAGGGCGGCGCGGATCATGGCTTCGATTTCGCTGGCGGACATCGCCATGGCGGGGTTCCTTTTCGTTCGACTTACGCTTCGCCGAGGAAGGCGCGGCGGGCCTCGACCTGCTTGGCTTCGAGCGCGGCGCGGATTTCCCCTTCCGAAGCATCGACGCCCGCGGCGATAAGGTCGCCCAGCAGCTTGCGGATCACGTCCTCGTCGCCGGCTTCCTCGAAGTCGGCCTGGACCACGGCTTTGGCGTAAGCCTCGGTCTCGGCGGTGGAGAGGTCCATCCGGACGGCCGCCCATTCGCCCAGCAGGCGGTTGCGGCGCGCCTGGATGCGGAACTGGGTGTCGGCATCATGCACGAACTTAGCCTCTTCGGCGCGCTCGCGATCCTGGAAACTCGTCATTCGGACAACCTCGGTTAGGGCTTTATCCTGCCGATAGGGTGCGAAGCGGACGGGGGCAATGCCGATTTGCGTTACCGCGTCCCGGACCGGGTCCGGGACGACGGCCGCGTCACACGGTTGCGGGAGTTTTCGCCAGGAACGGCAGCTCGTTGCGCGCCTTGGCCTCGTGCGCCGAAATGGCATCGCCCTGCGCCATGGTCAGGCCCACTTCGTCGAGGCCGCCAAGGAGGCAGTGCTTGCGGAACGGATCGATCTCGAAGCTGTAGCGGTCCTGGAAGCGCGTGGTGACGGTCTGCGTTTCAAGGTCGATGTCGATCGGATCGGTTTGCGCCACTTCCATCAGACGGTCGATCGCCTCCTGCGGCAGTGCCACGGTGAGGATGCCGTTCTTGAAGGCATTGCCCGAGAAGATGTCCGAGAAGCTCGGCGCGATCACGCAGGTCACGCCCATGTCGAGCAGAGCCCAGGCGGCGTGCTCGCGGCTGGAGCCGCAGCCGAAGTTGTCGCCCGCGATCAGGATCGGCGCGCCCGCGAACTCGGGGTCCGCAAAGATGTTGCCCGGTTCCTTCTTCACCGCCTCGAACGCGCCCTTGCCCAGCCCTTCGCGGGTGATGGTCTTGAGCCAGTGCGCCGGGATGATGACGTCGGTGTCGACGTTCTTGCGGCCGAACGGGATGGCCCGCCCGGCGACGTGGGAGATCGCCTGCATCAATCGGTCTCGGGGGCCTGTTCGGGATGCAGCGGCTTTTCGTTCGCGCGGGCCTTGCGGCGCTTCACGAAGAGCAGGGCAGCGGCGATCGCGGCCGAGCCGATAGCGGCACCGGCGGCGAGAGCGGCCTTGCTGGCGAGGTTGTTTTCGGGATCGTTGGACATGTCGTGCTTATCCTACCAGTTCGCGCACATCGGTGAGCTTGCCCGTCACGGCGGCGGCGGCGGCCATGGCGGGGCTCATCAGGTGGGTACGGCTGCCGGGGCCCTGACGGCCGGTGAAGTTGCGGTTGCTGGTCGAGGCGCAGCGCTCGCCTGCCGGAACCTTGTCGGGATTCATGGCGAGGCAGGCCGAGCAGCCCGGTTCGCGCCATTCGAGGCCCGCGTCGATGATGATCTTGTCCAGCCCCTCGGCCTCGGCCTGCGCCTTCACGAGGCCGGAGCCGGGGACGACGATCGCCCACTTCACGTTGTCGGCCTTGTGGCGGCCCTTGAGCACTTCGGCAGCGGCGCGAATGTCCTCGATGCGGCTGTTGGTGCACGAGCCGATGAAGACGTTCTGCACTTCCACGTCCGTGAGCCGGGTGCCGGGTGTCAGGCCCATGTATTCGAGGCTGACCTTGACCGCGTCGCGCTTGGAGGCATCGGCGAAGTCTTCCGGTGCGGGCACGAAGCCGCCGATCGCCGACGTGTCCTCGGGGCTGGTGCCCCAGGTGACGGTCGGCTGGATATCCTCGGCACGGATCGAGACGGTCTTGTCGAAAGTTGCGCCTTCGTCGGTCGCGAGGCTCTTCCACCAGGCCAGGGCCTTGTCCCAGTCCTCGCCCTCGGGCGCGTAAGGACGGCCCTGGACATAGGCGAAAGTGGTCTCGTCCGGTGCGATCAGGCCGGCGCGGGCGCCGCCTTCGATCGCCATGTTGCAGACGGTCAGGCGGCCTTCGACGGACATTTCCTCGAAGACGTTGCCGCGGAATTCGATGACGTAGCCGGTGCCGCCCGCCGTGCCGATCACGCCGATGATGTGGAGCACCACGTCCTTGGGGGTGATCCCGGCGCCCAGCTTGCCGTCCACGCGGACTTCGAAGCTCTTCGACTGCTTGAGCAGCAGGGTCTGCGTGGCGAGCACATGCTCGACCTCGCTGGTGCCGATGCCGAAGGCCAACGCGCCGATGCCGCCGTGGCAGGCGGTGTGGCTGTCGCCGCAGACGATCGTGGCGCCGGGCAGCGAGAAGCCCTGCTCGGGGCCGACGACGTGGACGATGCCCTGCTCGGCATCTGTGGCGTCGATATAGCGAATGCCGAAGGCGGGCGCGTTCTTCTTCAGCGCGGCAAGCTGCTGCGCGCTTTCGGGATCGGCGATGGGCAGCACATGCCCTGCCGCGTCCTTGCGGGCCGTGGTCGGCAGGTTATGGTCGGGAACCGCAAGGGTAAGATCGGGACGACGCACCGGGCGTCCGGCCACGCGAAGGCTCTCGAAAGCCTGCGGGCTCGTCACTTCGTGGACGAGGTGCCGGTCGATATAGATGAGGTTGGTACCGTCGTCGCGCGTGTCGACGACGTGGGCGTCCCAGATCTTCTGGTAGAGGGTGCGCGGTTTCGTTGTCATGGTGAAAGCGCGATTAGGCGCGCCGGACCCGCAATTCAAGGGGAACCGGCGCGCCTTTTCGCGCAACATTATTCGCTGGGCGATCAACTGGAGCTATTTGCTCAGCGGCGATGGCCGTTGCGATCGTTCCGTTCCGCGTGGAGCGCGGCGTGTACGCGATTGATCTTGCTTTCGAGCGTCTGCATCTCGCGGGGGTTCAGTCCGCCGCGCGCGTAGCTGGCGTGCAGGCGCTGGATTTCGGCGGCATCCCGGCGCAGGCCGGTCGCTTCGCGCTGGCTGATCGTGCGGCGCGCGGCGGCGCGGTCGATCTGGCTGCGCAGGCCGGCGATGTCCGAGCGGATCTTCGCTTCGCGATTCGGCGTGTAACGGGCAGCTTCGTGGCGCGGCGCGGCTTCGGCGATGCCGGGTGCGATGGCCGAGATACCCAGCGCGGCGACGAGGGCGGGAGCGATGAAACGGGCGATCTTGCGCATGGGACTTTCCTTCTCTTTCCGGGTCTTGTTCCGTGCATTCAGATTTAGTGCGGCGAACATGAACGGGAGAAGACTGACACGTCACAGTCCTGTCGGCATTTGTAACTAAGTGTCGCGGCTCTGCTCCGGTAAGCGAGCCGGGCGACCCGAAGGGAGAGGGTAGCCTGAAAGACAAGAAGGAATGCAGGGCAGCCGCGATGGCCCCGCGCTCTCGCGGTTGCATCTGCATTCCGAACAGGCCGCCTGTCGCCGGACCTGACCCCCGGGCCCGACGCCGGACCTGACAAGCGCGCGAGGACAGGCTAGAAGCCGGTCCATGTCCATTCTTGCCGCCTGCCTTGTCGTGCTTGCCGCCGCCGCCGCGATGGAATTCGTCGCCTGGGCGAGTCACAAGTATGTGATGCACGGCTTCGGCTGGGCCTGGCACCGCGACCACCACGAGCCGCACGACGGCTTTCTGGAAAAGAACGACCTTTTCGCGCTGTTCGGCGCGGCGATCTCCATCGGCATGTTCGCGCTCGGATCGCCGCTGGTGATGGGCGAGGGGGCTTGGGAGCCGGGAACCTGGATCGGCCTTGGCGTGCTGATCTACGGCGTGATCTACACGCTGATCCATGACGGGCTCGTGCATCAGCGCTATTTCCGGTGGGTGCCCAAGCGCGGCTATGCCAAGCGGCTTGTTCAGGCGCACAAGCTTCATCACGCCACGGTGGGCAAGGAAGGCGGGGTCAGTTTCGGTTTCGTGATCGCGCGGGACCCGGCCGTGCTGAAGCGCGAACTGCGCGAGCAGCGCCAGCGCGGCATCGCCGTGCTTCGCGAGGCCGTGGAAGAACGCTGAAGGGTGGGGCTTCTGTCCGCGTGCCATGCCGCCGGGCACCCTGTTAATCTGGCGTACACTATCGAAATCGGCGTTTTTCAGGGGCTCGCGCAATCCGGCGCGAAAGTGCCACCATTCGTCTCTGCGCTGGTGGCAGCGCTATTTCCCTGATTCGCAGTCCCGATAAGCGTGACAGGGTGTCAACGGGAGCTGCGACAGTCCCGCCTCTCCCAAGCTCCGACACGGACACGAACCGGGAGGACATCGCATGAAAAAAGCACTCATCATTCTCGCCGCAGCGGGGGGCATCGCCCTGGCCGGATGCGCGAGCAAGAAGGAATCGCTTCCCCCGCCGCCGCCGCCCGGCGCCGTTCCCGGATCCGTCGCGGCCGACCGCGACGGCGACGGCATCATCGACGGTTACTACACATCCGACGGCATCTATCACCCGAACTACACGCCGCCGCCGCCTTCGCCGCCGCCCGCTCCGACCCGCACCGGTGAACGCGGCTGAGGGCGAAGCAAGCACACGATGAATTTCCGCCAGTTTCCCTGCGGCCAGACCGGGGCCGCGCTGTTCGGCCTGGCCATCCTGACCATCGGTCCGGGCTTGATATCGACGGCTCTGGCTGCTCCGGCCAGAACAGGCGTAAAGGCAGGCGCGGCGAAGCCCGCGTCGGTCAGAGCCACTGCCCCCGGTGCCGGAGCCACCGGCGCCGGGGCCATGGCAACGGCGCTGGCGATCCGGCATGAAGCTGGCGGAAAGATCGCGAAGTTCTACCAGGGCCGCGGTTTCCAGCCGGTCTGGGTTAGCAAGGGCCGCATCGGCGCGGATGCACAGGCGTTCCTGCGTTATCTCGACGAGGCGGAACTGGATGGCCTGAAGCCCTCGCGCTACGGCCCGGACAAGCTGCGCGAGGCGATCTCGCAGGCCAATCGCGGCGGGCCCGAGGACGTGGCCACTGCGGAAGTTGCGCTGTCCAGCGCCTTTGCGCGCTATGTGCGCGACATGCGCAAGGCCGGGAACGTGGGCATGACTTATGTCGGCAAGGGGCTCGCCCCGGCGAAGCTGGCCGACGATGCGATCCTGCGGGTTGCGGCGCTGAACGATTTCGGCGCCTATGTCGGCGGCATGGGCTGGATGAGCCCGCACTACCTGCGCATGCGCGACCTGCTGCGCGCCGTCGAAAACAAAGGTGCCGACGAGCGCACGATCGAGGTCGTGCGGCTCAATCTGGAGCGCGCCCGCGTGCTGCCCTCGGCGGCGGTCCGGCATATCGTGGTGGACGCGGCGACCGCGCGGCTGTGGTATTACCAGAACGGCAAGATGGTCGGCACCATGCGGGTCGTGGTGGGCGCCGAAAAGACGCAGACGCCGATGCTGGCAGGCTACATCAACTGGGCGATCTTCAACCCCTACTGGAATATCCCGGATTACCTCACGCGTGACAACGTCGCCCGCAAGATACTCTCCGGCCGCACGCTCAAGTCCATGAACATGGAAGTCCTGTCGGACTGGAGCGCCAATCCGCAAGTCGTCGATCCGGCGACGATCGACTGGCGGGCCGTGCAGGACGGCAAGGTGGACCTGCGCATTCGCGAACTGCCCGGTCCTGCCAATTCGATGGGCAAGGTGAAGTACCTGTTCCCCAACGACGAGGGCATCTACCTTCACGATACGCCGAACCGCGACCTGCTGGTCAAGGAGGACCGCCACCTCAGCAACGGCTGCATCCGCCTCGACGATGCGGAGAAGCTCGGCCGCTGGATGATGGGCAAGGCCTTCGACCGGCACGGCAAGGGGCCGGAACAGCCAGTGGTGATGCCGGCGCCGGTGCCGGTCTACCTCACCTATCTTACGGCCACGGCGACCCGGTCCGGCGTGGCGCTGCTGACTGACGTCTATGGCAGGGACCGGCGCTAGCGCCGCGATCCTATTCGGCGCGCGTCCAGATCCACGGGCCGATCGTTGCCAGCACCGCCGCCGGGATCAGGACCCAGGGCCAGCCCACGGTGAACCAGGTAAACGGGATCGAGGCGCTCATCGCCAGGATCGCGGAGACCTTGCCCTTGCGGCTGATCGCCCGGCGGTCTCGCCATTCGCGCAAGTTGTGGCCGTAATGCGGGTGGTTGTAGAGCCGCTCGGCCCATTCAGGATGGCTCTTGCCGAAGCATGCCGCCGCCAGCAGGTAGAACACCACCGTGGGCATCACCGGCAGGAAGATGCCGATCGTGCCGAGCGCCACGAAGAACAGGCCCGCCGCCATCCACAGAGGGCGGCCGAGCCGCTTCAAGACTGCTGGGTCGCGTAGCGCGCGGCGGTTTCGCGGATCAGCGCGATCATGTTCGGCACGCCCTGGGTGCGGTTGGACGAGAGCTGGTTCTTGAGGTCGAACGATTCCAGCGCGGCGGCGATGTCGGTTTCCGCCACTTCGGCGGCGGGCTTGTCCTGCACGGCGGAGATCACCAGCGAGACGATGCCCTTGGTGATCGCGGCATTGCTGTCTGCCAGGAAGTGCAGCGTGCCGTCGTCCTGCGCCATCGGATAGACCCAGACGCTGGCCGAGCAGCCGCGCACTTTGGTGGCGTCCGTCTTCAGCGCATCGGGCATGGGATCGAGTTCGGCGCCGAGGCCGATCAGCAGGCGATAGCGTTCATCGCCTTCGGAAAACTCGTATTCTTCGCGGATGTCGTCGAGGCTGCGCATGCCCTGCCATTTAAGCGCGGCGCGGGGGAGGGCAAGGGGAAGTTGCCTCTCGCTTCCGATCCTGTCAGGGATTTGCCCATGAGTGCACATCCCTTTTTCTCCCATTCATTCTTCTCGGCGCACGAACACGGCTTCGTGCGCGTCGCCACTTCCACGCCCAAGGTCCGCACCGCCGATGTCGCCTTCAATCGCGACGCCGTGCTGGCAGAGGCGCAGCGCGCGCATGACGCGCATGTGGACCTCTTGGTCTTCCCCGAACTGTGCCTCTCTTCCTACGCCATCGACGACTTGCACTTGCAGGCGGCGATGATCGAGGCGGTGGAAGCGGCCGTGGCGGAAATCGTCCACGCCAGCGCCGATCTCTCGCCCGTGCTGCTGGTCGGCGCGGCGCTGCCGCACAAGGGGCGGCTCTACAACTGCGCGCTTGCCATCGCGCATGGGCGGCTGCTGGGCGTGGTGCCCAAGTCCTATCTGCCCAACTACCGCGAGTTCTATGAAAAGCGCTGGTTCGCCAGCGGCAAGACGCTGAAGGGCCAGACCATCCGCGTGAACGGGCAGGACGTGCCCTTCGGCGTCGATCTGGTCTTCGCGTCCGAAGTGCTGCCCAACTTCCGCTTCTTCATCGAGATCTGCGAGGATATCTGGGCCGCCACCCCGCCCAGTTCGCACGGCGCGCTCGCCGGGGCGACGATCCTGTGCAACCTCTCGGCTTCCAACATCGTCATCGGCAAGTCGGACGAACGGCACTTGCTCTGCCGCTCGCAGTCCGCCCGCGCGACGGCGGCCTATATCTACTCCGCCGCCGGGCATGGCGAGAGCACGACCGATCTTGCCTGGGACGGGCAGGGCATCATCTACGAACTGGGCGACCTTCTGGCCGAGAGCGAGCGCTTCTCGCTGGAGGCGGAACTGTGCATCGCCGACGTCGATGTGGACCGCATCGTCATGGACCGGATGCGCGTGCCCACCTTCAACGACGCGGCCGAAGTGGCGGGCAATCCCGACGAGACTTTCCGCACCGTGCCTTTCCGCCATGCTCCGGCGGGCGGCGACATCGGGTTGATCCGCCCGGTCTCGCGCTTCCCCTTCGTGCCCTCGCGCGCCGACAAGCTGGATGCCGACTGCTACGAGGCGTTCAACATCCAGGTCGACGGCCTGATGCGCCGGATCGAGGCTACGGGCGCCAAGTCCATGGTGATCGGCATCTCGGGCGGGCTCGATTCGACCCATGCGCTGATCGTCGCCGCCCGCGCCTGCGACCGGCTGGGCCTGCCGCGCACCTTCATTCGCGGCTACACGATGCCCGGTTTCGCCACCAGCGACGGCACCAAGTCCAACGCCTGGAAGCTGATGAACGCCGTTGGCATCACTGCCGAGGAGATCGATATCCGCCCCGCGGCGACGACGATGCTGCAGGACATCGGCCACGCTTTCTCGAACGGCGAGCCCGTCTACGACGTGACCTTCGAGAACGTGCAGGCGGGCCTGCGCACCGATTACCTGTTCCGCCTCGCCAACCAGCACGACGGTTTCGTGATCGGCACCGGAGACTTGTCCGAACTGGCGCTCGGCTGGTGCACTTACGGCGTTGGTGACCAGATGAGCCACTACACGGTCAACGCGGGCGTGCCCAAGACGCTGATCCAGTACCTGATCCGCTGGTGCGCGACGACGGACCAGTTCGGCGCGGAGACCGAGGAGGTGCTGCTCGCCATCCTCGGCACCGAGATCTCGCCGGAACTGGTGCCGGCAGGGGCGGACGGCGCGATCCAGAGCACCGAGGCGAAGATCGGGCCTTATGAACTGAACGACTTTTTCCTGCACCACATCGTGCGCTTCGGACAGAAGCCCTCGAAAGTCGCCTTCCTCGCGCTCCATGCATGGCGCGATGCGGCGGCGGGGACGTGGCCAGCCGGCTTCGCGGAGGATCGCCGGAACGAATACGACCTCGCCACGATCCGGTCCTGGCTGGAGAAGTTCCTGCGGCGCTTCTTCGCCTTCAGCCAGTTCAAGCGCTCTGCCGTGCCGAACGGGCCGAAAGTCTCCTCCGGCGGCGCGCTGTCCCCACGCGGAGACTGGCGCGCGCCGTCCGATGCCAGCGCGGCGGTGTGGCTGGCGGAACTGGACGCGCGGGTTCCCTGAGCCCGGCAGGCCCGGACCGAAGACATGGCAATGCACCCGCTGGCGAATGCGGGGTAACGCCGGAAGGGGGAAGCCCCGTAAAGCCTGATGAACATCGGGCCGGCGAGGGATGCCCGTCTGTGGAAGACCGGGCGGGAGTTCTGCCTGCTCTTGCGAATGGCCGGATAGCGGCAATGCCAGTCCGGCTCGGCCCTGTCGGAACGGTTCGGGTGCGACGGCGCGGGGCTCGCGTCGGCCTCGACCCAGGGTGGTCCGGGAAACCGCTCCGGCTTGGGAGCGGCGGGCCGGGCACGCGGATGAACCGGTCCGGTCGGACGGAGGGGTGCCTGGCCGAGGCGGATGCCCGCGCCTTCCGGCTTCCCTGCGCCGACCCGATACACCGCTGGCCCTTGCGCTTCGGGCCGAACGGATGGGCCGGGGTTATAACCTATTTGGTTAAATTTGTCAAGATCGGCCCCGGATCGCCCGGCGGCGTCAATCCCGGAGCGCGTCGATCTCGCGCGCGAGATCCCTTTCGCGGCGGTCGTCCGTGGCGATACGTTCGAGCACGGCGATGCGCTTGCGCAGGTTCTCGACCTCGCTCTCCAGTTCGTGTTCGCGTTCGCTGTGGTCGTCCAGTCGGAAGCCCGGCTTTTCGCCCCTCAGCTTCTGCGCGCGCAGCCACGTGACCGAGGCTATCGCGAAAATGACGACTACGGCAGTCCAGAAACTCATTGCGTCACCTCGTGGCCGATCCCGTTGCGGGCTTCCCGCAGGCCTTCGATCTGGCGCGCTACATCATAACCCTGATCCGTGACAATCCGTTCGACGCTGGCGAGGCGGTCCTTTATCGAGCCGATCTCGGCACGAAGCTGGGCGTTTTCCTGGGTGAGGAGCTGCACCCGCGCCTGCGCCTCGCCGTCGTTCTTGGGATAGATCGCCTTGCCCCAGGAGTTTTCCAGCGGATAGCCGTGGCGCATGCGCAGCCAGTTGTTGAAGATCCATCCGCCCACGCCCAGCGCGGTGGCGGCAACGATCACCGGGGAGAGCACTTCCAGGGTTGCATAGTCGAGAGCCATGTCCGTCAGGTTCCCTTGTTCAGTTCGCGCGCGGCTCGCCGTCGGCGGTGCGCAGGGATTCGATCTGGCGCGCGGTGTCCCATGCGCCGTCGGTGATGATGGTTTCGAGCGCGCGCAGGCGCTGCTCGATCCCGGCATTATGCGTGGCGTGGCGGGCGGCCTGTTCGGCGGCGATCCGGGCGGACTGCCCCGCCGCGATCTCCAGCTTGCGTTCGAGGAAGGCGAGCCGCCGCTTGTAGGCCCCGGCAAGGATCGCGGAGATCGCGATCATGCTGGCCATGACGGCGGCAAGCCCCATGAAGTCCCCGAAGCTCACTGGCGGGTCGCCTTTTCCCCGGCGGTCTTCTCCACATCGCGCTTTTCCACTTCGCGAATGTCGCGCAGCGCCTCGATCTGGAGCGCGGTGTCGTAGCTGCCGTCGGTGATGATCCGTTCGAGCACGCGCACGCGCTCTTCCAGTTCCTTCGAGTGCGAGGCGTATTGCGCGGCCTTCTCGGCGGTTGCCTGGACCTGCAGTTCGGCCATCTTGCGCTGGTGGCGCGTCCAGATCGCAAAGCCGCCGATGATGAACGGTGCCAGCGGGATGAGCGCCCAGATCGAGTCTTCCATAATGGTGTCCCTGTTGCCCGTGCGCCTGTCAGCGCAGGCTGTCGATTTCGGCGGCGAGGCGCGAGTTGCTGCTGGTGTAGTGCGCTTCCATCTCGGCGACGCGGCGGTCGATGTCAGAGAGTTCGCTGCGCAAGTGGCCCGAACGGTTGAGGGCGGAACGGCCGGAGGTGCCGCGCATCAGGTTATGGCCGAAGCCCTGCCGGTTGCGGCGGCGTTCCATGCGGCGCAGCAGGCGCTCTTCCTCGTCCTCGCTGTAGAGGCTCATCGGCCGCTTGTCCGCCAGCACGGCGACCGCGATGTAGATCGGGATCGTCACGAAGGAGACGAAGAAGGTGAGCATCACGGCCGCGATGCGGATCCAGAGCGTGTCGACCCCGGTATAGTCGGCGATACCGGAGCAGACGCCGGCGAGCTTGGCGTTCGACTTGTCGAGATAGAATTGTCCGCGTGACACTGGTTTTCCCTTTCCCCTTGCGGCTGACCCCGGACCTGGCCGGGCCGCCGCCGATGACGCTGGTGAGGCCTGCCGTCCCTTCAGGTCCGGCTGTCCCCGTTTTCCCGGTCATGGCCCTTCGCGGGCGGCATGCACCTGCCGGGATGCCAGGTGCGCCGCTGTTATTCCGATGTCGCCTTGCCGGCGCCCATGGCGCGCTTCATCTCGGCGAGTTCGGCATCGATCCTGTCGCCATCCTCGAGCGCGGCGATTTCATCGGCGAGCGAGGGCTGGCGCTTGTCGGACAGGCTCATCGCCTCGGCTCGGCCTTCGGCATAGTCGACGCGGCGTTCGAGCTGTTCGAAGCGGACCAGCGCCTCGTCCACGCGCTCGCTGGACAGCAGGGTGCGCAGCTTGACGCGATTCTCGGCGCTCTGCAAGCGGGCGGCGATCGAGGACTGGCGGCTGCGGGCCTCGCGCAGGCGGTTCTGGAGCTTCTCGATGTCCTCCTCGTAAGCGCGCAGGGCATCGTCGAGCACGGCGATCTCGGTTCGGAGCTGTTCGGCCATCTCGGCGGCCTTCTTGCGTTCGAGCAGGGCGGCGCGGGCAAGGTCCTCGCGGTCCTTGCTCAGCGCGAGCTGGGCCTTGTCGCCCCAGTCGGCCTGGAGCTTGTCGAGCTTGCCGACGTGGCGGCGCAGTTCCTTCTGGTCGGCGATGGTGCGCGCGCTGCTGGTGCGGACCTCGACGAGGGTTTCCTCCATCTCCAGGATGATGAGGCGGATCATCTTGCCCGGGTCTTCCGCCTTGTCGAGCATGTCGTTGAAGTTGGCGGCGATGATGTCGCGAGTGCGGGAGAAGATGCCCATCCTGGCGGTTCCTTTGATCGAGGCGGCATTGAATGCACGATTGAAACTGGCGGCCCTGTAACCCGGGCCCGAGGAGCCCTGATCGAACCGGTAAGCGCGTCCGGCGCCGAATGCCGGTGCGTCCGGTGCCGGGTTCTGCAGGATTTCGATTTCCGCGTCGAGCCTGCTCACTGCAGCGGAACTCCGCAGATCGGCGCCGCGGCGTGAGCCTTGGTGGCGAACTGGTCGCTCATGACGGCGAGGTTCAGCGTGCCCATGGCGAGCACGGCGGCGATGACCGCCCAGTCAAGCTTGCTGCGTGTCCCGGAACCGGCCTGCTGGAAGCTGGCCTGCTTGCGGTCGGCGATGCTGGCTTCGTGGAAAGGCATGTTTTCAAGTCCTTGCTTCGGGTCGCGTTGAATTTGTCCTTCACATCGCAAGGGGCGTGCCAAATTGCGCAGAGGGCGGATTTCCGCGATTTCAGGGACTTGCGGTGCGCGCCTGCAAAAGATGAATTGCCAATGAATGGGAAATTTCGCTAATATTCGGGAATGGAGCGCGACGTTCAGTTCATCGGCCAGTCCACGGCCTTTCTCGATGCGGTGGAGCGCGCCAGCCGTGCGGCCGCGGTGCGGCGGCCGGTGCTCGTCATCGGCGAGCGCGGCACCGGCAAGGAACTGATCGCCCAGCGCCTCCACCACTTGTCCCCCCGCTGGGGAGAGCCGCTCATCACCATGAACTGCGCGGCCTTGCCGGAAACCCTGATCGAGGCGGAATTGTTCGGGCACGAGGCCGGGGCTTTCACCGGGGCTGTCCGCGCGCGGGCCGGACGGTTCGAGGAGGCCGACCGGGGCACGCTGTTCCTCGATGAGCTGGGCACGCTTTCGATGGCCGCGCAGGAGCGGCTGCTGCGCGCGGTCGAATATGGCGAGATCGCGCGGATCGGCGCCTCGCGGCCGGTGCAGGTCGATGTGCGAGTGGTGGCGGCCACCAATGCCGATCTCCCGCGGATGGCCGAAGAGGGCAGGTTCCGTGCCGACCTGCTGGACCGGCTCAGCTTCGAGGTCATCAACCTGCCGCCGCTCCGGGCGCGGGAAGGGGATGTCTACGAACTTGCCGACTATTACGGGCGGCGCATGGCAAGCGAGCTGGAGTGGGAGGCGTGGCCTGGTTTCACGCCCGGCGCCGTCGCCGTTCTGGAAGCCCATGCCTGGCCGGGAAACGTGCGCGAACTGCGCAATGTCGTGGAGCGTGCGGTCTATCGCTGGGGCAATGAGCATGAACCGATCGCCCGGATCGTGTTCGACCCCTTCGAGAACCCGTGGCGTCTGCCTTCGGCCGAAGCGCGGCCGTCCGCCGCTCCGGTGGCGGATGGGGATGTTGGCAAACCCGTGCTTCCGCCCACGCCTTCGTTTTCGTCCCCGCCTTCGTCTTCGCTTTCGCCCTCGCCCTCATCCGTGCCTTCGGGGGCGGGGTTGCGGGCCAGTGTCGAGGCGTACGAGCGCGGGCTGCTTGTCGAGGCGCTGGAGCGTCATCGCTGGAACCAGCGGCGCGCGGCGAGTGCGATCGGGCTGACTTACGACCAGTTGCGCCATTGCATGAAGAAGCATCGGCTTGCCGAGCCCGCCAGGACGCAGGACTGATCTCGCCCGGGACCGAATCGCACCAGTCCTCGTGCGGCGGCGAAGGTGAATCTGCCAGTTGATATTAAGTCGGATAATTCCCAACTTCACGGCTAATGTAATTTTACCTATAGATAAGTTCAGTATAGTGCGCCGAATGCGCAAATTGAGGGCAAACGTGCACGACGTAGCCGACGCTTCCGAAGCGACAGGGTTGTTGGAAAACTTGACGGCCAAGCAGGTCGAGGTGCTCGATCTGCTGGCGATGCACCGCACGACCAAGGAAATCGCGAGGGAACTGCGCATCGCCCCCAATACCGTGGACCAGCGCATCGCCGCGGTGCGTGACAAGTGGGGCACCGTCAACCGCAAGGATACCGCCCGCCTCTATGCCCGGCTCGTGGAGCTATGTGGCAAATCCACATATGACTTTTCCCGTATCGACGCAGGAGGCGGCGAGGGGGATGACGATGAACAGGATCTGCCGATCGATCCGGTTTTCGTCCTTTCCGATGCCAGGCCCATGGCCCGTCACCCGGACCGGTTCGACACCCGGATGCCAGAGCCGGTGGGACTGGAGGCTTTCGATGCGAAATTCGGAAGGGTGGGGCGCGTAGCGGCGGTTTTCGTACTGGCCTTGATGATGGCGGTGACCCTGGCGGCTACGCTGGCGATCGCCCAGGCTCTGGGAAAACTGCTCTGACACGCTCCGGCTGACCGGCTTTCGGGAAAGCCTTCGTTTTTCCGACAGCCGTTTTCCGACAGTGGGCCCCGAGGCCCGAGGAGCTTGATCGATGACACCCGAAATTGCCAGCCTGCGGATCGCGCGCAGCATCCGGTCGGTTGAGGACGACATGGACGAACTGCTCGCCAAGGCGGGTGAACTTCTCGCCGAAATCGCCCGTGCCCGCGCGGCCACCGATAACGTGGCGCATCTCGGCCAGCGCCCGATGGCGCGCGTCGCCAACATGCAGCGCAGCCTGATCGAGGCGCGCTCCGAACTGGTGCGGGCGCACGGCGACCTCTCGAAACTTGCCGAGACCATGGACATCCCCATCCGCTGCCCTGAAAAGAATATGGTCGACACGGATGAATCGGCCCGGACCGCTGCGATGGCGGCGGCCTGATCGCTGGCGGGGGTGCATTTGGAGAATACGGAACAGCAGGCATTCTTCCTGGTGCTCGTCCTGGCGGTTTCCTTCTCGTTGTGGAGGGGCGGCGGGCCGGAGCGCTGGGGCGCCGGAGTAATCCTGGCGATGGTGCTGTTGCAACTGGGCGGGGAAAGCCTGTTGCCCAGTGGTTTCACCAGTGTGGACCCGCTTTCGTTTCTGACGGATGCGGTGGGGGCGGCCGGCTTCGGCGCCCTTGCCCTTCAGGCGCGGAGAGTCTGGCCGATATGGGCAGCGTCGTTGCAGCTTCTGAGCCTGAGCGCGCATTTCGCGCGGTGGGCGGATATCGGGGTTCCTCCCACGGTCTACGCCGTCATGCGCGGGACTCCGACGTTCCTGGTCTTGCTGGCGATGGCGGTCGGTACGATCCTCCATGCCTCTCGCAAGCGGCGGAATGGCAGCGATCCCTCGTGGCAGGACTGGTCCCGGGTTGCAGCCGGGTCCGTCCGTTATCGCGGCGGTTACTCGAAACCCTGGTGACTCATCTGGGCTGCCTGCGCAGCGAAGTGATGCTGGAACTGCCGTTCGGGGAAGACGGTCGGCTGATCGGGCAGGTGGTCTGCACCGCCGGCGGCGTGGCCGCGATCCGCGCCGCCTGCCGCCCGCTGCTGCGGCGAACGCAGGCCTGCGGGGCGACGGGGCTGCTGCTGGTCCACAACCATCCTTCCGGCGATCCCCGCCCGAGCCGGGCGGACGTGATCGCGACGCGGGGGCTGTCGATGTTGTGCCGGAGCGCGCGAATCGAATTCTACGACCATCTCGTGATCGGCGGGCGCCGCGCGCTCTCGATGCGGCGGGCGGACCTGATGAACCGCGAGGTGGCATGACATAGGCGTTTCCGGCGGGCGGCCCTCCCCCCGCCGGACGCAGGCCGGGCGGGTCCCCCCCCACCCGAAACTCGCCCGGCCTGCACTTTCATGTACTTGCCGTCCCGCTCCCCGGGTGAGGGGCCATGGCGGCTGGGCCGCGTCCGCGAAATCCCGCAAGAGGCGGATTTTTCCGCCGCCGCCGGGGGCGCGCGCAGGGCCAAGACTCTCTCTTGCATTTTTCCGGCGATGGGCTTATCTGCGCCTCATCCCGACATTGGTGAAACAAGGTTCGGGCTGGCGCCGGAAGGGGCCGGCGCGAAACTGCGTGGCACCTGATGTCGCTTCGATCATCGCGAATCTTACCGGAGAACTGGGCTTGGCCGACATTGCACGCATTACCGAAGTCATCGAGCCGGAGGTAAAGGCCCTCGGATTCGATCTCGTGCGCGTGCGAATCTTCGGCAAGAGCGAAGTGGGCGATGACGAGATCGCGCTCCAGATCATGGCCGAGAACCCGGCGACGGGCCAGCTCGTGATCGATGACTGCGTGAAGCTCTCGCACCGCGTCTCGGACCGCATGGACGCGCTCGAGGAAGCCGGTGAAGTCCTGATCAGCGAAGCCTACCGCCTCGAAGTCAGCTCGCCGGGCATCGACCGTCCGCTCACCCGTCCGCAGGACTATGTGAACTGGGCCGGGCACGAAGCCAAGGTCACGCTGACGGCGCCGGTGGAAGGCAATCGCAAGACGCTCCAGGGCGATCTGGTGGGCCTCGAAGGCGAAGTGGTGACGCTGGACGATCGCAAGTCGGGCCGCGTGACCTTTCCGCTCAGTGATATTCATTCCGCAAGGCTTGTCCTCACCGACAGGCTGATCGCAGCAACCCGCCCGCTGGACGACAGCGGGGCCGACGAGATTGTCGAGGAACAGGAAGACTAAGCCATGGCCAGTGCGATTTCCGCCAACCGCGCCGAGCTGCTCGCGATCGCGAACTCCGTCGCTTCGGAAAAGATGATCGACAAGTCGATCGTCATCGAGGCGATGGAAGAAGCCATCCAGAAGTCGGCCCGCAACCGCTACGGTGCGGAAAACGACATTCGCGCGAAGCTCGATCCGCGCACCGGTGACCTGCGTCTCTGGCGCGTCGTCGAAGTGGTCGAGAACGTCGAGGACTACTTCAAGCAGGTCGATCTCAAGCAGGCCGACAAGCTCCAGAAGGGCGCGCAGCTCGGCGACTTCATCGTCGATCCGCTGCCCCCGGTCGATCTCGGCCGCATCGACGCCCAGTCGGCCAAGCAGGTGATCTTCCAGAAGGTCCGCGACGCCGAGCGTGATCGCCAGTACGAGGAATTCAAGGATCGCGCGGGTGAAGTCATCACCGGCGTCATCAAGTCGGTCGAATTCGGCCACGTGATCGTCAATCTCGGCCGCGCCGAGGGCGTCATCCGCCGCGACCAGCAGATCCCCCGCGAAGCCGCCCGCGTCGGCGAGCGCGTCCGCGCGCTGGTCATGCGCGTCGAGCGCCAGAACCGCGGTCCGCAGATCTTCCTTTCCCGCGCGCACCCGGACTTCATGAAGAAGCTCTTCGCGCAGGAAGTGCCCGAAATCTACGACGGCATCATCGAGATCAAGGCCGCTGCCCGCGATCCGGGCTCGCGCGCCAAGATCGGCGTGATCAGCAACGATCACTCGATCGACCCGGTCGGCGCCTGCGTCGGCATGAAGGGCAGCCGCGTGCAGGCCGTCGTGCAGGAACTGCAGGGCGAGAAGATCGACATCATCCCCTGGAGCGAGGATACCGCGACTTTCGTCGTCAACGCGCTCCAGCCCGCGACCGTCAGCCGCGTCGTCATCGACGAGGAAGAAAGCCGCATCGAAGTCGTCGTGCCCGATGACCAGCTTTCGCTGGCAATCGGCCGCCGCGGCCAGAACGTGCGTCTGGCCTCGCAGCTGACCGCTTCGCAGATCGACATCATGACCGAGGCCGAGGCTTCGGAAAAGCGCCAGAAGGAATTCACCGAGCGCTCCAAGATGTTCGAGGAAGAGCTCGACGTCGACGAAACCCTCTCGCAGCTGCTGGTGGCCGAAGGCTTCAGCGAGCTGGAGGAAGTGGGCTACATCGAGCTGAACGAACTGGCCGCGATCGAGGGCTTCGACGAGGAACTCGCCGAGGAACTGCAGAGCCGCGCCCTCGAAGCGCTCGAGCGCCGCGAGGAAGCGAGCCGCGAGGAACGCCGCGCGCTCGGCGTCGAGGACGCACTGGCCGAACTGCCGCACCTCACCGAGGCCATGCTGGTGGTTCTGGGCAAGGCGGGCATCAAGACGCTGGACGACCTGGCCGATCTCGCCACGGACGAGCTCATCGCCAAGAAGCGCTCCGAGCAGCGCCGCCGCGACGGTTCGGTGAACCGCCGCGCGCGTGACGAAGACAAGGGCGGCGTACTCGGCGAGTACGGCCTGAACGAAGAACAGGGTAACGAAATCATCATGGCAGCTCGCGCCCACTGGTTCGAGGACTCGGAAGAGTCCGAACCGCAGACCGAGGAGGCCGCCGATGCGGAATCCTCGCAATGAGCGCGTAAGCTCCGACATTGACGGCGCCGGCCCGGAGAGGAAATGCATTCTCTCCGGTGAGATCGGTGCGCGTGAGGACTTCATCCGTCTGGCGATCTCGCCGGACGGATTGGTCCTTCCCGACATCCACGCGCGTGCCCCCGGGCGCGGCGCGTGGATTGGCGTTTCTCGTTCGGACCTTGAAAAATCGCTCGAGAAGGGCAAATTGAAAGGGGCGATGGCGCGTGCCTACAAAGGCGCGCCGCTGGCCATCCCCGAAGACCTTGCCGATCGGATCGAACAGGCGCTTGTCCGCGCACTGGCCGATCGGCTGGGCCTCGAACTGAAATCGGGCAGGCTGCTCATGGGCTCGGACCGCATCGCGCAGAACGCGCGTGAGGGCCGGGTCGCTTGGCTTGCCCACGCCGCCGATGCGAGCGAAGACGGCTCGCGCAAGCTCGACCAGGCCTGGAGAGTCGGGAGCGAGGCGGAAGGAAGCGGTCTAAAGGGCATACGCTTGCCTCTGGACCGGGAGACGCTGTCTGTGGCATTGGGCCGCGACAACGTCGTTCACCTGGCGCTGAACGATCGCGGAGCGGCTCAACGAGTCGCATCGCTGCTGCAGCGCCTTCTGCATTTCCAGGGGCAGCCCCGCACCGAGACGGACGGGGACGGTATGGATGGTGGCAACGGGCCGGCACGCAGCGCCGCGCCCGAGGCGACGAATTGAGACTGAAGGGCACGACGAGAGATATGAGCGAGACCGACAACAAACCGACCCTGGGCCGCAAGCCATTGGGGCTTAAGCGTTCCGTGGAAGCCGGTGAGGTCAAGCAGACCTTCAGCCATGGCCGGACCAACAAGGTCGTGGTCGAGGTAAAGCGCCGCAAGGTGCTCGGCAAGCCGGGCTCCGAAGGCGCCGTCGAAGCCGCGCCCCAGGCCGCACCCGCACCTCAGGCCGCACCTGCTCCGCAGGCCGCCGCGCCTCAGCCTGCCCCGCAGCGCGCGGCTCCGCCGCCGCCGCCGCGCAAGCCGATTCCCTCGAACGAGACTCCGCAGGAGCGAGTCGCCCGTCTTCAGCGCGAGGCCGAGGAAGCCCGACTCGCCGCGCTCGAGGAAGCGAACCGCCGTGAACACGAAGAAAAGGTTCGTGCTCACGAGGAAGAGAAGCGCCGCGCCGAAGACAATCGCCGTGCCGAAGAAGAAGCCAAGGTTCGCCAGGCAGAGGAACAGGCGGCCCAGTCCGCTGCGCCCGAGCCTGTTGCTCCTGAGCCTGCCGCTGCCCCGGCGCCGGAAGCCCCGGCCGCAGCTGCTGCTCCGGTGGAACCGGCTGTTGCCGCTCCGGTCGCCAAGGCTGCCGAAAGCGCGCCTGCCGAAGTGAAGGCACCGGAAGCCAAGGCTGCCGCTGCTCCGGCCCCGGCCCCGGCGCCGGTCGCAGCGCCCGTGGCCCCGGCCCCGGCGCCGCGTCGTTTCACCCCGGTGAAGCGCCCCGAACCCATCCGCAAGCCGGAACCCGTGGCTCCGGCCGCTGCCAGTGCCGCTTCGGGCAATGCCAATGCCGGCAACGCCGGTTCGGGCAATGCGCCTGCCGCAAACGCTGGTTCGGCGGGTGCCGCCTCGGGCAACACCTCTTCGGGCAACACCTCGGGCGGCAACACCGCCGCGAAGGGCCCGGCCGCAGCCAAGAAGGGCGCTCCGGCTCCCGCTCCGCGCCCCGGCGACCGCGACCGCAAGGGTGGCGATCGCCGCCAGTCGGGCAAGCTCACGGTCAACCGTGCGCTCAACGAGGACGAAGGCGCCCGCGCCCGCTCGCTCGCCGCGCTCAAGCGCGCCCGCGAGAAGGAACGCCGTGCACACTTCGGCGGCTACACGCAGCAGCGTGAAAAGCAGGTCCGCGACGTGGTCGTCCCCGAGGCGATCACCGTGCAGGAACTGGCGAACCGCATGGCCGAAAAGGGCGCCGACCTGGTGAAGGCGATGTTCAAGATGGGCATGATGGTCACCGTCAACCAGACGATCGACCAGGATACCGCCGAACTGCTCGTCACCGAATTCGGCCATAACATCCAGCGCGTGTCCGAAAGCGATGTCGACATCGACACTTCGGCCGACGTCGATGCGGTCGAGACCCTGAAGTCGCGTCCCCCGGTCGTGGCGATCATGGGCCACGTCGACCACGGCAAGACCTCGCTGCTCGATGCGCTGCGCGGTACGGACGTGGTTCGCGGCGAAGCGGGCGGCATCACCCAGCACATGGGCGCCTACCAGATCAAGACCAAGGGCGGCGATCTCGTCACCTTCCTGGACACGCCCGGCCACGCTGCCTTCACCCAGATGCGCATGCGCGGTGCGAACGTCACCGACATCGTCATCCTGGTGGTCGCCGCCGACGACGGCATCATGCCGCAGACGATCGAGGCCATCAATCACACCAAGGCCGCCGGCGTGCCGATGATCGTGGCGATCAACAAGATCGACAAGCACGAAGCCAATGCGCAGCGTGTCCGCGAGCGTCTGCTGGAGCACGAGATCGTCGTCGAGGCGATGTCGGGCGACGTGCAGGACGTCGAGGTTTCGGCCAAGACGGGCGCCGGTCTGGACGAGCTGATCGAGAAGATCCTGCTCCAGGCTGAACTGATGGAGCTCAAGGCCAACCCCGACCGCGAGGCCGAGGCGACCGTGATCGAAGCCAAGCTCGACAAGGGCAAGGGCCCGCTGGCGACCGTGCTGGTCAACCGCGGCACCCTGAAGGTCGGCGACATCCTCGTCGTCGGCACCGAGAGCGGCCGCGTGCGCGCCATGCTCGACGACAAGGGCCGTCAGGTGAAGGCGGCGCCGCCGTCGATGCCGGTCGAAGTGCTGGGTATCGGCGGTGTGCCGATGGCCGGTGACAAGCTGACCGTCGTCGACAGCGAGCAGCGTGCCCGCGAGGTTTCGGCCTACCGTCAGGAACAGGCGACCGCCAAGCGCACCGCCACGGCTCCCGCCAGCATCGACACGATGTTCTCGGCGCTTGCCGCCAAGCAGAGCGTCATCGAGTATCCGGTGGTGGTCAAGGCGGACGTGCAGGGCTCAGTCGAGGCGATCAACGCCGCGCTCCATGCCCTTTCGAACGACGAGATCAAGGTTCGCATCCTGCATTCGGGCGTCGGTGCCATCACCGAAACCGACGTGGCCCTGGCTTCGGCCTCGGGTGCGCCGATCGTGGGCTTCAACGTCCGCCCGAACGCCAAGGCGCGCGAGCAGATCGAGAAGACCAAGACGCCGATGATGTACTACGACATCATCTATGAACTGACCGCCGAAGTCGCCAAGCAGATGGCCGGCATCTGGGGTCCGGAACGCATCGAAACCGTCGTCGGCCGCGCTGAGGTCAAGCAGGTCTTCCCGGCCGGCAAGCGCGACAAGGCAGCAGGTCTGCTCGTTGTCGACGGCTTCATCCGCAAGGGTCTCAGCGCGCGTCTTACCCGCAACGATGTCATCGTTTCGGCGACCACGATCTCCTCGCTGCGCCGCTTCAAGGACGACGTGGACGAAGTGCGCGCCGGTCTGGAATGCGGTGTCGTGCTGGCCGATACGAACGACATCAAGGCGGGCGACCACCTCGAAGTCTTCGAAGTCAGCCACCGCGAGCGTACTGTCGGCTAAGGTCCGCAGGACCAGGCTTGCAGGGCTTCGGCTCCTGAGTATCGGACGGCCACCGTCGGGCATGAAGCCCGGCGGTGGCCGTCGGTCTTTGGGGAGCCGGGCCGCCGCAAGGCGCAGGGCGGAAATGCCGATGCTTCCCTTGCCGAGCTGTTTGAAACGTCGGGATGTGGGTGGATACCGGGGCCGCTCTTCGGCCTGCTGCCCGCATTCCCTGGCCATGATGGTGAACCGATGACCCGCTACTGCGCCTTTTTTGCCTCGCTGATCGTCGGCGGGGATCGCCTGTCGATGGCGGATCTGCGCTATGCCTTCGAGCGCGAGGAACTGGAGAATGCCGAAACGGTGATCTCCAGCGGCAATGTCCTGTTCGAATACGAGGAACGCCCGACCGAGGGGCTGGAGGATCTGCTCTCCTACGTGATGCGTGACCGCTTTGACATGTCGGCCTACACGGCCGTCCGCAATCGCGACGAAATTCGCGCGGCGGTGGAGGAAAATCCCTTCGTGGGAAGTGACGACGCCTTCGTCCATACCGTGCTGCTGGAGCGGCAGCCGACCAAGCAGCAGTTCGGCCGCCTGGTCGGGGATCACGGCAGTATCGGCGCGGAGCGGCTTGCGCTCGGCGATCGCTGCCTGTTCGTGGATTTCGGCGGGCCGATGGGGGAGAGCCCGCTGACGATGGAATTCATCGAGAAGCGGCTCGGCTGCCGGGGCGCGGCGCGCAACGTGCGCACGCTGGCGCGGATCGTGACCAAGATGTGAAAAGGGGCGCCGTGCCTGGTCCGGCACGGCGCCCCGTCATTCGCGATCCGTTACGCGATCAGCGGAACATGCCGCTGGTCACGGCGGCGACGATGCCGCTGGTGATGCCGACCAGCAGCAGGTCATTGCCCGAGCGCACATAGTGGTAGCCGCGCGGCGGCGCCTTCACGTTGCGGTACTTGCGATAGTCGACGACCTGGTAGTTCGAGGCGCGGTTGAGGTCGAACTTCTCGCCCTTGCGGAACTGGTGCGGACCCTTGTTCTGCTGCGGGGCCTTCCTGGCCGGCGCGTGGCTCGACTGCTGCGAATGGGCCTGCGAACGGTCAGGCTCGTGGCTGCCGGGGGCGGCCATGGCCGGCGCCGCCACGGTCGGCGCGAGCAGGGCGGCGGCGAGCAGGGCAGCGGTGAAATTCCTCATTCGGTAGCTCCTCGAAGTATGACTTGCAGGAGCTAAACCACACAAAGCGGCTTTCGAGCCGTAATCAATTGTTGCAAATTGTCGTCGTCAGCCCACATGGGACAAAGCCATGGTACGCCAGCAAGTAACTCCCGAGCAGCACGCCGTCCGCCTCCTGAAGGTGGGCGAACAGGTGCGTCACGTCCTTTCAGAGATTCTCACCCGCCAGCAGGTGCACGACCAGACGCTCAGCACGCATGCGGTGTCCGTTACCGAAGTGCGCATGACGCCCGATCTGCGACATGCGAACGTTTTCGTGAAGCCCCTGCTGGGCGAGGACGAGGAAGCGGTGCTCAAGGCGCTGCGCACGCACACCGCGTTCTTCCAGCGCGAGGTCGCCCAGCGGCTCAAGCTGCGCTACGCGGCGAAGATCCGGTTCCGCGCCGACGAGACCTTCGACGAGGCCAGCCGTATCGATTCGTTGCTGAACGACCCGCGCGTGAAGCGCGATCTGCAGGACAGCGCTGGCGAGGAATGACCTGGCCCGCCTGAGCGCGGGTATCCGTGATCGCCTCAGCCCGCCTCGAAAGTGAGTGCGACCTTGTCCCACCGGCCTTCGGCAAGGTCATGCGGGGCGATCCAGAACTGGTAGAGCCCAAGCTCGCCCCAGTTCCATTCCATCATGTCGTCATGGCCGAGCTGCAGCAGCAGCACGTCGCCGCGATGATCGTCGCGCGCGGCGTGGTGGCGGCTGCCGGGGCCGAAGACCTGGTGCTGGTGCAGGTTGGCGAGGCGGAAGCCCGCGTTGATCCGCGCCAGTTCCGCATCCGGGATCTGCGGCAGCGCTTCCGGCGGTCCCGAAACCATCGCCCGCAGTGAAAGCGCCGCCAGTTCCGCAGGGCTGCGGGGCGCGTGTTGCCGGACCAGTTCCCCGCAGTCCCGGTGGACGTGAGAGAGCACGTCCCGCACCACCGCCAGTTCCTCCGCGCCCAGCGGCGCCCAGGGATCGCGGCCGTCGACGAAGCCGTCCATCGCGGCGATGACCTGCGGGAGGGCTTCGTACTGCGCCCGGATGGACCGAAGCCGCGCATCTTCCCGATCCAGCGCGCGCCGCGCCGCTTCGAGCTGGAGCGGGGTGGTCGAGGGATCGTCTTCCAGCATGTCGAGATCGGCGCGGGCGGCCGCGGTGCGGTCCTCTCGCAATGCGATCAGGCGCGGGGCGCGGTCCATCGCGGCGCGGAACTCCGTGGCCAGATGGATCGCGCCGTGCCACCATATCCAGGTAACCGGCTCTTCCACCGTGAATGGCCCGGTCCGCAGGGGATAGCGGGCGCGCAGGCGATCCAGCATGGCCTGTTCGATCGCCTCGTCGTTTCCGATCTCGCGGTAATCGTTCAGTTCGTCAGGCAGGGTGATGGCGACCGGCTCCACCGGCCAGTATGGAAAGAAGCTGTGGCCGAGACGGGCGGCATCAGTGGGAAGCGCATGGCCGCCTTCGTCATCGGCAGGAGGCAGCTGGGCAGGCGGGGCGGAGAAATCGCCGCTGCCCGGCGGCACCGGGATGACCGCGCCCGGACCGGCGAAGAAGGCAAGCGAACCCTGATGCGGCAGCGGGCTTTCCGGGCATGCCGCGGCGAGTTCCGCCAGATCGATCTGCGCGGCGAAGGGCAGCGGCACGCCGTTCTCGTCTCTCGGCCACGGGGTCTTGCCGAGCCGGGGCAGGCCGCCGAGCCAGCTTCCATCGCCGAACCAGTCGCGCCCGCGCTCGCGCGGCTTGCGGACAAGGACGACGGGGCGCGGCGGAGGAGCGAAGTCTGCGAGTTCGCCGGTGGTTGGCGGCGAGGGCGCGAACCGGCCGTGCGGCCCGGCGATGCGCTGTTCGTCGGTCAGCGGTTCGGGCCGCCAGACCGGACCGGGCGCGGGCTTGCGGCGCGCGAAGCGGGCGGCGAGGAGAACGGCCAGCGACAGCACGAGAGCCAGCGCGAGCGGTGCGATCAGCGCGCCGGTATGGCCAAGGAGCGAAACGAGATCGGCGGCGCGCTGGTCCAGCGGGTCCAGCAATTGCCGCAGCGAGCCGGTGGCATGGGCGGCACGCGGAGCGAGCGCCAGATACCCGGTGGTCAGCCCGGCCAGCGCGAAGATCACGATGACGGCGATCCATCTCTTCATGCCCAACTCCAACCACGGTTGTCGTTCGAGCGGGATTAGATAGCGGCGGAACAATTCATTCAAGCGGGGACAATCGCCGCGTGTGCCGTGCAGGCCGGGAATACGCATGTTATCCCCAGTCGCGATGGCCAAGCTCTATTTCTACTATGCCAGCATGAATGCCGGGAAGTCGGCGACTTTGCTTCAGGCGAATTTCAATTACCACGAACGCGGCATGCGCACGATGCTCTGGACCGCGGGGCTGGACGACCGCAGCGAGGCGCGGGGCGAGGATCACGCGATCGAAAGCCGCATCGGCCTCCATGCCGAAGCGCGCCGTTTCCTGACGGACACCGACCTGGTGGCACACGTGAAGGCGGTCCACGCGGTGGAGCCGCTGTCCTGCGTGCTGGTCGACGAGGCGCAGTTCCTGACGCCCGGGCAGGCCTGGCAATGCGCCCATATCGCCGACCGGCTGAACATCCCGGTGCTGTGCTACGGGCTGCGCACCGATTTCCGGGGCGAACTGTTCCCCGGTTCGGCGGTATTGCTGGGTATCTCCGATGCCCTGATCGAACTGAAAGCCGTGTGCCACTGCGGCCGCAAGGCGACGATGAACTTGCGGGTCGATGCCGCGGGCGGCGCCGTCCACGAAGGCGCGCAGACCGAGATCGGCGGCAACGATCGCTATGTGGCGCTGTGCCGCAAGCATTTCGGCGAAGCGCTCGGGCGGTGACGGGCCCATTGCGGGCGAGCGCCTGCGCACCTAGATCACGGGCATGAACCAGACCCTGCTGCAGGCCGCGGCGCTCGTCATTCCCCTGATCCTTGCCATCGTCTTCCACGAAGTGGCGCATGGCTGGACCGCGCTCGCGCTGGGCGACCCCACCGCGCGGGAGCAGCGGCGGCTGTCGCTCAATCCGCTGCGCCACGTCGATCCTGTGGGCACGGTCATCCTCCCCGGCGCGCTGGCGCTGGGGGGCGCGCCGATCTTCGGATGGGCCAAGCCGGTGCCGGTCAACCGCTGGCGCCTGCGCGATCCGAAGCGGGGGATGATGGTGGTCGCGGCGGCGGGGCCGGTTTCCAATCTCGTGCTGGCGGCGATCGGCGCGGTGCTGCTGGGACTGCTGGTGAGGCTGGCGGGGTCGTCCGAGAGCGATGTGCTTCAGTTCGCCGGGCAGAACCTCAACAACTTCATCATGATCAACGTCTTCCTCGCGCTGTTCAACCTCCTGCCGATCCCGCCGTTCGACGGATCGCACATCGTCGAGGGACTGCTGCCGCGCGGGCTGGCGGAGCCCTATGCACGGCTTCGCCCCTATGGTTTCCCGCTGTTGATCGTGCTCCTGCTCGTCGTTCCCTACTTCTTCCCGCAGTGGGGGCTGGTCGGCCGCCTTGTGGTGCCGCCGGTCATGTGGGCGACGGGGCACTACTACGCCCTCGCGCAGTTCGTGGCAGGATACTGAGCCGCCGTTTCGGCGGACGATCGTTGACAAACCGGCCCGGCGCGACTTGGGGAGAGGGATGAATGCACCCGCCCAGACTCGCCCGGCTCCGCATGGCTGGATCATCCTCGACAAGCCGCTGGGGCTAGGCTCGACGCAGGCCGTCGCCGCCGTGAAGCGCAACTTGCGCGAGGCGGGCTATGGCAAGAAGGTGAAGGTCGGCCACGGCGGCACACTCGATCCGCTGGCTACCGGCGTGCTGCCGGTTGCGCTGGGCGAGGCGACCAAGCTGGCCGGGCGCATGCTCGATGCCAGCAAGAGCTACCTTTTCACCGTGCGCTTCGGTTCGGAAACCGACACGCTCGACCTCGAAGGCAAAGTGATCGCCACAAGCGACGTGCGCCCGGCGCTTGAGCAGGTGGAGGCGGTGCTGCCGCGCTTCACCGGCCCGATCGAACAGGTGCCGCCGATCTATTCCGCCCTGAAGGTCGATGGCGAGCGGGCTTACGACCTTGCGCGTGCCGGGCAGGAGGTCGAGCTGAAGACCCGCGCGGTCACTATCCTCGATTTGCGCCTCGAACGATTCGATCCGGAAGAGGGGGCGACATTGCTCGCCCACGTCTCCAAGGGAACCTATATCCGATCCCTGGCCCGGGACGTCGCGCAAGCTCTTGGAACGCGCGGAACAGTGACCATGCTGCGCCGCGTGAAGGCCGGCCCGTTCGACCTGTCTCACGCGATTTCTCTGGACAAATTGAACGAAATCGGCAAGGGCGCACCGCTTGAACAGATACTCTTGCCACTTGAGGTGGGGCTGGACGACATCCCGGCCATCGACCTCGGTCCGGAGCAGGCAAGGGCGGTCCGACAGGGCCGCGTTCTGACCGGACTGCCCCATGATGACGGGCTCTGCTGGGCGCGAGAAGGGATCATTCCCGTCGCGCTCATGGAGCTTTCGGGCGGCGAAGCCCGCGTTGTCAGGGGGTTCAACCTATCGGATGTCGCGGAGTAAAGTTTATGTCGGTTACCGCTGAAAAGAAGCAGGACATCATTTCGGACAACGCACGCGTCGCTGGCGACACGGGCAGCCCGGAAGTTCAGGTCGCGATCCTCACCGAGCGCATCCGCAACCTGACCGAGCACTTCAAGGCTCACCACAAGGACAACCACTCGCGTCGCGGTCTGCTGGCCATGGTCAACAAGCGCCGCTCGCTGCTCGACTACCTGAAGAAGAAGGACGTCGCGCGGTACAACGCCCTGATCCAGAAGCTGGGTCTGCGTAAGTAAGACTAACGGGAGGCGGCCCCTAGCGGGCCGCTTCTTGCATCAGGGGTCGGTCCGCAATTCGGCGGCAGACCCAGGGGCCCCACAGCGGCTCCATACCGGACCGGGACGGCATACCCGGCAGTAAACCCCGCCGTGCAATAGGGCCGGTGGGCTGAGGAAAACCTCTTATGTTCGACGTCAAAACCGTAAGCATGGAGTGGGGCGGCAAGACGCTCACTCTGGAAACCGGCCGCGTTGCCCGTCAGGCTGACGGCGCGGTCCTCGCCACCTATGGCGAAACGGTCGTGCTCTGCGCGGTTACCGCCGCCAAGTCGGTGAAGGAAGGCCAGGACTTCTTCCCGCTGACCGTGCACTACCAGGAAAAGTTTTCGTCCGCAGGACGCATCCCGGGTGGCTTCTTCAAGCGCGAACGCGGCGCCACCGAAAAGGAAACGCTGACCAGCCGCCTGATCGACCGTCCGGTCCGTCCGCTGTTCCCCGAAGGTTTCTACAACGAAATCAACGTCATCTGCCAGGTCCTGAGCTATGACGGCGAAACCGAGGCCGACATCGTTGCGATGATCGCCGCTTCGGCCGCTCTCACCATCTCGGGCGTGCCCTTCATGGGCCCGATCGGCGCCTGCCGCGTCGGCTTCGTCGACGGCGAATACACGCTGAACCCGAAGCAGACCGCCGCGCTGGCCGATGGCCGCCTCGATCTCGTCGTCGCCGCTACCGGCAACGCCGTGATGATGGTGGAATCGGAAGCCAAGGAACTGACCGAGGAAGAGATGCTCGGCGCCGTCATGTTCGCGCATGACGAATGCCGCAAGGTCGTGAACCTTGTCATCGACCTCGCCGAGCAGGCCGCCAAGGACCCCTGGGAAATCGACCTGTCGGACAATACCGCCGACATCAAGGCGAAGCTCAAGAAGGCCGTCGGCAAGGACGTTACCGCCGCCTACAAGCTGACCGACAAGTCGGCCCGCGCCAATGCGCTGAACGCCGCCCGTGCCAAGGCCAAGGAAGCCTTCTCGGACGAAACGCCGCAGACGCAGATGGTCGCCATCAAGACCATGAAGAAGCTGGAAGCGGAAATCGTTCGCGGCGCCATCCTCAAGGACGGCAAGCGTATCGACGGCCGCAAGCTCGACCAGGTCCGCCCCATCGAATCGATGGTCGGCTTCCTGCCGCGCACCCACGGTTCGGCGCTGTTCACCCGCGGTGAAACGCAGGCGATCTGCACCACCACGCTGGGCACCAAGGACGCCGAGCAGATGATCGACGGCCTCGAAGGCCTGTCGTACTCGTCGTTCATGCTGCACTACAACTTCCCGCCCTACTCGGTCGGCGAAGTGGGTCGCTTCGGCGCTCCGGGCCGCCGCGAAATCGGCCACGGCAAGCTGGCATGGCGCGCGCTGCACCCGGTGCTGCCCGCCAAGGAAGACTTCCCCTACACGATCCGCATCCTGTCGGACATCACCGAGTCGAACGGCTCGTCCTCGATGGCGACGATCTGCGGCGGCTGCCTTTCCATGATGGACGCGGGCGTTCCCGTGATCCGTCCGGTTTCGGGCATCGCCATGGGCCTGATCCTGGAAGGCGAAGACTTCGCCGTCCTCTCGGACATCCTGGGCGACGAGGATCACCTCGGCGACATGGACTTCAAGGTGGCTGGCACCGAACTCGGCATCACCACGATGCAGATGGACATCAAGATCGCCGGCATCACCAAGGAAATCATGGGCAAGGCGCTCGAGCAGGCGAAGGCCGGCCGCGCGCACATCCTGGGTGAAATGACCAAGGCCCTCGGTTCCTCGCGTACCGAACTGTCGGCTCACGCCCCGCGCATCGAGACGATCCAGATCGACAAGTCGAAGATCCGTGACGTCATCGGCACCGGCGGCAAGGTCATCCGCGAGATCGTCGCCGAAACCGGCGCCAAGGTCGACATCGACGATGAAGGCGTGATCAAGATCTCGTCGTCCGACATCGCCCAGATCGAAGCCGCCAAGAAGTGGATTCTCGGCATCGTCGAGGAAGCGGAAGTCGGCAAGATCTACAACGGCAAGGTCGTCAACATCGTCGACTTCGGCGCTTTCGTGAACTTCATGGGTGGCAAGGACGGTCTCGTCCACGTCTCCGAAATGAAGAACGAGCGTGTCGAAAAGCCGACCGACGTCGTGAAGGAAGGCCAGGAAGTCAAGGTCAAGGTCCTCGAGATCGATCCGCGCGGCAAGGTTCGCCTGTCGATGCGCGTCGTCGACCAGGAAACCGGTGCCGAGCTGGAAGACACCCGTCCGGCCCGCGAACCGCGCGAACCGCGCGGCGATCGTGGTCCCCGCGACGATCGCGGCGGTGACCGTCGTGGTCCGCGCCGTGACGGCGGCCGTGGCGGCAACGATCGTGGCCCGCGCGGCGATCGCGGTCCCCGTGGTCCGCGTGATGGCGGCAACGGCGGCGGCGATCCCGACCACCTGCCGGCGTTCCTCAAGGAGGACTGATCGCGGCGCGATCGGCCTTTCAGGACCCGAAAAGACGAAGGGGCCGCAGCGATGCGGCCCCTTTTTCGTGTCCGGGACAGGACAGGACCGGGCGGCGGCTTTCAGGTGGTGGCTATCAGGTAGATGGCGGCGATCAGGCCGAGGCGGTCAGGCGCAGGGCGCTCTTGTCCTCGGCCTTGCCGCGGCGGGAGGCGATGACGACGCGGTTCTTGCCGGCCTGCTTGGCGGCGTAGAGCGCATTGTCGGCCATGGGTACGAGGTCGGCGGCGCCGGTTGCCGTTTCGGGCACGGCGGCCACACCGAAAGAGGCGCTGATCTGCGCGGCATGGATCTCGGAAAGGCCCTCGATCCGCTTGCGCAGGATTTCGGCCTTGGCGGCGGCATTGTCGATGCTGCACTTGGGCATGATCACCAGCAGTTCCTCGCCGCCGTAGCGGGCCACCACGTCGGACGGCCGCAGCGTTCCCACCAGTTGTCCGGCAACGTCGCGCAGAACCGCATCGCCCTTGGCGTGGCCGTAATCGTCGTTCAGGCGCTTGAAGTTGTCGAGGTCGATCATCAGCACCGAGGTTGCCGTGCCGGTGCGCTGGGCAAGGCTGATGTAGCGTTCGAGCGCGTCTTCCATGTAGCGGCGGTTGTAGAGCCCCGTCAGCGGATCGCGCAGGGACTGCGTGCGCAGCTTTTCGCGCAAGGTGATGTTGGACAGCGCGAGCGACATCGAATCCGCCAGCGCGCGTGCCACGCGGAGCAGGTCCGTCAGCCGTTCGAGCGCGTCCGGCGCCTCGCTGGCGAACACCAGCAGCCCGAATACCTGCCCCCGCGCCATCATCGGCACTTCGATGGTGGAACTGCCGCCGATCGGATGGAGGCAGCACAGCGTGCCGCTGCGCGCGTCGTTGATATGGGGCTTGCCACGCTTGAGTGCCCAGCAATTGTCAGGGAACAGCGTGCAGGGCGGCTCGAAATCCTCGCTCCGGCTCCATGACTTGGCCAGGTCCAGCCGGTCTCGGGAATTGTTGAAGACGTAAAGCGCGCCGCTGAAGCCCGGCAGCAGGCGTTCCGCGCTTGCCCGCAGGACGGCGCCGGCATCTTCGTGGTTTTCCGCCGCCTGTAGCATGTCGGTCATCGCGAAGAGTTCCTCAAGCTGGCGCCGGGCCTCTCCGGCTTCGTCGATCAGCTTGAGGTGGGAATCGAGTTCGGCCACCGCGCGGCGTCCGTAGCGGATGCCGACGGCAAGAGTGGCAATCGCGCCGATCGCCGCAACGGCGGCGAAGCCATGCGACACCGCGCGCTCGGTGAAGATGCTGGCCACGGCACCGGCCGCGCTTGCCGCCTGAACGAGATGAACCGAGGCGCGGCGAGCGCTGGTCAGTTTTCTGTTCGGCGAAAGTATACTTTCAATCGGCACCATGGCCCGCGCCCCCTGTGACGGGATGAAAGAGTACCGCCTGCGTACTAACAAACGATAACGGGTAGGGTTACGACGGGGTAAACACGCCGCTTATTCAACAATATATCACGGAATCTGCTTGTTAAATTTGCGCAATCGCATCGATAGCGCCGCCGCGTCGACAAATTCATCGCCGGGGCATTCGTGCGCTCGCCCGGCCTCGTGGTCTCCGCGCGGCGCGGCGAGACCCGGGCCGGACATGTCGCGGAAAATGCGGCGTGGTAAAATGAGAATGCGATTGACTCGCAATATCGATGAAATCTATGCCCCCGCGCGAAGGAACAGGGGGTTTCATGTTCAGGTTTTCCGCATTGCTTTCGAGCGTCGCCATGGCTGCGCTCGCCGTTCCCGCCCACGCGCAGGGCGCTCCGGTCGACGAGGTTTCCGGGCCTGACGACATCATCGTCACCGGCGAGAAGAGCGCCCGCACGCTTCAGGAGACGCCGACCAGCATCGCCGTCACCACATCCGAGAAGATCGAGCGGGAAAACCTGATCACCATTCAGGACGTCTACAACCGCACCGCGAACCTTTCCGAGACCTATGGCTCGTCGGGCTTCACCATTCGCGGCGTCAGCAATACCGGCGTGGGCGCCGGCGGTCAGGCCGATGCGGCGAGCGTCTACGTCGATGGCGCGCCGATCCCCAAGTGGGCGCTCTATGGTGGCCCGACCGACATGTGGGACGTGCAGCAGGTCGAAGTCCTGCGGGGGCCGCAGTCCACCATCCAGGGGCTCAATGCGCTGGCGGGCGGTATCGTCATCACCAGCAAGAACCCTGCTCTCGACCGTTGGAGCGGCGATGCGCGCGTGCTCTGGACCGAGCATGACGATCGCACTTTCTCCGCCGCGATCGGCGGTCCGATCATCAGGGACGAACTGGGCGTGCGCCTTTCGGCCGAGCGGCGGGCGGATCGCGGGCTGGTGCGCAACGTCACGCGCGGCGGTTATGACGACGCGCTGAAATCGCTGAACCTGCGCGGCAAGGTCATGTGGACGCCGAGCGCGATTCCCGGTCTCGAAGCGGTGGCCAGCTATAACCGCGTGCGGCGCGACGGCGGCTATCTCTACGAATATTCGCGGACCGACGTGCCGGACTACTTCGATCACCGCATCTCGACCGGCGATCAGCCCAGCCGCGGCAAGATCGACAGCGATCTGGCGGTGCTGAACCTCAGCTATCCGCTGGCAGGCGGGCTCAAGCTGTCGAGCGTGACTTCGTGGAACCGTTCCAAGGTCCACTCGGTGATCGACACCGACGGTACGCCGGAAGATATCCAGGCGATCGACAACCGCTACCTTTACAGGACGCTGACGCAGGAACTGCGCCTCAATTACGAGGACGAACGGCTGAGCGGGCTGCTGGGCGCGTGGTACTATCGCCGCACCGGCGCGATCGACCAGAACAGCCGCGTCAACATCGCCACGCCGACCGCGACGATCGCGGGGCTGCTTCAAGCCAACGGTTTCAACGCGGCAACCGCGCAGTCCATCGCTACGGCTTATGCGGCCCAGCTTCCGGTCATCCCGGTTGCCTATAGCGCCGAGCAGCCCGAGAAGGTCGAGACGATGGCCCTGTTCGGCGATGCCCGCTTCAAGCTGACCGACCGGCTGACGCTGATCGGAGGCTTCCGCTTCGATCACGAGCGCAACCGTTACGCGGCGGAGACCGTGGCCGCCTTCAACGGCACCCTGCCGGACGTGAACTTCATGGGCACGGCCTATGCGCCGGTCATCTCGGTCATCAACCAGGGCGTGCTCGGCCTCGTTTCCGATGCTTCCTCGCCGCTGGCCTCCAACAGCCGCACGTTCAACGCTTTCCTGCCCAAGGCCGGGATCAGCATGGACTGGACGCCCGACCTCACCACCGCATTCACAGTGCAGCGGGCCTACCGCTCGGGCGGGTCGAGCCAGAACCCGGCGCGCGCCGAACTGGTGCCCTACGATCCCGAATTCAGCTGGAACTACGAAGGCTCGCTGCGCTCCAAGTGGCTGGGCGGCCGCCTGACGCTCAACGCCAACCTCTTCTACATGGAGTGGAAGGACCAGCAGGTCACCGCCTACTTCGGGCTGAACGCCTATGACTACAACACCGTCAACGCAGCGGGATCGCACCTCTACGGGTTCGAGGTGGAGGCGAACGCCGCCGTGGCGACGGGTATCGATCTCTATGCCTCGGTCGGGCACGTTCGCACCCGGTTCGACGATTTCACCCTGCCGACGGGCGCCACCAGCACGGTCGATCTCCAGGGCACGCAGTTCCCCTATGCCCCGCGATGGACGCTTTCGGGCGGCGCGAACGCGCAGTTCGGCGGCGGGTTCACCGCGAACGTCAACGCCAATTACCGCACCTCGGTCTATACCGGGGTCGGGCAGGACCAGGCGCAGTACAAGGTTTCGGCCCGTACCGTGGTGAACGGCAAGCTCGGCTACGAGACCGGGAACTGGTCGCTCTTCGTCTTCGCCCGCAACATCTTCAACGAGAAGTACAAGCAGTACGAATATGCGGCGATCCACCAGGCGATCCTGGGTGAGCCGCAGACCTTCGGCCTGGGCGCCGGGGTCCACTGGTGATCTGGCCGGCAAGCCTCCTGCTGATGGCGGGGGGCGCGTCCGGCGCCTTCCTGCTGCGGCGCTCGTGGCTGCGGCGTGACGGTTCGGCGCTCGGCCTGGTGGCCGGGGGCTGGTTCGTCCTGCTCGGCTTCCTGCTGGCGGCGGCATTCGCGATCGGCCCGGTGAAGGGAACCGCGCTGGCGCTCGTCATGGAAGGCATCGGGGCGCTCGTCGTGATCTGGCTGGGCCGGGTCCGGCGCAAGGCCGCGCGCCTGCGCGAGGCGGACACCGCGCCCGAACCGCTGGAGGAACCGGGCCGCTTCTGGCGCGGCGCCCTGCGCACGCTGCTGGCCGGGCCGCTCGGCATGACCGCGGCGATGGCGGTGGCCTTCTGCGTGACCGTCTACCTGCCGGGTGACCCGCGGACCCGGATCGTTCTGGGCGGGCTGCTGATGCCGGTGCTCTGGGGCCTTGCCATGACCTGGACCCTCGCGGACCGCCGCATCCTGCGCGCCGCGGCGGTGCTGGTGGGCACCAGCGTGATCGGCTTCGGCCTTGCCCATCTGGGAGCCTCGTGATGAGCAATACCCGCAAGAAACAGTGGCGCTGGCCGATCTCGCCCGAGACGGTGCGTTCGGTGCTCAGCAGCCATTCGATCCTCGGCCTCGCCTTTGCGGCGGTGATCTATCTCGTCTGCGTGACCGGGACCGTGGCCGTCCTTGCGCCGGATCTCGAACGCTGGGAAGTTCCCGCCACGCCGGTGGCGCGGAGCCTGAGCGATCGGGCTGCCGCACGCGCCATCGCCGAGGGCGCGAAGGAGACGCCCGCCGACGCCGCGTTGTACCTGACCCTGCCGAGCGCCGCCAGCGAGGGGGGCACGCTGGTCGCCTATAGCCCGACGTTCGAGCGCAAGTGGGCGGTGGCGCAGGACGGTTCGCTTTCGCGGCTCGAAGCGGTCTGGACCGAGTTCCTGATCCACCTTCACGTCAACCTGCACCTGCCGCGAAGCTGGGGCGAGTTCATCGTCGGGCTGACCGGCGTGGCGCTGCTGTCCTCGCTGGTTTCGGGGATTCTCGCCCATCCGCGCGTCCTGCGCGATGCCTTCCACTTGCGCCTCGGCGGTTCGCGGCGGCTGCAGGAGGCGGATCTGCACAACCGGCTCGGGATCTGGGCGCTGCCCTTCCACTTCACCCTGGCACTGACCGGGGCGCTGCTGGGCCTCAGCACCATCATCGTCGCGGTGCTGGCCCTGCTGCTCTACCCGCAAGGCGGGATGAAGAAGGTCTACGAACTGTTCCTCGATGCGCCGCCCCCCGTCGATACGCGCGCCGTTCCGCTGCCGGATATCGCTGCCCTCATGGCCGAGGCGCGCGCGCATTCGCCCGAGGCCCGGCCGCAGAGCGTCGTGGTTGAACGGCCCGGCCGCGCCGACATGCGCATTGCGGTTCACGGCGGACGGGACCGGCTTCTGGTCCAGCAGGACGAGACCCGCTTCGATGCCGCCGGCAAGGCCATCGCGCAGGAGCATCCCGAAGACATCGCCACCGGAACCCGCATCCTTGGCGGTATCGGCCAGTTGCACTTCGGCTGGTACGGCGGACTGCCGGTGCGGATCGCCTATGCCTTGCTGGGCGCGGCGCTTTGCGTGGTGACGTCGAGCGGGGTGACGATCTGGCTCGCCCGTCGCCGCGACCGGGGCCGTCCCGCGCCGCAGTGGGAGCGGATCTGGGCCGCCGTCTGCTGGGGGCAGCCCGCGATCCTCGCCATGACCGCGCTGCTGGCGAGATTCGCGCCCGAAGCGCCACTTCCGCAGGCATGGCTGGGGCTCACCGTCCTGTCGATAGTGGCCTCGGCGCTGGCAAGGTCGGTTTCCGGACCCCGGCTCGCACGGGGCTGGCGCTGGGCCTTGGCGGGGTTGCTGGCGATGCTGGCCCTGATCCACGGCGCGGCGGCCTTGCCCGGCGGCGGATCGCTGCTGATCGATGTCCTGCTGCTGGCGGGCGGAGCGGGCCTGCTGGCCTCGCTCCTGCGCGGCCGCGCGGCCTAGGCACCTCGCCCCCCGGGACGCCCCTCGGGAACAGTTGATCATGAGCCCCGTTCATGACGGCATGCGATTTAGCGCAGTGCCGTTTGGCGCGCCTGTGCGTTATCGTGCCAGATGGACGGTCATGCGTCCCCATGGTGCGAAAAGGACGGGCAATGAGCGAAACGGCGCATTTCGAGGTATCCAGACGGGCGGTTCTGGCGGGCGGCGCGGCAAGCGTCGGAATTTCCGCCATTCCTTCCGTCGCGGAAGGAGCGGCACCCATGGCACAGCAGCCCCCGTCGATGGCAGTCACGTTCAAGGTCAACGGCAAGCCGCAGGCGCTCATGCTCGATACGCGCACCACGCTGCTCGATGCGCTTCGCGACCATATCGGCCTGATGGGCACCAAGAAGGGCTGCGACCACGGACAGTGCGGTGCCTGCACGGTGCTGGTGGGCGGCACGCGCATCAATTCCTGCCTGAGCCTGGCGGTCATGCACGAAGGCGACGAAGTCACCACGATCGAAGGGCTCGGCACGCCGGATGGCCTGCATCCGATGCAGGCGGCCTTCGTCAAGCACGACGGTTTCCAGTGCGGTTATTGCACGCCGGGACAGATCTGCTCTGCGGTGGCGGTGCTGGACGAGATCAGGGCGGGGGTTCCCAGCCATGTGCAGGCCGATGTCGGCAGCGCGCCGGAGATTACCGCGCTTGAAATGCGCGAACGCATGAGCGGCAATATCTGCCGCTGCGGCGCCTATTCCAACATCGCCGAGGCCATGGCCGAAGTGGCGGGCGTGCGGATCGCCGAAACCCACGGCGCGGAGGTCGAAGCATGAGGGCCTTCACTTATGAGCGGGCGCGGACGCCCGCCGCTGCCGCCGCTGCCGTCGCCGCGAACAAGGGCGCGAAGTTCATCGCGGGCGGCACCAACCTGCTCGACCTGATGAAGCTGGAGATCGAGACGCCGACCCATCTGGTCGACGTGCAGGACCTCGGGCTGGACCGAATCGAGGAGACGAAGGACGGCGGCCTGCGCATCGGCACGCTGGTCAGCAATACCGCGCTGGCATCGGACCGCAGGGTGCGCAAGGACTACGGCGTGCTGACGCGGGCCATCGTCGCGGGGGCATCGGGCCAGCTTCGCAACAAGGCGACCACCGGCGGCAACCTGCTCCAGCGCACGCGCTGCCCCTATTTCTACGATACCAACCAGGCCTGCAACAAGCGCCGGCCCGGCTCGGGCTGTGCCGCGATCGGCGGCGTCAACCGCCAGCTCGGTGTGATCGGCACGAGCGACGCCTGCATCGCCACGCATCCCAGCGACATGGCCGTGGCCCTGCGCGTGCTCGATGCCTCGGTGGAAACCGTCGATGCGGGCGGCAAGACGCGCAGCATTCCGGTGGCGGAATTCCACCGCCTGCCCGGCGATACCCCGCATGTGGAGAACGCGCTCCAGCCCGGCGAGCTGATTACCGCCGTGACCCTGCCCGCCCCGATCGGCGGCAGCCACTTCTACCACAAGGTTCGCGACCGTGCTTCCTATGCCTTCGCGCTCGTCTCGGTAGCGGCGGTGCTGAAAGCGGACGGCAGCGGCCGGGTCGCCTTCGGCGGCGTTGCGCCGAAGCCGTGGCGGGTGGAGGCTGCCGATGCGCAATTGCCTGCCGGTGCCGGCGCGGCGGCACGCGCGGCTTTCGCAGGCGCTCGCCCCACGCACGAGAACGCTTTCAAGATCACGCTGGCCGAGCGCACGCTGGCGGCTCTCATCGCGGAGAACAGGGCATGAAGTTCGAAACGCCCGCAGGCACCAATCCCATCGATGCGATGAAGGTGATCGGCAAGGCCGTCGACCGCGTGGACGGCAGGCTCAAGACCACCGGACAGGCGCCCTATGCCTATGAGCACCGGGAGGTGCCGGGCAAGCCCGCCTATGGCTTCGTGATCGGTGCCGGGATCGCCAAGGGCCGGATCGCCACGTTCAACGCGGACGATGCGCGGCGGATGCCGGGCGTTCTGGCCATCGTGTCGGCGGAGAACGCGCAGCCGCTGGGCAAGGGCAGCATGAACACCGCCAAGCTGCTGGGCGGGCCCAATATCGATCATTACCACCAGGCCCTTGCCGTGGTGGTGGCGGAAAGCTTCGAACAGGCGCGCTCTGCCGCCAATGCGGTGCGGATCACGTATGAGCGCGCGGCGGGACGCTTCGATCTCGCCAAGGAGAAGCCGGGCGCCCAGCCGCTGACCGGCAACGATGCCGATACCCACACCGGAGACTTCGCGGGTGCTTTCGCCGCGGCTCCCGTGCAGATCGACCAGACCTACACCACGCCCGATCACAACCACGCGATGATGGAGCCGTTTGCCACGATCGCCTGGTGGGAAGGCGATGCGCTCACGCTCTGGACCTCGAACCAGATGATCGCCTGGAACAAGCGGGAACTGGCGGCGACGTTCAAGATGCCGCCGGAGAAGGTGCGCGTGATGTCTCCCTATGTCGGCGGCGGCTTTGGCGGAAAGCTGTTCCTGCGCGCCGATGCGGTGATGGCCGCGCTGGGCGCCAAGGCTTGCGGAAGGCCGGTTAAGATCGCCTTGCCGCGCCCGTTCATGGTCAACAATGCCACGCACCGTCCGGCGACGATCCAGCGTATCCGCCTCGGCGCGACGAAGGACGGCAAGCTGACCGCCATCGGCCACGAAAGCTGGTCCGGCGATCTGCCCGGCGGCGGGCCGGAAGGGGCGACGCAGCAGACCAAGCTGCTCTACGCCGGTGCGAACCGCCTCACCGCCCTGCGGCTGGCCGAACTCGACCTGCCCGAAGGCAACGCCATGCGCGCGCCGGGCGAGGCGCCGGGGCTCATGGCGCTGGAGATCGCGGTGGACGAGATGGCCGAGAAACTGGGCATGGACCCGGTGAAGTTCCGCGTGCTCAACGATACGCAGGTCGATCCCGAGCATCCCGAGCGGCCGTTCTCGCAGCGCAACCTGGTGCGCTGCCTCGAGGACGGCGCGCGGCGTTTCGGCTGGGACCGGCGCAGCGCCAGACCGGCGCAAGTGCGTGACGGGCGCTGGCTCGTCGGGCTCGGCGTGGCGGCGGCGTTCCGCAACAACATCAACATGACTTCGGCGGCACGCGTGCGCCTGTCGGGTGACGGCATGGTCACGGTGGAGACCGACATGACCGACATCGGCACCGGCTCCTACACCATCATCGCCCAGACCGCGGCGGAGATGATGGGGCTGCCGGTGGAGAAAGTGCGCGTGAAGCTGGGCGATTCCTCGTTCCCGGCCTCGGCGGGCTCGGGCGGGCAATGGGGCGCCAACAGCGCGACTTCGGGGGTCTACGCGGCCTGCGCGAAGCTGCGCGAGATGGCGGCGCAGCAACTCGGCATGGACCCGCAGGCGGCCGAATTCGCCGATGGCGAGATTCGCGCGGGCAACCGTTCGGCACGGCTGGCCGATGCCGCGAAATCGGGCGAACTCGTTGCCGAAGAGACGATGCAGTGGGGGGATCTCGCCAAGAAGTTCCAGCAATCGACCTTCGGCGCGCACTTCGTGGAAGCGGCAGTGGATTCCTATACCGGCGAAGTCCGCGTGCGGCGAATGCTGGCGGTCTGCGCGGCCGGGCGCATCCTCAACCCCAAGACCGCGCGCAGCCAGGTGATCGGCGCGATGACCATGGGCGTGGGCGGCGCGTTGATGGAGGAACTGGCGGTGGACAAGCGTTTCGGCTTCTTCGTCAACCACGACCTTGCCGGATACGAAGTGCCGGTCCACGCCGACATTCCGCATCAGGAAGTGGTGTTCCTGGACGAGGCGGACGACAAGGTCTCGCCGATGAAGGCCAAGGGCGTGGGCGAACTCGGGCTTTGCGGCGTGGGGGCGGCAGTGGCCAACGCGGTCTACAACGCGACGGGCGTCCGCATTCGCGACTATCCGATCACGCTGGACAAGCATCTCGCGAAGCTGCCGGCGATTGCCTAGCCGAAAAGTGCCGCGATCAGTTCCGGCGCCGACGGGAAATAGAAGTGCATGTAGCTCGCGGTGAGCGAGCCCTGCCGGAATATCCGCTCGCCCTTGCGCCCGTCCGGCGTGCGGGCGAGCGCTGCGGGTTCAAGGCCGGTTTCCAGCATGGAGTAATGGAACGTGTGGCCGCGGACTGCGTGGCCGCCGAGTTCGGCTTCCTGCATGCCCAGTGCGGCAAGCCGGGGCTGCATCCTGGCCTGCGCAGGCAGCAGGCCCAGCATCGGCGCACTCGTGCCTGATGCGTCCTCCAGCCGTTCGCAGGCGTAGAGCATGCCGCCGCACTCGGCGAGGATCGGGCGTTCGGCCAGGAAATGCTCCCGTATGGCCCCGATCATCGTCCGGTTCGCGGTGAGCGCACAGAGGTGAAGTTCGGGATAGCCGCCGGGCAGCCAGAGCGCGTCGCATTCCGGCAGCGCCGTGTCGCGCAGGGGCGAGAAGAATGACAGCCGGGCGCCCGCGCTTTCGAGAAAGGCGAGGTTGGCCGGGTAGATGAACCCGAACGCCTCGTCCCGGGCCACGGCGATGCGCCGGCCCGCCAGCGAGGGCGGCGGAGCGGCGCAGCGGGGCGCGGCCGGAAAGGACACCGGTTCCGGCAGCCACAGGGCGCTTTCGGGCAGGAGATCGGCGGCGCGGTCTATCCGCGCTTCGATATCGGGGACTTCACCGGCCTGTACCAGTCCGAGATGACGTTCGGGCAGGCCGGCACCCTCGTCGCGTCGCATCGCGCCGAGCCATTGCACGCCTTCCTTCAGGCCGCGTTCCAGCAGTTCGGCATGGCGTTCGCTGCCCACGCGGTTGGCGAGCACGGCGGCGAGGGTCACATCCTCGCGGTAAGTCGCCAGACCGTGGACGAGCGCGCCGAAAGTCTGCGCCATGGAGGAACCATCCATCACCGCCATCACCGGAAGGCCGAAATGCCGGGCGAGGTCGGCGGAGGACGGGGTGCCGTCGAACAGGCCCATCACCCCTTCGACAAGGATCAGGTCGGCCTCCAGCGCCGCTTCGTGCAGCAGCGCGCGGCACTGGTCTTCGCCGCACATGAACAGGTCCAGCTGGTGGACGGGCGCGCCGCTGGCGATCTCGTGGACCATCGGGTCGAGGAAGTCCGGCCCGCACTTGAACACCCGCACCCGGCGCCCGGCACGGACATGGCGGCGGGCGAGGGCGGCGGTCACCAGCGTCTTGCCCTGTCCCGAGGACGGCGCGGCGACGAGCAGGGCGGGGCAGGCGGTCATCGGGCAGCCACCGCGCGGAGGCACGGATATCGCCCGGACGGAAAGGCTCGGCAGTGGTGCATGATGGTTCGGTTCCCCCCTTCCGGCGGCCGGACCTATGGCACTTCGCAAGGCTGCGCAAGCAGCGCGCTCTTGCACGCCAGACCGCCACCCGATAGGGCCGCCGCTGCGACAGGTTCCCCGCGAGGGGATCAAAAGGGAACGCGGGTTCAAGACCCGGGCTGCCCCTGCAACTGTAAGCGGAGAGCCGTGCGGCCATTTCGCCATTGGGGGTGCAAATCCCTGAGAAGGCGGCCGAAACGGCATTGACCCGTGAGCCAGGAGACCTGCCTGCCGCAGTCGTTCTTCGACCGGACAGGGTGAGCCGGGCGAACGGGGCTATCCTCGCGCAACGACAGCCACTGCCGTGCCGGCTCCCGGCGCGAAAGGGCCTGTCGTCGCCTGCCGAACGACTGCCGCCTTTCGCGTGAGTGCCGACCCGGCCGGGTTCGACGCTCGCTTGAAGGACATGCCGTGAACTGCCGAATACCCGCCGCCAGCACCCTTGCTCTTGCGCTGGCCTGTCACCCTCTCGCGGCGCTGGCCGAGGAGGCCGATGCCGCGTCCTCCGGCGAGCGCATCGTCGTTACCGCGCTGCGCACGCCGGTTGCGGCCGACCGCGTGGCCGATACTGTCACCGTGCTGGACGAGGCGCAGATCGTCGCCGCCCAGCCCATCGCGCTGACCGACGCGCTGCTGCGCACGCCCGGCATCAGCCTGTCGCGCAACGGTGGCTACGGCACCACCACCTCGCTGCGCATTCGCGGCGCCGATGCCGGGCAGACCGTCATGGTGATCGACGGGATGCGCCTGTCCGATGCCTCCTCGACGGCGGGGGGATACGGTTTCGCCAACCTGTTCGTCGACGATATCGACCGCATCGAGATATTGCGCGGCCCGCAGTCCATCCTGTGGGGCAGCGATGCCATCGGCGGGGTCGTCAATGTCAGCACTCGCCGTCCCACCGAGCCGCTGGAAGGCAGCTTCGCGCTGGAGGCCGGAACCCACGATACCGTTTCGGCCCGCGCCGGGATGGGAGGCACCTCCGAGGCGATCGACTGGCGGATTTCGGCCTCCCGCTTCACCACCGACGGCATCTCGGCCCGCTCCAACGGCACCGAGGACGATGGCTACCGGCGCAGTTCCGCAAGCGGCACCATGACCTTCCGCCTTGCGCCGGGCGTCTCGCTGGACCTGCGCGGCTACTGGTCGGATTCGAAGAACGATTTCGACGGCACCTCGGGCGATTCACGGGCCTATGGCCGGACCGGGGAATGGTCGGGCTATGCCGGGCTCAATTTCGAACTGGCGGGCGGCAGGCTGGCCAACCGCGTCGCCGTGCTCCAGACCGAGACCGACCGCGAGAACTACGACCCCGCGCGGACGATCCGCCCCATCACCTTCGACGCCCATGGCCGCGTGCGCCGCTTCGAGTACCAGGGCACTTACGCGTTCGCGGACGAGGTGCAGGTCGTGTTCGGCGCCGAGCGCGAGGAGCAGCGGATGACCACCGCCTCGCCCTCCAACAGCACGGCGGCCTATGTTCTCACCCCCACCACGGCGGATACGGACAGCGTCTACGGCGAACTGCGCCTGACACCGCTGGCCGGGCTGACGCTCAACGGGGGCGCGCGCTACGATCACCAGTCGCGCTTCGGCGGCAGCACGGTGTTCAGCGCGGGCGCGGTCTATACGCCCAACGCCGGCGCCACGGTGCTGCGCGCCAGCTATGACGAGGGTTTCAAGGCGCCCTCGCTCTATCAGCTGTTCAGCCTCTATGGCGCGGCGGATCTCAGGCCCGAGAAGGCCAGGGGCTGGGAAGTGGGCGCGGAACAGGGTTTCGGCGAAGTGCTGCGCCTTTCCGCGACTTGGTTCGAGCGGGACACCGACAACCTGATCGATTTCGCCTATTGCCCGACCAGCGGCGCCCTGCCGGACGTGTGCTACGTTCCCGGCACCACGACATCGCGCTTCGGCTATTACGCCAACGTCAAGGCGAGCCACGCGCGCGGGCTGGAACTGGCGGCTTCGGCCAGATGGGGAATCCTCTTCGCCCAGGGCAACTACAGCTTGATAGAGGCGGAGGACCGTACAGCGGGCAGCAGCACTTACGGCCGCCAGCTCCAGCGCGTGCCCCGGCACCTCGCCAATGCCGAGGCCGGCGTGGACCTGCCGCAGGGCCTGCGCGCCAGCGTGGCCGCGCGCTATTCGGGCGAGAGCTACAACGCCGCCACCGGCACCGCCATGCTCGGCGACTACTGGCTGGTGGACCTGCGCGCGCAGTGGCAGGTCAGGGAAGGCCTGATTCTTCAAGGACGTATCGAAAACGTGGGCAACGAGAATTATGAGACCGTGAGCGGCTACGGCACGCTCGGCCGCACCTTGTACCTCGGGCTGAGGAGCCGGTTCTGATGCTGCGCCCCGTCGAACCCGGTCCCGCCGTGCTGGTGTGCAGCACATGCCGCCACTCCGCCGAGACACGCGATGACGAAAACGGCCAGCGCGGCGGTGCGCTGCTGGCCGAGGCCATGCGCGACGTGCAGGCGGCGGAGCCCGACCTGCAGGGCGTTGCCGTCCACGAGATGCCCTGCCTCTTCGCCTGCCAGCGCCATTGCACCGTGGCGATCCGGGCGCCGGGCAAGCTCGGCTATGTGCTGGGTGACTTCGCGCCGGACGAGCAGGCTGCCCGTGCGATCCTCGAATATGCCGTACGCCATGCCGCCAGCGAGGAAGGCCAGGTGCCTTATCGGGAGTGGCCGCAGGGCGTGAAGGGCCACTTCATCACCCGCACTCCGCCTGAAGGTTTCATCTGCTCATGATCCGTTTCGCCGATCCTGCCGCCTTCGCGGCGTCACTCGCCCGGCTTCCCGCGCCCGATGCGGCGGCTACCGAGGCCGCCCGCGCGCGCCAGTCGGAACTGACCAAGCCGCTGGGCTCGCTCGGCCGGCTGGAGGAGATCGCGGTGTTCATGGCCGGCTGGCAGGGCCGCGAACGTCCGCGCGCCGATCTGATCCGCGCCGTGATCTTCGCAGGCAACCACGGCGTCGCCGCACGCGGGGTGAGCGCCTATCCGCCCGAAGTGACGGTGCAGATGGTCGCCAACTTCCGAGCCGGAGGCGCGGCGATCAATGCGCTGACCGCGGCCTGCGGGGCCGAACTTGCTGTGGTTCCGCTCGATCTTGACCGACCGACCGGCGACATCACCTGCCTGCCCGCCATGAGCGAGGCGGATTGCCTGGCCGCGCTCAACGCCGGTGCGGCTGCGGTAGCGGCGGATACCGAACTGCTGTTCGTGGGAGAGATGGGCATCGGCAACACCACGCCTGCCGCCGCGCTCGCCGCGCAGGTCTTCGGGGGCGAGGCGGCGGACTGGATCGGGCGAGGCACCGGGCTCGACGATGACGGGCTGGCGCGCAAGGCCGCGGCGGTGGCGGCCGCGCTTTCGCTGCACGGCCGGCATTGCGGCACCGCCTTCGAGACCTTGCGCCGTCTCGGCGGACGGGAGATCGCCGCCATGGCGGGCGCGGTGCTGGCGGCGCGGCACTTGCGGGTGCCGGTCCTGCTCGACGGGTTCATCACTTGCGCGGCGATGGCGCCGCTGCTCGCCGACAATGACGCGTTTCTGGCGCACTGCCTTGCCGCGCACTGTTCGGCCGAAGCGGGCCATGCCCGCCTGCTCGATCGTTTCGGCCTCGATCCTTTGCTTCAACTGGGCATGAGGCTGGGCGAAGGCTCGGGCGCGGCGGTGGCGGCGCAGATCGTGCGTTCGGCGCTCGCCGCGCACAATGGCATGGCAACTTTCGCCGAAGCGGCGGTTGCGGGCAAAAATGCGGGCAGGGACGCGGAAACGGCGCAGGCGTGAGCGGGATCCTCGTCCACCTGATGCGGCATGGGGCGCCGCAGGAGCCGGGCCTGCTGCTCGGCCACCGCGACGATGCGCCGACCCCGGCGGGCGTGGCGCGCTGCGTCACGCGTTCGGGCGGGCTGGCGTTCGATCGGGTGATCTCTTCGGACTTGCGCCGGTCCAGCATTCCTGCCGCGCAGATCGCGGTCAGCCGCCGCCTGCCGCACGAACGCGATCCGCGCTGGCGCGAGATCGATTTCGGTGAATGGGACGGCCTTGCCCCCCAGCAGCTCGATCCGGCGGTGCAGGCACGGTTCTGGGACGATCCGGAAGCCCATGCCCCGCCCGGCGGCGAGCGCTGGTCGCAGCTTTGTGCCCGCGTCGGCGAGGCGCTGACCGGGATCGACGGCGCCAGCCTGATCCTCACGCATGGCGGCGCCATGCGGGCGGCTCTTTCGGTGCTTTTCGGGTTCGACCATCGGCAGGTCTGGGCATTCGAACTGCCCTATGGCGCGCTCGTCAGCCTGCGCATCTGGCCGGGGGAGAACCTGCCCGCCGCGCAGATCATCACGCTCGACAGCGGCAAGCCGGCATGAGGGGGCTGGTCCTCGCGCTCCAGTTCCTGACCCGGCTGCCGCTTCCGGCGGTCCAGGCCGATGCCGGTGATTTCGCGCGGTCCATGCGCTGGTTCCCGGTGGCGGGGCTGGCGGTCGGCGCGGCGGTGGCGGCGGCGTGGCGGCTGGGCATGTACACCGGCGACACCTGGCTGGCGGCGCTGTTCGGCCTGGCCGGCTGGGCCGCGATAACCGGCGCGCTCCATCTCGACGGCCTTGGTGACGTTGCCGACGGCGCGGGCGCAGCGCACAAGGACCGGGCGCGCATTTCCGCCGTGATGGCGGACCCTCATGTCGGCAGCTTCGCGGTGGTCGCGGTGGTGCTCCAGCTGCTTGCCAAGCTGGTCCTGCTTCACGCGCTGGCGGCAGGGCACATGGCGGGGCAGATGACGGGGCAGGTGGGCGGAGCGGTGTGGGCGCTGGTGCTTGTCCCGCCGCTTGCGCGTATCGCACCGCTGGTGTGGACGCTCACGCTGCCGCCGCTGCACGAAGGGCTCGGCAGCCGGTTTCGCAGCGCCGTCGGCTGGGGCCATGTCATCGGCTGGAGCGTGGCGGCATTGGCCGCCGGGCTGCTGGTCGCGCCCGCACTGCTGGCGGTGTTCCTTGCGGTTCCGGCGTGGGGCTGGTGGCTGAAACGCCGGATCGGCGGCATTTCCGGGGACGGGCACGGGGCCGGGATCGAAGTGGTGGAAACCGCCTTGCTCCTCGCACTGGTGGTGGTGCGATGAGCGGCGCCTTCATGTTCCACGGCGGCCGGGTGAGCGAGGCCGCCAGACTCTACGGCGGCGCGCCGGAGGACTGGCTGGACCTTTCCACGGGCCTCAATCCATCGCCCTGGCCCGCGCAGGCGCCGGTAGACTGGACCGCCTTGCCCGATCCCGATGCGCTGGCCCGCCTCGAAGCTGCCGCCGCCCGCCATTTCGGCGTGGAGCCCGGCCTGTGCTGTGCGGTGCCGGGCAGCGAAACCGCGCTGCGCCTGCTCGGAAAGGCGCTGGCGCTGCCGGGCCGGGCGCTCGTTCCGGCCTATCGCACGCACAAGGAGGCGTTCTTCCCGTCGCGTCCGGCACACTTCGGCGAAGTGCCACGGGGGCAGGAGGTCTTCGTCATGGCCAATCCGAACAACCCTGACGGCGTGCTGCGCGCGCCCGAAGCGGTCATCGAATGGGCGAGGCACATCCACGAGGCGGGCGGATTCCTGATCGTGGACGAGGCTTTCGCGGATTGTCAGCCCGAGGCCAGCGTAGCCGGCGCGGTGGCACCCGGCTTCAGGATGATCGTGCTGCGCTCGTTCGGGAAGTTCTTCGGGCTTGCGGGATTGCGGCTCGGCTTCGTGCTCGGCCCGCCCGCGCTCATGATGCTGCTGCGCCAGATGCTGGGTAGCTGGCCGGTGCATTCGGCCGCGCTGGCGCTGGGCGAGGCGGCCTATGGCGACAGTGCGTGGATCGCCGAGACGCGGCGCCAGCTTCCGGTCCGCGCCGCGGCGCTCGATACGGTGCTGCGCCGTCACGGCCTTTCGCCCGAGGGTGACTGCCCGCTATTCCGGCTGGTGACGGGATGCGAGGGCAAGGCGCTGTTCGAGCGGCTTGCCCGTGCGCGCATTCTCGTGCGGCCTTTCGCGGAACATCCCGACTGGGTGCGGCTGGGCGTGCCCGCCGATCCCGCCGCGCTTGACCGGCTCGGGGAGGCGCTGGCGTGATCGAGCCGGTGGGCTTTGCGGCCATGGTGCTGGAAGGCGGGCTGGGCTGGCCGGGGCGGCTCTACGGCCTGATCGGCCATCCCGTGGGCCTTTTCGCAAGGGTCATCACCGGCTGCGAGCGGAAGCTGAACCGGGCGGACTGGTCCGACATGGCGCGCCGGATCGCAGGGCTTGCGGCGATGCTCGGCCTGATCGGCATGGTATGGGCGGGCACCGCGTTCATCGTCTGGATCGTGCGCGGCATGGCGGGGGACTGGGCCTGGCTGCTGCTGGCTATCCTCGCATGGCCGGCACTCGCGGCGCGCAGTCTCGACGATCACGTTCGCCCGGTTCTCTCCGCGCTGGAGGCAGGGGATCTGGCCGAGGCCCGCCATGCGGTCGGCATGATCGTCGGCCGTGATACCGCAGGGCTCGACGAGGCGGGCGTGGTTCGCGCCGCGATCGAGAGCCTTGCCGAGAGTTTCTGCGACGGTGTGGCCGCGCCGCTGTTCTGGCTGCTGCTGGGCGGTGTGCCGGGGGGCTGGGCTTACAAGGCGATCAACACGGCGGACAGCCTGATCGGCCATCCCGAGCCGCCGCTGCGTGCCTATGGCTGGGCGGCGGCCCGGATCGACGATGCGGCGAACCTGATTCCGGCGCGGCTGGCGGGGGTGCTGATCTGTCTCGCCGGTGGCGGCGGGTGGCGAGGCATGGCGCGCGATCACGGACGCCATGCCTCGCCCAATGCCGGGTGGCCGGAGGCGGCGATGGCGGGCGTGCTGGGTGTGCGGCTCGCCGGGCCGATCATCTACGACGGTGTGCTTGCGGCCAAGCCCTGGATCGGGGAGGAGGGCCGGGAAGCGGGCGCGCGCGATCTGCGCCGGGCGCTGGGCATTTATCGCAGGGCCTGCGCCTTGCTGGGAATTATCGCGTTGGGAGTGGCATGGCTGGCTTGATGTTGCAGGGAACCGGCTCGGACGTGGGCAAGTCGGTCATGGTGGCGGGGCTGTGCCGGGCGCTGGCCAACCGCGGGCTCAGGGTCCTGCCGTTCAAGCCGCAGAACATGTCCAACAATGCCGCCGTCACGCCGGAAGGCGGGGAGATCGGGCGGGCGCAGGCGCTTCAGGCCCTGGCCGCGCGGGCGCCGCTCCATGTCGACATGAACCCGGTCCTGCTGAAGCCGCAGGCGGACCGAACCTCGCAGCTGGTCGTCCACGGCGAGGTGCGCGGCACGCTTGGCAGCGCCAATTTCCGGGAGGCGCGGCGGACCCTGCTGCCCGAAGTCATGGCAAGCTATCGCCGGCTTGAGGCGCGCTGCGATCTCGTGGTGGTGGAAGGCGCGGGCTCTCCGGCGGAGATCAACCTGCGCGCCGGGGACATCGCCAACATGGGCTTCGCGCGTGAGGCCGGGGTGCCGGTGGTGCTGGTCGGCGATATCGACCGGGGCGGGGTGATCGCGGCCGTGGCAGGCACGCGGGCGGTGATCGAGCCTGACGATGCCGCACAGATCCGGGGCTTCCTCATCAACAAGTTTCGCGGCGATCCGGCGCTGTTCGCAGATGGTTACGCCGCTATCGAGCGTCTTTCCGGCTGGCGCGGCTACGGAGTCATGCCCTGGGCCGGCGCGGTCGGCCGGTTGCCGAGCGAGGACGCCGTAGTGCTCGAACGCGGGCTCGGCGGCGCTGGGGGCAAGCTGCTCGTCGCCTGCCCGATCCTGCCGCGTATCGCCAATTTCGATGACCTCGACCCGCTTCGGCAGGAGTCCGGCGTGGACGTGGCGATGATCCCGCCCGGCACGCCGATTCCGGCCGAAGCGGCGCTCATCGTGATTCCGGGCTCCAAGGCGACGATGGCGGACATGGCATTCCTGCGGGCCGAGGGCTGGGACATCGACGTGCTTGCCCATCACCGGCGCGGGGGCATGGTCCTGGGGATCTGCGGGGGCTACCAGATGTTGGGGCGCAGCATCGCCGATCCGCTCGGTATCGAGGGCGCGGCGGGCGAGATCGCCGGTCTGGGCCTGCTCGACGTGACGACCGTGCTCGGGGATCGCAAGGCCCTGCGCGAGGTTTCCGGCACCGCGCTGGGCAAGCCGCTGACCGGGTTTGAAATGCACCTGGGGGTGACTGAACGACACCGGGCCGAACCTTTCGCCATGCTGGGCGGCAACCGGGCCGACGGCGCTGTCGATGCAAGCGGAATGGTGATGGGAACGTACTGCCACGGCCTGCTCGCCTCCACCGATCTGCGCGCCGAACTGCTTGCGCGCCTCGGCGCGAAAAGCGACCGGCGCGATCATGGAGCCGGTGTCGATGCCGCGCTCGACGAACTGGCAGCCGGGATGGAGCGCCATCTCGATATCGACGGCCTGCTGGCCCTTACGGAGTATCGCGCATGACCAGTACATTCGTTCTCGGGGGCGCGCGGTCGGGCAAGAGCCGGCACGGGCAGGCCCTGGTCGAGGGGGTTCCCGGCCGCCTGGTCTACATCGCCACCGGGCAGGCGCTCGATGACGAGATGGAGGCGCGGATCGCCCGGCACCGCGAGGATCGCGGTCCGCGCTGGTCGACGCTGGAGGCGCCGATGGAACTTGTCGAGGCGATCGGGAAGGCGGCAGGGGAAGCCGACGCCGTGCTGGTCGATTGCCTGACGCTCTGGTTGTCGAACCTCATGCTGGCGGAAGCGGCATTGCAGCCGCGGTTCGATGCGCTGTGCCGGGCTATCGCCGACTGTCCCAAGCCGCTGGTGCTGGTGGCGAACGAGGTCGGGATGGGGATCGTCCCCGAGACCTCGCTGGGCCGGCGTTTTCGTGACGAGGCGGGGCGGCTCAACCAGCAGGTCGCGGCAACCGTGGATCATGCCGTCCTGGTCGCGGCGGGGCTGCCGCTGGTGCTGAAGTAGCCGGCAAGGAAAAAGCCGCCCCTTTCGGGGGCGGCTTTCCGGTTTTCAGGCAGGCTTTTTAGAAGTCCATCCAGTCATCGGCGGTGGCGAGCGCTTTCAGCGGCTTTCGCGAGGCCATCGTCTGGATCGGCGCGCTGGCCGGGATGTTGGCCGAGCTGCTGACAGGCACGGGGCGGAGCGCCGGGCGCAGGCCCTGCGGTTCGTTGCCGATGCGGAACATCGCGGCGCGGTCCGACAGCGAGGTGACCTCGCTGTTGAGGTTGCGCGCCGCCGCGGAGGTCTCCTCGACCATCGCGGCGTTCTGCTGGGTGGCCTGGTCCATCGTGCCGATCGTGGCGCTGATCTGGGTGATCGTCGAGGACTGGGCCTGGTTGTCGCTGGCGATGTTGCTCAGCAGCGAGTGCACTTCGGTGACATCGCCCGAGATGTTCTGCAGGGCACCGTCCACGCGCTGGACCGCTTCCACGGCGGTGCCGATGTCGGTCTGGGTCGCGGTGAGCTGTTCGCGGGCGCGCTTGGCTTCCTCTTCCGAGCGCATGGCGAGCGCCGAGACGAGATCGGCCACGACCGCGAAACCGCGACCGGCATCGCCTGCGCGGCCCGCTTCTACAGCGGCGTTCATGGCAAGGACGCGGGTCTGGAAGGCGATCTTGTCGAGCCCCTCGATTACCGAATCGATGCCCTTGGCGCTTTCGCTGACGCGGCCCATGGCCTGCACCGCCTCGTCGGCGATGTCGCGGCCGGAACCGACCACGGTCATCGCCCCGTCGGCGCGCTGCACGGTGCGTCCGGCGGCGGCGGCGGTGGCGCGCAGGCGCTCGTCCATCTGGGTGATCGCGGCCGAAGTCTCTTCGAGGCTGGCGGCGTTGCTCTCGGTGCGGCGGGCGAGATCTTCGGATGCCTGGGCGATCTCGCTCGAGCCGGTGCGGATGGCGACGGCGCTTTCGGCGACGGCGCCGATGAGGTCGCGCAGGGCACCGAGGGCGGAGTTGAAGTTGCTCTTGAGTTCGCCGTAAGCGGGGGGGAACTCGGCGGAGATGGTCTGGGTGAGGTCGCCCTCGCTGATCGCCTGGAGGCTGCCGCGCAGGGTGGAGGTGACGACTTCCTGTTCGCGGGCGGCCTTGGCGTCGATCTCGGCGCGGGCCTCGGCGGCGGCGCGGAACTGCTCGACGGCGCCGGCGATCTCGCCGATCTCGTCATGGCGCTCGCGATAGGGAACATCGGCGCGCCCGCCTTCCGCCAGCGTCGTGGTGACATCCGCGATACGGCTCATCGGCGCGGCGACGGTGCGGTTGATGAGCAGCCAGATGAACACGATCAGGCCCATGCCGACAATGGCAAGAGTGGCCGAAAGGTAGATCGCCACGTCCGCGGTGTGCGCGCCTGCCTCGGCGGCAATCTTGGACCGCTGGCGCGACTTCTCGATCAGGCCTTCGGTCTGGGCGATCATGTCGTGCGAGGCGACTTTGCCCTCGTTCTTGATGAGGCCCATCGCACCGTCGAAATCACCCTTGGTGCGCGTTTCGAAGATATGGTCGTTGATCTTGTTGAGCGCCACGGCGCGTTCGCGCATCTGGTCGACGTCGGCCTTGAAATCGTCTCCGGCCACTTCGGCATAAGCGTTCACCGAGCCGATCAGCTTGTCCTCGCCTTCCTTGAGGCGGTCGCGCAGCTTGGCGGCGTCCTCGGCGGAATTGGCGTTGTAGTAGCTGTAGACGACGATCCGCAGTTCCTTCACGTCGCTGATGAGATCGGCGAGGCGGGACATGCCTGCAAGACCGCGCTCGACATGCTGCTGCGCGATGGAATTGAGTTCACGGGTTGCGAAGAACCCGTTGATGCCGACCACGGCAATGATGATGTTGATGATCGAAAAGGCCGCCCACAACTTCTTGGGCAACCGCCAATTGTTCAGAAAATCAAGCATTTGTATTCCAGTTCCTGCTTGGGGGGTCGGTCCCGCCATGGGCGCGCCATTATCATTATAGTTCGGCGGGTGAATCGCTGGTCCCGGATTCCCGGAAAACTGCGGGTTCCGGGCTATCTCCAGGGTCCGCCTGGCTGCCTGTCCATGGTGTTTGCCGATCTCAGGAATTCTGGCTCCTGCGCTTTCGACCTCACCCCGGTTCATGCTCCCCGAAACGACAGAAGGCCGGGATGGTGAACCATCCCGGCCTTCCTGACGATTGGCCTCCCGGCGAACCGGGAGACCATCGATCCTCCGATTAACGGAAGAGCGACAGGATCGTCTGCGGCGCCTGGTTGGCGATCGACAGAGCCTGCACGCCCAGCTGCTGCTGGACCTGAAGGGCCTGAAGGGTCGCCGATTCCTTGGCGAGGTCGGCGTCGACGAGGTTGCCCACGCCGGTCGTGACCACGTCGGTCAGCTTGCTGTTGAAGGTCTGCTGACCTTCGAGCTGGCGCGAAGCTGCACCCAGATCGCTCAGGCTGTCCTTAACTTCGTCGAAGAAAGTGTCGAGCTTGGTCGAAAGGGCGGTGGCTGCGGCAGCGCCGGTTGCCGAGTCGGCATCGTTCAGGGCAGTGATGTCGGTGTCGGTACCGGACGCACCGAAGGCCGTGTCGGCCTTGGTGGTGAAGCCCTGGTTCGCAACCGTCAGGGTAGCTGCACCCGAAGCGATCGACTGGAGAGCGCTGACGTTGCCGTCGGTGGCTGCGGCAGTGCCCTTCAGCAGGTTGGTGCCGTTGAAGTCCGAACCGTCGATGATCGTGCCGATCTGGTTCTTCAGCGAAACCAGGTCCTTCGAGATCGCGGTACGGCTTTCGACGTCGAGACCAGTGTCCGAAGCCTCGAGGGTCTTCGACTTCATCTCGTTGAGCAGGTCGGAGATCTGCTCTGCACCGGCAACCGCAACGTCCGTGACGCTCTTGGCGTTGTTGAGCGAGGAGGTAACCGCGCTCAGCTTGCCGAGGTCGCCGCGAAGGGTCTGGGCCACGGTGTACTTCGCCGAGTCATCCTTGGTCGAAGCAACGTTCAGGCCGGTGTTGATGCGGCTCTGCGTGGTTTCCATGCCGCGGTTGGTCGAGTTGAGGCTCTGCAGAGCCGCCATTGCGCCAGCATTGGTGTTAACCGAAAACGCCATTGTATCATTTCCTTCTAGAATTACAGGCCGGTTCTGCGGCCAGACGGCAGATCACGCTGCCATGCGTGCAGCAGGAAATCTTCCGGCTGCGATTTCATTCTAGGAAGTTCGAAAACAACTGCGGACGATGTGCCGAAAATATTTTCGGAGTTTACAGTGAATATAGGGTCGGTTTGAAAGCGTTATTGCAGATGTGCGAAAACCCCTCCGGCCAACGCCGGAGAGGCCATGTATTTTCGCAATGGACTGCGCTCAGAACGGGAAGAGCGCGTCGTAGATCTGTTGGCCCCAGCGTGCCTGCTGTGCATCGGTAAGCTGGCCGCGTCCGCCGTAGCTGATGCGGGCCTCGGCGATCTGGGAGTGCTTGATCGAATTGTCGCGCGCGATGTCCTCGGGCCGGATCACGCCGGTGACGACGAGTTCGCGCAGTTCGTAATTGACGCGCACTTCCTGCTTGCCGCGAATCTGGAGATTGCCGTTGGGCAGCACGCCGACGACGGTGGCGGCGACCGTCATGTTGATCTGTTCGCTCCGGGTGGTGTTGCCGATGCCGGTGGCGCTGGACTTCGAGTCCGTGCTGACGAGGTTCCCCGGATCGGGGCTGCCGGGCAGGATCTTGGGAATCTGGCTTTCGAGCCCCAGCAGCGCGGCAATCCCGCCGGTCTCGCTGCCGTTGCGGGTGCGGGTGGTCGAATTGGCGACCTGGGCGTTGTCCGCGATGTTGATGCGGATCGTCACGATGTCACCCACGCGGGAGGCGCGCTGGTCGCGGAAGAAGGCGCCGCCACCGGTGCGGAACAACGAGGCGCCGCGCGCCGCGTCCGCCTGCGGGGCATCGCCGCCCGCCAGCGCCCGGTCATCGACGGAGTGATTGCCGAGCGAGGGCTGGAGGCGCGGGGCGACCGGGCTTTCCGCTTCCGACATCTTCGGCGCCTTGCCGACGTTCTTGAGCCGTCCGATCGAACCGCAGCCTGACAGCAGGCTGGCGGCGAGCAGCGCGGAAACGAACGGCGTGAAACGCGATTTCATGAGCTTGCCTCCTTGGGCGCGGGGTTGGGTGCCGCTGCGCCGCTTATTGGACCGACATGCGGACATCGCCGCTGCCTTCGGCCACGGCATCCAGCGTGCGGTTGGTGGCGAGGTTGAGCACGCGCACCTGTTCGCCCTTGGCGCCGTCGCTGAGCGCGCGGCCCGCCGAGGTGATCTTGAGGCCGCCGGAAATGAGCGAGATCGTCACCGCCTCGCCGCGCCGCACGAGGTGCGGGGCGGTGAGATCGGTGGCGCGCACGGGCGCACCGGCGTTGAGACGGCGCACCGCTTCCTGCCCCGCCGCTTCGGCCGGGCTCAGCGCGTTGCGGGCCACCGCCGGCAGTACCGGCGCGGTGACGAAGTCCGCCTTCGAGAGCACTTCGCCGCGCTCTACGGTGCGGGCGAGAACCGGCGCGGGTTCGCCGGCCGGAAGCGCCGGGGCACTGGCCAGCGCGGGGGCGAGGAGGAGAGCGGTGAGCATGGTCTCAGCTTATCTGCGTGGAGGTCTGGAGCATCTCGTCGGCGGTCTTGAGCACGCGGCTGTTCATCTCGTAGGCGCGCTGCGCGGTGATCAGCGAGGTGATTTCCGAGACCGGGTTGACGTTCGAGGCTTCGACGAAGCCCTGGCTCAGGGTACCGAAAGCGGGCTGGCCCGGCGTCGAGACGGTCGGCTGGCCAGAAGCGCTGGTTTCGAGGTAGAGGTTGGAGCCGATGGCTTCGAGGCCGGCCTCGTTGATGAAGGTCGCCAGTTCGAGCTGGCCCACGGTCTGCAGTTCGGTCTGCCCGGCGATCTTCACCTGCACTTCGCCCGACTTGGAGACGGTGACGCCCAGCGCACCCTGCGGGATCGTGATATCGGGCTGGACGCGGTAGCCGTCGGTGGTGACGAGTTCGCCCTGGTCCGAAAGCTGGAACGAGCCGGCGCGGGTATAGGACAGGTCGCCCGAGGGCATCATGACCTGGAAGTAGCCCGGGCCGTCGATCGCCAGGTCGTAGCTGTTGCCGGTGTTGGTGAGGGCACCCTGCTCGGTGATGCGGTACACGCCGCCGGTCTTCACGCCGGCGCCGATCTGGATGCCCGAGGGAACCCGCGTGCCGTCGGCGCTGGTCGCCGCGCCGGGGCGCGAGACCTGCTGGTAGAGCAGGTCCTGGAATTCCGCGCGCTGGCGCTTGAACGCGGTGGTGTTCATGTTGGCGATGTTGTTCGAGATGACATCGACGTTGGTCTGCTGCGCGAGCATGCCGGTCGAAGCGATGGAGAGCGAACGCATGATGGCTCCTTCGTGAAAATGAGGTGGGACTGTGCGGGGGTCAGCTTACGCGGCTGAGCCGGTCGATCGCGCGCTTGCGCATGTCGTTGAGGTCGGCGGAGAGGCGCTGGCTGGTCTGGTACGAGCGGAGGATCTCAACCATGTTGGTGGTCTCCTTGATCGGCTCGACGTTGGATGCCTCGACCCCGCCGGTCTTGAGCTTGGTCTGCGCGGCGGCGAGGAAGCGGCCGCCGGTGCCGGTAAGCATCCCGTCGCCGCGCGGTTCCAGCATGTTCTCGTCGGCGAAGCTGGTGACGGCGAGACGGCCGACCTGGGCGCCCGCGGCCATGACCGAACCGTCCTCGGTGATCGACACCTGGTTCATCTGGTCGGCCGGGATGGTGATCGGCTGGCCGTTCTGGTCCAGCAGGCGCTGGCCGCCGGAACTGGCCAGTTCACCGGTGCTCAGGATCTTCACGAAGCCTGCCCGCGTATAGGCGACGCCGCCTTCGGGCGTTTCCACGTTGAGGTAGCCCGGCCCGTCGATCATCACGTCGAGCGGGTTGCCGGTAGACTGGAACGCGCCTTGCGCGGTGTCGTGCACGGCGCCGAAGTCGAGCACGAAAGAAGTCTTGCGCGCATCCTGGACGGGCGCATCCTTCACGGTCTCGACATATTCGTGGAACAGCGCCTGCTCACGCTTGTAGCCCACGGTATTGGTGTTCGCCATGTTGTTGGCGGTGATGTCGAGCTGCCGGCGCAAGGCCTGCTCGTGGCTCAGCAGAACGAAGGAGGATACGTCCATTCCAGCACCTTGCGAAAAAGTTCTCGATATTCGGCGCTAGGCAGATTTTGCCGCGCGGCTTTCCTATAATAGAGGCGAAATCGCGAAAGCGGATGCGCGGACACCATTTCGGTGAGGGGGCGCATCCCGACAGCCAAGGGGATGAAAGTGTCCAGCGACGACGTGATCGACGTGACGCCGGTCGATGTGCCGGAGCCCAGGAAGCCCGGGCGGAAAATGCTGGTGATCGGCGGAGCCGCGGTCCTGGCCCTGCTGGCCGGTGGCGGCGGGGCCTGGTGGTTCATGCGCGGCGGCGACGACGGCGCCGAACATGAGGCCGCCGCAGAGGCGCCGGCGGGTGAAGGCGGTGCTTCATCCTATATCGAAGTGCCGCCGATGATCGTGAACCTGCGCGGCGGAGACAGCCAGGCGCGCTTCCTCAAGCTGCGCTTCATCATCGTCGCCGCCGAGGGCAAGGCCGACAAGGTCAAGGAAAAGCTGCCGGTCGTGCTCGATGCGCTGCAACCGTTCCTGCGCGAACTGCGGCCTGACGATCTCAACGGTTCCGCCGCGGTGTTCCGCATCAAGGAAGAGATGATGACGCGTTCGACCCAGGCGCTTGGCGCCGGCATGGTCAAGGACGTGCTGATCCAGGACCTCGTTCAGCAATGATGGACGATTTCGACGACTTCATCCTGCCCGATCCGCCCAAGATGGGCGCGATCAACGACGATACTTTCGATCAGGCCGGCATCGACGCCCTGTTCGGGTTCGACGGTGACGCGCCGGTCCAGCCCAAGAGCGGGCTGAAGGCGGTGATCGAATCCAACGTCATCAGCCATGAACGGCTGCCGATGCTGGAAGTGGTCTGCGAACGCATGGTGCGCGCTTTCGCCACCAGCATGCGCAACCTCACCTCGGATGCGATCGACGTCAGCCTGGAGGAAATCACCTCCACCCGCTTCGGCGAGTTCATGAACCACGTGCCGCTGCCCGCCATGTTCGGCGTGTTCCAGGTGACGGAGTGGGAGAACTACGGCGTCGTCACGGTCGATTCCGGCCTGATCTACGCGGTCGTCGATGCCCTGCTGGGCGGGCGCAAGGGTACGCGCCCGATGCGGGTGGAAGGCCGCGCCTTCACCACCATCGAGACCATGCTGGTCTCGAAGATGGTGCAGCTCGCGCTTGACGACCTGTCGCAGGCGTTCGAGGCGATCGAGCAGGTGAACATGGTGGTCGAGCGCATGGAATCGAGCCCGCGCTTCGCCGCCATCGCCGGACCCAGCAACATTGCCGCTGTCGCCACTTTCCGTGTCGACATGGAAGGGCGCGGGGGCAAGTTCTCGGTCCTGCTGCCCTATGCCACGATCGAGCCGGTCCGCAACAAGCTGCTCCAGCGCTTCATGGGCGAAAAACTCGGCCGCGATCGCATGTGGGCCACGCATATGGCCAGCGAGCTCTATAATACCGAAGTCACCGTCGATGTCGTGCTGGGCGAAAAGCTGATGAGCCTGCGCGACGTGATGAACCTCAAGGTGGGGCAGACGATCGCCCTCAGCCACAGCCCGAACGACGCGCTCCAGGTCCATTGCGGCGGCGTGCCGCTGGGCCGCGCTCACATCGGCCAGCGTTCGAGCAATATCGCCATCCGCATGGCCACCGACATTTCCAAGGGGTATCCGAAATGACCTTCACCACCGTGATCAACGTCGCGCTGATCCTGCTCTGCGTCTCCGTGCTGGTGCAGAGCGCCCGCATGAGCCGCCGCCTGCGGATCATGCGCGATACCCAGCTTGCCGACAGCGTGACCCAGATCGACCGTGCGACCAACCAGGCCCGCATCGTGCTGGGCGATCTCAAGCGCGTGCTGGCGACCGACGGCAAGGCCCAGGCCAGCGCCATCGCCGCCGCCGAGGAAATTCGCGACGAACTCTCGCTGATGGTGGGTATCGGCAATGCCGTGGCCGACCGTATCATGGATGCCGCCGCGCAGACCCCCAGGGTCGAGGAAAAGGCGCCGAAGAAGCGTGCGCCCGCCAAGCCGCGCACGGCCGCCAAGACCGCCGCCAAGCCGGCCAGCCGCGCCAAGGCCGCCGGTCGCACCGTCAAGACCGATGCCGAGAAGGTCGTTGCCGGCATCCTCGAGGCCGAGAAGATCGCGGCGCCCGCTCCGGCCCGCACGCGTTCGCGCCGCAAGGTCGCAGCGGCCGCCAACGATGCGGTTCGCGGCGACACCACCGGCGTGGTCCGCGACATCGCCACGGCGCGCGCTTCGCGTGAAAGCGCGGTTGCATGACGCTTTCCGCCCGGCTTGGAGGCGCGCTGTCGCCTCTTCGCTCGCTCACCCAGCCATCGCGGCTGATCTTCGCGGTCGCCGGGGCGGCGGCGGTGGCCAATGCCATCGCCCTTGCCGCGCCGCCGGCCGATGCGGGGAAGGGCGATTCCGGGCGTCTCGGCGCCTCGCTTCAGGACGCGACCTCGCAGCGCGACCGCGTGCTGGCGGCCGAACGCCGCAAGCTCGAAATGCGGGAGCAGGCGGTCAAGGCGGGCGAGACGCGCCTTGCCGGCCAGATGCAGCAGAACCAGGCCGCGCAGGCCGGGCAGCAACCCGCCGGGCGTAACGGCGCGGCCGAGCCCGATGTGCCTTACGACAATCTGGCGCGCATCTACCAGACGATGAAGCCCCAGCGCGCCGCGCCGATCCTCGAGAAGCTGGACATCGAGGTCCAGACGCAGGTGGCAAAGCGCATGCGCGAACGCGCCACCGCGCAGATCATGGCTTACATGACCCCCAGCGCGGCCGTGGAGCTTTCCATGGCGATGGCGGGGCGCAAGGTCATCAAGGCACCGGCCGCCGCCGCCGCGCCGATGCGCGGAAAGCCGCGTCCGCAGGCGCTTGCTTCGGGCGGGAAGCCGCAAGGGGCGGGACCAGCCGCACAGTAGGACGGCTCCTCCCTTTTTCGAAAGCCGCTCCGAAACACGAAAGCCCCCGTCCGGTCTGACCGGGCGGGGGCTTTCGTTTGTGGGTCAGGCGGTGCGGCCGGGGGCGGGCTTCAGGATTCGGTGGCTGAAACCTTCACGATCAGGACCTTCTCGATCCCCGCGTCGAGCCGCTTGATCGGGGGGGACATCATCGCCGAGAGCCGCGCGACGTTGACGGGCGTGAACGGCGAGGCATGGAGCCGCGCGAATTCGATCGCCGCCGCCAGCGAGGCCGCACGCAGTTCCGGCATTCGCTTCGCCAGTTCGGCGGCGCTTTCCGCCGATTTGGTCTTCACCACGATCGAGACGTGCAGCACGCCGTCGATGCGGCCGCTGTCGATGATCGGGGCGTCGATGTCGTCCATCGGAAGAAACGAGGGGTCCGGTGGGGGGAGAGGATCGGCCTTCTTGTCCTCTGCATGAGCGGAGGCGGCAAGGCCGAGCGTCACCGCAAGCAGTGCCGCGAGGGTCGTTGCACTGCGGCAGGAGGCGGGACGGGGCATTCGGCAACTCCAGATCGGGTCCGGCGCGCGCGGACCGCCTTGCGGTTTGTCCTTCTATAATAGGATGAAACCTCAGGAGTCAGGTCCAGATGAGCAGCGATCAGCGTCCGGCCAAGGTCAGGGTGTTCTCTTCCGGCGTTCCGGAGCGCAATCCTGCGGCTGCGAACGCGCCGGGCGCCTCGCCTGCGCGCCGTCGGACGGACAATGTCCAGCTTGCCGGAGTAGACAGCGGCACGGCGGCCAGGCCGCGCGAGGGCGGCGGGCTGCTCTGGGCGGCCGGCGCGGCCCTGCTGTTCCTGCTCGGCTGCCTGCTGGGCGGGGCCCTGTTCACGATGTCGGTCATGTTTCCCGGAGCCTTGATGTGATTCTTACTCGCCTGCTGGCGTCTGCCGCGCTCATCCCGGGCGCGGCGCTCGTGGCCGCGCCCACCGTGAACGCGCCCGTTACCAGCGCCACGGCCGCACCCATGCGCGTGCCCGAGCCCGCGCGGCCGGCACTGCCGCGCCCGCCGCGTCTGCCGGGCTTCGCCGCCGACCTCGCGCAGCAGCCCGCCATCGTCGGTCCCGCCGCCTGGGGCAGGATTTCGCAAGACGATGCGTGGATGCGCCTCTCCCGCGCGCCGCAGCCCGAGCGGCAGCAGGCGCGCTGGAACTATGCCCGAAGCCTGATCGGGCAGGAGCGCGGGGCAGAGGCGTTCGGCGTGCTGGAAGTCATGCGGCAGGACGATCCCGACCTGGAGATGGTCGATACCTACCGGCTGGCGCAAGGGGCGGCGCTGACCCTGCTCGGCCGTTATCCCGATGCGCTCGCCTCGCTCGGCGCGGCGGGGCTCGGCACCAATCCCGAAGCCTGCGCCTGGCGCCTGAGGGCGCTGGCGCAGAGCGCGCTGGCCGATCAGGCGCTGGGGCAGCTCGACTGCGCGCGGGGCGCGCTGACCACGCCCCGGCCCAAGGCTTTCGTGCTTGCCGCCGCCCGTGCCGCTGTCGAGGGCGGGGCACCGGCCAAGGCGATGCAGTGGCTCGCCCCGCTGCCGGATCGCGATCCGGCGGCGAACCTCTACCGTGGCCGTGCCGAACTGGCGCAGGGCCATGCCGACGAGGCGCGGCTGCGCTTCGCCCGTGTCGAGAAATCGGGCACGATGGAGCAGCGCATGGATGCGCGGCTGAGCGAGGTGGAAGCCGAAGTGGCGCACCACACCGTCGGCCCCGAGGCGGCGCTCAAGCGGCTCGATGCGATCCGCTACGCCTGGCGCGGCGATGCCATCGAGGAGCGGGCGCTGCGGCTCACCTACAAGCTCTACGATGCGCGCGGAGACCTTACCGGGGCGCTGGCGGCGGGTTCGGCCCTGTTCCGCTATCATGATGCAGGGCAGCAGGGCGCGGACTTCCTTCCCGGCCTGCGCGCCAAGCTGGCGACCGCGCTGGACCCTGCGCGCAAGCTCCCGCTCGACAAGGCGGCCGGGCTTTACTGGGACTATCGCGACATCGCGCCGGGCGGGGCCGAGGGCGACCTCATGGCCAGCCACCTGGCCGAGCGGCTCCAGCAGGCAGGGCTTTACGAGCGCGCGGCGGACCTGCTGTCCTACCAGCTCTTCGTCCGTGCCGGCGATCTGGCGCGCGGCCCGCTCTCGGCCCGCGTGGCGACGCTGTTCATCCTTGCCGGACGGCCCGACCGTGCGCTCGATACCCTGCGCAAGTCCGAGGATCCTTCGCTGCCGGATGCCATGATCGCCGCCCGCAAGCGCGTGGAGGCTGCGGCGCTCAGCCAGATCGGCCGCATCGACGAGGCCATGGCGGTGCTTCAGGACGTGCCTTCCGCCGATACCCTGCGTGCCGAGATCCTCTGGAAGCAGCGGGACTGGGCCCGTTATGCCGAGGCTTCGGCGGGCTCCCTGCCAAGCGGCCGGGCGCTGGACACAGTGGGCCAGGCGGTGGTGCTGCGTCATGCGATCTCGCTGGCCATGCTCGGCCGCGAGGAAGGGCTTGCCGGGCTTCATGCACGCTATGCGGCGGCGTTCCGGGGCCTGCCCGCCGCGCCGGTCTTCGAGATGCTGACAGGGCGCCCGGAGGAGGCAACCGGGCCGAACCTCGCGCGGGCCATGGCCGCCATGCCTTCGGCCAGTCCGGCAGGCGAGTTCGCCGACCTGCTCGAACGCGCGCCGGGAAGCGCGACCAAGGGATAGGGCGCGCCGGTCTTTCCGCGTGACGTTGATCGCGCAGGACGGGCAAACGAAAAAGGGCGCCGGGATCGAAATCCCGGCGCCCTTTTTGCTGTCCGCGTTCCTGCCCGATCAGGTCAGGAATTTCGCCAGGGACATGCTGGAGAGCTGCGCGAAGACCGAGTAGCTCGCTTCCAGGATCGTCTGGCGCTGGGTGATGTCGATCGCCACCTGGCCGAGGTCGGCGTCTTCCACCGAGCCGATCACTTCGGTCAGGAGGTTGGCGCGGTCGACGGCGCGGTCGTTGAGGGTTTCCACCTGGTTCTGCTTGCGGCCGTTCTCGGCATTCACCGCGCGCACGCTGACAAGCCCGGTGTCGAGCTGGTCGATCGCCTGCTGGATCGCCACTTTCTGCGCATCGGTGAGCTTGTCGCCATAAGGCCCTGCTTCGGCGAGCGTGCGGAAGGCGGGGATCAGGCCGGTGCCTACGTCGCTGGCGACGATGCCGTATTCCACGTCCACGCCGTCACCCATCCGGCTGGACTGGCGGACCTGGTCGTTGGTGAAGGCGTCGGCCGCGTCGAGGCCGATGGTGTCGTTCAGCGTCTTGGGCGCGAAGGGCTCGTCCGAGGTCTGCGACCCGGCGAACAGGGGCACGCCTGCCTCCTTGGCGTTGAGCGCGGTGCGCACGTCGTTGAAGGCGCCTTCGATCATCGACTGGATGCCGGGGGAATCGCCGGTGCCGATCGCCGTCATCAGCTGTTCCTGAAGGTCGGAAAGCGAGCTGTCGATCTGGTTGAGGTTGGCATCGTACATCTGCAGCGTGGTGGTCACGCGGCTGGAGATGTTCTTGTAGGACTGTTGCTGCGCCAGCATCGAGCGCGCCGAGAGCGTGCGCACCGCGTCGAGGCCGAGGCCGGCGTAGTCGGTGGCCTTCTTGGTCGATGCGAGCTGGAGCTGGCTGTTTGCAAGGCTCGCCTGCGAGCGCTGGATCGCGCCCGAAAGCGTTCTCTGCAGGGGGATGGTCGCAACGCGGGTCATCTGGAGGTCCTTATCTCAGCATACCGATCAGGGTATCGTACATTTCCGAGGCGGTGGTCATCACGCGCGCCGCAGCAGAATAGCTGTTCTGGAGGATGACCATCTGCGCCAGTTCCTCATCGACGTTGACGCCGGAGTAGCTGTCGCGGCGGTCGAGCGCGTCGCTCAGGCGCGCGGAGGCATCGGTTGCGGCGGTCTTGGCCAGCGAGGCTTCGGAGCCCGCGCTGCCCAGCAGGCGATTGGCGAAAGTGTCGATCGTCGCAGTGCCGTTCTTGCCGAAATCGACAAGGCCGGAAAGCGCGTCGACGAACGCGGTGGCGCCGCGGATATCGCCCGAACCGATCGCCTTTTCGCCAACGGCCGCATCGAGTTGCAGGCGCGCCAGCGGCAGCTTGGTGGTGTCGGACAGGACGCCGGGGCTGACTTCGGCCTTGTTGAGGCCGCTGGCCGCGCCGGTCAGCCCGGACAGCGCCGAGAAGGACAGGCCGGTGCCGTTGCGGTTGGTCGAATCCGAGGGGATCGAGATCGTCGAGCCCGAAGCGCTGGCGGTCGGCGTGAAGGCCATGCGGCCCTTGTCGTCGAGCGCGAAGCTGCCGAATGCCGCGAGCGGGCTGGCATTGAGTTCGGTGACGAGGTCGCCGAACGTCGAGCCGACCGATCCGGTCATGGTATAGTTGGCGAGGATCTTGCCGGTCGGGTCGCGCAGCACGATCTGCGCGGTTTCGCCGGTGCCGAAGCCGTGGGGATCGCTTTCGGTGAAGCCCGAAGGCGCCAGTGCGCTGCTGTCCGAGCGGACCAGGTTGTTGAGCCCGAAGAACTGGGAGAATCCCACGCCCGCACGGTCGCTGGGGGTGTCGGCATCCTGCGCCACCGCCACGCCGTTGGCGCTCGATGCGGCGCTGAACGAAAGGACGCCGTTCACGAAGCTGGCGGTGGCATCGGGCGAAAGCTGGGCGTTGATGGCGGCAACCGCGTCATCGACGGTGGCAGTGGGGCCGAGCGCGTCGAAATCGATCGTCGTCTTGGAAACGAGCGTGCCGTCCTTGGCGACAACCGCGAAGGTCGCCTTGCCGGTGAAGCCGAGCCGGTCGCTGCCGATCAGGCCGTTTTTCTCGCCGGTCAGCGTCTGCGGCGGCGGCATCGTCGTGCCTTCGTTCGAGGCCTTGTTCAGCGTTTCGGCGAGGCCGGAGAACAGCTGTCCGAGCTGTTCGGAGAAATTGGGAAGCGCGCGGTCGCGCATGTCGATGAGGCCGCCCAGCTTGCCGCCGATCGCGGTGGAATCGATCTTTTCGCCGGTGGAGGCGCCCATGGTGCCGTTGTCGGAGGCGAAGCGGATGTCGATCGCGGGGTAAGTCGCCTGCGACGCGCCTGCGCCGGACGGATAGCTGAGCTGGCGCAGCCGCTTGTCGAGCAGCACCTGGCCGGATGCGGTATCGATGGTGACGCGTCCGTCCGACTGCTCGCGCACGGTGACGTTCATCAGCCCGCTGAGTTCTTCCAGCGCCGACATGCGCTGGTCCGCCGGACCCGCGGTGCTGCGCCCCAGGCCCTGAAGGCTGGCGACTTCGTTGTTGAGGTCGTGAATGCTCTGGAGCAGCACGTTCACGCGGTCGACGGTGTAGCCGACTTCGGTCTCGACATCGCCGCGCAGGTTCGAGACATCGTCCTGCAACTGGTTGAGGGTGTCGATCGTGTCGGCGACATTGCCGGTGAACAGCGCGACCGATTGCGCCGAGCCCTGGAGGCCGGCGATCTCGTTCACCGAGGACGTGATGGCGCTGAGGCGGGCGGAAAGTCCGGACGAGGAATCGGAGGAGCCGAGCAGCGCCTGCAGGCGGTCGAGATAGCCGGACACCGCTTCGGTGCGACCGGCATTGCCCGCGCGCTGGTAGACCGCGTTCTCCAGGAACTTGTCCGCCACGCGCGAAGGCTCGCCGATGATGACGCCGCTGACACGGCCGCCGGCCACGCCGGTGCTGAGCGAAACCGCCTCGCGGGCATAACCGGCCGTGCCGACGTTGGCGACGTTGTTCGAAACCGAGCGCATCCCCGCCTGAGAGGCCGCAAGACCGGACATGGCGGAATTGAGGATTTCATTCAGGGACACTGGCTCGGTTTCCTATCAAGTCGTCGTTCTGGGATTATGGGGCGCCGGAACCCGGCGCGCCCGGTCAGCGCTTCAGGTTGCTGACTTCCTGGAGCATGTCGTCGACCGTGGTGATGATCTTCGACGAGGCGCTGTAGGCGCGCTGGAACAGGATCATGTTCGAGAATTCCTGCGCCAGGTCGACGTTGGAAGCTTCGAGCACGCCCGAGGAGATGTTGCCGCCGCCGAATGCGCCGGGCTCGTTGATGGCCACGTTGCCCGACTGCTGCGAGGCGACGTAGGCATTGCCGCTGACGCGGGTCAGGCCGTCCGGGTTCTGGAAGGTGGCGATCGGAAGCTGGTAGATCGCGCGCGTGGTGCCGTCATCGAAGACGGCGCTGACGATGCCGGTGTCCGAGATGTTCACCGAGGCCACCGTGCCCAGCATGCCGCCGTCCACGCTGGACGAGAGCAGGGCGGAATCGCTGCCGAACTGGGTCAGGCCGTCAAGCCCGTCATCCGAGCCGAGGTTGAGGCGGATCGGGCTCGAACCCGCGCCGTTGGTCCAGCCGATATCGAGGTTGGAGAACAGCGAGGCGTCCGAACCGGCAAGGTCGAGGCTGCCGTCGGCGTTGAACTTCACCGTGCCGCTGGCCAGCAGGCCGTCAGTGACGGCGGCGCCGCCGATGGTGGAGATCTCGGACGGATCGCCCGAGATTTCGGCGGCCCATTCGTTGGCGGCGGTCTTGACGAAGTTGAACGTCAGGGTGTGCGAGGTGCCCTGCGCGTCGAAGACTTCGACCGAGCGCGAGAACTGCGGCGAAAGCGCGCCCGAGGTCATCGAACCGGCGACATAGGTGCCGGTGATCGGTTCCGCGGTCGACTGCAGGTTGGCGCGCAGCTGGATCTTGGTGGTGGCCTGCGCCGCGCCGGTCAGCGCGCCGGGACGGATTGCCTCCATCGCGCCGGTGCCGCCGTTGTTGACGTAGTTGCCGTCGGAATCGAGCGGCCAGCCCATCAGGTAGTAGCCTGCGGTGTTGCGCAGGTAGCCGTCCGAGTCCGGCGTGAACGAACCGGCGCGGGTATAGGCGATGGCGCCGCTGGCGTCGGCGCTCGAACGCACGACGAAGAAGCCGGCGCCGTCGATGCCGATGTCGGTGAGGCTGCTCGAAGCCTGGAGCAGGCCCTGCTTGGAAATGAGAGCCTTGGGGGCCGCGGTGACGCCGCCCGCCGAATAGCTGCTCTTGATGTTGCCGTCGGTGACGAGGGTCTGGAACTGTGCCGAGACGCCCTTGTAGCCGATGGTGTTCACGTTGGTGATATTGTCCGCAACGGTCGCCATCGCGCTCGCCTGCGCGCCGAGGCCCGATACGCCTGCATAGAGAGCGGAATAAAGGCTCATGTCATTCTCCTGTGCGTGTCGGCCGGGAGGTCAACGCATTGGACCGGCCACCGAACAGTGCCATTGTAGGAAGAAATGGAGGGGCAACCGTGCGTGATGGCGTGAAAAATTGTGCCGACTGCCGCCGTACTGTCGCAGGTCATCCTATAACGGAGAAAGATGTCACGGGGGCTTTCGGCATGACTCTTCGCATTTCGCTTCGCAATGGCGAGCCGGTTATCGTCAACGGTGCGGTTCTGCGCGCGGTTGGCCGTACCGATCTCATGGTCGAGAACGGGGCGACGATCCTGCGCGGGCGCGACGTGATGAAGCCCGAGGAGGCAGACACCCCGGCGCGCCAGCTCTACTTCGCCTGCATGATGGCCTATATCGACCAGGCCGACCTGCCGCGCCACCAGCAGGCGCTGCTGGAGCGGCTGGAGACGCTGATGGACGCCTTGCAGTCGCACGAGGCGAAAGCGGTGTGCATCCGTTTCGCGCAGAAAGTGGCGACCGGGCAGTTCTATGCGGCGCTGGCCGACTGCCGTTGGCTGATCGGCTACGAGACCGACGCCCTGGCGCGGCTCGAATCGACGGCGCAGGCCGCCGCCGAGCCCGTTTCCGTTTCCGCCGCCTGACCGGCGCAGGATCCGCCCCATGGCCAGTCTTGCCGCCGCCGCCGCCGGTTTGCGCCTGCTCACGCCTGACCAGCGCTATGGCCGCGTGGTTGCCGTGCGCGGGGCGCTGATCGAGGTGGAGGGGCTTTCCGGCGCCGCCCAGATCGGTTCGCGCGTCACTCTGAATTCGCCCACCGGCACGGTCGAGGCGGAAGTGACCGGGCTCGACCGCGGGATCGCCCATTGCATGCCTTTCAGCGAGCCGCAGGGCATCGCGTCCGGTTCCCGCGCGGACCTTTCCGCCAGCCAGTTCGCCCTGCGTCCCTCCAGCCAGTGGCTCGGCCGCATGGTGGACGGGCTCGGCCGGCCGATCGACGGCAAGGGGCCGCTGGAACAAGGGGCGATGCTGCGCAAGATCAAGGCCTCGCCGCCCCCCGCCTCCGCGCGCGCGCGCGTGGGCTCGCGCCTTTCCACCGGCGTTCGCGCGCTCGATCTGTTCGCGCCGCTGTGCCGGGGCCAGCGCCTCGGACTTTTCGCCGGTTCCGGCGTCGGCAAGTCGGTGCTGCTCTCGATGCTGGCGCGCTGGACGGAATGCGATGTCGCGGTGATCGGCCTGATCGGCGAGCGCGGCCGCGAGGTCCAGGAATTCGTGCAGGACGATCTCGGCGAGGAAGGCCTTGCCCGCAGCGTCGTCGTCGTCGCCACTTCGGACGAGCCTGCGCTGATGCGCCGCCAGGCTGCGTGGACCACGCTGACCGTGGCCGAGCATTTCCGCGATCAGGGGCTCAACGTGCTGTGCCTGATGGACTCGGTCACCCGCTTCGCCATGGCGCAGCGCGAGATCGGCCTGGCCAGCGGCGAGCCGCCCGCCACCAAGGGCTATACGCCTACCGTCTTCGCCGAACTGCCGCGCCTGCTGGAGCGCGCCGGGCCCGGACTGCCGGGGCAGGGCGCGATCACCGGCCTGTTCACTGTGCTGGTAGACGGCGACGATCATAACGAGCCGGTCGCCGATGCCGTTCGCGGCATTCTCGACGGGCATATCGTCATTACCCGCAAGATCGCGGAGCGCGGTCGCTATCCGGCGATCGACGTGCTCAAGTCGGTCTCGCGCACCTTGCCGCACGCGCTGGGCGATGAGGAAAATCGCATCCGCCTTGCCGCGCGGCGCGAAATGGCGACGTACAACGACATGGAGGAAATGGTCCGGCTGGGCGCTTACCGCGCCGGATCGAGCGCCGAGGTGGACCGCGCCGTCGCGGTTGCCCCGATGATCGAGGAACTGCTCAAGCAGGGCAAGGGAGAGCGGGGCTTCGCGCAGGAGAGCTTCGAGATGCTGGCATCGCTCATGGTCCCGCCCGGTGAAGCCTCCGAAGACGCGCCCGAGGAAGAAATCGCATGAAGACCCCTTACGACGCCGCGCTGCGCGTGCAGCAGCGCGAGATCGACGAGATGAGCAGGGCGATCAGCACCCAGGCCGGCGCGCTCGGCGAAGTCGAACAGGCGCGCGAGCGGGTCTCGGTGTCGATGCGGCGCGAGGCCGATCTGGCGGCGGGTGACCTTGGCGTCTGTTCGCACGCCTATCTCCAGCGCATGCGCGGCGAGCGGCGGCAGCTTTCCGTCAGGCAGGCCGAACTGAAGGCCCGGCTCGAACAATTGCGCGACATGGCGGTGGATGCCTATGGCACGTTCCGCGCCATCGAGACGGCGGCGGACGGCTATCGTCAGGATGCCGAGCGCGTGATCGCCAATGCCGAACAGGCCGGGATCGACGATTTCTCCGCGATTTCGTTCATCAAGGCCCGGCGGCGCGGGCGTCCGGCATGATCGAAGGTATGGCGCTTCAGGGCGCGGCGCTTCAGGGGCTTACGCCCGCGCAGAAGGCGCAAGTGATCTATACCCAGGCCCGCAGCGAACTGTCCGGCCGGCTCTGGCGTGCGGCGCTGGGCGGCGGCGACGACGAGAAGGCCGCCGGCCTGGTCGACAAGCGCTCCGATCCATTGGGTCTCGACGGGCTTCTGGCCCTGCTGGACGAACGCACGAAAGCGGCGACGCAGCCTGTGGCCGTGCCTGCTGCGGAGCGGCAGCCTTCCTGTTCCGGCGCTTCCGAAGACTGGCAGGACGGGGAGCGCGGCCCGCGCCGCGATGGCGGCGGGGACGGCGCGGATGCGGGTTCCGACGGCGGCGGCCCGCTGGCGATGCAGGGCGGACCGAACGCCCGATATTCCGGTATTCTCGGGGCGGCGGCATCGCGCACCGGCATACCGGCGGCGGCGCTCGCCACGATCGTCAACGCCGAAGCGGCCAAGGGCGCGGACGGGCGCTGGTTGCCCTATTCCCGCAATCCCCGCTCCAGCGCGGCCGGTCTCGGGCAATTCCTGAATGGTACCTGGGAGGGGCAGGCCGAACGCGAAGGGACCTGGCTCCACGCCATGGCGCAGCAGAACGGCTGGCTCAACGAGCGGGGCCATGTGCGCGGCGAAAGTCGCGGCGCGCTGCTGGCGCTGCGTTACGATCCGCAGGCCGCGATCGAGACGACGGCGGACTATGCGCGGGCCAACCTGGATGCCCTGCGCGGCTCGGGCGTGCGCATCGGCGGCAGCGTCGTGGAACTCGCACAGTCGGCCTATCTCGGCCACCACCTGGGGCTGGGCGACGCGGTTCGTTTCCTCAAGGGCGGCCTCGATCCCGAGCGTGCGCGCAAGCTGCTCAATGCCCAGGTCGGCACGACCAGCGCGACTCACCGAATCGAGATGGCCGGAAGCGCGGTTGCCGCGCACCGCTCGTGGTTAATGGATTATGTAGGGCGCAACATCAGGCCGGAAAAGTTTGCCGGTTGACGCCTTTCCCGGCTGCGCCGTGCTCCGGTTGCGGCAGAAAATATAGGAAATATAGGAAAACTGATATAGGATTAACCTCTCGTTCAGAAATTCACGAGACAACGGTCTCGTTGAAGGGGCAGCGGCGGCGATGGGCGCCCGGCGCTTCCCGACTGACCGGGGGTTCACCATGTCGAAGATCACTGTTGCTCTGGAAGCCGCGGTTGCGACCGTCCGGGACAATATGCCGGCCGAGGGCGAGGCGCAGTCACCGCGCCAGCGGGTCGTCGTCGATCGCGCCTTCGGGCGGATCATCAAGCTGATCGCACCGCGCATCCGCCACTTCATCCGCCAGTACGGCCTCGTCGCTCACTGGGACGATGCCGAACAGGTCTGTGCGATCGCCGTTCACCGCGCGATCCAGGCCTATGAACCGGAAAAGGCGCAATTCACCACTTTCGTGAACTGGCAGATCCGGGGCGAACTCCAGAGCCTGCGCTTCCGCCTGATGACCGACCAGCGCCCTTCGGCTCGGAAGGTGGAGGCGACCACGGTTTCTCTCGACGCGATCAGCGTGGGCGAGGACGGCGAAGGCCAGTCGATCGTCGCCTCGATCGAGGATGAGGACGCGCTGAACCGCACCGAAGCCGGTGCGTCGGACTATCTCGCGCGCTCGGCCATGGCCTCGCTGACGGAAAGCTACGTCGAGCATCTGCGCAATATCGGCATCGAGCGCATCCAGCGCCGCGCCCAGCCGAAGAAGGCGGTGCGGGCAGAAGCTGGCACCCGGCGTTCGGTCTGGCGCACGGGCAAGGCGGCGATCGATCCGGTGGAACTGGCCGAACTCGAGGAACGTCTGGAGCACAACCGCAAGGTCGTGGAAGGGCGCCTGTTCGACATCGCCACGCTGGACATGATCGAGGACGAGACCGGCGTTGCCAAGGAGCGTGTCCGCCAGATCGCCAAGCGCGCGGCCAAGACCATGAGCGACCTTGCCGGCGCTGATCCGCGCTTCCTGATGATGGCGGAATACCGCCAGTCCATGGTGGCACCGGCTTCCGCGCACTGATGGATTTCCCGCGAGATCCGGCAAGGCCGGATCTCGCCGCCGCGCAGAAGTGCGGCCTTGTACGGGGCGCTTACGCCGCCTGCAAACTATTGGTTCCATGCAAGTAACTGGGATCAGGCCGGAATTTCGGTTCTATACTCAGACCTTCCATGGATCGGGACAAAATTGCGCTTTCCAGCCCGGTAGATGATCGTCCATTCTCTATAATGGACCGCAAGTATCGGGAGGTTTTTCATGATTTTCGGTTTCCCCGACCCGGTCCGCAAGGGCCGGGTTTCCTTTCTGCTGTCCGGGGCCGGCCGCACTGCGCTGGCGGTGGTCGGCGGCGGTGTGCTGCTGGCCGGGAACGCCGGTGCCGCGCTGGCGCAGGGGTGGCTGGAAACGGCGCTCGGTGCGCCCGAAGGGCTGACGGTCAAGGGCGAAGTGCGCGCCCGCGTCGAAGGGATCGACGGGCAGTTCCGCCCCAACGCGGCGCAGGACGATGCGCTGCTCGCGCTCAAGACCACGCTCCAGGTGGAATATGACGGCGGCCCATGGCGTGTTGGCGGGGAACTGTGGGATGCGCGCGCCTATGGCGAAAAGTCGAACTCTTCGGCGGGCACCAACGAAGTCGATGCGATGGAACTGGTTCAGGCCTATGTCGGGCTGGACTTCGATATGGCGGGCGGCACCAAGGGACAGTTGACTGCCGGGCGCTTCACCATGAACGTGGGTTCGCGCCGGCTGGTTGCGCGGCAGGCCTTCCGCAACACCACAAATGCTTTCACCGGGGCGAACTTCCAGTGGAAGGGCCACGGCGGCGATCAGTTCACTGCATTCTGGGCGATGCCGCAACTGCGCCTGCCCGATGATCGCGAAGGCATCCACGAAAATTCGGTCAAGTGGGACAAGGAGACCACCGGCCTCCAGTTCTACGGCGCCAGCTTCACCAAGGGCGGGGTTCTGGGCGGTACTCTTGAAGTCTACGCCTATGGCCTCGACGAGCGCGACGGAGCCGACCGGCCGACCCGCAACCGCCATCTCTACACGCCCGGTCTGCGGGCATGGCGCAAGCCGACCGCCGGCAAGTTCGACTACGACCTGGAAGGCGCCTACCAGTTCGGCTCCACCCGCCTGACGACCTCCGGCGCCGACGTGACCGACCTCGACGTTTCCGCCTACCTGATCCATGCCGAGTTCGGGCGCACCTTCGGCGGCGGCTGGCAGCCGCGCCTTTCGGCGGACTTTGACCTGGGCAGCGGCGACAAGGCGGGATCGAAAAGCTACAACCGCTTCGACACCCTGTTCGGCGCGCGTCGCTTCGATTTCGGCCCCACCAGCCTCTATGGCGCGATCGGCCGCTTCAACCTGATGTCGGGCGGCGTGCGCGGCGAAGTGAAGCCGGACAAGGTTTCCGATATCATGGTCATGTATCGTGCGCTCTGGCTGGATTCGAAGACGGACAGCTTTTCCTCGACAGGCGTGCGTGACGCGGCGGGAGAGAGCGGTCGCTTCGGCGGGCATCAGATCGAGGCGCGCTATCGCCGCACCCTGATCCCCGATGTGCTGCGTGTGGATACCGGTGTGGCCTATCTCGCCAAGGGGCGTTTCCTGAAGGAGGCGCCCAATGCACCGAAGAGCGGCGACACGAAATATGGCTACGTCGATCTCTACTTCGATTTTTGACCTATAATAGAACCGTACCCCGAGCATTGCTCCGCCCGTCACTCTCCTGAGCCGGGCGGAGCAGGCGCTTCCGCGGTTCCTCTTGAGCCGGCGCTGCCGCCTCAGTCCATCGGTACGAGCCCGGCCGCGAAAGCGATACGGAGCACTTCGGACAGGCTGCGCACCTGGAGCTTTTCCATCAGCTTGGCGCGGTAGATTTCCACCGTGCGCGGACTGATGTCGAGATCGTGGGCGATGACCTTGTTCGACTGACCGTCGATCAACCCCTTGAGCACGTCCAGTTCGCGCGGTGAAAGCTGCTCCAGCAGGGAGATCGCCTTTTCCTTGCGGCGCTCCTCCACAGTGGAGGCCGCCTGCTGGGAGAATGCCGATTCCACCGCCCCCATCAACTTGAGATGGTCACAGGGCTTCTCGATGAAGTCGACCGCACCCAGCTTCATGGCCTGGACCGCCACCGAGACGTCGCCTTCCCCGGTGAGCACGATCGGCACGAAGCGCGTGGGGCGCCCGCCCACGGTGCTCAGGACCTGGATGCCGGTGGTGCCCGGCATGTGCAGGTCCAGCAGCAGGCACCCCGGTTCGAGCGTGGCCGCCGCCTCCAGAAAGGCGTCGCCGGAATCGAAGCTGGTGATCCGGCTGTTGCCGATCATCGACAGCAGGTATTCGAGCGAGGTCCTTACGGCGAGATCGTCGTCGACGATGTAGATGCGTCGCGACGTCATCCGGTCTTCAGCTCCAGCTCTGAATAAGTGGGCAGGGTGAAGTCGACCGCCGCGCCGCCGCCCGCGACATTGCGCACCGAAAAGCGCCCGCCATGCGCTTCCACGATACGTCGGCAGATCGAAAGCCCCAGTCCCATGCCGTTGGCCTTGGTGGAGGCAAAGGCTTCGAAGGGGCGGCTGATGATGGCCTCGGGCATTCCGGGGCCGTTGTCGGCTACACTGACCATGATGTGGCCATCATGCAGTTGGCGGGTGGATATGGTGATTTCGGGCGACTCGTTGTTATGGCCTTCGAGGGCGTCGAAGGCATTGTTGATGACGTTGACCAGAACCTGCTGAATCTGGATGCGATCGGCAAGGATGCAAGGTGCCGCGCCGAGAGGAAGGTAGTGCAGGCGAACGCCCGGCGCACGGCTACGGGCCCGGGCGAGCTGGAGCGTCTCGGCTATCACGTCCTCCAGCGGTTCGGCGCGGATATCCAGTTCTCCCCGCGTGACGAAGGCGCGCATGCGGCGGATGATCGCGCCGGCGCGCAGCACCTCCTGCCGTGCGAGGTCGAGCATGTAGCGAAGCTGCCGGGGATCGCCGTCACGCTCCATCAGGAGGTCCACGGCGCCCAGCAGGTTAGACGTCGCGGTCAGCGGCTGGTTGAGCTCATGCGCAAGGCCGGCCCCCATCTCGCCCATCGCACTGACCCGCGAGGCGTGGAGGAACTGTTCGCGCAGTTCGTTCAGGCGCGCCTGTGTCGCCAGCTGCTCACGCAGGTTGCGGATGAAGGCGATGGCGATGCGCTCGTTGCCGATGTTCGCGGCGCCGACCGCAATCTCGATCGGAAGTTCGTTGCCTTCGCGGTCCAGCCCCGCGGTGATCCGGGGCGGCGTCGGGGGCGTGAGGCTGCGCAGCGCCGGTTCGGGCGAAGGACGGACATATTGCGGCAGCAGCATCCGCACATCCTTGCCCAGCACCTCATGCGCGGCATAGCCGAAAAGTGTTTCCGCCGTGGCCGAGAAGGAGCGGATCTGCCCGTTCCCGTCGATGGTGATCATCGCTTCCGGCACGGTCTCCAGGATCGAGCGCAGCTCGGATTCGCGGGAGCGGAGCATTTCCGCATGCCGCTCTCGCTCGCTGGCATCCATCACGATGCCGATCATCGAAACGTCCCATGCCGCTTCGCCCCGGTGGATGTGGACAGTGCCCTCCACGATGTCGGGCATGTCCGGCCGGATCGAGCGGAAGCGGAAGGCGTGGCGTCCCGGTTGCCAGTGCTCGGGCGTGGCGGGCGGCAGGAATGTCGTGTCGAACGTGGTGGCGAGGTGGCCGATCCAGTCCGACATGCCGCCCTGGAAGGCGCCGGGCTCCACTCCGAACAGGCGCTCCGCATGGCCGTGGAAGACGAAGGAATCGGATTTGCTGGACCATTCGAAGATGCCCAGCTCATGCAGGTCCACCGCCAGAGAAAGGCGGGCATCGCTGGCCAGCATGGCATCCTCGGCCTGCTGGCGGGCGGTGATGTCGGTCATCGACAGGACCACCATTGCCGGCAGGTCCGAGCGGGGCTGCACGGCCTGACGCCCCAGCAGGATGCGCAGGGATGTGCCGTCCGCGTGGAAGGCGTTGATTTCGCACTCCTGCCGCTGGCCGCCGAGCAGGCTCTCCTCTTCCCCGGGCGAAAGCGGGGGCGCGCCGGTCAGCTCGTGTTCGAAACGGCCGAGCGCCTGTTCGGACGACCAGCCGTAGAGACGCTCGCAGCCGCGCGACCAGCGCAGGATCTTGCCGTCAGGATCGGTGATCGCGATCGGGGCTTCGTCCAGCGCGAGATTGACGGCCCAGCGCGCTCCGCTTTCGCGCGCGATCCGCATCCAGGCCCAGGCGATCAGCGCGCAGGACAGCGTGACTTGCGCCACGACCTGGACGATCTGGGCAAGCTCCGGCCCGATCTGGCCCGAGCGTTCCCCCAAGAAGCGGAGCAGCGCGGAAATTACCGGCACCGAGACGCACAGGATCAGGCACCACTGGAGCGTGCCCGAACCGAACCCGCAGGCGGGGTTGCGGGGCCAGGCGTACTGGCGCCGCAGCGCGATGATGCCGATGGCCAGCATGCTGAGGGCAAGAGCAGTCGGGATCGACATGAGCGCATGGCGGGTGGCGGGCGCGAGGTTGCTGATGCCCAGCGGGACCAGGCTTCCGGCGATAGCGGCGATGGCGATCGCCACGCAGGCGAACGTGACGGTCATCCGGCGGAACATGCCGCTGCGGGAGGCCACTGCCATGGCGGCCAGGCAGACCAGCACGATCGTGATGGCGGGCAGCATGCCGGGGCGGCCGGGGAAGGGGCGCAGCTGGTGGCGGATGCTCTCCGGGAAGAGCAAGGGGTCGGTCCCGAAGGAGTACCCTGACAATTCCTGTACGAGGGCCGCCGATCCTATAAGCAGGGGAAGCACCAGAACCCAGCGGCTGGCGTCGCGCCTGCCCAGGCCGGCGAGAATAACGGATATGCCGATGACAAGGCAGGAAACCGCCGTCTGCGGCTGCATCAGGAAGTCGCTTCCGCCCAATCCGGCAAGGCCCGGTTTCCCGAGATACCAGCCGGACAGGACGATCACGCAAACAAGGTGCGCCACGGCGACGAAGACGGGAACGGCCGGAACCATCCTTACAGGAAGCGACCCGCCCATGCGCTGTGGCGGAGGATTCAATTCCTGCATTCCGACCCGCTTATTGCGCCCTGACTTTCCAGTATCAGGACGTTCGGGCCATTAAGGGTTTGGACGTGTTTGTAAATAGACGGGGTAGACGGTCCTCGGCCAATCTCCCCGGGGCAGGCAGTAAGCGATTGATAATCTTTTCGAAAAAATTACTAACCGCGGATAAGTATGATTCCTTAGTTGCCGGTCCCGTTCTCGTTTGCAAGTCCTTCGATAATCGCGCGATTAACGACAATGAGATCGTCGATGGTATCGCGGCCGGTAATGACCTGCGATGTGTACTTCTCTACCCACATTCCGATAGAAATGATCCGGGCGCGCAAGTCATCGGGAAGTTGATTGCCTTCGGTTGCACACATCGTCGAAAACGTGGTCCACGCCTGACGGTTGCGGTGCAGGGACGGCGCGAGCGCCGCGCCGCGAAGGCCGGCATCGCGCGCGGCGATCATCTCGCCGGTGATCTGGCTCATCAGCCGGTATTCGTTCCGGCGTGGCGTGGCCGCGATCTGCTGCACGCGCTGATAGGCATTGAGTGACATGTTGGCTCCCGCGAGGACGACTGCCTTCTCCATATAGGACGAAGCGGGGCAAAACGGTCGCGGGTTTGCGGTGAGCCGCATGGCCTCGGGAAAATCCGGTGGTGTGGCACCGGCCCCGGCGCAAGCATCCTATAACTAACGCAAGGCGAGAGCCTCCTAACCTTTTGCGGCCACCATTCGCGGACCTTTTTCATGCTCAACGCCATCGGCCTCGTCGTCATCCTGCTGTGCGTATTCGGCAGCTTCCTGATGTCGGGCGGCAATATCATGGTCATCTTCCATGCCTTGCCGCACGAAATGCTGGCGATCGCCGGCGCGGCGGTCGGCGCCTTCATCCTGGGCAATTCGATGACCACGGTGAAGAAGACCTGGGCCGGCGTGAAGCGCGTGTTCCAGGGCGGTCGCTGGACCGAAGTGGACTTCCGCGACCTGCTGGCGCTGCTGTTCGCGCTGCTTGCCACCTTCCGCAAGGAAGGCGCGAACTCGATCGAGAAGCATCTCGACGCGCCGGAGGAAAGCCCGATCTTCATGCGCTATCCCCGTCTGCTGGACGACCGGGGCCTCATTGAATTCACATGCGACTACCTGCGCATGATGACGGTCAACTTCGAGGACCCGCACCAGCTTGCCGAAGCGATGGAAGGCGATATCGAACGTCACCACGCCGAGGAAATGGCGCCGCAGCACGCGCTCCAGATGATGGCCGACGGCCTGCCCGCGCTGGGCATCGTGGCCGCCGTTCTCGGCGTCATCAAGACCATGAGCTCGATCGACCAGCCCACCGAGATCCTCGGCGCGATGATCGGCGGCGCCCTGGTCGGCACCTTCCTGGGCGTTCTTCTGGCCTACTGTCTCGTCGGCCCGATCGCGCAGAAGCTGCAGCAGATCATCGATTCCGATTTCAAGCCATATCTCATCGTCAAGACCGCCATCGTCGGGCACGCGCAGGGCCAGCCTACGGAAGTCGCCATCGAACTGGCGCGCCGCATGACCCCTTCGCCTTACGCGCCCTCGTTCACGCAGCTCGAGACCGCGCTCGACGAAGTGAAGGATCAGCTCAATGCCAAGCCTGCCTGAAACCGTCAGCCCCGAAGCCGGGCTGGCCAGCGAGGATCGCTCGCTGCAACTGCCTGTCCATGGGTCCACCGTGACCGCGGAGGACCTGCGGGTCCGCATGGTCCTTGCCTGCGACTTCGATGGCGCGATGCACATCGATGCGAGCCAGGTCGAGACCGTGGGACAGGCGGTGCTTCAACTGCTTGTCGCCGCCCGCGCCGAAGCGCGCGAGGCCGGCCATGAATTCGAGATCGTCAATCCCAGCACGGCCTTCGTCGAGCGCGTGCAGGCCTGCGGACTGGCAGAAGCCGTCGGCCTTTCTGAAGAGGAATTTCCGTCGTGAGCAAACTCATCCTGACCGTCGATGACTCCGCCTCGATGCGGATGCTTCTAAAGGCCTCGCTGGCTGCGCAGGGCTTCCAGGTCGAAGTCGCCGATGACGGCGAGCACGGCCTCGAGCGCATGCATGAAGTGAAGCCGGACCTGCTCATCACCGATATCAACATGCCCAGGATGGACGGCTTCGAACTGATCGAGGCGGTGCGCGCGGTGCCGGAATTCCGGGGCACCCCGATCCTGGTGCTGTCCACCGAATTCTCGGACGAGAAGAAGACCCGTGCGCGCGAAGCAGGGGCCACCGGCTGGATCACCAAGCCGTTCGAAGCGGCCAAACTGGGGGCGGCGGTGCGCCGCGTCTGCCCGTGAGCGACGAACTCGACGAAATCCAGGGCATCTTCTTCGAGGAGTGTGTCGAAGGTCTCGCCGTGGCCGAGCAGGGTCTTTCGGCCATGGCCGAGGGCGATGTCTCGTCTGAGACGATCGCCGGCGTGTTCCGCGCGGTCCACTCCATCAAGGGCGGTTCGGGCGCCTTCGGCCATGCCGCGCTGCTCGCCTTCTCGCACCGGTTCGAAAACGTGCTCGACGAAGTGCGCGGTGGGCGCATTCCGGCCAGCGCCGAAGTGACCCAGATCATGCTGGGCGCTTTCGATATCCTGTCGGACCACGTTACCGCCGCGCAGAGCGGCACCGAGCCGCCGGCGGACGCCGCGATGCTCGAGCAGCTCGACGCGGTGCTGGAAAGCAAGGGTGCGGTCGCGGCGGCAGAGCCGGTCGCGGCACCCGTTCCCGCCGCGGAGGCGGATGATTTCGGCTTCACTCCGGTTGCCGCGGTGATCGAGGACTTCGATCCCTTCGGCTTCGAGCCGGTGGCGGTCGACCTTGAGGACTTCGCCCCGGCCGAGCCCGCCGAACCCGCCGGATGGACGGTTCGCTTCGGCCCGTCGCGCGGCGCGCTGGCCAATGGCGGCGAGCCGATGCTGGTGATCCGCGAACTGGAGGACATGGGCGCCGCCGTTACCGGTGTCGAGATGGACACGCTGCCCGGCCTGCGCGACCTCGACCCCGAGGACAGCTATTTCGTCTGGACCCTGCACGTTCCCGGTACCGTGGGCGAACAGGACATTCGCGACTGTTTCGACTTCGTGGCACCGGACTCGCTGATCGAGATCGAGCGCGAGGAAGCGGTCGTTACCATGGTGGTGGTGGAACAATCCGTCGCCGCTGAATTCGACGGCTTCGGCGTGTTCGAACCGCTGCCCGCTCCGGAAGAGCTGCTGACGCTCGTGCCGGTCGAACCGGCCCCCGTGGTGGCTGCTGCGGTGTCTCCGGCGGCGGCGGTTTCGCCGGCGGCAGCGCCGGGGAAGCCGAAGGCGGAAGCGCGGCAGGCCAGCGTCGAAGTGGCGCAGTCCATCCGCGTCGATCTGTCCAAGCTCGACCAGTTGCTGAACCTCGTGGGCGAGCTGGTGATCCGGGGATCGATCCTGTCGGACCGGCTTTCGCCCGCCGACCAGGAACGTGTCGAGCTTCCCGAACTGTCGCGCCTGACGCGCCAGATCCAGGACAACGTCATGTCGCTGCGCGCGCAGCCGATCAAGCAGGCGTTCTCGCGCGTGCCCCGCATGCTGCGCGACCTTTCGGCCGAAACTGGCAAGAAGGTCGTGCTCGAAACCATCGGCGAGATGACCGAGGTGGACAAGGGTGTGATCGAGAAGATCGGCGATCCGCTGACTCACATGATCCGCAACGCGGTGGACCACGGCATCGAAAGCGCCGAGGAGCGGATCGCGGCCGGCAAGCCCGCCGAAGGCACCATCCACCTTTCGGCCGAGCAGAAAGGCGCGCGCATCATCGTGCGCGTGCGTGACGACGGGCGCGGCATCAACCGCGAACGGGTGCGCGCCAAGGCGATCGAGCGCGGCATCATCGCGGCGGACGCCCAGATCTCCGACGAGGAGATCGACGGCCTGATCTGCGCGCCGGGGTTCTCAACGGCGGAGACGATCTCGAACATCTCGGGTCGCGGCGTCGGCATGGACGTGGTCCGCTCGAACGTCGAGGCGCTGGGCGGCCGTCTGGAAATCCACTCGGTGCCGGGAGAGGGGACGACCTTCTCGATGGGCCTGCCGCTGACGCTGGCGATCCTCGACGGCATGATCGTGCGCCTGAGCGACCAGCGCTTCGTGCTGCCGCTCGCCAACGTGGTGGAAACCGTCCAGCCCGAACCGGGACAGGTGCAGGCGACCTCGCCGACCTCGGAGGTCATCGAACTGCGCGGCCAGTACCTGCCGGTGCGCCGGGTCGGAGAGATGTTCGGCGTCGGTTCGAACCGACCGCCCGAGGAATCGCTCGTCATCATCGTCGAAAGCGAGACGGCCGGGAACGTCGGCCTCATGGTCGACACGATCGATAACCGCCGCGAAGTCGTGATCAAGAGCCTGGAGGACAACCTCCACCCGATCCGCGGCCTCGGCGGCGCCACCATCCTCGGCGACGGCTCGATCGCGCTGATCCTCGACATCGATGCCCTGGTCGCGCCGACCGGCGGCTCTTCCAAGTATGCGCTGAAAGGAATGGCAGCATGAGCACCGAAGACACCGAACTCGACGAACGCAAGATCGTCACCTTCACGCTGGGCAGCCGCCTGTTCGGCATCGACATGCGTTCGCTGCTGGAAATCCGCGAGTGGGAAGAACCGACCCCGCTGCCGAGCGTCCCGCCTTACGTGAAGGGCGTGACCAACCTGCGTGGTTCGGTGGTTCCCGTGGTCGGCCTGTCCGAGCGCCTGGGCTGGGCGCCGAGCGAACTGCATTCGCGCTCGTGCATCCTCGTCGTCACCATTGCCGGTCGTCACGCCGGCTTCCTGGTGGACGAAGTGCAGGACATCGTCGTGATCCAGGGCAGCGAGATCCAGCCTGCGCCGGATGTCGAGATCAACGAGCAGGGCGCCATCGCCGGTCTCGTCAAGATCGAGCGCCGCACGCATGACGCGGCCAATGCCGAAGCCATGTGCCTGCTGCTCGACCTCGACGCGCTGAGCCTGACCCGCCAGGTCCCGGACTTCGTGGCCTGATGAGCACGCTGGCTGCCCCTGAAGGAATGAGCGGGAGCGCACTGTCCGGCACGGCCGAACTGCGTCCCGCGCAGTTCCGCGACATCGCCGCGATCATGCAGCGGGAGGCGCGCATCCATCTGGTCGAGGCCAAGATGACGCTCGTCCACTCGCGCCTGAGCCGCCGCCTGCGCGAGCATGGGTTGTCCAGCTTCGTGGACTACGTCGCGCTGGTCCAGCGCGATGCCGTGGAACGTCATGCCATGGTGGTGGCGCTGACCACCAACCACACGCATTTCTTCCGCGAGAACCACCACTTCGACCACTTGCGCCGCGAAGTCCTGCCGATGCTGCAGGACCGCGCGCGCCGGGGCGAAAAGGTGCGCATCTGGTCGGCCGGCTGCTCCAGCGGTGAGGAAGTCTATTCCATCGCCATGTGCCTCGCCGGAGACGGCCCGACCAGCGCGGCATGGCTGCGGCAGGGCGATGTGCGCCTGCTGGCCACCGATATTGCCCCGCATGTCGTGCAGTCCGTGCAGGAGGCGCGCTATCCCGCCGCCACGGTCGAGCCGATCCCGGAAACCTATCGCAAGCGCTGGATGCGCGAGGAAGCCGGCGGCGAGCACGTCGTGGTCGAGCCGCTGCGCGAGCTGGTGGCGGCCCGCGTGCTCAATCTGTTCGAGCCCTGGCCGATGCGGCGCAAGTACGACGTGATCTTCTGCCGTAACGTGATGATCTATTTCGACGATACCGCCAAGGCCGAGCTGGAGGCGCGCTTCGTCGAGATGCTGGCGCCCGGCGGCTATCTCTATATCGGCCATTCGGAACGCCTGATCGGTCCCGCCGCGCGGCTGATGAAGCCTGTCGGCCAGACGATCTACGCCCGCAACGACGGAGGCGCCGCATGACGGTTGCGCCCGAAAAGACCCGTGTCCTCATCGTCGACGACAGCGCCGCGATGCGCGCGCTGCTGAACAAGCTGCTGAGCCAGGATCCGGGCATCGAGGTCGTGGGCATGGCGCCCGAGCCCCATGCCGCGCGCGAGATGATCAAGTCGCTCAATCCCGACGTGGTCACGCTCGATATCGAGATGCCGGGGATGGACGGCCTGTCCTTCCTCGAACGCATCATGCGCCTGCGCCCGATGCCGGTGGTCATGTGTTCGACGCTGACCGCGCGCGGGACGGAAGCGACCATCGAGGCCATGCGTCTCGGTGCGGTGGACTGCATCGCCAAGCCTTCCGGCAATCCGCTGGAAATCGCGCAGGACGGTGCGCTGCTGCGCAAGATCGTCAAGGCCGCGGCGCGCTCCTCGGTGCGCCGCACGGCGAGCCCGCCCACGCCTGTCAACGCGGCGCAGGGCAGCTTGCGCGATGTGGTGATCGCGGTGGGTGCCTCCACCGGCGGCGTGGAAGCGCTGTTCTCGATCATCGGCGCCCTGCCGCCGGATTGCCCGCCGGTGCTGGTGGTCCAGCACATGCCCGCGATCTTCACCGGCAGCTTCGCCGTGCGCCTGGACAAGGCAGCGCGCGTGCAGGTCGTCGAGGCCCAGAACGGCATGAACCTGCGCCGGGGCACGGTCTACCTCGCCCCGGGCGGCGGTCAGCACATGGAACTGCTTGGCGGCACCAGCGGCCAGGTCAAGCTGGTCGCGGGGGATACCGTCAGCGGTCACCGGCCTTCGGTCGACGTGCTGTTCCGGTCGGTTTCGCGGCTCGGTTCGCGCGCGGTCGGGGTGATCCTCACCGGAATGGGATCGGACGGCGCCCTTGGCCTCAAGGCCATGCGCGACGCCGGGGCCCGCACGCTCGGCCAGAGCCGGGAAACCTGCGTGGTCTACGGAATGCCGCGCGCCGCCTTCGAGGCGGGCGCGGTCGAGAAGGAATTCAGTTTGTCCGCCATGCCCGAGGCTATCCTCGGCGCGTGTCGGCGGTAAATGGAGCGGTTCATGCCGGCAGCGTCTGCAATAAAAGTAATGGTGGTCGACGATCAGACGAGTATGCGCGCGATGATCCGTCGCACGCTTCAGGATCTGGGTTTCAAGGATATTCGCGACAAGGCGGGGCCGGCGGAAGCGCTGGCCGCGATCAAGTCCGACCGGGTTCACCTCATCATCTCGGACTACAACATGCCCGACATGGACGGGCTGGAGTTCCTGGAAGCGGTTCGTCAGGACCCGGTGATCGGCAAGACGGTGTTCATCATGCTCACCGGCTCGGCGGACAAGGAAGTCGTCCAGAAAGCCGCGGCGCTGGGCGTGAACAACTACGTCGTGAAGCCTTTCGCGCCTGCCGCGCTGAAGGAAAAGATCGAACGCGTCTTTGGTGAACTGGTCTGACCGACATGCGCCGCGTTGCCATCGTCCAGGGTGAATATCATGTCGTCAACCAGCCCGGCGTCGTCATCTCGACGCTGCTGGGATCGTGCGTATCGGCTTGCCTGCAAGACCCGGTCGCGCGGGTGGGCGGCATGAACCACTTCCTGCTGGGGGAGCCGGGCGCCGATGCGCCGGTGAATCCGGCGGACATGCAGCGCTATGGCGTTCATGCGATGGAACTGCTGATCAATGCCCTGATGAAGCGCGGCGCACAGCGTTCGCGCCTGCGGGGCCACCTTTACGGCGGCGCCAACATCGTGGCCGGACTGGGCGGGATCGGCACCAAGAACGGGCAGTTCGCGCGGAACTTCATGCAGACCGAAGGGATCGCGCTCGATCACTGCGATCTTGGCGGCACGCAGGCGCGCAAGGTGGAATTCATGCCTTACGAGGGCCGCGTACGCGCGACGCTGGTGAAGGACCAGCCGCTGCCGCCGGTCGTCCGTCCCAAGCCCATGCCGGTCTTCCAGCCGACCGGCGAACTGGAGCTGTTCTGACCATGGCACAGCGGACGGAAATTCAGGGGGAAGCAATGACAATGGATAATCAGGGGCTGGCGGCAGGATCGGTCGAAGGGCCGGCCGCGCCGCTCTGGCAGGCCCTGGCGCGCGAGATGCGCGTGGCCCGCGAACTGCTGGAGCAACTGGCCGGGGTGCTCGTGACCGATGAGCGTTTCGTCCTCGACTATATCGACCAGCTGCAGGCCTTCGACCTGATCGCCCAGCACGTGGACGAGAGCGCCGCGCTGCTCGACCGCGTGGCGGGCGGGCAGAGCGTGGGCGACGCGGTTGGCCAGGTACGCCTGAGCGTGATGCAGGACCGGCTTCGCGCCGCTCTCGACTGAGGAATTCGGAGCGTGGCACGGGGCAACGACGAACATCCCACTATCGTCATCCGCAAGGTCAAGAAACACGCGCATGCCGGCCATCACGGCGGTGCGTGGAAAGTCGCCTATGCCGACTTCGTGACCGCGATGATGGCCTTCTTCATGCTGCTCTGGCTGCTGGCCAACCCGGACAAGGAGCAGCTCAAGGGGCTGGCGGAATATTTCTCGCCCAATGCCGAAAAATCCTCCCCGGCCACGACGCTGACCAGCCTTCCCGGTTCGCAGGCCGGGCTGGGCGGGCACAGCCGCCGCAACCAGTCCTCCGACAGCGAGGCCTTGGGCGAACCCTCGGCCGAAGCGGGCACCAAGGGCGCGGCCCGCGGCGGCACCGCCGACATTCCCGAGGCGGCGCTGCGCGTCATGGCCCAGGAAATGCAGCTCTCGCTCGACCCGCCGGTCGATCCTTCGCAGGGCAAGCGCAACATCGACGTCGAGCCTGATCGCGACGGTTTCCGCATCCACCTCATGGACAATGCCAACCGCTCCATGTTCAAGGGCGGCACTGCCGAGCTCAACGACTATGCCCGCAACCTGCTTGGCCGGATCGCCCGCAAGCTCGCCGGAACCGGCGCTCAGGTCGCGATCGAGGGCCATACCGACAGCACCGGCGGCCAGAGCGAGGCCAACTGGACCCTTTCCGCCCAGCGCGCGCTATCGGCGCGCGCGGCGATGGTCGCCTCGGGACTGCCGGCGGATCGCTTCGCCGAAGTGGTCGCCAAGGCGGGGACCGAGCCGGTCTATCCCGACCGTCCGGACCGCCCCGAAAACCGCCGCATCACCATCGTCGTCATGGCCGAGCCTTCCGCGCTTCCGCGCGATGCGAGCTTCAAGTTCTGACGTGATGGGCAAAGACTGGAGATTACCGTGATCAAGCGGATCGTGATCGGCCTCGTCGCCCTTGTCGTGGGCACCGGGGTCGGCGTGGGCGGCGCCTATGCCGCCAGACAGTTCCTCCCGCAGGTCATGCCCGATCTCGGCCCGGTGAAGGTGGAGACCGAATTCGTGCCCACCGGCACCATGCTTGCGCCGCTCACTTTCCCGGATGGCCGGCTCGCCGGCTATGTCTCGTTCGAGTGCCAGGTGGAAGTCGTCAAGGGCAAGGCCGAGGATGTGACGGGCCAGCTTCCGCTCCTGCTCAACGCGGTCAACATGCGGACCTACCGCACGCCGCTCGCCAGCGGGCCGGACGGCATGATCCCGAGCGTCGACGCTTTCCGCCGGTTGGTGATGGATGCCGCCGTCGAGGTCTATGGCAAGGATCTGGTGCGGCGCGTCGTCGTCACGCAGGCCGCGCCGGTCTGAGGGGGAAGCGGAAATGCCGAATTCGTCCTTCGCGCTGTCGCCATCGGCGGGCGCGGCGAACCCGATTGTTCCACGTGGACCACGCGTCACCACGATCCTGCTGATCGGCAAGCTCGCCAGCGAGAACGGCGAGACGATCTGCCGTATCCGCAACATTTCGGACAACGGCCTCATGGCCGAGGTTCATGGAGTCTACGCGGCAGGCCAGGCCGTGGCCATCACTCTCAAGGCGGGCGACGTGCTGCGCGGTGAGGTGCGCTGGTCGCTGAACGGACGGATCGGCGTGGAGTTCGGCGAAGTGGTCCATGTCAGCGCGCTTCTTGCCCATGTCGCCAACCGCATGGGGCCGGAAGGCGTGGCCCGTGGCCCGCGCTTCGATGTCGATTGCGGCGCGGAAGTCTTTGCCCGGCACCAGTGGCACGAGGCCCGCCTGCAAGACCTTTCGCAGGGCGGTGCACGCCTTTCCTGCGCCGCGCCGATGGAGCGAGACAGCCTGATCGCCCTTGCCGTGCCGGGACTGGGCGAACGCAAGGCCGCGGTGCGCTGGGTAGGCGAGGGCGCCCACGGCCTTTCGTTTCTGGAGCCGCTGTCCTTCGCCGAATTCGGCCCGTGGCTGATCGACCATCGTCAACGCTACCGCGCGTGACACGAAAAAGGGCGCGCCCGGTTTCGGACGCGCCCTTCCAGCGTTGCCGGGTGAAGAAGGAATTACCCCGGCCCGCCGAAACTCTTCACCAGCGATCCGGCGATCAGCGCCCAGCCATCCACCAGAACGAAGAAGATGATCTTCATCGGCAGCGAGATCGTCGCCGGTGGCAGCATCATCATGCCCATGGCCATCAGCACTGCCGCCACGGCCAGGTCGATCACCAGGAACGGAAGCAGCAAGAGGAAGCCGATCTCGAAGGCGCGGCGCAGTTCCGAGATCATGAAGGCCGGCATCAGCGTGGTCATCGGCAGTTCCGCGCGCGAGGCGGGAACTTTGCCGGAAAGCTGGACGAACAGCTTCACGTCGTCGTCGCGGACCTGCTTGAGCATGAAGGTGTGGAACGGCTTGCTGGCCCGCTCCAGCGCCTGCGTCTCGTTGATGCGGCCCTGGTTGTAAGGAACCATCCCGTCCTTCCAGGCGGCGTCGAAGGTCGGCGCCATGACGAAGAAGGAAAGGAACAGCGCAAGGCTGATGACCACCGGGTTCGGCGGCACGCCCTGCACGCCGAGGCCCGAGCGCAGCAGCGAAAGGGCGACGATGATGCGCGTGAACGAGGTGATCGTCATCAGGATACCCGGCGCGAGGCTGAGCACCGTCATCAGCAGGACGAGCTGGATCACCCGGCCCGACATCGCGCCTTCGCCAAGCGGGCCGGCGGCGGCCTTTTGCGCCATGGCCGCTTCGGGCAACACGGCAAGAATTGCCGCCCCGGCCAGTGCGGCGAGGACTGCATAACGCTTAGGCATCAGTGGGAGCTTTCGGGTTTGCGGGGGCGATGCAGGGCGCTGAATCGAGCAGGACCACGCCTTCGGGCGAGATGAGCAGGCTGAACTCGCGGTAGTCACGCCGGATCAGGACGACGGAGCGGCGCGGATCGATGGCGAGGCGTTCCACCAGTTCGAGGCGGCGCTCCGAACCCGATTGGCCAAGCCCTGCGAAAAGCTGGCCGTTCAGCCACTTCTGCGGAAGCCGGAGATCGTAGCGGCGCACGACCCAGAGCGCGCCGACCAGCATGCCGAGCACCAAGCCCAGCGCGCCGATCGTGCGCAGGAGGGAAAGCAGGTCCATGGCCTCAGCGCTCTCGCTCGACGACCCGGGTGATTTCCAGCGACATGATCTCGCCGTCCACCAGGATCTTGCCTTCGGCAACGAGCTGGTCGTTGACGTAGATGCGGGTGGGATCGCTGTGCCCGGTGTCGAGCGGGATCATCGCGCCGCGGCTCATCTTGAGGACCTGCCGGATGGGGATGCTGGTCGATCCGAGAACGATCGACAGCTCGATGGGAATGCCTTCGAGGACGGACATGGCGCGTCTCCTTTCAAGCCTGCTTATAGGAATTAAATTTATAGGATCATGCCGCCGCTAGGCAAAAAATGCCTATAAGGATGCTGTCCCCCGCAGAGGCGGGGCAGGAGCAGACTTGATGGAACTTCAGAATTCGATCGGCGTCTCGGCCTCGGGCCTTCGCGCCCAGTCGCTGAGGATGCGCGTGATCGCGGAAAACCTCGCGAACTCCGATTCCGTGGCGACCACGCCGGAAGGTGATCCCTATCGCCGCCGCGTCGCCACTTTCACCGCCGAAGTCGACCGCGCATCGGGCGCGACGCAAGTGGCGGTCAAGTCCATCGAAGGCGACAAGAGCCAGTTCCCGCGCATCTACCAGCCGGGAAGCCCCGCTGCCGACGCGCAGGGCTATGTCGACCAACCCAACGTCAATCCGCTGATCGAGGCGGCCGACATGAAGGCGGCGCAGCGCTCCTACGAAGCCAACCTCAACGCCATCGAATCCGCGCGCGGCATGACCATGCGCACCATCGACCTGCTCAAGTAAGGAAACACTTCATGGCAATCGGAGCACTCGACGCCGCGGCCGCCTATGGCCGCGCGATGAAGACGGCTGGCCCCTCGATGGGCGGTCTGGGCGACATGGCGAGCGCCGGTTCGGGCGCGGCTGGCGGCGCTGGCGGCAGCTTCGGCAGCATGGTGGAATCCATGGTGACCGATGCCTCGTCCTCGCTGCGCACGGCGGAAGCCGAAAGCGCCAAGCAGGTGGCCGGCAAGGGCGACCTGATCGACGTGGTCACCGCGATGGGCGCCGCCGAGACCGCGCTCGATACGGTCGTTGCCGTGCGTGACCGGGTGGTGAGCGCCTACTCCGAAATCATGCGCATGCAGATCTGACGGGAGCCGCGCGTCATGACCTCCTCCGAAGCCATCGAGATCGCGCGCGCCGCGCTGGTACTGGTTCTGACCATCGCCGGCCCGATGCTGATGGCGGCGCTGATCGTCGGCGTCGTCATCGGCCTGTTCCAGGCGCTTACGCAAGTGCAGGAAATGACGCTGACTTTCGTGCCCAAGATCCTGGTTCTCGGCGTGGTCATGCTGTTGTCCCTGCCGATGATCGGCCATGCCCTCGGTGCCTTCATGGACCGCATCGCCGACGCCATCGTTTCCGGATAGCGTCATGAACGCCGCCGCTCTGGACATGGCTGCCCTGGCCGCACTGCCGATCGATGCGGCGACGTTCCTGATCCTGTTCTGCCGGGTCGGGGCGGTCATCATGCTGCTGCCGGCCTTCTCCGAGGATTCGGTGCCGCCGCAGATCCGGCTGGTGATGTCGCTGGGCTTCACCGCGGGGCTTTACGGCATGTTGCAGGGCCACGTCGCACCGGCGGTGAAGTCCGACGTTTCCCTGCCGTTGCTGGTGATCGGCGAAACGCTGGTGGGCATCGCCATGGGCATGATCGTGAAGATCCTGTTCAGCGCGGCTGCCATTGCCGGCTCGATCGCCAGCCAGCAGGTCGGCCTTGCATCCGCCCTCGTTTCCGACCCGTCGATGGGCGGGCAGGCCCCGCTGCTGTCGCGCCTGTTCGGCATCGTCGCGGTGATCGTCTGCATGAGCCTGGGCGTGCATCACTTGTGGATCGCCTCGATCTTCCAGTCCTATGGGGTGTTCCCGGTGGGCGGGCTTCCGCCCTCCGCCCAGTTCGCGGATCTTGCCGTGAAGGTGACCAGTCAGGCGATGTCGCTGGGCGTCAGCCTTGCTGCGCCGCTGATCCTTTACGGAGCGCTGTTCAACGTCGGGCTCGGCCTTGCCGCCCGCGTGGCGCCTTCGATCCAGGTCTTCTTCATTACCCAGCCGCTCAACCTGCTGCTCGGCCTCTCGGTGCTGGCGATGACGCTCGGCACGATGCTGACGGCCTTCGCCACCGCCATGGGCACCTTCATGCAGAACGGATGGAGCTTCTGAGCCATGGCCGAGAGCGACAAGGACCAGCGGACCGAAGAGCCCACCCAGAAGAAGCTGGAAGATGCCCGCAAGCGCGGCGAAGTGGCGATGGCGCCGGAGGTGCGCCACGCCACGATGATGACCGGCGCGCTGATTGTCACCGGCTGGCTCGGCATTACCGCGATCCGTCATCTCGGCACCATGCTCATGCGGCTCTGGGGCAGTGCCGAGGACTATCCGCTCGATTCCGGCGGCGCGCAGAACCTGATTACCGGCGTGATGCGCCATGCCGCCTTTTCGTTGCTGCCGATCTTCGGCGTGCTCCTGCTCTGCGCGCTGGCCACGATCTTCCTGCAGAGCCGCGCCACGCTGAGCTGGTCGCGCCTGGCGCCCAAGTGGTCGAAGCTGTCGCCGGCAAGCGGGCTCAAGCGAATGTTCGGGCAGCGCGCCCTGGTGGAATTCGCCAAGACGCTCGCCAAGTTCAGCGCCATCGGCATCGTGGTCTTCATGGTCCTGAAACCGCGCCTCACCGGGTTCGACCAGCTTGTCGGCTATGCGCCGGGGGCGGTGGGGGCGGCGGCGGGGCAGATGGCCTACGAGGCGATCCGCGCCGTCGTGCTGCTGGTGGTCGCGCTGGCGCTGTTCGACTTCATCTACCAGCGGCGAGCCTTCCTCCAGCGCATGCGCATGACGCTTCAGGAGGTGAAGGACGAGCACAAGCAGAGCGACGGCGATCCCAAGATCAAGGCGAAGATCCGCCAGATCCAGATGCAGCGCTCCCGCAAGCGCATGATGGCGGCGGTTCCCGAGGCCAGCGTCATCATCACCAACCCCACGCACTATGCCGTCGCGCTCAAGTACGACCACGGCGCCATGGCCGCGCCGGTCGTGGTGGCCAAGGGGGTGGATGCTATCGCGCTGCGCATCCGCGCGATCGCCACCGAATCCAACGTGCCGATCGTGGAGAGCCCGCCGCTGGCGCGTGCGCTGTTCGCCGCCGTGGAGATCGACCGCCCGATCCCGATCGAGCATTACGCCGCCGTCGCCGAGATCATCGGCTACGTCATGCGCCTGGCGCGCGGCGCCCGGAAGTAGCGCGAAAATGCCTGCCCGCACCGCCGCCCGCAGCCTCTTTCTTCCTATAAGGACAGTGATGCCCAAGCCTTTGAAATCGAGGATGCAAGGTCCGATTTTCGCCTCCGCGCTCGCTTTCGCGGCGGGGCTGGTCCTGCTGTCGCCCACGGCGGCGCTCGCCGGGCCGCAGCCGCGCATCAAGGACATCGTCGATGTCGAGAACGTGCGGACCAACCAGCTGGTCGGCTACGGTCTGGTCGTGGGCCTTCAAGGCACGGGCGACCGTATCCGCAACATCCCCTTCACGGAGGAAACGCTTCAGGCGATGCTGGAGCGCATGGGCGTGAACATTCGCGGCACCCAGATGCTGACCCAGAACGTCGCGGCGGTAACGGTGACGGCGACGATGCCTCCTTTCGCGCGCGCGGGCTCCACCATCGACGTGCAGGTTTCGGCCCTGGGAGACGCCTCCAGCCTTCAGGGCGGCATCCTGCTGGTTTCCTCGCTGCGCGCGCTAGACGGCGAGATCTATGCGGTGGCGCAGGGCCCCGTCGCGGTTTCCGGCTTCAAGGCGCAGGGCGCGGCGGCGAAGCTCAGCCGGGGCGTGATGACGACGGCGCGGATCGCGGGCGGGGCCATCGTCGAACGCGAGGTGGCCTATGACCTGCGCTCGGCGCAAAGCCTCAAGCTGGCGCTGAAGAACCCGGATTTCACCACCGCCCGGCAGATCGCGGCGACCATCAACCGCGAGGCGCCCGGCTCGGCGCAAGTGCTCGATCCCGGCACCGTCGAACTCACCCCGAACGGCGGTACGGTGATCGATCTCGTCACCCGAGTGGAGAACCTCCCCGTGCAGGTGGATCAGCCCGCGCGGATCGTCATCAACGAGGCGGCGGGCACCGTGGTCATGGGGGCGGACGTGCGCGTCAGCCCGGTGGCCATCGCACAGGGCGGGCTGACCATCAGCGTCACCGAAACGCCCGTGGTTTCGCAGCCCGCTCCGCTTTCCAACGGCCAGACGACGACCGTGCCGCGCACCCGCATCGAGGCGGACGACGGCAGCGGCGCCTCGCTGGCCCTGCTCACCGGCGGCACCTCGCTGCAAACGCTGGTTGCCGGCCTCAACGCGCTGGGCGTCAGCCCGCGCGATCTCATCACCATCCTCCAGGCGCTCCGCACGGCGGGTGCGCTCCAGGCGGAAATAGCGGTACAGTGACGATGGCAGATTCCGTTCTTCCCAAGGGCCCGGCCTCGCTGCCGGCGCGAACGACGGTCCAGACACCCGATCGCAGCCCGGCTGCTGTCGCACGCCAGTTCGAGGGTGTCTTCGCCGGGCAGGTCACCAAAATCATGCTCGAAACCGTGGAGCAGGGGGAAGAGTTCTCCGGCGGCCACGGTGAGGAGATGTTCCGCGGCGTGCTGGCCGAACAGATCGGCAACCAGATCGCCAATGGAAAGGGCCTCGGCATCGCATCCGCCGTCGAGGCGCAGATCATCCGCCTGCAGGGAGGTAGCGGCCGTGCCGAATGAAATGATCGAGATCATGACCTCGCTCTCGATGGTGATGCGCGAGGAGACGGAACGGCTGGAAGGGCGCGAGCGGGCGCTTGACCTTGCTGAACTGGCGGCGGCCAAGGCCCGTCTGGTCGGCTCGCTGGAGGAAGTTCTGGCGCGCCGGAACCGGCTAGAACCCGAATGGACGGATCAGATGGACGACGAGACGCGGGAGCGTTTCGCAGAAGCGCTGGGCGAACTGCGCGCCGCGTCGCTGGTCAATTCGGCCCTGCTCGAACGTCAGATCGAACTTTCGATGGAAATGATGGGGGCCATCGCCAACGAGGCCAAGCGGCTCTCGGGCAACCGTGCCTACACTTACGGCGCCAAGGGCGATCTCGCGCGGATCGACCTGACGACGCCGATCTCGTTCAACACCGAATACTGATCGGCCGAGATCGAAAAAGAGGGGGGGAGGGGCCATGCGCTCCTGCCCCCTTTTCCATGCCCGCCGCAGGGGCGGAAAGCGAATTCAGGACGCTATGGCGAGCGGGGCTGCCCCGGCCAGACGCGCGGCCAGCGATGCCGGTGCGGCGCGGCCGAACAGGTAGCCCTGACCGAAGATGCAGCCGATCTCGTTCAGCAGGCGCGCCTGCCGCGGGGTCTCGATGCCTTCGGCGGTGACCGGCATGGAAAGGCTCTGCCCGAGGTCCACGACCACCTTGACCAGCTTGCGCCCGGCGTCGGTATCCAGCGACTGGATCAGCGAACGGTCGATCTTTATCATGTCGAGCGGTAGCTGGCAGATGCGGCTGAGGCTGGTGTAGCCGGTGCCGAAATCGTCCAGTGCGATGCGGATGCCCGCTTCGCGCAAGGTGGATACGGTCTCCTGCGCGGCGACGACATTGTGCATCATCGCATCCTCGGTGATCTCCACCGTGAAGCGATCCGGTCGCATGCCGCTGGCAAAGACGATCCGCAGCAGGCGCAAGGCCACGGTGGGGTCGCAGACCTGACGGGGCGTCATGTTGATCGACAGGCCCAGCCGGCCCTCCCATTCGCCCGCGTTGCGGCAGGCCTGGCGGACCATCGAGAACAGGAGATCGTCGTCCAGCCCGGCTTCCTCGGCGATCGTCAGGAACTGGTCCGGTCCCAGCAGGCCGCGATGGGGGTGGTGCCACCGCACGAGCGCCTCGAACCGCGCGATCTTCCGCGAGCCGAGCGACACGATGGGCTGGTAATAGGGAAGCAGCTCTCCGCGCAGCAATCCGCCGCGCAAGTCGTCTTCCAGCGTCGCCCGGTCGCTCAGGTCTGCGAACATGGCCGGACAGAAGCGCTGCACCGTGCCGCCGCCCGCCTGCTTGGCGTGGGACAGTGCGATCGACGCGCCGCGCAGCAGTTCCTCGGGCGAAAGCGTTCCGAAACGGTCGGTGGCGATGCCGACGGACGCTGTGGGGTGGACGATGTGGCGGCCAAGGCTGACCGGATCGCCGACCGCTTCCTGAAGTCGCTCGGCGATCCTGTCAGCGATGCGGTCTCCCTCGCCGGAATCGAATGCGGTGACGGGGAGCAGGCAGGCGAATTCGTCCGCGCCGATATGAATGACCTGAAGGTTCCGGGAAGACCGCGCGCAGCGATCGCGGATGTGCTCGATCAGGCGATCACCTGCGGCATGTCCGCACAAGTCGTTGACCAGCTTGAAGCGATCGACGTTCACGATCAGCAAGGAGATCGGCAAGGCACGGTCGCGGCCGGCCTGTGCCCGAAGATGCGCGATTGCATGCTCGATGAGACGCAACGGGGGGACGCGCATGGAGGCTGCGCGGGACGGGCCCGCTCGCTTTCCGATCGATTTCACAAGGCTGGGTATGAGCATCCTGCCTTCCGGGCATATTACTCATACCATTATATCGGGATAATCGGGCGAACGGCCCGACTGTCACACTATTTGTATTTTTACGTCATTCGAATACGGCGGCCAGTACTGTGGCGACATTGGCAGGGTCCAGTCCGTCGATCTCGATTTCGAGATCGGGATTTTCGCTGTAGCCGAGCATCCGGCCATGGCGGTCGAACGTGACGGACAGTACCCGCAGGCCCTGTTCGTTCGTGATGACGGCCAGCCCACCGGCTGACGGGAACCGGTCTGGATCGACGATCAGCGTGGCCCGCCCCGGCAGGCCCGCGCCCAGCGTCGGCCGGCCCATGCGCAGCCCGTAGGCCCTCGGGCCGGCATTGCGGGGCGCTTCGACATGGGCATCGACGGGCGTCCTGGCGATCAGGCCATCGGGAAGCGGCGTGCCGAAAACGGCGACCATGCGATGTCCGGCAGCATCGTCGGCAAGAACGGCCGGCGCGGCGTCCTGGACCGGTATGAGGCGTTCGCCCAAGGGGTGAGGAATGTTGAGCCTGCGCGGCCGGGCGATGATGGAACCCGAACCGGCATCCAGTTCATCGCGCAGCGAGGCGACCCGCACGCGGGTCTTGCCGATCCGCAGTTCGGGATTGGCGATCATCGGCAGGACGGCGTCGAGTTCGCCGCGCGAATGCACGGCGGCAATGTGTTCGGCGAGCTGCCTGTCGTTGGACACATCGAACAGGCGGCGCAAGGTTGCGCGCACATCGTCGTTCCAGCGGTTGTAGGGCTTCAGCGCGTTTTCGATCCGCGAAAGGATCACGGGCGCAAGCCCATGCTCGTGTTCGAGGGTGGCGATCGTCAGGGCAGGATCGCCCGCGCGGCGCACGCGCAGGGCCGCGGCGAGCAGGACGGCAAAGCGCTCCGCCTCGGGATCGGAGCGGTCGGCGCCGTGCAGCGGTTCGGCCCAGGCGGCAATATCGAACTCGGGGTCGTCGACATCGATCAGCAGGTCCTGCGGATCGATACCCAGCGCCCGCGCGATTTCGCGAAGCTCACCGGCCCGCGCGAAAATCTCGCCCCGCTCGATCTTCGAGAGGCGAATATAGGTTATTGTCGGAAGCTGTTCCGACAATTCCAGCAGCGATCCGATATTCAGCTGCTTGCGATATTTCCTGATCCGGTTGGGAAAGACCAGCGTGCGGTAAGCATCGATCTCGATCATGGTCTCTGCCGCGGCAGGGCCCTTCCCAGTCCGCTTTTGCGATCTAAGCGGTTTTTGGGTCATTGAAGCTCTTGTTTAGCTAAGGTTGGCGAATTTGTTCCATGGAATTGCCATTTGGTCAATATTCCATGATCCATGTCGTACCAAAGTGGGTCGGAATAATGCATGCGGCAATAAATTCCGATGTTATTGCTCCTACTTTTACGCCGGAACGGTTAAGCTTGTCATGTTTCCAGCGAATTTCAGCTTCATTGCAGGCAAATTTTTCCCACTTCGGCCATGCAACTCGCCTCGCTGCTGCTCTAAAAGGAGCGGAGTTAAATTTTTGAAATACATATAGTTTTGTATTTCCCATTGCCCTGTGATCGCGATCACGGGGCAATTGCCTCGGGATCGGAGCATTTTTCGGGATGAAGCAGGATGTGTTTGAAGCGAGGATGAACGGCTTTTCGGGTAAAGAGCCCGGAAAGAGGCTTTTCATCATGCCGTTGAGCATGGAACGGCTGTGCTTTTCACCTTTGGATCCTCCCGTTTATCCTTGAACGACGATGCGGCGATTTCGTTCCTGTAAATCAGTCCGATAATTTAGCCTGCCGCCAGGCATCCTTCAACGAAAGGGGGGCACGCCCCGCCTTGGAGCGCGCCCCCCTTGTCGAGCCGGGCTGAAAGCGCGATCAGCCCCGGCCGAGGGCGGCCTTCATCAATCCGATCTGCTTGCGATAGAGATTGGTCATGGCCGCGAAGTCCGCCTGGACTTCGCCGAGGTTGAGAAGCTGGTCTTCCAGCGTGACGTTGTTGCCGTCGGGCTTGGTCTCGCTGGTGTCGCTGTCCAGCACGATGTGGCTGCCGGCCTGCGGTGGACGGGCGCCGAGCGCGGTCATGCCGCCCGACAGTTCGACTTTGGGTCGGGACACGCGCGGGGCGCCGCCCGCCTCGCCATATTGCGCGACGAGGGAGGAGAAGTCGGGCGCCTCGACGGTGCGGGCCTTGAAGCCCGGCGTCTCGTTATTGGCGATGTTCTCGGCGATCACGCGCTGGTGCTCGGCCATGAACTTCATCGCCTGTCCCATGCCGTCGAAGATCGGGGGAAGAGAGGACATGCTTGCGATCCTTTACGAGCCGGTCAGGCGCGACAGGGCGGCCTGGTAATTGGCGAGTTGCTTCTGCTGGTAGGCGGTACCGCCCCCGGTTACGGTGCCGTCCACCAGCGAGGCCTTCGTGGAGTCCCAGTAGAGCGAGCGATAGGCGGTCTGCGTCATCGAGAGCGCGGACTTGATCTTGGAGAGCGCGACCGCGGCGGTCTTGGCATCGGACAGGTTGAGGGTGTCCGAAAGCGCGAGGCTGTAAGTGCCGCCCGGGGTGACCTTGGGCGCGTCGGGATCGGCCGCCTTGGAGGCCACGAGGCGGACGGGATCGATACCGAGCTTGGAAAGGGCATCCTTGCCCTCGGCTCCGGCGCCGAGTTCGATCTTGTAGCCCGATTTGACCTGGATCTTGAGCGTGGTCTGGCCATCGATCTTGGGTGTGGTGATGGTCGCCTTGGTGCCGGTGATCCGCTGGATCTTCAGCGACAGCGACGCCATCGTCTCGTCCTTGTCGATGGTGATCGTGCGCGTTGCGCCGCCGTCCACGCGCAGGGTGAACTGGTCCCCGGCGCGAAGGCTGGTCTGCGAGGTGAGGGTGGTCGATTCCTGCTGGTTGAGCGTCCCCCGGCTGAGGCCGAGCGCGCCCAGCACGGTGGAGCCGCCCGAAACGGCCGAGATCTTCACCGGCTCGGTGGTCGAGGTGCGCATGCCCCATTGCGAGATCTTTTCGATCTCTCCGGTCGTAGCGTCGATGCGGGCGACGAAGCCGTCGACGGAACCGGTCTTCGCGCCTGACAGGTCGCCGGCCGTGCGGCCGCCGACGTAGAGCGTGCCGTTCAGGTACGTGACGCTGTCGGCCTGATCGGTGGCCGAGGTGCCGATATAGGTCGTGGTGGCAGAGGACATCGCCGCGTCGATGCGCGTGACGAAGGCGTCCTGACCGCCGTTGATACTGTTGACCTGCGCGCCGTTGACCGCGTTGGCGGTGGTGCCGACGACCGCGATTTCGCCGGTGTCCGAGACCGCGATGGCGCGGGCGGTGACATTGCCGAGCGAGATCGAGCCAAGGTCCGAGGACAGGGACGAGGAATCGATCCGCCGGATCGTGGCCACGCCGTTTTCGCTGGTCAGGGCCAGCAGGTTGCCGGATTCGTCGATGGCCAGCGATGTGACGGAATCGGCGCCGCCGCTGTCGATCGTGCGACGTTCCACGAACTTGCCGGTGGCGTCCAGCTTGGCGATGAAGGCATCGCCGCCGCCGGTGGAGGCCTTGCCCGCGACATAGATGCTGCCGTCGTCGCCTACGGTGACCGCGCTGGCCGTTTCATTGCCGACCTGGCGGATGACTGTGGCCGAGAGTTCCTCGCCCTTCACGTTGTATCGCGCGACGAGCATGTCGGTCTGGCTGTCGTCGCCGCCGTTGAAGGCGCCGCTGACGGTGCCGGCCACGACGATATCGCCATTGGCTGCAATCGTCACCGCCGCGCCCTGCGCGCTGCCGGCGGCGCCGAGGCTGCGCTGCCAGACGACGTTGCCCTCGCTGTCGACCTTGGTGAGGAACAGGTCGTCGGAACCGTCAGTGAGATGCGTGCCCACGTCGCCGGCGGTCGTGCCGACGACATAGCTGAAGCCTTCGGCGTCAGTGGCGATGGCCTTGGCCTGGGTCGCCGAGGAGACGGTGTAGTCCTTGTCCTCGTAATCGTCGGCCGAGGCGGAAGCCACTGCGGTTGCGGTGGCGGCGCCGTCCACGGCGTTGATCTTGCTGAGGCGCTGCCAGGACAGCGACGCGTCGAGGTCGTCGATGCGGTATACCCGCGCGGCGGTCACCGCGGAGGATGCGGTTTCGCCGCTGGCGACCATCAGCGCGTCACTGCCGCCGATCTGGTCGATCGCGACCTTTTCGCTTCCCGCCGGATTGAAGACGAGGCCCCATTTGCCGTCGTTCTTCTCGACCGTGAAATTGGACTTCCACTTGCTGACCGGATTGCCGTCGGCATCGACGACCGGATTGCCGCTGGTATCTGTCGCCTGGCTGGCGCCGATCGCGGCGTTGATCGCGGCGGCCACGGAATCGAGCGTGGGCGGCTGCGTCGTCTGCGACAGGTCCACCGTGACCGTCTGTGCGGCGCTGCCCTTGGTCAGCTTGATTTCGAGCACTTCGCTGCCGGTCATCCCGGCGATGGCGGCATCGCGCGAGGTGGACACCCCTTCGCCGATCACCGCGCCGCTGGAATTGGCGGCCTTGATCGCCACCGAGGTCGCATTGCTGGACGGCGTGCCGAAGTTGAGCGTGACAAGGTCGGTGTCAGCCGAACCCAGGTAGGTCTGGAGATCGGCCAGGCCTTTCGCGAAGGCCTTCTGGAGCGAGGCGCGCTCGGTCGAGGAGGTGGTGGTCTTGGCCGCGCTTTCGGCAAGGATGCGCAGTTTGTCGAGTGCCTTGTAGGTGGTGAAGGCGGTCTGGACGTCCGGCAGGTCCTCCAGCGAGCTGTCCTTGGTGGTGTCCACGATCGACAGCATCTTCTTGATCGCGAGGATTTGCGAACTGACGGAACTGGTGTCCGCGTCCTCCTGCCAGGGAGGCGTGGTATCGGGCACCTCCAGCGTGAAGTTCTTTTTCGCAGCCATAACCGCCGCACTGTCCATGGAGGCGAGGGACGACGACAGGGCGGAATAGGCGCTCGATCCGCCGAGAACCGACAGGCCTATCAACCCATTGTTTAAATTTATCGCCAATTGTGTCTCCATCGGGCGGTTGCGCTGACCTTGCTCCTATAAATAGAAGGAACGAGGCCCTGACCGTACGGGACCGAGCAATTTTTCGGGGGTATCGAAGTGACGATGATGGCCGCGGTGGGTGAGCCGCCGGAGCTCAAGAAGTATTCGGGCATGCAGCGCGCTGCCGCGCTGATGCTCGCGCTCGGCCGCGATCATGGCGGTCCGATCTGGGAGCAGCTCACCACCGAGGAGATCAAGGAGCTGTCCTCCACGATCGCCCAGCTCGGCCGGGTGCCGTCGGTCGTCGTCGAGCATCTGCTCGTCCAGTTCTCGGGCGAAGTCTCGAGCATGGCGACGCTTCACGGTTCCTACGAGACCACCGAAAGGCTGCTCGAAGGCATCCTTTCGGCGGACCGGGTCAAGGAAATCATGGAGGACATCCGTGGTCCTTCCGGCCGCACGATGTGGGACAAGCTGTCCAACGTCAGCGAGGCGGTGCTCGCGGGGTATCTCAAGAACGAATATCCGCAGACGGTGGCGGTTATCCTCCACAAGCTGCGGCCGGATCACGCCGCGCGCGTCCTGTCCGAGCTGCCGCGCGAATTCGCCACCGATGTCGTCATGCGCATGCTGCGCATGGATACGGTGCAGAAGGACGTGATCGTCCAGGTCGAACAGACTCTGAAGAGCGAGTTCATGACCAACCTCTCACGCGCGCAGCGCCGCGATCCGCACGAGACCATGGCCGAAATGTTCAACGCGCTCGACCGCTCCACCGAGGAAGCGATGCTCGGCGCGCTGGACGAGAAGGCCCCCGAATCGGCCGAGCGCATTCGCGCGCTGATGTTCACTTTCGAGGATCTGGCGAATCTGCTGCCGGGTGCGATCCAGACGATCGTGCGCAATTGCAACAAGCGCGAGCTGGCGCTGGCGCTGAAGGGCGCGCCGGACGAGATGAAGAAGATCTTCTTCAACGGCATGACCGAACGCGCCGCCAAGCTGATGCGCGACGACATGTCGGCGATGGGCCCCGTGCGCGCACGCGAATGCGAGGAGGCACAGACCGCGCTGGTCCGCCTTGCCAAGTCGCTCGGCGATCGCGGCGAAATCATGCTGGTCGATCCAAAGAGCGACGATGCGATGATCTATTGATGAAATGTCCGATTTTGTACGCGCGTCATATTCCTGAAGAGTTCTTCGCGGAAACAGGTGCTTGCCTGTTCCGCCGCGGGGAAGTCCGGGCGATGTCGTAAACTCGCCAAGAGGCCGTCGAGGTTTGGGGCAGAACGGATCAGCGCAAGCCTCGCTGGCGTCATTAATGAGTTTACGACCTGATGAAGACGTATAGAGATTCCGAGGGTGCGGCGATGATGGAGGATCCCATGACCATTCAGCCATTCGGTTTCGACAGGGTGTTTCGATTCCCGACCAATGAGCCCGTGGACGAACGGCGGCACGAGGAACTGCGCGAGCATGTCGCGGAGCTTCAGGCGCGCATCGAACGTCTTCACGAGGACCATGTCGCCGAACTCGCAAGGGCCAGGTCCGACGGCTTCGACGCCGGGCTGGAGCAGGCGCGGGGCGAGCGTGCGGAGGCGATGCTGGCGGCGACCGACGCGCTTCACGCTTCGGTGGACGAAGTGGAACGACGCTTCGATGCCGTGATGGACCAGGTCATTTCCGAGGCCGGGGCGATTGCGCTCCAGGCCGCCGAACTGCTCGCCGGTCATGCCATCGCCGCCGAGCCCGCGCGCGCCATCGATGAAGCGCTGACCCGCGCCCTCGATCAGGTTTCCCGCGATACCGCGCTTTCGATCCGGGCCAATCCCGCCATGCGCGAGGATATCGAGCGCCTGGTGGAGGAGCGCCGCAGCCGTGAACGCCGCGCGCTTGCGATCGTCGTGATCGACGACGAGACGCTGCCGATGAACGATGCCCATATCGGCTGGGCCGAGGGCGGCCTCAACGTCGATTCCGCTTCCCGCCGCGCCGCCGTCATGGGCGAACTCGCGGGCGTCCTCGCGCCGGAAGGCGCTGCGTAAACTTTTCCTGTTACCGGCAAGAGTTGCCTAGCCGATTATCCTATAATGTCAGCAGCGACGCCAGGGGGGTGCCGCTGCTGATGTAAGAGGCGACTTTTGAACGCGTTGCGGAACTTTATCGAGCAGATCGGTCCGCGCCGGGCCCTGCTGATGGGGGGCGTGGCCCTTGCCATGCTGGCGGGTCTCGGGTGGATGGCCTTTCGCAGCCCCACGACCGAGATGGGCTACCTCTATACCGATCTCGATCCTTCGGCCGCGCAGTCGATCACCGAGAAGCTGAAGGGGCAGAACGTGCCCTTCCAGCTTTCGGCGGACGGCACGTCGGTCATGGCGCCGGTCGACAAGCTGGCCGAACTGCGCATGTCGATGGCGTCCGAGCAGCTCGGCGGCAAGATCGGCTATGAGGTGCTCGATGCCGAGGAGCCTTTCGGCATCTCGTCCTCGCGCGCCAAGCTCAACGAGACCCGCGCCATCGAAGGCGAACTGGTCCGTTCGATCGAGAGCCTTGAGAAAGTGGCCAAGGCACGCGTCCATGTCGTAATGCCCGACCGCGCGATGTTCGAGACCGAACCGCGCAAGGCCAGCGCTTCCGTCACGGTAAAGACCAATGGCCGTCTTTCCGGCGAGCAGGTCCAGGCGATCCGCTATCTCGTGTCTTCCGCCGTGCCCGATCTCAATCCCGAGGCTGTGTCGATCGTCGACCAGACCGGCGCGCTTCTGGCGCGTGCGGGTGAGGGCGGCGATGCGGGCGCGGGCAATCTCGAGGATCGCCAGAACGCCGTCGAGGCGCGCCTGCGCAACGAGATCGAATCGATGATCGAGCCGATCGTGGGCCAGGGCAAGGTGCGCGCCGAAGTGGCCGCCGTGCTCGAACGCGATCAGGTACGCGAGGAATCGGAAGTCTTCGATCCCGATACCCAGGTCGTCGCCCATCAGGTGACGGTGGAATCCAACAACCAGAACGACGAGAACTCCGCCGGCGCGCAAGGCGTGACCGTGGGCGCGCAGTTGCCGGACAACCAGGGCAACGTGGCCGGCAACGGCGGCGAAAACCGCCGTTCGGCGCAGAACGAGACGTCTGAAGACACGACCTACCAGAACAGCCGGACCCAGAAGGTCGCGGTCCGCACGCCCGGGCAGGTCAAGCGCCTGACCGTTGCGGTCATGGTCGACGGCGGTCCGCAGGGCCTTCCTGCCGCGCAGGTCCAGCGCCTGCAGCGGCTGGTCGAGAACGCCGTGGGCTTCGATGCCGATCGCGGCGACAGCGTGGTGGTCGAGAACATGGCGTTCAACGCGCCGACCGATCTCGATGGCGCCGATTCCGGCCTGCCCTTCGGCATCACCACCGACCGCATCTTCGACGTCCTGAAGATCCTGCTGGTGGGCGGCATTATCCTCTTCGCCATCCGCATGCTGAAGCCCAAGCTCGGCGAACCGCCGCTGGTGGAAGGCGTGGTGGAACAGCGCCTGCCCGCTCCGGATGCCGAGATGATCTCGCTGAGCGAACGGGCGGCCGACGGCGACGAGGACGCCATGCGGCAGCTCGAGGAAATGCGGGCTGGAGAGGGCGAACCCCTGCTCGACCAGGAGATCGCGCTTGCTCAGGTCGATGGCCGCATCAAGCTTTCCGCCCTGCGCCGCATCGGTGACGCCATCTCGGCCAGTCCCGCAGAATCCGCATCCGTAATCCGTCAGTGGATGAACAGTTGAAAGGTATGACCATGAGCGACGAGCTCGAGCCGCGCCAGCTGGCGCCTGCTCACCTGACCGAAGAGAACCCCGCTGACATGGGCGGCGAAGGAACGACCGAACGGTCCCCGCGCCCGACCACGCCGCCCACGCCCGACGACCTGCACGCCGTGTTCGACGTGCCGGTGAAGGTCCAGGCCGTGCTTGGCCGTTCGCGCATGGACATCGGCGAACTGTTGCGCCTCAAGCCCGGCATGGTCGTCGAACTCGACCGCCGGGTGGGTGAGCCGGTGGACATCTTCGTCAACAATCGCCTGATCGCTCGCGGCGAAGTTGTCCTGATCGACAGCACGCTGGGCATCACGCTGACCGAAATCGTGCGGCAGGAGGCATGATGCCCGTGTCCGATCACGATCCGACCCGTCTGATGCTGGTCGGCGACCTTGGCAACGCCATGGGCCTCGCGGTCGAGATGGTGCGCGGGTCGGCCGCGAGCATCGCGGTGGGAACCGCGAACCCGGCCGTGCTCGAAGCGTGGCACCGTGCCAACGGCGATATCGTCGTGGTGGATATCGCGGTGAACCTTCAGGATGTCATGGCGCGCCTGCGTGGTGAACGGGCCGGTAATCAGTCCGTCACCATGGCGGTGTCGGAACTGGTGGGCCAGAACATCGCCGAAGTGGAGCGCGAGCTGATCCTGCAGACGCTCGAACGCTGCCGCGGCAACCGCACGACCGCAGCGTCGATGCTCGGCATCTCGGTGCGGACCATGCGCAACAAGCTGCGAACCTTCCTGTCCGACGGCCTCGTGGTGCCGCCGGGCCTGATCCGCCACTGAAGCTTTCGGAACCCGGTGAAGCGATGAACGCACTCGTCTCTGCAAGGCTCGACCAGTTCCTGACGCGCCTCGGCCCCAGCCGCGACCTGGCGCTGGCGCTGGGCGTCAGCGCGATTATCGCCATGCTGATCCTGCCGATGCCGGGCTGGATGCTCGACATGGGTCTGGCGCTTTCGATCACGGCCTCGGTCCTGATCCTGATGACGGCGCTGTTCATCGAAAAGCCGCTCCAGCTTTCCAGCTTCCCGACGATCCTGCTGATCGTGACGATGCTGCGGCTGGGCCTGAACCTTGCCTCGACGCGCCTGATCTTGGGGCACGGGCACGAAGGCCATCACGCGGCGGGCGGCGTTATCGCGGCCTTCGGCGAGTTCCTGATGGGCGGCGAGACCGTCATCGGCCTCACCATCTTCGCGATCCTGATCGTCATCAACTTCGTGGTCATCACCAAGGGCGCGGGGCGCATCGCCGAAGTGGCGGCGCGCTTCAGCCTCGATGCCATGCCCGGCAAGCAGATGGCGATCGACGCCGATCTCAATGCGGGCACCATCACCGAGGCGCAGGCCCGCGAACGCCGCGCCGAGATCGAGGCGGAAAGCGGCTTCTACGGCGCGATGGACGGTGCCTCGAAGTTCGTTAAGGGCGATGCCGTTGCCGGCCTGCTCATCACCGCGATCAACATCGTCGTCGGCCTCATCATCGGCGTGGCCATTCACGGCGTGCCCTTCGGCGAGGCCTTCACCACTTACACGATCCTGACCGTCGGCGACGGTCTGGTCAGCCAGATTCCGGCGCTGATCGTCTCGACGGCGGCGGGCCTGCTGGTCTCGAAGGGCGGCGTGGTCGGCAAGACCGGCGCCGCGCTCGGCGAGCAGCTCGGCCGCTATCCCAAGGCATTCGGCATCGTCGGCGTGCTGATGGGCGTGCTGGCGCTCATGCCCGGCCTGCCGTTCTTCCCGTTCGCATCGCTTGGCGCGGCCTGTGGCTGGCTGGCCTGGTCGATGTCGCGCAAGGCCGAGGCAAAGGCCGCGCAGGAGCGGATGCAGGAAGCGCTCACGCACCAGCAGCAGATGGAGGCGCAGGCCGAGGAGCCGATCTCGCGCACGCTTGCCATCGATTCGCTGCGCATCGAGCTGGGCTACGGCCTGCTGCCGCTCATCAACGATTCGCAGGCCGAGCCGCGCCTGGACGACCAGGTGCGCGCGCTGCGCCGGCAGATGGCGATCGACTACGGCTTCGTGCTGCCCTCGGTCCGCATTCTCGACAACATGGCGCTCAAGCCGAACGAATATATCGTCTTCGTCAAGGAGACCGAGATCGCGCGCGGCGAACTGCGCATCGGCAAGCTGCTGGTGATCAACGCTTCCGGCCAGGACATGGGCATCCGGGGCGAGGCCACCAAGGAGCCGGTGTTCCAGCTTCCGGCGCTCTGGATCGACCGGGACATGCGCGAGGAAGCCGGATTCCGCGGCCTTACCGTGGTCGATTGCGGCACCGTGGTGACGACGCACCTGACCGAGATCGTCAAGGACAACATCGCCGACCTGCTCTCCTATACCGAGACGCAGAAGCTGCTGAACGAGGTCCACAAGGAATCGGAGAAGCTCATCTCCGATATCATTCCCGGCAAGATCTCGATCTCGGGCGTGCAGCGCGTTCTCCAGAACCTGCTGTCCGAGGGCGTGTCGATCCGCGACGTGCCGACGATCCTCGAAGGCATTGCCGAGGCAACCGCGATGTCGGGCAACCTCACGCAAGTGACCGAGCACGTCCGTGCCCGCCTTTCGCGCCAGATCTCCGCCCAGCAGACGTTCGACGGGACGATCCCCATCGTCACGCTCAGCGGGCAATGGGACGAGGTTTTCGGGGAGGCCATCGTCGGCCTGGGCGACGACCGCCACCTCGCCATGGCGCCCTCGCATCTCCAGGCCTTCATCACCGCCGTCCGCGAGGGTTACGACCGCCTCGCCGCGCAGGGCGAAATTCCCTGCCTGCTCACCAGCCCGCCGCTGCGGCCGTTCGTGCGTTCGATCATCGAGCGCGTCCGCCCTGCAACGGTAGTGCTCTCGCAGAACGAAATCCATCCGCGCGCGCGCCTGCGCAGCCTCGGCACGATCGGCTGAAGCGGCAGGCCCGCGTGAAGGCGAGGGTGCGACCGGGACCGGTGCAAACCCTCTATGATAACAACATGGCCGCGTATCGCCGGCCGGAGGATGCTCCATAATGCCGGTTTCCATGAATGCCCTGTTTCCCACCTCCGCACCGGCGGCAGGCGCCGCAACGAGCGCCGACAGCCTGGCCGCAAGCGGACAGAAGGCGCCGGTCGCGTTCGGAACCCTGCTCGGCGCGACCCGCAAGACCGCGCCTGCCGCTTCTGCCATGATCGCGGGCGAGGCGGCGGGGACCGGAGCGGAAACCGTTCCCGCCGCCGACCCGGCATTGGCCGCTCCCGCTCCCGCTCCCGCTCCCGCTGACGCTGCCGAGAACGGCAAGCTCGTCCAGCAGCCGTGGACCGCGGCGACTTCGCTTGAAGAGGCAGCAGCGACACCGGGCGCGGCGCTCGCCGGGAAGCCGGAACAGGGCGCCAAGCCGGTGGCCGCACACAAGACGGTGGCCGACAAGCTCGTTCCGCAGGCGGAGACGGCAAAGACCACGCTGGCGCAGCTTGCGGCGCAGGCCGCCGCTTCGCAGGTTCCCTCCGGCACCGACACGGCAGTACCGGCCGATGGCGCGGCGGCCGATGCGCCGGTTGCCGAGGACGGCAGCGCGCCGGATGCCGGCGATGCGGACGTGGATCCGGCGAGCCTTGTCCAGACCGCGCAAGTTCAGAACATGCCCGTGCCCGCTGCGACGCAGCCTGCGTTGGCGGTGGCGCCGCAGGCGGTCCCGGACGTGAAGGCCGAAAAAACCGAAGGTGGCGCCAAGAGCGGCGAAATTGGCGGCAAGTCCGGCAGCAAGCTGGCGAGCAGGGCATCCGCTGCCGATCGTTCGGCGGGCAGTGCCGACCGCCTCGCCCCGGAGCCGGCGGCAACGCGCGGACAGGGCGCCGGCCCGGCGGCGATGCAGCAGGCCGATTTCACACCGGATCAGTCCTCCGCGCAGGGCGACGGCAATCTTTCGACCCCGCTGCTGTCGCAGACGCTGACCGGCACGGCCGCGCGCCCGGCCGCGCTGCCTTACCCGGCAACGCAGTCGGCGACCCAGAGCGCAGCGGTATCCGTTCAGGAGGGCCAGTTCGGCGCCGATATCGGCGTGGAGATCGCCCGCGCCCTCGACAAGGGCAGCGACGACCTGCTCATCCGCCTCGACCCGCGCCACATGGGCCGGATCGACGTGCGCCTATCCTTCGACCACGAGGGCGTTCTGCGCGCGGTCATGTCGGCGGACAGTTCTTCCGCGCTCGACATGCTGCGCCGCGAAAGCACCGATCTCAATCGCGCGCTGGCCGACGCCGGTATCCGTGCCGACGGCCAGTCCCTGCGCTTCGACAGCCGCTCAGGCGGGCAGGGCGGACAGCGCTGGCAGGGTGACCAGCAAGGGCAGCGGCAGGCGCAGGGCAGCCTGTCCGACACATTCGGCGGGAGCGACGACCCGATCTACCGACCGCTCAGGAGCAGCGGTCATGTCGATCTCATGGCATAAGGCACAAGAGCAATGACCACGGTTTCAAGCACGACGTCGACCACGAGCGACACCACGGCGGCCTCCACTTCGGGGCTGCTGACCGACTACAACCTGTTCCTCAAGCTGCTGACGACGCAGATGACGAACCAGGATCCGCTCGATCCGATGGATACCTCGGAATATACGCAGCAGCTCGTGCAGTATTCGCAGGTGGAGCAGTCGATCCAGCAGACGGGCAAGCTGGAGGACATCCTCAGCCAGCTCACCTCGCAGCAGATGGCGCAGGCATCGAGCTACATCGGGCGCGAGGCGCGTTTCGATTCCCCGGTTGCCGGGCTCGGCAACGCACCGGCCCACTGGACCTATTACGTGGACGGCACGCCTTCCACCATCACCGCCACGATCAAGGATTCCTCGGGCACCGTGGTGAACACCGTGACGCTCGATCCCACCACGCAGGGCTCCTACGAGTGGGACGGAACCAAGGCTGACGGCACGAAGGCCGCGGACGGCGCCTATACCCTGTCGATCACGGCCACCAATGCCGCCGGCAATGCGCTGGATACGACGACCAACTCGGTGGCGATCGTGGATGACGTGGTGACCGACGGCACCAACATCATGCTGGGCGTCAACGGTATCCGCATGTCCGCCTCCGGCCTCGTCGCCCTCGCGGCTGCCGGCGCCAGCACCGATAGCTGACCGGAACGGCCCCGAAAACGAGAAAGGCCCCTGAACCGGCTGGTTCAGGGGCCTTTCTCGTTTCAGGCCTGGCCGACCGTGCTGTGACGGTTGGCATTTCCGATGCCCGTTGCCGGCTCCACGCTCTCCGCCGACTGGAGGGAGACGTCGAGCCTGGTGCAGCCCGGAATACGTTCGGGCAACGCCAGGATCATCAGGCAGTCCGCGATCGATGGATCGTCGATCGGACCGATCAGTTCGTCCACCTCCTCATAGGAGACGTCCGATTGACTCATGCAGCGAAGCGCGGCCGCCTGCCAAAGCTGAGAAGTTGATTCAACTCTCAACTTGAGCGAGAACCAGAACTCTTCGTGCGACACGACAGTTGGACCGGCCTCGCCGGCGCAATTCCAAGGTAAATTTTCTATCATCGCACTCTCAAAAGTACATCGAACCGAATAGATGCAGTCCGTGCCCCCGGACCTGAGAGGGAGTCCCACAACCCCTGAAAGTTCAATGGCTCCCGTGGTCACTGGGACCAACTAAGGGATTTCCCGTATTCGATTTGGCGATTGGGTAAATGTTCTCTTACCGTGGAAGGCGAGACAGTTGGTCTGGCAAACCGGGAGCGCCGAGTAAGGGCGGAAACCCGCGGATTATGAGCGAATCGACAGGCGGCGGCATTACCCAAAGCTAACGCCGATGTGGTTGTGTTCAGGGAGATGCCAGAAATTTAATCCACAATCTTCGGCAGGCTGCCGGCTTTACGCGCTAGGGCGACGCACAGCGCTATTGTCTTTGTGGAAATGGCGGCCGGCGCCGGAAGTCTCAGGGTGTGGCGGGCGGGGGAACGCGGCGCGCGCTCACGATCTTCACCTGCGGTTCGAGCATCTGGCCCTTCATGACGCCTTCGCCCTTGGTGGGCGAACGGGGCTGGTCCCAGATCCTGCGCACCACGTCCATGCCCGAGACGACATGACCGAAGGCGGCAAAGCCTGCGCGGGCTTCGGGATTGTCCGAAGCGGGCTGCGCATTGAGGGACGGGATGTCACTCAGCATGATCGTGAAGTCCGCCGTGGCGCTGCCGGGCGCGTAGCGGGCCATGGAGATGGTGCCGGCCTTGTGCGTGATCCCCGTGACGCTGGTGGGCTCATGAGGCACCGGCGGCAGCACGTTGATGCCCTGCAGGCCGCCTTGCAGCAATCCGTTGGGCTGGTCGCCCCAGTCGAGATGCATGGCGCGGTAGAAGTTGGCACCGTCGAACCTGCGGCTGTCGACGTACTTGAGGAAGTTCGCGACCGTGAGCGGGGCGTGGGCCTTGTCGAGATCGAGGGTGATTGTCCCGGCGCTGGTCGTCAGCGCAACGTAGACATGTTCTGCAGGCTTGGGCTCGGCAGGTTTGGGCTCGGCAGGCTTCGGTGCGGCGGTTTCGCCGGAGGGCGGAGCGTTCTGCGCGAGGGCAGGGGCGGCGAGCGCCAGAACGAACGGTGCGGCGATGAGCCAGGCATTCAGGGCCCGTCGCCGCACCATCGTCTTCATCGGATCAGCGAACCCGCGGGCCGCCGAAGGGAAGCGGCGGAGGAGGACGGCGCGCGCCGCGCGGCAGCTGTGCCTGATAGGCCCGGCCGCAATGCTCGACGCAATAAGGGAACCCGGGGTTCACCTTTTCTCCGCAGAAGTGGAAGTCCGGTTCGCCGGGGTGGCCCATCGGCCAGCGGCACACGCGGTCGCTGAGGTCGAGGAGGCTGGTCTTGTCGGCGATTTCCGCGCTCGGCTTGGCAGGCACCAGGCGGCGGGGCGGCGCGGGCGGAATCGGCTGCTGCTGATCGCCGGGGCCCTGGCGCAGGAAGCCGCCGGGGCCGACAGAGACGACGCGCGGGCCCTTCGGCGCGGCCGGGGCATCTTCGCTGGCGGCGACCGGCGGTGCCACCGGAGCGGGGCTGCGGGGCGCCGGCGCCACGGGCGGCTGCGGCGCGGCGCGCACGACGGGCGCTTCGACCTGCGGCGCGGGCGCGGCTGGCGCGGCCTCGGCAACGGGCTTGGGCTTCTTCGGGGCGGGTGCCGGGCGGGCCGGCTTTTCGTTGGCCTTGACCGGGGAAGGGCGTGCCTTGAGCCCGAGGCGGTGTGCCTTGCCGATCACCGCATTGCGGCTGACGCCGCCAAGCTCGTCCGCGATCTGGCTGGCGGTGGCTCCGCCCTCCCACATCTTGGTCAGCTTCTCGATCCGCTCGTCCGTCCAGCTCATTCGGTGTTCCATCTCTTCATCGGGCGAACCAAGAATCGCCCCAAAATTCCGTGGCGCGGCTTGCCTTGGAAAGCCGCAGCCGATACTCGCCGGTCCATGCCCGATCAAACGAATTCGACCGAACTGCCGACACAGGACGGGAGCGTGTCAGAACACATCGTGCCCCGGACGATCCCGGCCCGCCATTTCCCGGCGAAGGGAGAACCCCTGATCCACCAGGTGAACTGGGAGGGGCTCAAGACCCTTTATATGAAGGAGGTCCGCCGCTTCTTCAAGGTCCAGACCCAGACGATCTGGGCACCGGCGATCACTACCCTGCTGTTTCTGGTGATCTTCACCGTGGCGATGGGGCGCGGCGGCCGTGAAGTGCTCGGCGTCAACTTCGCGACTTTCGTGGCGCCCGGCCTGATCGTCATGGGCATGATGCAGAACGCGTTCGCCAATTCCAGCTTCTCGTTCCTGGCGGGCAAGATCCAGGGAACGATCATCGATTACCTGATGCCGCCGCTGAGCGAAGGCGAACTCATGCTGGCCATGGTCGCCGCGGCGGTGACCCGCGCGGTTCTGGTCGGGCTCGCGCTGTCGGGCGCGATGCTGCTGTGGCCGGGTGTGAGCCTTTCGATGGCGCATCCCTGGGCCGTGATCTGGTTCGGCCTCACAGGTTCGGTATTCCTCGCGCTGCTCGGCTTCCTGTCGTCGATCTGGGCCGAGAAGTTCGATCACAACGCCGCCGTCACCAACTTCGTGATCGCGCCGCTCTCGCTGCTTTCCGGCACGTTCTATGTGATCGACAACCTGGCGCCCACCTTCCAGGCGATCAGCCGCCTCAATCCGTTCTTCTACGTGATCTCGGGCTTCCGGTTCGGTTTCCTGGGTGTCAGCGATATCGGCGATACCAACATGGCCGTGCTCCACAGCGCGATCGGGATGGGTCTGCTGGATGCCGTGCTGGCGGGCATCATCTATCTGGTCCTGCGTTCGGGCTGGAAGCTCAAGGGCTGACATCCTTTCCCCTTCGCAGTTGCAGACGCCCCGTTCGGACATCCGGCCGGGGCGTTTTCGCATGTGGCGAAGGCGGAGGTGAAGGCCCTTGTCACATGGTTGACGCATTGTGACGCTTATGGCCGCGCTTTCGCTTGTGGTCGGCCTGCTGTTGCCTTCTAATGCTCTGGTATCCCTCGAAGGCTAAGGATTTCCGCGTGTTCGCTCCGATCCACACGCGCAAGGTTCGCAAGTCGGAAGCGGCCAGATTTGCGCCGCATATCGTCGTGGCCGCGCTCTTCATCGTCATGCTGATCGTCGGCTTCCTCATCTGGTCCGGGCGCGAGATCGACCGCATCGCAAGCGAGCGAGACCGTTCCATCGTGTCGCTCGTCCTCGCCCAGAGCATCGAGCGGGTCGGCCATGCGCAGGAATCGTCGACCGTGTGGGACGATGCCTTGCGTGAAGCGCGCAGGCGCCCGATCGATCAGGACTGGATGGATCTCAACCTCGGCATCTGGTTCGATCAATATGCCGGGTTCAACGAGGTCTATGTCCTTTCCCCCGAGAGCGTGCCGATCTACGCCATGCGCGGCGGCAAGCGGAAGGTGCCGGAAACCTACATCGCCATCGAAGACGTGGCCGACCCGCTGGTGATGCGGCTGCGCCGCACGCGGGGTAGCGGAAAAGTGGGTGTCGGCGGCGTTCCCATGATCTCGCCCGGCGCCTCGGACCTTGCGATCCTGCGCGGCCGTCCGGCGATCGTCAGCGCGAAGCCGATCCTTTCGGACAGCGGCTCGATCGTCCAGAAGCCGGGAAGCGAGCCGGTGCATATCGGTGTCGTCTATCTCGACAACGACTTCTTCGCCCGCCTCGGCAGCAACTACGGCCTCGCACAGGCGCGCTACGAGATATCGCCGAGCAGGGCCTGGGGCGAAGCCTCGGTGCCGCTCCGCTCGCGCGACGGCGATGTCATCGGCTACTTCGTATGGCATCCCTTCGCGCCGGGGAGCGAGGTGACCCGGTCGGTCGGGCCGGTCGTGCTGCTGGTCCTCCTGCTTTCGGCCGTGGTGATCTACCTCCTGGCCGGCCGGCTCGCCAGCCGGACGCTCGATCTAGAGGAAAGCCGGAGCGAGGCGCGCCACCAGGCGCTGCACGACGCCCTGACCGGACTGGCCAATCGCGCCATGTTCGAAGGGCGGCTGGACGCTGCCCTGTCCCGCTGCCGCCGGGAGGGCGGCCTTGTCGGGCTGCTCTACATCGACCTCGACCGCTTCAAGCAGGTGAACGACAGTCTGGGCCATCCCGCCGGCGATGCGCTGATCCGTCAGGTCGCCCGGCGGCTGACCTCGGAAGTGCGCGGCTACGACATGGTCGCGCGCCTTGGAGGAGACGAGTTCGCCGTGCTCGTCGTCGAGCCGGAATCCCGCGAGGCGATCGGGCAGATCTGCGAACGCATCGTAGCCGAGATCGAGCGTCCGTTCGACGTGGCCGGCGCGCAGGCGTTCATCGGCGCCAGCATCGGCGTTGCCGTCGCGCCGGACCACGGCACCGACCGCACCGAGCTGACGCGGCGTGCGGACATCGCTCTCTACAAGGCGAAGATGGAAGGGCGGAGCCGCTTCACCTTCTTCGAGGCGAGCATGGACGAAGTGGTGCGGCTGCGGGAGACGACCAATCGCGAGCTGCGCCAGGCGCTTCTGGATTGCGACGAGCAGCTCAAGGTCTTCTACCAGCCGGTCTACTCGACGGTCAGTGGCCGGATGGTCGCGGTGGAAGCGCTGCTGCGCTGGAACCATCCGGTGAACGGTCTCGTCAACCCTGCCGGCTTCATCCAGCAGGCCGAAGAGTCCGGCCTCATCGAGGTGCTTGGCGGCTGGGTGCTGCGCAAGGCGGTGGACGATGCCATGGCCTGGCCCGACCTGCGGATATCGGTGAACGTCTCGCCGGTGCAGATGCGCAGCAGGGCCTTCGTGGACAATGTGCGGGCGGTCCTGAACGAGACCGGCCTCGATCCGCGCCGTCTGGAACTGGAGCTGACGGAAACCGCGCTGATGTCTGCTTCGGAAGAGGTCTCCGCGTCTCTCAAGGCGCTGCGTCGGATCGGGGTGGCCTGTGCGCTCGACGATTTCGGAACGGGCTATTCCTCGCTCAGCCACATCCGCGACATTGCGGTGGATCGCATCAAGATAGACCGTTCCTTCGTCCATGCGGTGAACACCGGACCGGGCGCGGCCCTGGTGGAGGCGATCGTCAACGTTGCCCGCGCCAATGGCCTGAACCTGACTGCCGAAGGCGTGGAGACCGAGGCCCAGCTCTCGCACCTGCGGTCACTGGGATGCCACGAAGTACAGGGCTACCTGCTTTCACGCCCGGTTCCGTACGGCGAGATCACGCGCCTGCTGGAAGGCGGCGCGCATTCCTTTTCAGAAACAGGTACCGAATCGTCCTGAAAAAGCGCGGGTTCAGTGCGCGAGACCGCGCCGCAACCGATAGCGCCCGTTGCCGAAATCATCGAACATCTGCGACAAAGAGGGGTGGTCTACCGGCCCGCCCTCGGCATCGGCGAGCAGGTTCTGCTGGCTGACATAGGCAACGTAGCTGGATTCCTCGTTTTCGGCGAGGAGGTGGTAATAGGGCTGGTCGCGTTTGGGGCGCACGTCCACGGGAATGGATTCGTACCATTCCTCACTATGGGCGAACACCGGATCGATATCGAAGATGACGCCCCGGAAGTCATGATTCCGGTGGCGGACCACATCGCCGATAGCGAATCGCGCACGGGTCTGGCGAGGCGCATCGATGATGCGTCCGGCCGTGGGTGAAAAAAAGTGCGCCCTGTTCATGCGAGAAATATAGGTTTCCTGCGGGGTGCAAACAAGCAACCCCTGTGGACAATCCCCATTTTTGAAAACAGGGGGTTGGCAAGGTCGAAATGCTGGGCTAACGGCGCGCTTCCCGACCCGATGGAGACCTTCCATCGCTATCGCATCTCTAGCGGAGAGGTGGCAGAGTGGTCGAATGCGCTGCACTCGAAATGCAGTGTACGGGAAACCGTACCGTGGGTTCGAATCCCACCCTCTCCGCCAAGGGACCATCCCACCACATCACGATTCAGTCTCATAAACCCAAGGATTTCCTTGGTTTATGCCCTGATTCGCTTCCCACCGCATCTCACTCCATCGCACGGCGTCCGAGTCGTTTCGTGGGAAGAAATGTGGGAAGGTTTTGGCATGGGAAAACTGTCTGCGACGAGCGTTAAGGCGGCCACTCGGCCGGGCCGATTGGGTGACGGCGAGGGCCTGTACCTCATCGTCCAGCCCGGCGGTTCAAAGAGCTGGATGTGCCGTGTGCAGAAGCATGGCCTGCGGCGGGATTTCGGTCTCGGCAGCGCTTCGAAAATCTCGCTTGCGACCGCCAGAGAGATGGCGAGGGAAATCCGTAGCTGGATGGAGATGGGGCTCGATCCCATTTTCGAGCGGCGCAAGGCGCAAGGCATACCCACCTTTCGCGAGGCGTCGGCAAAGGTGATTGCCGCCAATGACAAGACCTGGCGTAATCAGAAGCACGCGGCACAGTGGTCCAGTACGCTGGAGGCCTATGTCTTCCCCCACATCGGCGATCGTCAGGTCAATGAGATCACGGGGCCCATGATTCGAAATCTCCTTGCCGAGATATGGCTTACCAAGCCCGAGACCGCTCGCCGCGTTCGCCAGCGGGTCGGCGCAATTCTCGATTGGGCTTATGCCTCCGGCTTTCGCGAGACCGAGGCTCCGATGCGCGCAATCACCAAAGGCCTTCCGCGTCAGCCCAAGAAGGACGGCCATTTCGCCGCCATGCCTTATGACAATGTCCCGGCGTTCCTGCGCCGCCTCCCCGAGCGCGAGACGTTCAGCAGGCTCGCCTTGCAGTTCGCGATCTTCACTGCTGCTCGTTCAGGCGAGGTGCGGGAGGCCACATGGGGTGAGATCGATTTCGATGCCAAGCTTTGGACCATTCCCAAAGAGCGTATGAAAGCCCAGCGCGAACACGTGGTGCCACTAAACGACGGCGCCTTGAAAATTCTGCGGCGGTGTCAGGAACTGAGGTTAGGAGAGGCCACTCTGGTCTTCCCGGGGGCTCGGCCGAAATCTCCCTTGTCAGACATGACCCTATCCAAGCTGCTTCGCGAAATGCGCGAACCCTACACACCGCACGGTTTTCGTTCGTCGTTCCGGGATTGGGTTAGTGAGGAAACCCAGCACCCCAGCGATGTTGCGGAGGCGGCGCTTGCCCACGTGGTGAAGAACAAGACCGAGGCGGCTTACCGTCGAGGCAACCTCTTGGAAAAGCGTCGGGCCATGATGGATGACTGGAATGCATTCTGTGTTGGGTAGTTCTCGGCCCTGTTCATGGCTCTCAGGCGGATGTCCCGATGACCCAAAGAAGTCTTTATGCCGCTTGTGCCACTGATCAGGCGGCCTTTGCGATGCGCTCCACGACGAGCTCGTCCGCGTGCTCGCGCACTTGGGCAAGATCGTAGGCAGTCTGCATGCGCATCAACGTCTCGGCAGAGACCCCAAACGCCTTTTCGAAGCGCATCGCCATCTCGGCCGATAAGGCAGCCTTGCCGTTGAGCAAGTTGCTCATCGCCACGCGGGTCACGCCTAGCGCCGTGGCCGTGGCCTGGACCGTGAGGTGATACGGCTCCACGAAGTTACGCCGGAGCCAAGGGCCCGGATGCGTGAAGATCGAAGGGTGAACCTTGATCGCCATCAGTGGTAGTCCTCCAGATCGAGGTCGCCGATCGTCTGCTCGTCGACCTTCGTGAATGTCAGGCGCCAGTTCCGCGTTACGGTCATGGCGAATGTGCCGGCGCGATTGCCGGTCAGGGCATGGAAGCCGAAGTTGGGAGGAATGGTGAGTTCGCTGAATTCACTGACCGCGAGAATGTACTGGATCATATCGCCAATACGTTCGACTTCGATCATGCCCTTCGTCTTTCCCGTTTCAAGGAATTTACGCAGGTTCTTGTGAGAGACGCTCTCGATTTCCACGATAAGCGTATAGCATGGCTTTACGAATGTGTAAAGCTAAGCTTTACGACATTGGGGGGAAGTTCACCCGCCAGCGGTGGATTGCTTCTGAGGTGTCGTGGCCCCGGCGAGATAAGCCTGCAGTCCAACGCTCTCCGCACTTGGCGACACATTGGTGTGGAATGTGAACATATTGAAAAATAGAGGCTTTGACACTATTAGGGCAATTGCCCCCACGGGACACGCCTTGGCGACACCAGTGGTGGGACGTTACAGGGACTGTGGGTGGATTCGTCCTCGCCGCCGTGATGAACTTGGGTGGGCTTTGTCCCATCCTGACTTGGCCCGTTTTTGCGGGCCTCGCCGCATACCGGTTTCTGGCGCCGGGTAACAAGGTCGGAAAAACTGATGATGAAGTGAATTTGAATGAAGTAATGGAAGGAAGCAAAAAGAAAGACGAGGTGGTAGATATGGGCAAATCGATGATCCGCGAACTCGCGAAAGCTGCACTGATCACGGTGCTTTTTCACACGATCGGCATTGACGCACTGTCCCTGTAACGTCCCATAATCCCCCACGCATCAAATACGGGCCGGCCTTATGTGCCGGCCCTTTTTGCGCCTGATCCAGCGTGATTATGCAGCTTCGATGATTTCCGTATCCAACGCCGGAATTGACCAGACTGCACAAGCGAGGTCGGCAAGCCATGCGGCGCGCTGTGTCACATCCTTGTGGGTCCAGCTTTCAAATGGAGCCATATGCGAAACTGCTCGATCGATTGCGGTATTTCCTATGTCAGGCCTTTGGCCAATCACCCGAGTCAAAAGGAACTGTGACTGCGGATAGATTCCTCGCTTATATGAAAACGGTTTTCTTCCCAGCGACGTATTGATCGATTTTTCGACCAGCGCCAGATTGCCGATCGACCACAGCACCTCCGGGTTGTCCGCATCCGGGCCGAATTCCTGGCGGACGACGTCGTCCGACGACTGGGGAAGAATATGTTCGATATGGACATTCGATCCATCGCAGTAGCGAGACAGCCAGAGGCTCGTTTGTGCGGTGGCTCCGTAGGCTGAGCGATCGACTGCCTGGGTGAGTTTTCCGAGGATATACCTCAGTTGATATTGGCGTAGGAACTGGCCGTTGAGAGCTTGGAATTCTCGACGAAAACGAGAAGAAAGCTCCTGTCTGCGCTTGCGTAAGGTGCGCTCTGCAAATTGCTCGTAGTCAGCTTGGGTCGTGATGCCTGCCAGTTCGGGAGCCCATTCCGGAAACATGACCTCGAATTCCCGATTGGTCTGCCTCGTGATCAAATATGTAAATAGCAGGGCCTCCACATCGACACAGAGTTCGGTAAACAGCTCGGCAGGCAAATCTCGGCCTGCCAATAGCATCACCAAATGCTGACGTGTCGCCCCGCCAGCCAGAAGAGAAATGGATTCGAGCGCCGGATCAGGCTGTCCATCTCTACCTTTGCCACTGAAGAAATTGAGATACGCGTCCAGGGCAAGCTGAAGCCGATCTACGAACGCGATCGGATCTGCTGCAAACCCCACCTTGCTCTCGTTCTTGACGAACCAATCATACAACTCGTCCTCGCGCAGCTTGGTGACGCCCCATGTCGCCAGCACATAATAGCGGAGAAACTGACGTGACCCCATGGTTTCCACCAGCAGCGATTAGAGCCTGGCGGCTTTGTTGCGCATGAGCGCGGGTTGAGCAATGGCCTGCGCAGCGGAGCCCGTAGGGCGTAGTGAAGCAGGCCATTGCTTATGCAGTTCAGCGGCGAACGCCGCTGGTGTTTCGTATCCAAGGGCTGAGTGCGGGCGCGCCTGGTTGTAGTCCTTCGCCCAGGCGGCGATCACGACGCGGGCATGGTCCAGACTGAGGAACAGCGTCTCGTTGAGCAGTTCGTCGCGCATTCGCCCATTGAAGCTTTCCACGTAGCCGTTCTGCATCGGCTTGCCCGGCGCGATGTAGTGCCACTCGACACCAATCTCTCCGCACCAAGCCAGCACCGCGTTGGAGGTCAGCTCGGTGCCATTGTCGCTGACGATCATGCCCGGCTTGCCGCGCTCGGCGATCAGATCGGTGAGTTCGCGCACGACCCTGCGCCCTGAGATCGACGTGTCCGGCACCGCGCGCAGGCACTCCCGGGTCACGTCATCGACGATGTTGAGCACCCGGAACCGGCGGCCCGATGCCATCTGGTCATGCACAAAATCCAGGCTCCAGCGCTGGTTGGGCAGCGCCAGCACGGGTGCTGGCGCCCGCGCACCGACGGCACGACGGCGGTTCCGTCTTCGTCGGACTGCCAACTTCTCCTCGCGGTAGAGCCGCTGGGTCTTCTTGCGATTGATCACCACGCCTTCGCGCCGCAGCAGGATATGTAGTCGGCGATAGCCGAAACGGCGGCGTTGCTGAGCCAACTCGCGCAGCTTCGACCGAAGATCGGCATCATCGTCCCGCTGCGACCGGTAGCGCATGCTCTTCCGATCGGCGCCGATAACACGGCACGCCCGCCGCTCGCTCATCCCCAGGGCCGCCTGGAGACGCGCGACCGCCTCTCGCTTGGCAGCGGGCGTCACCAATTTTTTGCGAGAAGATCCTTCAGGCCGGCATTGTCGAGCATCGCCTCGGCCAAGAGCCGCTTCAGCTTGGCGTTCTCATCCTCGAGCGCTCGTAGCCGCTTCGCCTCGGACACCTCCAGGCCGCCATACTTGGCCCTCCAGTTGTAGATCGTCGCTTCCGATACGCCATGGCGCCGGGCCAGATCGCCGGTCTTCGCTCCGGCCTCGGCCTCCTTCAGCACGCCGATGATCTGCTCTTCCGTGAACCTTGCTCGCTTCATTGTCCGTCCTTCTGTTGGGCCGGACTCTAATCATACCTGGAGGAAAATCAGGGGGTCACGTCAAAACCGCAGAGGCTTCTCGCCGGCTTTATGCAGCTTGTCCGTCAGCAGCTTCCATCGATCTTTCAGCTTGTCGAACTTCGCAGGGTCGGTCCGCATGAAAAGCAGGTTTTTCAATAGGTCCATCGCATCGAGGCCAATGCCACGATCATTGATCGTCTCGAAAATTTTGAGGGCGCGCGCAATGCTGTCCGTGTGAATTCGGATCAGCTTCACCTTGTGAATCAAATACCCGAAAAATCCCCGCACGGACTGCGCGTCGCTGCCGAACTCTTCCGCCAGGAAACGGATGGTGCTGTTATATGCAACAGCGATATTCACCATTGATCGCGTGCCGCGCGTGGCGGGTGCTTGGCTGGTCATGAGTTTCTCGAAGACGTCGCCGGCATCGTCGTACTGCGGGTCGAGACGGGCACGGAAGCTGTCATTGCCGTTATGATCGATCACGGTGTCGGCGATGAGCTTTTTGACGCCTTCCGTTCCATTGTCGCCAAGAGCATGCAGCCGATCACGGATCGCGCAAAGGATGACGAAAAGAGTCGTCGTCCGCTGTTGACCATCGATCAGATCCAGGGCGCCGGGGTGAGCCCTGCTGGGACAGACTACGATCGAACCGATGAAATACTCAGCATCGCCACCTTCGCTCTGTTCGGCGCGAATATCGCCAAGCAATTGCTCAACCTGATCCTGACCCCAAACATATTCGCGCTGGTAATTCGGTACGATGTAAAAATCCCGAAATATGCCAGCTACCGTTGCGTCTTTTGATTCAATCGAGTCCATCATTCCCCCGGATTGAGCTATCTTCCCATAGCGCATGTGCTGTCGAGAAGACTTCGTCGAATTCTTCTCTCAATAGCAATGAACAAGTCTAGAAATGGCTAACAAGCTTCCCATGCCCACATCACATAGCTCGGATATGGATTTACGCCTTTGGGCTGGATTTCAGCGGTGCACGGTGCCTCGCCTTGCGCTCAGAAAATTTCGCTTTCTTCTTGTCAAGCTCGAGCTCAGCTTCGGAAATTGTGAATTCCAGCCTTCGTAACCGTTGTCCAAAGCCATGCTTGACCGCTCCTGCGAGAAGAGTGCCGAGTACCAGGACGGATATGCTGATCTTGATGTACTCGCTTAAATTTCCGGCATAGATCTGTGGGAATGCGGCTGTAGCAATCAGTGCAGCGCCCAGACCACCGATCTGGGCGACCGTCACCCCGAAGCCCTGGATCATCTTGGTTTCGAAGTCGACGTGTCGGCGCAGGCGCTGCAGATTTGGGAGCGTATTGGCTTTAACCAAACCATCAATAAGCTTTCGATCGTGCGCGATTTGAGCATCCAGTTGCGCTGCAAGATGGAAATTGGATCTCCACAGTAGCTCTCCCAGGATCCAAGCATTCAGCGCACCCCAGGCCGCAAGCAGAGCAAGGCCAAGCGAGTGGAGAATTATGCCTGCGGCGCGCATACCGTGTCTGAGCGGTGGGTGCGTCTCGCCCAGCGCGGCACACATCATGAACAGCAGGAAAAAGAATACCGATGCACCCAAAATCCAGTGGGCCGCCACTAAGGTGCGCGGTGCCGACTTTACGGGCTCTAACTTCGGGATCACATCACTAATGGTATGAAAGTTTTTCATTAAGGGTCCTGGAATTGTCCGGTTCGTTCCGAACTGAGGCTTTTGAAATAACCATCTCATAAAAAGGTCTTAGATCGCGAAATGCCCGTGAGAATTCTCGTAAAGATGTTATAGAGTGATGGGTCCGATCTTTTGCGGGTCTGGAAGGGTCAATTTGACGGACGCAATCGCAAACTGTCAGTGAAAGGCGCGCGTCTAGGCCCTTGTCTCGTGGCCGCAATTTTGCCGAAAGCGCGGCCCCCGATCGGAAAACCCTCGGGGAGCCAAATCAAACACTTCGGAAAAATCACCCCATGTCATCGAATTCAAGCCGTGCGGCGAGCGTCGTCGCCGGCACCAGGAAGCGCGGCGTCGTGCGCAAGATCCCGAGCGAATGTCCCACGCCCGTCACGAACGAATGGATCGATCCCCCCGGCTTTGCAGATGCCCTTCGCCTTCACCTGGCCCGATATCAGGAATCCTACCTTCTGCTCCACCGGGCGGTGATCCGGCCCGATGAGACATTCGATCCAGCTACCATCAAGGGATGGTGCTCCGGCAAGAGGACGCCGCGAAACACAGCCAGCCTCGACGTTCTTGCGCGAATTGAAGCGCGTTATGCGCTGCCCAAAGGTTACTTCAAAGCAAAGCTGCCGCATCAGGCACGCGCACCGGCAGGCTTGAACCTCGGCGGCATACCGCGCGCGGAGCAGCGCCGGTTAGCTTGGCATCTGCCCGATGATTTCAACGACCGTCCGCTCGCGGAGCGCAGCGAAATCCTGAACTGGGTTCGCACGGTCGTGATATCCGGCGCCACGGAATATCGGCGGTACCAGGCCGAGGCGGCGAAGAACCGCTATGGCCTCTGTTTCCCTTCTCTCACCGGGCGCAAGCCACAGGCGAATTCCGCGAAGCTCTCGGAGGATGAAAGGGCCGTCTATCATGATGACGACGCCCTGTTGTCGAACAAGATTGCGCCGCCGGGTTTGACTGCCGAGATCTCGCAACTGGTACGCTTCAAGTCGGCGACGCTGACCGACATCGGCTTCCAGCGAAGCGGCGTCTGGAACGAGGAAACGACGGCCATGCGGCTGGAGCACCTTGGCCTGATGTTCGGTGCGATGGTTGCCTCGCCGAAAGGCGCGATCGGCGGGCTCGGCGTTCCGATGCGGCACTTGACCCTGGCGATGCTTGTCATTCCCCGGTTGTGGGACTGGTATATCCAGTGGCGTGAGAAGCGGCGCGGCTTCTTCACGCGGTGGGAAGTCGATATGCTGCGCAACGGCATGGCGTTCACTCGTCAAGAGACCGGCTGGCTGCGCCAGATGGCACCGCTGGGGGAGCGGCTGGTGCCGATCGAAGGCATTGTCACGGCAGACGAGATCGAGGCCCTGCGCGCCGATTGGTCGGCCGCCTGTGATCGGCTTCATTCCCATGCTTCTGCGCGGGCAAAGGAGATCGAGCGCGTTGCGCGAGTCCACCGTGATCCGTTCGAGCCGATCCTGCCGGTGCTCGAAGCGGACAGCCCAGTTGGAGAGTACCGCAAGATCGCCGACGAAATCTTGCGGCTCGCGCCCGATGCCAACAGGCATCCGCGCGCAGCGGCGGAGGCGGCGCGGTCCTTCCTGCTCATCCGCCTGGGATTGCACCTTGGGCTGCGGCAGAAGAATCTGCGCCAGCTTCTCGTCTGCCCGCGCGATCAGACTCCAAGAACCGAGCGTCAGCTCGAGATGATGAAGCGCGGCGAAATCCGGTGGAGCGACCGCGAGAGCGGCTGGGAAGTGCTTATCCCGGCGGTTGCGTTCAAGAATGCGGGGTCGTCCTTCTTCGGCGGGCGTCCTTTCCGGCTGGTCCTGCCCGATCTTGGCGATCTCTATCGCCATATCGACCAATACGTCAGGCGGCACCGGTCTGTGCTGCTTGGCGGCGCTGAAGATCCCGGCACGTTCTTCGTCAAATCGGCGAAGGTCTCGAGCAGGGATGCCGCCTATGACAGCAACACATTCTACGAAGCCTGGCGGCTGGTCATCCAGCGGTACGGCATCTTCAACCCTTACACCGGCCGAGGTGCAGTTGTGGGTTTGCTCCCACATGGGCCTCACAACATTCGCGATGTTCTCGCCACGCATATCCTGAAGCAGACCGGCTCATTCGAGCGGGCAAGCTATGCAATCCAGGACACGCCTGAAATGGTAGCGAAGCATTACGGACGGTTCCTACCACAGGACAAATCAGCCCTCGCAGCGCAGATACTCAATCAGGTCTGGATGGTGGCATGACCTGGCCGCCCCGTGCTTGCGCACGGCCGCGCTCTATTTCGCTGACGCTCAACCGAGCCGCCTGCGGCGTCTCGTCGGCATAGCCGTGACGATCACTGGCGGGGCGGGACGCTCATCGCGTCCCGTCAGCGGTCGCCGCGCCTGCGGCGCGTCGGCGTGTGCCTCGGCTCCAGGGTGACGGGGGGCGTCACGGCCCCTTAGCCCCGCCATGTCGAGCCGCAACCTGGGCGGAGCCCAGGTCCTCCACCCTGTTCCGGCCTTTCGGTGCACCCCGCCATCTTGGCGAGGCTTTTGGTCCGCTCCTGCCGCCCCCCGCCACCCCGGCGCCGGTCAATGGCGGTTGAGGAAAGGAACAGGAGAAATGGAAAGGACCAATCGTCAGAGCCTCTATGGAGAGGTCACGTCGCGCATCATTGCCGAGCTTGAAGAGGGCAGGCTTCCTTGGGTGCAGCCCTGGGACCGTGCGCGGTGTCCCTGCCTCATGCCGCACAACGCGGCTTCCGGAAGAGTGTACTCGGGGATCAATGTGCTGATCCTGTGGTGTGAGGCAGTGGAACGCCGGTTCGCATCGCAGCGCTGGCTGACCTACAAACAGGCCTTGGCGGCAGGCGGTCATGTCCGGCGCGGCGAGAAGGGCACGGTCATCTGCTATGCGGATCGCTTCACCCCGAAGGGCGAGACCGAGCAGGCGCGGTGCGAAGATCGCGAGGCGCGGACGATTGCGTTCCTGAAGCGCTTTGTCGTCTTCAACCTCGATCAGATTGAAGGGCTGCCGGAACGCTATGTCGAGGAACCGGCGGTGCCCGATCCGGTCATGGCAATTGCCGAGGTAGACCGGCTGATTGCTGCCACCGGCGCGGACTTCCGGATCGGCGGCGACGAGGCGTTCTATGCCCCCAAGCAGGACTATGTGCAGGTGCCCCCACAGGCGGCTTTCCATGAGCCGGTGAACTGGTTCCGGACGGCACTACATGAACTCGGCCATTGGGCCGGGGGCAAGGCGCGATTGGACCGCGACCAGACCGGCAAGTACGGCTCGGCATCGTATGCAAAAGAAGAGCTTATTGCCGAGATGACCTCGGCCTTTGCCTGCGCGTCACTGGGTATCCAGCCCACGGTGCGGCATTCGGATTACCTTGGATCGTGGCTTGAAGTGCTCCGCGCCGACGAGAAGGCGATCTTCCGGGCGGCCAGCGCGGCCAGCAAGGCAGCCGATTATCTCCTCGCCTTCGGGGAGGACGCAGCATGAGGTGGCATCTCTATCTGCTGGAGCAGCGCATCCGTGAGGCATTCCTTCGCCATGCCTTTCCTGAGTACCAAGACCCGGACCTTCGCCGACTCGCGCGGGCGGTGCGTTCGCTTCCCTGGCTTCCGCGTGCAGTGTTCCACCTGCTGCGGTTCGAGGGCCTGCGGTATGAGCAGATCGCCGATCATCTGAGCATCAGCGTTCGCCGGGTGGAGATCGAAGTGGGCCGGGCGATGTGCCTGATCGTGCGATCGCGAAACCGGCAGGAGCGCAAGGGCTGGTAGGGGTTTGGGGCGCGTCCGCTGCGGCGGACGCGCCCGGCCTTTTTTGCGGGCGTACCGACAATTCAGGCTTGCGGCGGGAAGTTGTCGACCAGGTACGAGATGGGGCTATTCATCCATTCGGTAATGGCGCTTTCGCGCCAACCGCAGCAGCGCTCGGCAATGCGAACCTGTCTCGGGAACGTCCCGGACTGGATCTTGCGGTAGAGGGTAGCGCGGGAAAGCCCCGTGCGTTCGAGAACGAGATCGAGGCGCAGGAAACGATCATGGGGTATCATGTTCATGTGGCGTGTCCTCCGATTGCATGAGGTGGACTGGCCGGCCATGAGCAAGATTGGGCCAATTCGAGCCGCCTGCAAGGGCGCTAATTGGCGCTTATCGGATATTCCTGGCGCAGATTCATCGAGTTGCACCGTAGTGGGTCTTGGCGGCACTCTATGGCACCCAAATAAATTTTGCCGCCGGGAGCCCGCGACCGGCGGTTCTGTCTCACGCCGTCTCGCGGCGCGCCTCGCACGCGAGCCGCGACCATCTCACGAGCCCGAATCGCGCCAGACCTCGGCGGCGATGACACCGTGCCTCAGTCTGGAATGTCAGCGCCGCAGTGGCGCGATCAGGATCGCATGACCCGTTTCCGCGACCGCGCATGGCCGGTCACGTGACACACGTGATCGACCAGCGTGCAGATGAGCATCCGAACCTGGTCCGGTGTGAAGCCGCCATCATCGAGATCCATGCCCTCGATCACGTCGCGGCGGTTCCATTTCCAATAGGGCGACAGCACCTGCATGAGCCGCGCGGTCTCGGCGCAATCGTAGCCGAAGCCGGTGACATTGGCGTAGGCGAGCGAGCGGTCGACATGGAGCCCGACATGCCGCGCACACCAAGTGTCCGGAAAGCCCACATCGAGAAGATGCGCGGACAGCGACAGCTGGGCAACGATCCCAGACGTGTAGAGGAAATAGTGCCAGTCGAACGGGGCATCGGGCGCCATCGAGCCCATGAACTCTTCCGCTCGCCTGGCGCGTGCGCGGCTCAGGCTGCGGCCGTCCTGAGTGCGCAGCAACCGCACTGGTTCTGCGTCGTAGATTTTCCAGAGCGCAGCGAGTGCGGAATTCTCATCGGGCAAAGAGTTGAGCGCCGCAGCGACAGCGGCGATTTCATCGGGTGAAGCAACAGGAACTTGAACGTCCATTGGCACCTCCGGGTCCGCATCAGGGCGGGTTGGCGGAAGGCTTCGAGACAACTTGCGGACCAGTCCCGAACTCCCGCACGCTAACGCGCGGGAGCCGCCGGAGCTGGTAACATGCACACGTCATGCGCCGCCGCCTTTCACCCGAAGGTTTGGACATGCGCGACGGCACCCCGGAAAACCGTGTTTTCCGAGTTTGCTTCGTGTGCGGGATTACCAGTCCCGGCGCTGCCCTTTGCGCAGCGCCTTGGCAGGATAACAGACGGGAATCCTTACGCCAAGGCCGTGCAGAACGAGGGTGAGCGCCGCCCGCTCAGCCCTCTATCGAACGGCTCTGGCGTTCGTCCTTCGCGACGGCATCGTCGGCGAACGCACGCATGCCGCGTCTTCGCCATAGCGTCAGCGCCTGCTCACGATCTTCGCCGCGCAGCTTCGCCGCTGCCTCGACGAGTAGACCGAGGATCACCGCGCGGTCATCCCCGGTCAGTTCGGCCAGTTCGGCTTTGACGACGAGCCCGCCCAGTTCGATGAGCTGGCGGGGGCGCTCGCGCCGCTTCACTTGCCACGCACGGGCATCATGCCGCGCCCGGCTCGCCAAGTGGCAATTGCGCGCTGCCTGGCTCCGCCGCAGCGCTGCCCAAGTTGCTGTGATGCTCGCTGCCAGTTCCTGTGCGAGCGCCTTTGCCGGCTCCTGAAAAGAACGCGGCGCCCCGCTTGCGCCATGCCTCCTTCTTTGCAGCATCCGCGGTGGTGGCGGCATCGAGCAGGGCGCCCGCCAGCATCTCGGCGGAAAGGGCATCGGCACCTGTCGCGTTCACCAGTTCTCCGAGCTGGCTGGTCTTGCGGGTTTTGAGTTGCCGCGCCTTGTCGTTAAGCGCTTTGAGTTCGGCGTCATAGTCACGCGGTTTGCGCATCGTCCGTCCTTTCTTTGATCGAGGCGGACGGTTCAGCTATCGGGAGTCTCAGCGCCGAACAATAGCGTGAAATCTTCTGGGATTTCGCGTTCCCGAGTGCGATGAAATCGTTCGAGGGCGCGCTTATACGTCGTGCCGACGTGCTGCTTGAAGTGTAAATGGTTGGCCGTCATGGCGATCTACCACTTCTCGGCCAAAGTCATTTCCCGCGCTACCGGCTCCTCGGCGGTGGCCGCCGCCGCCTATCGTTCCGCCTCGCGGCTGCACGATGAGCGGCTGGGGCGCGATCATGACTTTTCGAACAAGGCGGGTGTCGTCCACTCGGAGATTCTGCTCCCCGAGAACGCCCCCGAACAGTGGCTGGACCGCGAGCGGCTGTGGAACGATGTCGAGGCCGCCGAGAAGCGCAAGGACGCGCAGCTTTGCCGCGAGGTCGAGTTCGCCATTCCCCGCGAGCTCGACCAAGCCGAAGGCATTCGGCTGGCGAGGGAGTTTGTGTCCCGTGAATTCGTGGCGCGAGGCATGATCGCCGATCTCAATGTGCACTGGGATATCGGTGAAGATGGACAGCCCAAGCCCCATGCCCATGTAATGCTCGGCATGCGTGAAGTGAGCGAGGAAGGCTTTGGTCCCAAAGTGCGAGATTGGAACCGCACCGAACTGCTCACCCATTGGCGCGAAGCCTGGGCGACCCACGTCAACCAGCGCTTGGCCGAACTCGATATCGACGCGCGGATCGATCACCGTTCGCTGGAAGCCCAGGGCATCGAACTCGAGCCGCAGCACAAGATCGGTCCCGCCGCCTCGCGGATGGCGGGGCAGGGGCTGGAGAGCGAGCGGCTCGACGAGCATCATGCGATTGCCCGCGCCAATGGCGAGAAGATCCTCGCCAATCCGGCAATCGCGCTCGATGCCATCACCCACCAACAGGCGACATTCACCACCCGTGACCTCGCCAAGTTCGTGCACCGGCACAGCGACGGGAAAGAACAGTTCGATCAGGTCTTGGGAGCCGTTCGCTCCTCGCCTGAGTTGATCACGCTCGGCAAGGATGGGCGCGGTGAGGATCGCTTCACCTCGCGGTCGATGATCGAGACCGAGAAGCGGCTCGAGAAGGCTACGATCAAGCTCGATGCCGGGCGGCGTCATGGCGTCAGCCGGGCCATACAGGAAAAGGCGCTGGCCCGAGCCGAGGCGAGGGGACTTTCCCTCTCCGGCGAGCAGCGCGGTGCGCTCGAGCATGTGACCAATAGCCGGGGCCTTTCCTCGGTGATCGGCTATGCCGGCACCGGCAAGAGTGCGATGCTGGGTGTGGCCCATGATGCCTGGCACTCGGCGGGCTATGAGGTGCGTGGCGCGGCGCTGTCCGGCATCGCCGCCGAGAACCTGGAAAGCGGGTCGGGTATTGCCTCGCGCACCATCGCCAGCATGGAGCGGCAATGGGCGCAGGATCGTGAACTGCTAACCGATCGCTCGGTGCTCGTCATCGACGAGGCCGGGATGGTCGGCACCCGGCAGATGGAGCGGGTGATCTCCGAAGCCGAGAAGCGCGGCGCCAAGGTCGTGCTGGTCGGCGATCCCGAGCAGTTGCAGGCGATCGAGGCAGGGGCGGCGTTCCGCAGCATTGCCGAGCGGCATGGCAGCGTCGAAATCATGCAGGTGCGCCGGCAGAATGAGGAATGGCAGCGCGAGGCAACGCGCGATCTCGCTACCGGGCGGACCGGCGAGGCGGTGCTGGCCTATGAGCAGGCCGGGCATGTCCACCTGGCGCCGACCCGCGAGGCCGCACGTGAAGCGCTGGTCGGGCAGTGGGACCGCGGTCGTCAGCAAAACCCCACCGCGAGCCGGATCATTCTCACGCATACCAATGACGAAGTAGGTGAGCTGAACCAGGCGGCGCGCGGAAAGATGCGCGAGGCGGGAGAGCTGGGCGAGGATGTGGCGCTTCAGGTGGAGCGGGGCGAGCGGGCCTTTGCGGTGGGCGACCGTGTCATGTTCCTCCGCAATGAGCGCAGCATGGGGGTGAAGAACGGATCGCTTGGCACCCTGCGCAGTGTCTCGCCCTTCAGCATGGCGGTCATGCTCGACGATGGCCGGGCGGTCGCCTTCGATCTCAAGGACTATGCCGACATCGATCACGGCTATGCCGCGACGATCCACAAGGCGCAGGGCATGACCGTGGACCGGGTGCAAGTGCTCGCCACGCCGGGGCTCGACCGGCACGGGGCCTATGTGGCGCTATCGCGCCACCGGGCTGAGGTCGATCTCCATTATGGCAAGGAGGACTTTGCCGATCGCTCGAAGCTGGTTCGGGTGCTCAGCCGCGATCGTTCGAAGGATATGGCCTCCGATTACAGCCCGGCCTTCGAGTTGAAGCGCGAGCCGCAAGCTGAGGTCGTCATAAAGCGCGATCCCTTTGCGGGGCTCAGGCTCAAGGCGCCAGCCATTGCCGCGCCGCCAGGGCCGCTTGAGGTTGCGGTGCAGCGCTATGGACGCGCGGCGCAGGAAATTCTGCGCATCAAGGCGATGGGGTTGAAGCCCATCGAACTTCAGCAGCAGGCGTTGGAACGAGCTGCCAACCATCTCGACAAGGTGCGCGAGCACGGTGCTCGCGATCTCACGGCGGCGATCCACAAGGACCCCGATCTCGCCGATGAAGCCGGCAAGGGGCAGACCAAACGCGCGATCCAGGCGATGATGGCCGAGCGCGAGATTCGCATCGATGGCGACATGCGTGCCGACCGTTTCGTGAACGAGTTCCAGACCCAGGCCCGGCTGCTCATGCGGATGCGCAAGATCGGCGACGAGCTCGGCGAGGAGCGGGCGGAAGCGCGAATCGATCATCTCGCCAAGAGCCTCCATCGCGACCCCGAACTCGAGTCGCGGCTGCGGAACAGGGTCCGCGAGCTGGGGCTGAAACCAACTGGGAAAGAACCGGTGTCGCACCAGATCCGGGAATGGCTCGGCCGCTCGCGCGACCGTGGGCTTGGGATAAGCTGATCGGATGACCGAAATCCACACCCCCCACGAGCTTGATCCTGCCGCTGCGTTCGAGGCCATGGGCCATCGCCTGGCAGGACTTACCGCTGCCATCGACGGCCTCGCCGTCAAATTTCAGGAGATGCATGCCCGCGATTACAGTCCCGAGCTGGCCAAGATCGAAGAACGCTTCGAGGCCGTGCGCGGCGTCGTAGAAAAGCTCAACCATCATCCCGCCATGGCGCTAACGCCCGACAAAATCGCCGGGCAAATCAAGGAGGCAGGCAGGGATGGGCGCTTGGCCGATCAGCAGGCGTGGGAGCGGGCGCGTAGGGAGCTTCTGGTCGCTGTTGCGTCGATCGACAGCGTCGTCACCAAGGCGCGCAATGGGCAAAGGCAGAACAAGTGGATGGTGATCGCCGCGAGCGCGACACTTGTTGTTGGGCTCTTTCTGGGGGGCGTAGGTAGGGACACCATTCCGTGGATCGCCCCTGCTAGCTGGCATTGGCCGGAGGAGCGGGCAGCGGCGATCCTTGGGCGCGATAAATGGCGTGCCGGCAAGAGGCTGTTGGAGGTGGCTGATTTGGAAAGGTGGCAAAAATTGCAGGCCGCTTTGCGTTCGGCCGAGGATCAAGGTGCCGAATCCGCAAAATCTGCCAATCGCGTTGGGAGTGGGCGTGCGAAGTTGCAGCGACTTCACGCGTCGAAATGACTGGCCATGGCCGGTAAGCGACCGTCCGGTTCGGAGTTGGATTGCAGGAGCTGACACTCTTTCAGCGGCTCGCGACTAACTCACGCCATTCCGATAAAGCTGCAGGAACGGCAGCTCCCGGCGGGGGGACAGCCATCAGTCCAAGGGTAGACAGAGAACTCGGCATACGTAAGGTCCCCGCGGCCGGGCCGACTGGCCATCGCGAAAGGGGGGGGGCTTGGCGAAGCCGAAAATCGATATGACTTGGCTCGAGCGTAACCGTCCGATTGTTACCGCGGTGGTTGGGCCTTGAAGCGCGTAGCGAGTTCGGGGTCGCCGACGAAGGCATCGAGAAAGCCGTGCCAGGTCTGGGTGGTGCGGCGTGCTTCTCGAAGCATATCTGACAATTCGTCGACGCCATCGTCGGTGAGCGCCGTAATGGTCTCATCGGGGCCAGTGTAAACGCTGATGATGCTGCCGTATGTCAGATTGTCGCCGCTCCAGATGATGGCTTGCAACAGCTCCACGTCCTCGCCGAGCATTTCGGCAGCATAGGCCAGTGTGTGCACATGGGTGATCGTGGCCATCAGGCTACCTCTGCCAACGGTACCAAGGGCACCCATTTCCAAGGCAGCAATTCCTCGATCCGGTTGATCTTGTGATCATGGATACGGCCGAGCACGTCGGCGAGATAAGCCTGCGGATCAAGACCGTTCATCTTGGAACTTTCAATAAGCGTCATGGCTCGCGCCAGTGTTTCAGCGCCTGCTTCGGAGCCGGCGAAGAGCCAGTTGCGTCTTCCTAGACCAATAGGTCTGACGGCTCGCTCAGCGGCATTGTTATCGATGGCGACGCGTCCGTCTTCGATGAACAGTGAGAAGGCCTGCCAGCGACCCAAGCCATACCTAATGGCGCTGGCCAAGTCGCCCTTGACGGGGATGCGGGTGAGTTGCTGCTCAGCCCAGGCGCGCAACGCCTCGAGTTTGGGTTTGCTATGCTCCTGGCGGACGGCACGCCGAACATCGGCAGGTTTCCCGACAATTTCGCGTTCAATGTCGTACAGCTGGCCGATGCGATCGAGGGCTTCTCGCGCTATCGGGGATTTGTTCGCTTTCCAGATGTCGTGGAAGTCACGCCGCCAATGGGCGAAGCAGGCAGCTTCCCGGAAGCGCGGTTCGCCGTCCGCGCCGGGCTGATAGAGCTTCGCATATCCCTTGTAGGCGTCGGCCTGGAGAATGCCGCTCGCATTGCAAAGGTGGTTTTGCACGTGCTCCGCCTTCCAGTTGGGGGCAAAGCGATAGACCACACCCGGCGGTGCCGGCCCGTTCCACGGGCGCTGATCGCAGACATAACCCCAGATCCTGCCTTGCTTCACGCCCTTGCCGAGCCCCTTGGCCCGCCTTGTGTGATCCAGCACCTGGATCGGTGTATCATCGGCGTGGATGACGGTGCTGGCCAGGACCGATGCCTCAATACGCTCGATCAAGGGCTGCAGGCTTCGCATCGCCTTGCCGCACCAGTCAGCCAGCGTGCTGCGGGGAATGTCAGCGCCCATGCGGGCAAGGATTTCGTTCTGCCGGTACAGCGGCAAGTGATCGTCGAACTTTGAGACGAGCACGTAGGCAAGCAGGCTGCTTCCGGCCATGCTGCCGGGGATCGGGCGGCTCGGAGCCGGCACCTGCACCATTTTCTCACAGCAGCGGCAGGACTTCTTCGGCCGCGCGACCTCGATCACCTTCAGCTTGGCGGTAATCATTTCGATGATTTCGCTCACGTCCTCGCCGACGAGGCGTAACTCGCCCCCGCAATCGGGACAAGCGCTGCCCGGGTCGAGTTCTTTTCGCTCGCGCGGGGTGTCAGGCGCAACGCGCGGGCGCCGGGCCATGGCCCGTGCACTGTCTACGTGCGCAGTGGCCTCATCCTCTTCGACATCACTCGGCGAAGCGACGGTTTGTGCCGCGGCGACCAGAATGTCCTCTAGGGCCAGTTCCAGCTGCTCGATCTCGCGTTCGATCTTTTCCGAGGATTTGCCGAAGGCCTGTTTCTTCAGTTTGGCAATGCGCAGACGCAGGGCCTGAACCACCAGATCATGTGCACGGACCGTTGCCGCCAGCTTCGCGTTTTCCGCCTGCAAGTCGGCGATTATCGCCTTCAGCAAAGCTGGGTCTTCGGGAAGATTTTGCGCCGCGCTCAGCATGATCCCGCTTACCAGCCAAGGGCAGGAATATCCATGAAAACAGGTAGATTCAAAAACAAAAATCAGCCCACATGGGCAGGCGGCGCGCCCCAATTTGGGCGCCTCCAGTCGATGCCTTCCCAAAGCATCGCGAGTTGTGCCGACGTCAGCCGCGCCGTCCCGTCTGCAGCGGAAGGCCAAGGAAAACGGCCACGCTGCAAGACCTTGTAGTACAGGCAAAATCCCTGCCCATCCCAGTACAGGAGCTTCACCCTGTCGCCGCGACGTCCTCGAAAAGCGAACACCGCGCCGCTTGTCGGTTTCTGTCGCAGCACCGTCTGGGCCAGCTGACCAAGACCAGAGATGCCTTTGCGCATATCAGTGACGCCGCAGGCCAAGTAAACCCGCACGCCAGTTCCCGGCCCTATCACGCCGCCTCCACGCAGCGGATGAGCCGTGTCAGGGAGATGATCTCGATGTCGCTTCCAAAGCGCAAAGTCCGGCCTTTCGTCAGGCGCAGCTCAACCATGGACGTCGCGCCTGGGCCAGGGTTGTAGGCAACTTCAGGGGCTCGAACGGCAGGCAAGTCCAGGGGGAGAAAGACAGGCTCGGGGGCGGCTCCCAAGAGCCCGCGCTTCTTCAAATCATACCGCCAAGTATAAATCTGTTGTCGGGTTACATCGTGGCGCTGCGCCACCTCTGTCAGTGTAGCGCCATTCACGCCAACGGCACCAATGATCTCCAGCCGCTGCTGATCCGTCCACCGGCGCCGACGTTCCTGACCCAGTATCTCCACCCTCATCGCAATCCCCGATCAAGAGACGTCGTTAGCGACGTCGCTATGACCGTCTCTTAAGAGATTATCGCACCATCAGGCAGGCGGTCCCAGGCGGACGGTTAC